>CAUJHG010000044.1 GCA_963204785.1 Pseudomonadota bacterium | reverse complement strand
CTCCTCGATCACCTTCGTGGCCTGCCACGCATTGCCACCCGCTCGGTTGGCCTCCACCTCCTCGTGGTAGCGCTGCTCGTTCGGGTAGATGTGCTCGTCCATGAACGCGATCAGACGCTCGCGCATCTGCTTCACCTTCGGGGTGTACTCGAAATCCATCTTCGTCTCCTTCGTCGTCGGGGTGCGGTGGATGAAACCGCGTTCGGTGCGTCCGTGCGGACGCCTCACTTCGCGCCGGCGCGCCGGGCGTAGGCCCAGCCCAGTTCGGCCAGCGGACGCACGCGCTCGGCGGTGGCAGGCGCCTGCGCGTTCGACGCAGTGCCGTCGACCACCCGCTTGACGATCCCCTGCAGGATCGCGGCGAGCCGGAACATGTTGTAGGCGAGGTAGAAGTTCCAGTGCTCGAGGATCTGGGCGGGGTCGCGGCCGGTGCGTTCGCAGTACATCCGCACGTAGGTCTGCTCGTCCGGGATCCCGAGCGCGGCGAGATCCAGCCCGCCGATGCCGCGGAAGCGCTCGGGCGGGATGTGCCAGCTCATGCAGTGGTAGGAGAAGTCGGCGAGCGGATGCCCCAGCGTGGACAGCTCCCAGTCGAGCACGCCGATCACCTTCGGACGGTCCTTCGCGAACATCATGTTGTCCAGCCGGTAGTCGCCGTGCACGATCGAGGTGTCCTCGCCGGCCGGGATGCTCCGGGGCAGCCACTCGATCAGCCGGTGCATCTGCGCAATGGGTTCGGTCTCGGAGAGCTGGTACTGCTTGCTCCAGCGGCCGATCTGCCGCGCGAAGTAGTTGCCGGGCCTGCCGAAGTCCTCGAGGCCAACCGCCTTGTGATCGACGTTGTGCAGCGCCGAGATCACGCGGTTCATCTCGTCGTAGATCGCGAAGCGCTCCTCCTTGCTCGAATCGGGCAGGCTCTGGTCCCACAGGACGCGACCCTCGAGGCATTCCATCACGTAGAACGCCCGTCCGATCACCTCCTCGTCCTCGCACAGGCAGTAGACCTCGGGGACCGGGACGTCGGTGGGGCCGAGCGCCTTCAGGACCTTGAACTCGCGCTCGATCGCGTGTGCCGAGGGCAGCAGCCTGGCCACCGGGCCGGGCTTGGCGCGCATCACGTAGTTGCGCTTCGGGGTGATCAGCCGGTAGGTCGGGTTCGACTGGCCACCCTTGAAGAGCTCCACGCTCACGGGGCCCTGGAAATCGGGCAGGCGGTCCTTCAGGTAGCTCGCGAGCGCTCCGGTGTCGAAGCGATGGCGCTCCGGGACCTGCATCGAGCCGATGAATTTATCGGTGTCTTCCGACAAGGGACTCTCCTGTTCTCTGGTGTTGTCCGGAGCGGCCCGCCCGGGTCTGGTGCGGCGGGCCGGTGCCGGTTCATTCCTCGTGCAGCAGCGACAGGCCCAGCTGGGCACGTCGTTGCAGCCAGAGGCTGGGGCGGCAGCGCGGGTCGCCGGTGACCTCGTGCATTCCGGCAAGGATCGCGAGGATGCGCTGCGGACCGATTGCGTCGCCCATCGCCAGCGGGCCCAGCGGATAGCCCAGGCCGAGGCGGACCGCGACGTCGATGTCGGCCGGCGAGGCCACCTGCTGCTGTGCGATGTCGCAGGCGATGGTGACGATCATCGCCACCACGCGCTGCGCCACGAAGCCGGGACTGTCGCGCAGGACCCCGACGCGGGCCCCGTCGGCGGCGAACAGCGCGTGCGCAGCCTCGCGCACCGCCGGAAGCGTCGCCGGGGTGCTCATGATCGCGCGGCGCTTGCACGCGCGCAGCCCGAAGGGGAACAGCGTGTCCAGCGCGATCACGCGGCTTGCGTCCAGCCCGCGGGCAGCGGTGGTCGCGTCCAGCCCCAGCGGGGTGACGACGATCAGCGAATCGGCGGCAGGCGCGCTGCCCTCGTCCAGCGATGCGCCCAGCCCGGTGACCAGTTCGCGGACCGCGTCACGCATTTCGCCGGGCGCCACCCAGACGCGCAGGCCCGCGGGCAGGGCGGGCGCCGGCGGCTCGGCCGGCGTCTGCTGGGCGCCGCCCGCGTGGCTGTAGAAGCCCTCGCCGGTCTTGCGTCCGTACAGCCCCGCGGCGACGCGCTGCGCGCCGATCACCGAAGGCTTGTAGCGCGGCTCCTCGTAGTACTGGTGGTAGATCGACTCCATCACCGGATGGGAGACGTCCAGGCCGGTGAGATCCATCAGTTCGAAGGGTCCGAGCCTGAAGCCCTGGCCGCCGATGTCGACCTGCTCGCGCAGCAGGCGGTCGATCACCGGAACCTCGGCGACCCCTTCGTGCAGCACCCGCAGCGACTCCGGGCCGAAGCCGCGTCCGGCGTGGTTGACGATGAACCCGGGGGTGTCCTGGCAGACCACCGGCGTGTGCCCTGCCACTCGCGACAGCTCGACGAGCCGGTCGATCACCTGCGCACTGGTGCGCGGCCCCCGGACCACCTCGACCACCTTCATCAGGGGCACCGGGTTGAAGAAGTGGTAGCCAGCCACGCGCCCCGGGTGCTCGCAGGCGGCAGCGATCGCGGTGATCGACAGCGACGAGGTATTGCTGGCGAGCACGCAGTCGGGGCCGACGATCTCCTCGAGCGCGATGAAGGTCTGGCGCTTGACGTCGAGTCGCTCGGCGATCGCTTCGATGACCAGGTCGCAGCCGGCGAAATCCTGCAGCGAGTCGGCGGCGCTCACGTGCCCGATCGCGGCCTGCGCCTGCTCCGGGGTCATCCGCCCCTTCTCGGCGAGCCTGGAGAAGGTGTCGTGCAGGTAGGCCAGCGCCGCGTCGATCGCGGTTTTCTGCATGTCGTGCAGGACGACCTGGTGGCCGCACTGGGCGTAGAGCTGGACGATGCCGCGTCCCATGGCGCCTGCGCCGACGACGCCGATGCGGCTGAAGGGGGAATTCATCTGGGGCTCACCTGTGGTGATGGCAAGGGGTGCGTCGATTGTAAAGGACCGTCGCGCCCTGGCCCGCGTCGGGACCGGGCGCGAACCGGAAGCCTGCAGCGCGGGATCGATGGATCGTTCCGGATCCCGCGGTGGCGGGCGGCGGCCGGGAAATTTCCCGGCTCGGGACCGCCGGGGCCCGTCCGCGATCAGGTCGGTCTCGACGCGAGGCGGGCGCGCAGGCCTGCGGGCCGCGGCGGCGGGATCAGCGGCGGCTGCGTCGTGCGCTGCGGGCTGCCCCGCTGGCCGGGACCTGCAGGCCGGCGTGTTCGATCTGTTCGCGACTGACGAGCACCAGCAGGTCGTCGCCTGCGGTCACCGGCAGGAAGGCGAACTCGAGCGCGGGGAAGGCGGCTTCGAAGTGGCTTGCCTCATGGCCGATCTCGAGCAGCAGCAGCCCGCCCGGGTTCAGGTGCGCGGCCGCGTTCGCGAGGATGCGTCGCACCAGGTCCATGCCGTCGCTGCCGCCGGCGAGCGCCGCCGAGGGCTCGGCCAGGAACTCCGGGGGCAGGGCGGCCATCGAGGCGGCGTTCACGTAGGGCGGATTGCACAGGATGAGGTCATAGCTGCGGCCGGTCACTGCGCCGAACAGGTCTCCCTGCAGCAGCCGGATGCGCTCCTGCAGGCGGTGAAGCGCGAGGTTCTCCGCGGCGAGTGCGAGCGCGTCGGTCGAGAGATCGGCAGCGTCGACCTGCGCCCTCGGAAAGCGCAGCGCCGCGCAGATGGCGATGCTGCCGCCGCCGGTGCACAGGTCGAGGATTGCGTTCGGCGCCTGGTCGACGAGCCAGTCGTCCAGGCTCCCTTCGAGCGCTTCGGCGATCAGCGAGCGGGGCACCAGTGCGCGCGGGTCGGCGCGGAAGCGCAGCCCGCGCAGCCAGGCCTCGCCGGTGAGGTAGGCGCTGGGAACGCGCTCGCGGCAGCGACGATCGATCAGTTCCAGCACCAGCCGCCGCTCCCGGGAAGTCAGTCGCGCGTCAAGGAAGGGATCGAGCCGATCGGGAGGCAGGTGCAGGCACCAGAGCAGCAGCCAGACCGCCTCGTCCCAGGAGTTGTCGGTGCCCTGGCCGAAGGCGACGCCCGCGGCCTCCAGGCGGGTGCAGGCGTAGCGAAGGCAGTCGCGGATCGTGAGCAGTTCGCGGGCGGCCTGCAGCGGCCCGGGAACGAGCCGCACCGCAGCGGCGATCGTGCTGCCGGGCTCACGCCCCCCGGCCGCGGCAATGGACTCCCGGATCGCCATCAGTCTTGCTCCTGCAGGTCCGCGGGCAGGCTGCACCGGACCGTCTTCGGGGCGCTGGCCGGCGCACGCGCCGTACCGTTCACTGTGAGTCTCCGAAGGCGTTCAGCCAGGCCGCTTCGGAAAATCCGACGAGCAGCCGCTCGCCTAGCTCGAGGACCGGACGCCTGAGGAGCGTGGGTTGCGCCAGCAGCGCCTCGATCGCGCTGGCCTGATCGACGATGCCTGCGCGCTGGGCGGCATCGAGACGTCGCCAGCTCAGGCCCCGGCGGTTGAGCAGCGCATCCCAGGGCAGATGGGTGATCCAGCGCTCGAGCATCTCGCGGGTGAGCCCGTCCCTGCGGAAGTCGTGGAAGTGCACCGTGATCTCGCGCTTGCGCAGCCACTGGCGCGCCCGGCGCACCTGGTCGCAGTTCGCGATGCCGTAGAGCCTGGCTTCGTCCATCAGATGTTCAGCAGGAATTCGGAGAAGGTCGTCCCGTCGGGCTCGCGCTCCGGCCGGCTGCCGGGCAGGGGAGGCAGGGCAGCGGCCGGGCTGCCCGGTGCGGGTGCGGGTGCAGGAGCGTCGACCCCGGCGTTCTCCAGCAGCCACAGCAGGTTGGTCGGTGAATCGGCGTGGGCCAGCGCATCCTCGCGACTGATCAGGCGGGTGCGCACCAGCCGCATCAGCGCCTGCTCGAAGGTCTGTGATCCAGGGGCGAGGCTCTTTTCCATCGCGTCCTTGACCTCGGTGAGCTGCCCCTGCTCGATCAGTTCGGCCACGTGTCGCGTGTTCAGCAGCAGCTCGACCGCGGGGATCCTCGAGCCGTCGCCGCTGCGGATCAGCCGCTGGGAGACGACTGCGCGCAGCGTCGCCGCGAGGTCGGCCATCATCACGCGCCGGTTCTCGGGCTGATAGAAGCTGATGATGCGGTTGAGCGCGTTGTTCGCGTTGTTCGCGTGCAGCGTGGACAGCACCAGGTGGCCCGACTGCGCGTAGGCGATCGCCGCGGACATCGTCTCCATGTCGCGTATCTCGCCGATCAGGATGCAGTCGGGCGCCTGGCGCATCGCGTTCTTCAGGCCCACTGCGAGCGAATCGGTGTCGGAGCCGATCTGCCGCTGGTTGACGATCGAGCGCTTGTTGCGGAAGGTGAATTCGATCGGATCCTCGAAGGTGAGGATGTGCCCCGAGCGGCGCTCGTTGCGATGGTCGAGCATCGCGGCCAGGGTGGTCGACTTGCCCGAGCCGGTGGAACCGACCACCAGGATCAACCCGCGTTTCTCCATGACCAGTTCCGAGAGCACCGAGGGCAGGTGCAGGCCCTCCAGTGCCGGGATCTCGCTCGGGATGTAGCGGATCACGCAGGCGGGCGAGCCGCGCTGCCGGAAGACGTTGATCCGGAAGCTGCCGACGCCGCGCAGCCCGTAGCCGGCGTTGAGCTCGCGGCGCTCGAGGAACTCCTGCCACTGCCGCTCGGTGAGCACTTCCTGCAGCAGGCGTTCGACCCCTTCGGCGTCGAGCTTCTGCTGGTTCACCGGGATGCTGGTCCCGTTGATCTTGATGTGGATCGGCGAGCCGGGCGCCAGGAAGATGTCCGACGCCTTCTTTTCCGCCATCAACCTGAACAGCCGATCCATCACCATGAGCCTTCTCCTGCGAAGCGGGCGCGCCGTCGCCGGCTCGATCGCCCCGCAGCGGCTCGCGGATGCTGCGGATGTTCACACAAGGCTGCCGCTGCGCGGGGCTGCGGCCGATGAACGCGCCGCACCGGGCCACGGCCGGCGCCGGCGGCTGCGCGGCGCCACGCAGTCTGCAGGAGCGTCAGGCCTTCCAGCGTCAGCCCCGGGTGTTGGCGCCGCCGCCCAGCGCGTCGAGTTCGACGCGCGGCGCCGGCTTCCAGCCGCGCTTGCGGTGCTCGGCCACGACCGTGGTGAAGATCCCGCCGCGCACGTACCACTTCGCGGTGACGCGCATGAAGCGCGGCCTGGCCGCGCCAGCCAGATCGTCGAGGATCCGGTTGGTGACCGCCTCGTGGAAGGCGCCCTCGTCGCGGTACGACCACATGTAGAGCTTGAGGCTCTTGAGCTCGATGTTGCGCTTGTCCGGGATGTAGTCGATCTCGAAGACCGCGAAGTCCGGCTGGCCGGTGAGCGGACACAGGCAGGTGAACTCGGGGACCTCGATGTGCACCCGGTAGTCGCGCTCCGGGTTCGGGTTCGGGAAGGTCTCGATGGTCTTGGACGGCAGCGAAGGCATGGCGCTCGGCGGGTGTCGACCCCGGCCGCTGCGGGAGGCATACGGTCGGGAATCCGAAGCCTCGCGCGTCCTGGACAGGGGGGCGGGGCGCGAGGGTGCGGGTGATATTATAGGGATCCACCCGATCCGATCGGGATCGCAGCTGGCTGCGGGCGCTGCCCGCTGCGTCGCTGCCTGCAGTTGCCGCCTGCCTTTCCCGCCTGCCCGAACGTCGTCCCGAGGTTGTCCAGCGTGCGGCTCAAACAGCTCAAGCTAGCCGGCTTCAAGTCCTTCGCCGATCCGACCTCCTTCGAGGTCCCGAGCCAGCTCGTGGGAGTGGTCGGGCCCAACGGGTGCGGCAAGTCCAACATCATGGACGCGGTGCGCTGGGTGCTGGGCGAATCGCGCGCCTCGGAGCTGCGCGGCGAGTCGATGCAGGACGTCATCTTCAGCGGCTCCTCGGAGCGCAGGCCGGCGTCACGCGCCTCCGTCGAGCTGGTCTTCGACAATTCGCTCGGGCGCATCGGCGGCAGCTGGGGGAGCTTCGCCGAGCTCTCGGTCAAGCGCATCCTCACCCGCGACGGACAGTCCAGCTACCACATCAACAACCAGACGGTGCGTCGCAAGGACGTCCACGACATCTTCCTGGGCACGGGGCTGGGCCCCCGGGCGTACGCGATCATCGGCCAGGGGATGATCTCGCGGATCATCGAGGCGCGCCCCGAGGAGCTGCGGGTCTTCCTCGAGGAGGCGGCAGGCATCTCGCGCTACAAGGAGCGGCGGCGCGAGACCGAGGGCCGCCTGGCCGACACCCGCGAGAACCTGACGCGGGTGGAGGACATCCTGCGCGAGCTCGGCACGCAGATCGCCAGGCTGGAGCAGCAGGCCGAGGTGGCGCAGCGGTATCGCGCACTGGAGGCCGATCGCGACCAGCGCCAGCGCATGCTCTGGATCGTGCGGCGCGACGAGGCGCTGGCGCTGCGCGACCGCGTGGCGGCGCAGCTCGCGCAGGCGCGGTCGCAGATCGACGACCGGCTCGCCGAGCAGCGCTCGGTCGAGGCGCAGCTCGAGAGCGCTCGCGCAGCCCATTACGCGGCTGGCGACGAGGTGCACGGTGCGCAGGGCCGCTTCTACGATGCCAATGCCGAGGTCGCACGGTTGGAGTCCGAGATCCGCCATGTGCTGGAGTCGCAAGGCCAGCTGGGCGAGCGGATGAGCGCACTGGACGCGCAGATCCGCCAGGCCCGCGAGGATCGCGCGCAGGCGGGGATCGATGCCGGGCGCGCACGCGAGTCGCTCGACGCTGCGGAACTGCGCGCCGACGAACTGAGCCGGCAGCTGCTCGAGCTGGGCGAGCAGTTGCCGCAGGCCGAGACCGCGGCGCGCGAGCAGCGCGCGCGGGTCGACGACGCCCGGGCGGCCGCACTGCACACCCGGCAGGCGATCGAGCTGTCGGCGACGCGCCAGCGCGGCGCCGAGCAGGCGCTCGCGAGCGCGCAGCGCCGGCGCGAGCGCCTGCTCGAGGAAGACGCATCGGTGCAGGCGCCGCCGCAGGCGCAGCTCGAGGCGATGCGCGAGTCGGTCGCGCTGGCCGAGGCGCGCGAGCACGAGAGCGCGCAGCAGCTGGACACGGCCGACGAGCAGTGGCGCGGTGCGGACGAAGCCCGCGCGCCGGCGCAGCAGGCGCTGCGCGCGGCCGAGGCGCGGCTCGCGCAGATCGACGCCCGGCTCGCCGCGCTGCGGCAGTTGCAGGAACGCGCGCAGAGCCAGGCACGCATCGTCCCCTGGCTGCAGCGGCACGGCCTCGCTTCGCTGAACCGTCTGTGGCAGCGGCTGCGCATCGAGGACGGCTGGGAGACGGCGCTCGAGTCGGTGCTGCGCGAGCGGGTGGAATCCCTCGAGGTCGGGCGTCTCGAGCACGTCGGCGGGCTCGAGGCGGATGCGCCGCCGGCCAAGGTGTCCTTCTTCAGCGGCGAGCCGCTCGCCCCGCTGGCGGCAGTCGCGGCCACGGCCGCGGCCGGGATGCGTCCCCTGCTCGAGGTGGTGAGCGCCACCGAGGCAGGGCTTCAGCCGGTGCTGGCCGACTGGCTGCAGGGCGTGCACCTGGCCGAGGATCTCGCCGAGGCCCTGGGCAGGCGGCAGGCGCTCGCGCCGGGCGAGCGCCTGGTCACGCGGGCAGGGCACCTGGTCGGGCGCGTGTCGATCCAGATGTACGCGCCGGATTCCGAGCAGGAGGGAATCCTCGCGCGCCAACATGAGCTCGAGCACCTGGGGCGCGAGCTGCGCGCGCAGCAGCTGCTGGTCGACGAGGCGCGCAGTGCCGCCGCCCGGATCGAGGCGCAGGCCGGCGAGCATCTGGCAGCGCTGTCTGACGCGCGCGACGGCCACAACGCCGCGCTGCGGCAGCTCGCCGGCCTGCAGCTCGAGCTGCAGCGCATCGAGCAGCAGCGCGAGCGCGCCAGCCACGCACGCCAGCGGATCGATTCCGAGCTGGCCGAAGTCGAGGCGACGCTGAGCGGGGCACGCGCCACGGTCGAGGAGGAAGCTGCCGTGTTCGAGCGGCTGGATGCGCAGCTCGCCGAGCGCCAGCAGCACGCCGAGGACCTGCTCGAGCTGCTCGAGCAGGCCGAGCGCGAACTCGCCCGGCGCCGCGACACCCTGCGCCAGGCCGAGCGCGAGGCCCAGGAGGGCGCTTTCGCGGTGCGCGAGATCCAGGGGCGCATCGAGCGCCTGGCCGCGCGCGCCGAGCAGGCGCAGCGCGTCGAGGAGCAGGCGCTGGCCGAACGCGCTCAGTGCGAGTCGCGTCTGAGCGAGCTCTCGGACGCGTCCGCGCGCCAGGCGCTCGATGCGGCGCTCGAGCGGCGCCATGCTGCCGAGGGGGCGCTGTCAGCAGCGCGCCAGCGCCTGGACGAGCTGACCGGGTCCTTGCGGGCCCTGGACGAGCAGCGGCTGCGCGCCGAGCGCGACCAGGAGCCCTTGCGGCAGCGGCTCACCGAGCTGCAGCTCGAGGAGCAGGCGGCCAGGCTCAGCGCGCAGCAGTACGAGGCCCAGCTCGCCGAGGCCCAGGTCGACGAGGCGGCGGTCCGCGCCGGCTTCGACGAGCCGCCGAAGGCCTCGTGGCTGCAGGGCGAGGTCACCCGGCTGGGCAACGCGATCGCCGCGCTGGGCGCGGTCAACCTCGCGGCGCTCGAGGAGCTCGCCAGTGCGGGCGAGCGCAAGGGCTTCCTCGACCTGCAGTCGAAGGACCTGAACGAGGCGATCGCGACCCTGGAGGACGCGATCCGCCGGATCGACCGCGAGACCCGCGAGCTGCTCCAGCAGACCTACGACACGGTCAACCGCGAGTTCGGCAAGCTGTTCCCCGAGCTGTTCGGCGGTGGCGAGGCCCGGCTGATCCTGACCGGCAGCGAGATCCTCGACGCCGGTGTGCAGGTGATGGCGCAGCCCCCCGGCAAGCGCAACACCTCGATCCATCTGCTGTCGGGCGGGGAGAAGGCGCTGACCGCGATCGCGCTGGTGTTCGCGATGTTCCAGCTCAACCCGGCGCCGTTCTGTCTGCTCGACGAGGTGGACGCGCCGCTGGACGACGCGAACACCGAGCGCTACTCGGACATGGTCCGGCGGATGTCCGAGCAGACCCAGTTCGTGTTCATCACCCACAACAAGATCGCGATGGAGATGGCCCAGCAACTGGTCGGCGTGACGATGCAGGAGCGAGGCGTCTCGCGCATCGTCGCAGTCGACCTCGAGGCCGCGTCGCGCATGGCCGAGGCCGCCTGATGAGCTCGCTCGAGATCAGTCTCCTGCTTCTGGCGCTGGCTGCGATCCTGATCGTGGCCGGCTACAACTTCTGGCTCGGGCGCACCCGCTCGGCCGACAGCAAGCCTGCGGTGCGCGCACCGGGCGACGCCGCGGCGGCGCCACGCGGCGAGCCCTCGCTGGGGCTCGATGGCGCCACGACGCCGCCGGATGCGCATCCTGGCGGCGCACCCCCTGCGCCCCAGTCGCGTGCCATGCTGGCAGTGCTCGACGCACGCACCGACTGCATCGTCGAGCTTGCGCTGCCATCGCTGGTCGCCGGCGAGCGACTGGCCACGCTGGCCAGCGGCTTCCGGCGCGCCGGGGGCAAGCCGGTGCTGATCGAGGCCGCGCGCTCGTCGCCCCTCGCCGCGCCGCACGAGGAGCTGGCGCCCGAGGAGGCAGGCGAGCTGTCCGCGGCAACGGCCCTGCCGCCTGCGGCGCCGCGCTGGCAGGTGCCGCAGCCGGGCGCGCATTTCGACCTCGTGCGCGTCGGAGTGCTGCTGGCCAATCGCAACGGGCCCCTGAACGCGATGGAGTTCTCCGATTTCGTCGCCAGGGTCCAGTCCCTGGCAGGCCAGCTCTCGTCGCTGGCCGATTCACCGGAGATGGGTCCGGTGCTGGCGCGGGCGCGCGAGCTGGACGAGGTCTGCGCAGGCCTGGACGCCCAGCTGGGCATCGGCGTTGCCTCGCCCGAGCCCTTGCGGGTCTCGGATCTGGCGCGCCTGGCGGCCGAGACCGGCTGCGTCGAGCGCGGCAACAATCGCTACGCGCGGCTCGGGCCCCAGGGCGAGGTGCTGTTCTCGCTGGCGCTGGCCGACGCTCCCGATCGCCTGTCGCTGCTGCTCGACGTGCCGCGCGCCCCTGCCGAGCACGATCCCTGGGGCGCGATGGTCGCCTGCGCGCGCCTGTGCGCGCAGCGGCTGGACGGAAGGTTGGTCGACGACGCCGGGCGGCCGCTGGCCGACGGCGAGCTCGAGAGCATCGGTGGCCAGGTGCGCATGCGCCAGGAGCGGCTGGCGATGATCGGCATCGATGCGGGCTCGCCGCTCGCGCTTCGGCTGTTCAACTGAGTGACTTCCCCGGCTTTCGGCAATCCGGCAGACGCGCTCGCCAGGGCGCGCGAACTGCGCGCCCTGATCGAGCGCTGGAACCACGAGTACTACGTGCTCGACGCACCGACGGTTCCGGACGCCGAGTACGACCGCGCGTTTCGCGAGCTCCAGGCGCTCGAGGCAGAGCACCCGGACGCGATCGCCGCGGACTCCCCCACGCAACGGGTGGGCGCCGCCCCGGCGGCCGCCTTCGGCGCGGTGCGGCATGCGATCCCGATGCTGTCGCTGAACAACGCCTTCGACGACGACGAGGTGCTGGCCTTCGACCGGCGCGCGCGCGAGCTGCTCGGCGATCTGCTCACCGGGGATGAGCCGCTCGAGTACTGCGCCGAACTCAAGTACGACGGACTCGCGCTGTCGCTGCGCTACGAGCAGGGGCGGCTGGTGTCGGCGGCAACGCGTGGCGACGGCGCGACCGGCGAGGACGTCACCGCGAACGTGCGCACGATCCGCGCGATTCCGCTGCGCCTGCAGGGCCAGGCGCCGGCGCTGCTCGAGGTGCGCGGCGAGGCGCTGCTCTTTCGCGCGGATTTCGAGCGACTGAACGCGCGCCAGCGCGCGGCGGGCGAGCGCGAGTTCGTCAATCCGCGCAATGCCGCGGCCGGCTCCCTGCGCCAGCTCGATCCGGCAGTGACCGCAGCGCGTCCGCTGCGCTTCCTCGCCTACGGAGTCGGTGAGCTCGACGGCGGGCGCGAGCCCGACACGCACAGCGCGCTGCTCGAATGGCTCCTCGCGCTCGGGCTGCCCGTGGGCAGTCAGCACCGGGTGCTGCGCGGAGCGCAGGCGCTGCTGTCCTTCTACCGCGAGATCCAGGCGCAGCGGCAGGCGCTGCCCTACGAGATCGACGGCGTGGTCTACAAGGTCAACCGCATCGCCTGGCACGAGACCCTGGGCTTCGTCGCACGTGCGCCGCGCTTTGCGCTCGCGCACAAGTTCCCCGCCGAGGAGGCGGTCACCGATCTGCTCGACATCGAGATCCAGGTCGGGCGCACCGGAGTGCTCACGCCGGTGGCGCGGCTGCGTCCGGTCTTCGTCGGGGGCACGACCGTGTCGAACGCGACGCTGCACAACGAGGACGAGATCCGCCGCAAGGGGCTGCTGATCGGCGACGCCGTGGTCGTGCGGCGCGCGGGCGACGTCATTCCCGAGGTGCTGCGCCCGGTGCTGGAGCGGCGTCCTGCGCAGGGATCCGGGGAGTTCGCAAGCCGGCTGCGCGTCTTCGAGATGCCTCGGAGCTGCCCGGTGTGCGGCTCGGCAGTCGTGCGCGAGGAAGGCGAGGCCGCCTGGCGCTGCGTCGGCGGGCTGTACTGCTCGGCCCAGCGCAAGCAGGCGCTGCTGCACTTTGCGCAGCGCCGGGCGATGGACATCGAAGGACTCGGCGAACGACTGGTCGACCAGCTGGTCGAGGGCGGGCTGGTGCGCACGCCCGCCGACCTCTACCGGCTGGACGCTGCCACCCTGGCCGGGCTCGAGCGGATGGGCGAGAAGTCCGCGGCCAGGCTGATCGCGGCGATCGAGCGCTCCCGGCAGACCACGCTCGAGCGCTTCCTGGTCGCGCTGGGCATCCGTCACGTCGGCGAGGAGGTGGCGCGCCAGCTCGCCGCCGAGTACCACGACCTGGATCCGCTGATCGCCGAGGACTGGGCGGCGCGCCAGGCCGCGAAGACCGAGGTGCAGAAGGAGAACGCGCGGCGGCGCAGCCGTGCCCAGGAACTGCTGCCGGTGCCCCTCGAGGGCGTCGGCCCGGAGATCACCGACAGCCTGCAGCGCTTCTTCGCCGAACCCCACAACCGGCAGGTGATCGCGGAACTGCGCGAGGCCGGAGTCCGCTGGGATGCGCCGCGCGCCGCGCAGGGCGCCCTGCTGGCCGGCGCGAGCTTCGTGCTCACGGGGACACTGCCCACGCTGAGCCGCGAGCAGGCGGCGCAGCGGATCCGCAGCCACGGCGGCAGCGTCAGCGCCTCGGTGTCGCGCAGGACCACCTGGGTGCTCGCGGGCGAGGCCGCGGGAAGCAAGCTGGACAAGGCGCGCGAACTCGGCGTTCCGGTCATCGACGAGCCGGAGTTCCTGCGCATGATCGGAGAGGAACCGGAATGAAGTTCGCAATCATCGGCGGCAGCGGCCTGGCCCGACTGGCCGAACTGGACAACCCGCGCCGACAGGTGGTGCGCACTCCGTGGGGCGATCCCTCCGGGCCGCTGACCCACGGCAGCATCGACGGCGTCGACCTGGTCTTCCTCGCCCGGCACGGCTACGGGCACACGCTCGCCCCCCACGAGATCAACTACCGAGCGAATCTCTGGGCGCTCCACCAGGCCGGCGTCGACGGCGTGGTGTCGGTGGCCACGGTCGGCGGCATCCGTGAGGACTTCGGCCCGGGCGCCCTGGTCCTGCCCGACCAGATCATCGACTACACAACCGGGCGCTGCTGCACCTTCTTCGAAGGCCCGGGGCAGCCGGTGGTGCACGTGGACTTCACCTGGCCCTACGACGCCGGGCTGCGCGCACGGCTCGCGCAGGCAGCCGCGCAGATCGGGGAGACCCTCGCCGATGCGGGAACCTACGGCTGCACCCAGGGCCCGCGACTGGAGACCGCCGCCGAGATCCGCCGGATGCAGCGCGACGGCTGCGACCTGGTAGGGATGACCGGGATGCCCGAGGCCGCGCTCGCGCGCGAACTCGAACTCCCCTATGCCGCGCTTGCGGTGGTCGCCAATCACGCAGCCGGGCTGGGCGATAGCAGCGGCGCGGTCTCGCTCGATGCGATCACTGCAGTGGTCGAGCAGGCGATGGTGCGCGTGCGGGCGATCCTCGCCGAGTTCGTGCGCCGGGGCGCGGCGCCGCAGCCCTGGGCCCCGGGCTGGCGGTAGTCCCGGCCCGCGGGGGACTCAGCCCTGCAGCGCAGCGAGGAGGTCGCTCTCCAGTCGCAGCCGGGCCCTGGGCGCGGCCAGTTCGGGCGCATCGACCACGAACACGTCCTCGACGCGCTCGCCCAGGGTCGTGATCCGGGCCGTGTAGAGATTCACCCCGTGCTGCCCGAGCACCCGCGCGATGCTGTAGAGCAGGCCGGTGCGGTCGTTCGCGGTGACCGACAGCAGGTAGTGCCCGCCACGTTCGTCCGGGCGCAGTTCCACCCGCGGGGCGATCGGGAAGTGCCGCGAGCGGCGTGAGCTGCGGCCCAGGACCGGCGGTGCGAGCTCGCCGCCCAGCCGCAACCGCTCGCCCAGTTCCGCCTCCACCAGCGTGAGGATGTCCCGGTAGTGCGCCCCCTGGCCCGAGGGGTCGACGACCAGGAAGCTGTCGAGTGCGTAGCCGTCGTGCGTCGTGTGGATCCGCGCGTCGAGCACCGAGAGGTTCTTGCGGTCGAAGTAGCCGCAGATGCGGGCGAACAGTTCCGGCTGGTCCTTCGCGTAGACCACCACCTGGAAGCCTTCGCCGATCGGCGCAAGGCGCGCGCGCACCACCGGCGTCTCGGTTGCCGCCTTGGCGTGCAGCACCCGCGTGTGCCAGGCGACGTCGTTGGCGTCGTTGCGCAGGAAATAGCCGGCGTCGAGCTTCGACCAGAGCCGCTCGTAGCGGTCCTCGGACAGCGCATAGAGGTTCAGCGTGCGCCGTGCCTCGCGCCGCAGCGCGTCGACCCGCGACCCCGCCTCCGGGGTCTGGCCCTCGAGCTCCCGGCGGGTCAGCTCGAAGAGGTCCTGCAGCAGTTTCCCTTTCCAGGCGTTCCACACCTTCGGGCTGGTGCCGCGGATGTCCGCCACCGTGAGCAGGTAGAGCGCCACCAGCCGCTCCACGCTGCCCACCAGCCTGGCGAAGCGCCTGATCACTTCGGGGTCGGAGAGATCCTGCTTCTGCGCCACCGAGGACATCGTCAGGTGCTGCTCGACCAGGAAGACCACCAGCGCGCAGTCCTCGGGGTCGATCGCGTGCAGCCGGCAGAAGCGCGCCGCCTCGCGGGCGCCCAGCAGCGAGTGGTCGCCGCCGCGCCCCTTGGCGATGTCGTGGAAGAGCGCGGCGAGGTAGAGCAGCCAGGGCTTCGGGACCGAGGCCATGAGCTGGCTGCAGAACGGGTACTCGTGCGCGTGCTCGTCCTGCGCGAAGCGGCGCAGGTTGCGCACGACCATCAGGATGTGCTGGTCGACGGTGTAGACGTGGAACAGGTCGTGCTGCATCCGGCCGACGATCCTGCGGAAGGCCGGCAGGTAGCGGCCCAGCACCGACCACTGGTTCATGCGTCGCAGCGCCCGCGTCACGCCGCGCGGCTGCTGCAGGATGCTCAGGAACAGCGCGCGGTTGCCCGGATCGCTGCGGAAGGCGGCGTCGATGCGCAGCCGGGCGTGCCAGATCGCCCGCAGCGTCGGTGCGCTCATCCCCTCGAGCCCGGGGTGCTGCTCGACCAGCAGGAAGGCGCGCAGGATGGCGGCGGGGTCGCTCTCGAACAGGGCGGGGTCGATCGCGTCGAGCAGTCCGCGCCGGCTCTGGAACTCGCAGTCGATGTGCGCGGTCGCGCTGCCCACCTGCGCAAACAGCGCGGTCTCCAGGTTCTGCAGCAGCACCGCGCTGAGCTGCGTCACCTGCTTGGCTGCCCGGAAGTAGCGCGTCATCAGCTCCTCGGACGCCTTGCGGGCATCACCGGGATGCAGGCGCAGCATCGAGGCGACCATCGCCTGCAGATCGAACACCAGGCGATCGTCGCGGCGCCCGGAAACGATGTGCAAGCAGGCGCGGATCCGCTTCAGGGTGCGCTCGCTGCGCGCCAGCGCACGCGCCTCCTGCTGCGTCGCCAGCCCGCGCTGCGCGAGATCGCGCCAGCGATGGCCGAAGCCGGCAGCGCGCGCGGACCAGGTCACCACGTGCAGGTCGCGCAGCCCGCCGGGGCTCTCCTTCGTGTTGGGCTCGAGGCTGTAGGGAGTGTCGTCGTACTTCACGTGGCGCTGGCGCATCTCGGCGCACTTGCCGCGGAAGAAGTCGCCCGGATCGCGCGCAGCAGACAGCCGCTGCAGCAGGTGGTCGTGGAGTTCCCGGCTGCCGGCCAGCAGCCGTGCCTCCAGGAGGCTGGTCTGGACCGTGAGGTCGGCCGCGGCCTCCTCCATGCACTGCCCGGGCGTGCGCACGCTGTGACTGATCGCCAGCCCGGCGTCCCAGCAGGCGCCGACGAAGCCTTCGATCGCGGCGCGCTGCGCCACGTCCGGGGCTCCCTGGGTGAGGATCAGCAGGTCGACGTCGGAATGGGGGAAGATCTCGCCGCGCCCGTAACCGCCGACCGCGACGATCAGCGTGTCGGCGCCCAGCCCGGTGCCCCGCCAGAGCTCACGGACGGTGGCGTCGGTGGCGGCGGACAGCCCGCGCAGCAGGCGGTCGGGATCGAGGTGCGCGCGGAAGGAGTCGATCAGCGCATCGCAGCGAGCCCGGTGCGCGCTGCGCAGGCGGGCGAGCGTTCCGGGCTCGAAGACCTGCATGGGCGCCCGCCCTGGCGCGAACGCTCAGGCTGCCCGCGCCGCAAGCGCAGGTCGTTCCGGAGCACCCGCCGAGGCGGTCATGATCTCGTAGCCGTCGGCCGTCACGAGCACCGTGTGCTCCCACTGCGCCGACAGGCTGTGGTCCTTGGTCACGATGGTCCAGCCGTCGGCGAGGTCGCGCACTTCGCGGCGCCCGGCGTTGATCATCGGCTCGACCGTGAAGATCATCCCGGCCTCGAGGCGCTCGCCGGTGCCGGGGCGCCCGTAGTGGAGGATCTGTGGTTCCTCGTGGAACTGCCTGCCGATTCCGTGGCCGCAGAATTCCCGCACCACCGAGTAGCCCCTGGCCTCGGCGTGCCGCTGGATCGCGTGGCCGATGTCACCGACGGTGGCGCCGGGACGCACCTGCTCGATTCCCAGCCACATGCACTCGTAGGTGACTTCGCAGAGCCTGCGCGCGGCCACCGAGGGCTGTCCCACCAGGAACATCCGGCTGGTGTCGCCGTGGTAGCCGTCCTTGATCACGGTGACGTCGATGTTCATGATGTCACCGCTCTTGAGGACCTTGTCGCCCGGGATGCCGTGGCAGACCTGGTGGTTAACCGAGGTGCAGATCGACTTGGGGTAGGGCCGGTAGCCGGGGGGCGCGTAGTTCAGCGGCGCCGGCACCGTGCCCTGCACGTCGACCATGTACTCGTGGCAGAGCCGGTCGAGCTCTCCGGTGGTGACCCCGGGCTTCACGAACGCAGTGATGTAGTCGAGCACCTCGGCGGCGAGCCGGCCGGCCAGGCGCATGGCGGCAATGTCTTCGCTGGTCTTGATTTCGATCGTCATGCTATGATTATAGGTTAGCTGCGCAGGCTTGGCTCGGAAGCGGGCACAGGCTTGGGGGAGGGCTTTGCGGTGCTGCGTGCACGGGTCTTGCCGAACCTGGCGGCTGAACGAAGCAGTGAAATCGAAGCAGTGAAAAAAGCGCGCGCCCGGCATCTAGGGTCCGCGCCGGTTTGCGGATCGCCACGAGGCTGCGCCTCGGGTGCCCGGGCCGGCATGGCAGACGGGCGCGTCAGTCCCAACCCTGATCGGAGTCTAGATCCATGTCCGTCACCATGCGCGAGATGCTGGAGGCCGGTGTCCACTTCGGCCACCAGACTCGCTTCTGGCACCCGAAGATGGCCCCGTACATCTTCGGCCATCGCAACAAGATCCACATCGTCAATCTCGAGAAGACCCTGGTCAAATACCAGGAGGCTGCGAAGTACGTGCGCCAGCTCGCGGCCAATCGGGGCACCATCCTGTTCGTCGGCACCAAGCGCCAGGCGCGCGAGATCGTCGCCGAGGAGGCTGCACGCGCCGGAATGCCCTACATCGATCAGCGCTGGCTCGGCGGCATGCTGACCAACTTCAAGACGGTCAAGACCTCGATCAAGCGCCTGAAGGACATGGAAGCCACGGTCGCCGACGGCGGCGTCGAGCGCATGTCCAAGAAGGAAGCGCTGATGTTCCAGCGCGAGCTGACCAAGCTCGAGGAGAGCCTCGGCGGCATCAAGGACATGGGCAGCCTTCCCGACGCCATCTTCGTGATCGACGTCGGCTACCACAAGATCGCGATCACCGAGGCCAACAAGCTCGGCATCCCGATCGTGGCAGTGGTCGACACCAATCACTCGCCGGTGGGCATCGACTACGTCATTCCCGGCAACGACGACTCCGGCAAGGCGATCCGGCTCTATGCGCGCGGCATCGCCGACGCGGTGATCGAGGGCCGCAACACCTCGCTGCAGGACATCGTCGCGCCCGACTCCGACGAGGAGTTCGTCGAGATCGACGGCGAGGAGGCCTGAGGGCCCCCGAGGCGTCCGGCGCGCCGCAGCGGCGGCGCCCGGTCACCTGAGCACGGGGCTGTCACGACAGCCCCTTTTTCGTAGGGCAGCGCCGCAGCGGTGGCGCTGCGGCGCAACTCACAGGCGGCCCGTCGCGCGACGACGTGGCCCGGGCACAGGAGCGATGAGAGATGGCGGAAATCACCGCTGGAATGGTCAAGGAACTGCGCGAGAAGACCGACGCGCCGATGATGGAATGCAAGAAGGCCCTCACCGAGGCCGGTGGCGACATCGCCAAGGCCGAGGAGATCCTGCGCGTCAAGCTGGGCAACAAGGCCAGCAAGGCCGCGGCCCGCGTGACTGCCGAGGGTGTCGTGGGGATGAAGCTCTCCGCGGACGGCAAGGTCGGGGCGATCGTCGAGATCAACTGCGAAACCGACTTCGTCGCCAAGAACGACGACTTCCTCGCGCTGAGCGCGAAGCTCGCCGGGCTGGTGGCCGAGCAGGCGCCGGCCGACGTCGCCGCGCTGTCGGCGCTGACCATCGATGGCCAGCCCGTCGAGGCCGTGCGCACCGCGCTGATCGGCAAGATCGGCGAGAACCTGTCGATCCGTCGCTTCCAGCGGATCGAGGCGACGGGGCGGCTGGCGTCCTACGTGCACGGCGGCGCGCGCATCGGCGTGCTGGTGGACCTGGTCGGCGGTGACGAGCAGCTCGCGCGCGATCTGGCCATGCACATCGCCGCATCCAAGCCGAAGTCGCTCGACGCCTCGGGCGTCCCGGCCGAGCTGCTGGAGGCCGAACGCCGGATCGCGATCGAGAAGGCGCGCGAGTCCGGCAAGCCGGAGGCGATGCTCGCGAAGATTGCCGACGGCACGGTGCAGAAGTACCTGAAGGACGTCACCCTGCTGGGCCAGGTCTTCGTGAAGGCCGAGGACGGCAAGCAGACGGTGGAGCAGCTGCTCGCCGCCCGGGGTGCTTCGGTCGCCTCCTTCGTCCTGTACGTGGTCGGCGAGGGCATCGAGAAGAAGTCCGGCGACTTCGCCGCCGAGGTGGCGGCGCAGGCGGCCGCCGCGGCCGCCGGGCGCTGAGCGTCCGGGGATTCGACGATAGAATCTCCGGTCGTCGGCAGGGAGAGCGCAGCGGTGAGTACCAGTCCAGCGGTGGTCCAGGCAACGTCGTCTTCCGAGGCGGCTCCCGCGGCGCGCCCTGCCTATCGGCGGGCGCTCCTGAAGCTGTCCGGTGAAGCGCTGATGGGCGACGACGCCTACGGCATCAACCAGGCCACCATCGAACGGATGGTCCGCGAGATCGCCGACGTCGTCGCGCTCGGCGTCGAGCTGGCGGTGGTGATCGGCGGGGGCAACATCTTCCGCGGCGTCGCGCTGGGCGCCGGCGGAATGGACCGGGCCACTGCCGACTACATGGGCATGCTCGCAACCGTGATGAACTCGCTCGCCCTGCAGGACGCCCTGCGCCAGGTCGGCGTCACTGCGCGCGTGCAGTCGGCGCTGAAGATCGAGCAGGTGGTCGAACCCTACATCCGCCCGAAGGCGCTGCGCTACCTCGAGGAGCGCAAGGTCGTGATCTTCGCCGCGGGCACCGGCAACCCCTTCTTCACGACCGACACCGCGGCTGCCCTGCGGGGCGCCGAGATCGGCGCCGAGATCGTGCTCAAGGCCACCAAGGTCGACGGCGTCTACAGCGCGGACCCGGCCGTCGATCCGACCGCCCAGCGTTACCAGACAATCGGCTTCGACGAGGCGATCGCCCGCAACCTGAAGGTCATGGACGCGACCGCGTTCGCGCTCTGCCGCGATCAGCGGCTGCCGATCAAGGTGTTCTCGATCTTCAAGGAGGGCGCGCTGCGCCGGGTGATGCTCGGCGAGGACGAAGGCACGCTGGTGCACGTCTGATCGCCTGCGCCGGAAATCGCACAGAGGAGTCCAGATGAGTGTTGCCGAGGTCAGGCAGGCTGCCGACCAGAAGATGCACAAGTCGATCGATTCGCTGCGGACCAGTCTCAGCAGGATCCGCACCGGCCGGCCCACGCCGGCGATCCTCGATCACGTCCAGGTCGACTACTACGGCAGCATGGTGCCGATCTCCCAGGTGGCCAACGTGACGCTGCTCGATGCGCGCACGCTGGGCGTGAGCCCCTGGGAGAAGAGCATGGCTCAGCCGATCGACAAGGCCATCCGGGAGTCCGACCTCGGTCTGAACCCGTCGATGGTCGGCGAACTGATCCGGGTGCCCATGCCGCCGCTGTCCGAGGAGCGTCGCCGCGAGCTCACCAAGGTGGTCAAGGGCGAGGCCGAGCACGCGAAGGTGGCGGTGCGCAACCTGCGTCGCGAGGCCAACGACCAGCTCAAGAAGATGCTCAAGGACAAGACGATCTCCGAGGACGACGAACGCCGCGCCCAGGACGAGATCCAGAAGCTCACCGACCGCTGCATCCTCGAGATCGACAAGATCCTTGCGGCGAAGGAGCAGGAGATCATGACCGTCTAGCGGGCCGGGCGCGGGCCGGGCCTTGCGCCTGCGTCCGCGCGGCCGCCGCCGTCGCGGCCGAGCCGCTTCGCGACCTCCTGGGGAGCGCATGTCTTTCGCCGAGAGCGCATGACCGGATTCACGAGCACCACCCGAGCGGTCCCCGAAGTCGGGGGCGTGCCGCGCCACGTCGCGATCATCATGGACGGCAACGGGCGCTGGGCCACCTCGCGCCGGCTGCCCAGGGTGGCCGGCCACGCCAAGGGCGTGGAGGCGGTGCGCGGCACCGTCGATGCCTGCGCGCGGCGGGGCGTCGAGTACCTGACGCTGTTCGCGTTCAGTTCCGAGAACTGGCGCCGCCCGGCCGAGGAGGTCTCGGTGCTGATGCGCCTGTTCATTTCGGCGCTTCAGCGCGAGGTGAGGCTGCTGGCCGACAACGGCATCCGGCTGATGGTGGTGGGCGAGCTCGGCGCCTTCGAGCCCCGTCTTCGCGAGCTGATCGCCCAGGCAGTGGAGCGCACCGCGGACAACCGCCGGATGACCCTGACCATCGCTGCGAACTACGGCGGTCGCTGGGACATCCTCCAGGCGATGCGCCGGCTGCTCGCAGCCCGGCCCGATCTCGCGCGCGACCCCAGCGCGCTCGATGACGAACTGTTCGAGCCTTACCTGGCGATGGCCTACGCGCCCGAACCCGATCTGTTCATCCGCACCGGCGGCGAGCAGCGCGTCAGCAATTTCCTGCTCTGGCAGCTCGCCTACACCGAGCTCTACTTCACCGACGCCTACTGGCCCGATTTCGACGCAAACGCACTGGACGCGGCGATTGCCTCCTATCGCGAGCGCGAGCGGCGCTTCGGGCGCACCAGCGCCCAGGTCGGCGCCGCAGAATGACCGGTCCGGCCGCCGATCCACCGGCGCCGATCCAGGCCGCGCCTTGCGGCCCCACCTGCGGAGGTTCCTGATGCTCGCACGTCGAGTCGTCACTGCCCTGGTCCTGCTGGCGATCCTGCTGCCGGCGATCTTCGTCTTCCCGCCGATCGCATGGGGGGTGCTCACGCTGGGCTTCCTCGCGGTCGGCGCCTGGGAGTGGGCGCGACTGCTGCCGGGCAGGGGCGGTGCGACCGGATCGGGCTGGCCGGCGGTGTCGATGGTGCTGATCGCAGGCGCGCTGGCCCTGGTGTGGCGCGCGCAGTCGCAGTGGCCGCCGATGCTGGTGCAGGCAGGCTGCGTGCTGCTGCTCGCCTTCTGGGCGCTGCTTGCGCCGCGCCGGCTGGCCCGGCACGACGCGCGTCCGGGGGGAGGGTTGCTGGCGGCCGTGCTGCTCTTCGGCTGCTGGCTCGCGCTCTACGAACTGCGCCTGCTGGGGCCTGTCCCGCTGCTGTCGTCGATGGCGGTGATCTGGGTGGCGGACATCGCCGCCTACTTCGTCGGTCGTGCGCTGGGCCGGAGCAAGCTGGCACCCTCGATCAGTCCCGGCAAGAGCTGGGAGGGGGCGATCGGCGGCTTCTTCGCGGTCGCGGTGATCGGGCTGCTGCTTGCGCCGGCGCCGCAACTGCAGGACGCGCTGCCGGCGCTGCTGGTGCGCGGCGTGGGTCCGGTCGCGGCCGTGGCGACGCTGGTGGCGATCGCCGCGCTCTCCATCGTGGGCGACCTGCACGAGTCGCTGCTCAAGCGGGAGGCGGGGGTCAAGGACAGCGGCTGGATCCTGCCCGGCCACGGCGGGGTGCTCGACCGGATAGACGCGCTGATTCCCACGATGCCCGTCGCCCTGCTGATCTACCAACTCTTGCGATAATCGCCGCCATGCAGTCGATCACCGTGCTTGGCGCCACCGGATCGATCGGGACCAGCACGCTCGACGTCGTCGCGCGGCATCCCGACCGCTACCGCGTGTTCGCGCTGACGGCCCACCAGCGCGTCGACGCACTGGCTGCGCTGTGCCGTCGTTTCCGGCCCGAGTTCGCGGTGGTTTCCGATGCGCCGCGTGCGGCGCGCCTGCGCAGCCTGCTTGCGCAGGACAGCGGGGCGACCGAAGTGCTCGAGGGCGCGCAGGCGCTCGCCTGGGTTGCCGCCCACGAACAGGCCGACACGGTGATGGCGGCGATCGTCGGAACCGCCGGGCTCGAGGCCTCGCTCGCGGCCGCCCGCGCGGGCAAACGCGTGCTCCTGGCCAACAAGGAGGCGCTGGTCACCGCGGGGCGGCTGTACGTGGACGCGGCGCGCGCCGCCGGCGCCACGCTGCTGCCGATCGACAGCGAGCACAATGCGATCTTCCAGTGTCTGCCCCCGGCCGCGCAGGCCGACGCCGCGGCGCTGCAGGCCGGCGGCGTGCGCCGCATCCTGCTCACCGCCTCGGGCGGGCCGTTTCGCTCCCGCAGCCTGCAGGAACTCGCCACGGTGAGCCCGGAGGAGGCCTGTGCCCACCCGAACTGGAGCATGGGGCGCAAGATCTCGGTCGATTCGGCGACGATGATGAACAAGGGCCTCGAACTGATCGAGGCGCACTTCCTGTTCGGTCTGCCGGAGCAGCAGATCGACATCGTGGTCCACCCGCAGAGCGTGATCCATTCCCTGGTCGAATACCTCGACGGCTCGCTGCTCGCCCAGCTCGGCAATCCGGACATGCGCACGCCGATCGCGCATGCGCTCGCCTATCCGGCGCGCATCGACAGCGGGGTCGGCGCGCTCGACCTTCCCGCGCTCGGGCGGCTCGACTTCGAGCCACCCGATCCCTCGCGCTTCCCCTGCCTGCGACTGGCGCGCGAGGCGCTGCGCAGCGGCGGCGGTGCGCCCTGCGTGCTCAATGCCGCCAACGAGCTCGCGGTCGCCGCCTTCCTGGGCGGCCGGCTGCGCTTCACCGCGATCGCCGAACTGGTCGAACGGGTCCTGGAGGCGGTGGGCAGCCGATCCGCTCCGGGCAGCCTCGACGAGGCGCTCGCACTCGACGCCGAGGCCAGGGCGCTGGCGCAGGCAGGCATTCCGAGGCTCGCAGCATGAATTTCCTCCAGACGCTGGGCTCCTTCCTGGCCGCCCTCACGGTGCTGATCTTCGTGCACGAGATGGGCCACTACCTCGTCGCGCGCTGGTGCGGTGTCAAGGTGCTGCGCTTCTCGATCGGCTTCGGCCGCCCCCTGGCGCGCTGGACGGTGGGGCCCGATCGCACCGAGTGGACGATCTCGGCGATCCCGCTGGGAGGCTACGTGCGCATGCTCGACGAGCGCGAGCAGCCCACGGAGTCGATTCCGCCTGCGGAGCTGCCCCGCGCCTTCACCCGGCAACCGCTGTCGCGTCGGGCGCTGATCGTCGCGGCAGGGCCTGCGGCGAACTTCCTGCTGGCGATCGCGCTGTACGCACTGCTCAACGTGGTGGGCATGCAGGAGCCGGCCGCACGGCTCGACCTGCCCGCCCAGGGCAGCGCGGCGGCGGCGGCCGGCCTGCGCGCGGGCGACCTGGTGCTGCGCGCCGACGGCGCCGAGGTGCGCTCCTGGAACGAGCTGCGCCTGCGCCTGATCGATGCCGTGATCGAGCGTCGCGCCGCCCAGGTCGAGGTGCTGCGCGACGGCGCGCGGCACGGCGTGAGCCTCGATGCCTCCGGACTGCCGGAAGGGGAGGTCGAGCGCGACTTCACCCGCACCCTGGGCCTTGCGCTGGCTGGAGGACGGATCGACGTCTCCACGGTGCTGCCCAATGGCGCCGCGGCACGTGCAGGGCTGCAGCCGGGCGACGCGATCCTCGCGATCGACGGCGCGCCGGTGCGCCGGGCGGGCGAGCTGATCGAGGCGATCCGCGCGCACCCTGGAAAGCCGATGCGCTTCGACCTGCAGCGCGGCGACGACGTCCTGCGGATCCTGGTCACCCCGGACAGCGAGCCCTCCGATCGCCCCGAGGAGGCCGGGCGCAGCATCGGGCGCATCGGCGCGGGTGTGGGCAACCGGCTCGAGATGGTCGAGGTGCGCTACGGCCCGCTGGAATCCGTGCAGCGGGCGGTCGTGCGCACCTGGGAGATGTCGGTGTTCTCGCTGCGCATGCTCGGCAAGATGCTGGTGGGCGAGCTCTCGTGGCGCAACCTGAGCGGCCCGGTGGCGATCGCCGACTACGCTGGCCAGAGCGCACGGGTCGGCTGGGCTGCCTACACCGCCTTCGTCGCGCTGATCAGCGTCAGCCTCGGGGTGCTGAATCTGCTGCCCGTCCCGGTGCTGGACGGGGGGCATTTGGTATATTACGGAATCGAAGCGGTGCGCGGCCGTCCCCTGTCGGAGCGCTTCCTCGAGCTGACCCAGAAGGCAGGGCTCGTGGTCATCGGCGCCATGATGGTCCTCGCCCTGTTCAATGACCTTACCCGCCTGATCGGATAGAAATGCCCGTCTCGCGCCCCGGGCGCGGAGCCCGGCCGCGCAAGCTGCTGCGCGCTGCCGCGAGCCTTGCCGCCCTGTTCCTTTCCAGCACCGCACTGGCCTTCGATCCCTTCGTCATCCGGGACATCCGGATCGACGGCATCCAGCGTACCGAGCCCGGCACGGTCTTCGGCTACCTGCCGGTGAAGGTCGGGGAACTCCTCACCGAGGACAAGGCTGCTGCCGCAGTCCGTGCACTGTTCGCCACCGGCTTCTTCAAGGACGTCCGCCTGGAGGTCGAAGGCGAGGTCCTGGTCGTCTACCTGGAGGAGCGTCCGGCGATCGCCTCGCTGGTGATCACCGGCACCAAGGAGTTCGACCAGGAGACGATCAAGCGCGCCCTGCGCGACCAGGGGCTCGCGGAGAGCAGGATCTTCGATCGCAGCGTGCTCGAGCGCGCCGAACAGGAGCTCAAGCGCCAGTACCTGTCGCGGGGCAAGTACGCGACGCGGGTCACCTCCACGGTCACGCCGCTCGAGCGCAACCGGGTCGGCATCACGATGGCAGTCCAGGAAGGCGAGTCCGCGAAGATCAGCTCGATCCGCTTCGTCGGCAACAAGGCCTTCACCGAGAAGCAGCTGCTCGACCAGCTTCAGCTCACCACCCCGACCTGGCTGTCCTGGTACACCAAGACCGACCAGTACTCGCGCGAGAAGCTCACCGGCGACCTCGAAGCGCTGCGCTCCTTCTACCTGAACCGCGGCTACCTCGAGTTCTCGATCGACTCCACCCAGGTGTCGATCTCCCCGGACAAGGAGGACGTGACCCTTACGGTGGCGATCACCGAGGGCGGGATCTACCGGGTGCGTTCGGTGAAGGTCGCCGGACAACTGATGGGCCGGGACGAGGAGTTCGCGTCGCTGCTGACCCTGAAGGACGGCGACACCTTCTCGGGGCAGAAGCTAGCCGATTCCACCAAGGCCATCACCGATCGTCTGGGCGTCCTCGGTTATGCGTTCGCCAACGTGAACGCGATCCCGCGTGTCGATCGCGACAAGCGCGAGGTCGACTTCGAAGTGCTGGTCGATCCGGGCCGACGAGTCTATGTGCGCCGCATCAACATCTCCGGCAACGCGCGCACCCGCGACGAGGTGGTGCGCCGCGAGATGCGCCAGTTCGAGGACGCCTGGTACGACGCCGAGAAGATCCGGCTGTCGCGCGAGCGGATCGGCCGTCTCGGCTACTTCACCGATGTCCGGATCGAATCCTCACCGGTGGCCGACGCGCCCGACCAGGTCGACCTGAACGTGGCCGTCACCGAGCAGCCCAGCGGCGCGATCACCTTCGGGGTGGGGGTGTCCAGCGCGGAGAAGCTGATCCTCTCGGCCGGGCTGAACCAGCAGAACTTCCTGGGCACCGGCAAGGCGCTCGGCGTGCAGATCAACACCAGCAAGATCAACCGCAGCGTCGGCCTCTCCTACACCGATCCCTACCACACGCCCGAAGGCATCAGCCGCTCCTTCGACCTGTACTCGCGCATGTTCAACGCGGCCGAGCTGAACCTGGGCGACTACAAATGGCGCTCCAACGGGCTGGGGATCCGCTACGGCGTGCCCTACACGGAGTTCGACCGCATCTCCCTGGGCCTGGTGTACGAGACCAACTCGCTGGACCTGGGAACGGACGCTCCTCAGCGCTTCAAGGACTACGTGGCCGACTTCGGCCGCAGCAGTTCGGCGCTGCTGGCAGTGATCGGCTGGCAGCGCGATTCCCGCGACAGTGCGTTCGCGCCGACCAAGGGCCGCTTCCAGAACGCCAGCCTGGAAGTCACGCTGCCGGCGCTCGACATGCGCTACTACCGCGCGATGTACAACCATCAGTGGTACCTGCCGCTGTCGAAGGACTACACCCTCGCGTTCAACGGCGACGTCTCCGCCGGCCGGGCCTTCGGCGGCAAGGAATACCCGCTGTTCAAGAACTTCTACGCCGGCGGCATCGGCAGCGTGCGCGGCTTCGCGCAGTCCTCGCTGGGTCCGCGCGACGCGGTCGACGATGTCGCCCTTGGCGGCCAGACCCGCCTGGTCGGCAGCGCGGAATTCATCTTCCCGCTGCCGGGCACCGGCAACGACCGCAGCTTCCGCAGCTTCGTCTTCTTCGATGCCGGCAACGTCTTCCCCACTGGCAGCATCGACCTTGGCGACCTGCGCTACTCGATCGGCCTCGGCCTGAACTGGGCATCGCCAGTGGGGCCGATGAAGCTGAGCTTCGGCTTCCCGATCAACAAGAAGGAAGGCGACCGCTCCCAGCGGATCCAGTTCCAGCTTGGCACCGGTTTCTGATCGGGCATGACCGGCCCCGGTCCCGAAGACGGACCCTGCCAGCAGGGTCCGTCCCATTCGTTGTATGAGAGAATCGCCGCATGTCGACAGCCAGGGAACCCAGCAGGATGAAGCCTTTGCGTCAATTGATCCTCGCCGTCGTGCTCGGTGCCGTGGCAGTGGGTGCAAGCGCCCAGGACGCAATGAAGATCGGTTACGTGAACACCGAGCGGATCCTGCGCGACGCGGTGCCGGCCAAGGCCGCCCAGCAGAAGCTCGAGCAGGAGTTCAGCAAGCGCGACAAGGATCTCCAGGAGATGGCCGCGCGCCTGAAGTCGATGGGCGAGCGCAACGACCGTGACGCCAGCGTGATGAGCGAGTCCGACCGCGCGCGTCGCCAGCGCGAGTTCGCCGAACTCGAGAAGGAGTTCCAGCGCAAGCAGCGCGAGTTCCGCGAGGACCTGAACCAGCGCCGCAACGAGGAACTCTCCGCGGTGGTCGACAAGGCCAACCGCGCCATCAAGCAGATCGCCGAGCAGGAGAAGTACGACTTCATCCTGCAGGAGGCGGTCTACGCAAGCTCCCGCGTCGACATCACCGACAAGGTCCTGCGGGCGCTGGGCGCGCCCAACGCCAAGTGACCGCCAGCGCCGGTCTGCCTGCGCGATGGCCCGGCCGCTTCCTCGCGAGATCAGCCTCGGCGAGCTGATCGAACGCTTCGGCGGCGAGCTCGCCGGCGGCCAACCGGGCCAGACCGTGCGGCGGCTGGCAAGCCTCGCGGCCGCACGCCAGGGAGACCTCGGCTTCCTCAGCGCGGCGCGGCACCGTGCCGAAGCGGCCGGCACCGGCGCCAGCGCGGTGATCGTCACCCCGGGCCTGGCCGACGCGCTGCCGGCCGGCACGGCGCGGATCCTGGTCCCGGATCCCTACGCCCACTTCGCGGCGGTTGCGCGCTGGTTCGCGCAGATGCTCGAGCCGCCGCCGCCGTCGCCGCCGATCCATCCGAGCGCAAGCATCGACCCATCCGCGTCGATCGCCGCGAACGTGAGCATCGGCGCGCATGCGGTGATCGAGGCGGGCGCCCAGGTGGGCGAGGGCGCCAGCATCGGCGCAGGCTGCTTCGTCGGCCGCGAGGTGCGCGTGGGCGCCGGCACCCGGCTGCATCCCGGCGTCAGCGTCTACCACGACTGCATCGTCGGCGCGCGCTGCATCGTCCACGCGGGCAGCGTGATCGGCTCGGACGGCTTCGGCTTTGCCCGCGAGGCCGGGCGCTGGGCGAAGATCCCGCAACTGGGCGCGGTGGTGATCGGCGACGAGGTCGAGATCGGCTCGAACTGCTCGATCGACCGGGGCGCGCTCGAGGACACCGTGATCGGCGACGGCTGCAAGCTCGACAACCTGATCCAGATCGGCCACAACGTCGTGATCGGCGAGCACACCGCGCTCGCCGGCTGCGTCGGCGTGGCCGGCAGCGCCCGGATCGGCCGTCGCTGCATGATCGGCGGCAGCGCCGGCATCCTCGGTCACCTCGAGATCTGCGACGACGTGGTGATCTCCGCGATGAGCCTGGTCACCCGATCGATCCGCCAGCCGGGCTTCTACAGCGGCGTCTTCCCGCTGATGGACAACGCAGGCTGGGAGAAGGCCGCGGCAACGCTGCGCCAGCTTCCGGGCCTGCGCACGCGCCTGCGCCGGCTCGAACGCGACGCCGCCGGCGTCGGCGGCGCGCCTGGCGAAAGCGCGCAGCAGGACAACAGCATCGACCCCAAGGACTGACCAATGACCACGCTCGACATCCGGGCCATCCTCGAACACCTGCCGCACCGATACCCCTTTCTGCTGGTCGACCGGGTGCTCGAACTGGAGCAGGGCAAGCGCATCGTCGCGATCAAGAACGTGACGATCAACGAACCGTTCTTCATGGGGCACTTCCCGCACCTGCCGGTGATGCCGGGGGTGCTGCAGATCGAAGCGCTTGCCCAGGCCGCCGGCATCCTGTCCTTCCAGACGATGGGGCGCGTCTCCGACGCCGGCTCGGTCTACTACTTCGTGGGCATCGACAACGCCCGCTTCAAGCGGCCGGTGGTGCCGGGCGACCAGCTTCGCCTGGAGGTCGGGATCGTGCGCGTGGCGCGCTCGATCTGGAAGTACTCCGGCCGCGCCACCGTCGACGGTCAGGTGGCTGCGGAGGCCGACCTTATGTGCACGCTGCGCACGATCGAGCCGGCCGGCAGCGGGCAGGACGCCTGAGCGCGGAGGGAAGGCCATGGCACGCATCCATCCCACGGCCCTGGTCGATCCGAAGGCGGAACTTGCCGATGACGTCGAGGTCGGTCCCTATGCGGTGATCGGCCCCGGCGTGCGCGTCGGCGCCGGCACCACGGTGGGCGCGCACGCGGTGATCGAGGGCGACACCCTGATCGGCCGCGACAACCGGATCTTCCAGTTCGCCTCGATCGGCGCGGCGCCGCAGGACAAGAAGTACCGCGGCGAGCCCACCCGGCTGGAGATCGGCGATGGCAACACCTTCCGCGAGTTCGTCACGCTGAACCGCGGCACGGTGCAGGACCGCGGCGTGACCGTGATCGGCAGCGACAACTGGCTGATGGCCTACGTGCACGTCGCCCACGACTGTGTGATCGGCTCGCACACGATCTTCGCCAACACCACCAACCTCGGCGGCCACGTCCACGTGGGCGACTGGGCGATCCTCGGTGGCAACTCGCAGGTCCATCAGTTCTGCAAGATCGGCGCGCACGCGATGACCGGCGCCGGGACCGTGGTGCTGCACGACATCCCGCCCTTCGTGATGGCCACCGGCAACACCGCGGCAGCCCATGGCATCAACTCCGAGGGCCTGCGCCGGCGCGGCTTCACGGCCGAGGCGATCAACGTGCTGCGCCGTGCCTACAGGACGATCTACAAGACCGGGCTCACGCTGGACGAGGCCCGCGCGCAGCTGGCCGGGGAGCTCGCTGCCGGCGATCCCGACGCACCGGGGCGCGATGCGATCGAACTGCTGCTCGGCTTCCTGCGCGACGTCACGCGGGGCATCGTCCGCTAGTGTCCGACACACCGCTCGCACCCGCCCGGGGCAGGCGGGTCGCAATGGTCGCCGGCGAGGCCTCGGGCGACCTCCTCGCCGGCTCGGTGCTGCGCGCCCTGCGTGAGGCGGTCCCGGCGCTCGAGTGCGCCGGAATCGGCGGCGCGTCCATGGCGGCCGAAGGCTTCGAACGCTGGTGGGACGTCTCGCGCCTGTCGGTCATGGGATACGCGGAGGTGCTGCGCGCCTACCCGCGGCTGCTGCGCATGCGGCGCGAACTCGGCGAGCGGCTGCTCGCCTGGCGCCCGGACGTCTTCGTCGGCGTGGACGCGCCCGACTTCAACCTCGAGCTCGAGGCGCGCCTGCGCAGCGCCGGCCTGCGCACTGCCCACTTCGTGAGCCCGTCGATCTGGGCCTGGCGTGGCGAGCGGATCGGGAAGATCCGACGCGCGGTCGACCACATGCTGCTGGTCTTCCCCTTCGAGTCCGCGATCTACGCGAAGGCGGGCATCCCGGCCACCTACGTCGGCCATCCGCTGGCCGACGCGATTCCCCTGCAGGTGGATGCCGGCGCAGCCCGGGCAGGGCTCGGGCTGGACCCCGATCGGCCCACGGTCGCGCTGCTGCCGGGCAGCCGCGAGGGCGAGGTCCGTCACATGGGGGAACTCTTTGCGCGCACCGCCGCCTGGATGCACGCGGGTCGCGCCGATCTGCAGTTCGTGCTGCCGGCCGCCGGCGCTTCGATCTACGAGCGCCTGCAGCAGGCCTTGGCGCAGATGCGGCTGCCCGAGGGGCTGCGGCTGACCCTGGTGCAGGGGCGCTCGCACGATGCGCTGGCCGCCGCCGACGCGGCGCTGGTGGCCAGCGGCACCGCAACGCTCGAGACCGCGCTGTTTCGCAGGCCGATGGTGATCGCCTACCGGATGGCCTGGCTGAGTCATCGGATCATGCGCAAGCGCGGCTACCTGCCGTGGATCGGCCTGCCCAACATCCTCGCGGGGGAATCGCTGGTGCCGGAGTTCATCCAGGAGGCGGCGACGCCGCAGGCCATGGGCGCCGCGCTGCTGGCCCAGCTCGACGACGAGCACGGCAGGCAGCGGCTGGCCGAACGCTTCGAGCGGATGCACCACGAACTCAGGCGCGGCTGCGCCGGGCAGGTCGCGCAGGTCCTGGCGGAGATGATCGATGCTGCCCCGAAGCCGCGCTGAGTCCGGTCGCTCCGGGCACGAACGGGATCTGCCGCAGGGGGGCTGGACCTGCGGCGTCGACGAGGCCGGTCGCGGCCCGCTCGCGGGTCCCGTCTTCGCTGCCGCCGTGATCCTCGACCCGCAGGCACCGATCGAGGGCCTGCGCGACTCCAAGCAGCTCAGTGCGGCCCGCCGCGAGGCGCTCGCGGCGCAGGTGCGCGAGCGCGCCCTCGCCTGGTCGGTCGCGAGCGCGACCGTGGCCGAGATCGACGCGCTGAACATCCTGCAGGCGACGATGCTCGCAATGCGCCGCGCGATCCAGGCGCTGGACCCGCAACCGGCGCTCGCCCGGATCGACGGCAACCGCGCGCCCGAGGGGCTCGGCTGCGCGGTGCAGACGCTGGTGCGCGGTGACGCGCTCGATCCTGCGATCTCGGCAGCCTCGATCCTCGCGAAAGTCGCCCGCGACGAGGTGCTGCGCAGCCTGCATGCGCGCTGGCCGGCCTGGCGCTTCGACCTGCACAAGGGCTACCCGACGGCGGCGCACCTGGCACTGCTGCGCGAGCATGGCGCCTGTCCGGAGCATCGGCGCAGCTTCGCCCCGGTGCGCGCAGTGCTCGCCCGGGAGCGCCCGGAATGAAGCGGATCGTCTCGCGCGACAATCCGGGCTACCGGGATCTCCTGCGGCTGGCCGGCTCCGCACGCGAGCGCCGCCGACAGGGCGCGAGCCTGATCGAAGGCGTGCACCTGTGCGAGGCCTGGTTCGAACGGCACGGCAGCCCGCGCCAGGCGGTGGTGTCCGAGGCGGGTGCGCGGCACCCGGAGGTGAGGGCGCTGCTGGCGCGACTCGCGCAGGAACCGGTGCTGCTGGCCGATGGCCTGTTCATAGCGCTGAGCGCGGTCGAGCACGGAGTCGGCCTGGCCTTCGTCATCGAGACGCCGCGCCCCGCGCTGCCGGAGCGGATCGACGACGACTGCGTCTACCTGGACCGCCTGCAGGACCCGGGAAACGTCGGCACGCTGCTGCGTACCTGCGCGGCCGTCGGAGTCGGGCGGGTGGTCACCGCGCCCGGCACTGCCTGGTGCTGGTCGCCGAAGGTGCTGCGCGCCGGCATGGGTGCGCACTTCCACCTCGAAGTGCACGAATCGGTCGAGTGGGAGGCGTTCGTCGCGCGGCTGCGCGTGCCGGTGTTCGCGGCAAGCGCCGATGGCGCTCGCACGCTGTTTGCGCTGGACCTGCGTGCGCCCTGTGCGTGGGTGTTCGGACAGGAAGGTGAGGGACTCTCGGCGCGCCTGCTCGAGGCGGCCTCGCTGCGGGTGGCGATCCCGCAGTCGGCGGCGGTGGAGTCGCTGAACGTCGGCGTCGCGGCTGCCGTATGCCTGTACGAGCAACTGCGCCAGCGTCGCTTCGGTGCCGGCTGAGCCGCAGCGCCGCTCAGCGCGTGCGAGGTGCCCGCGGCGACGCGCGGCAGGCCCGGGGCGGCGACCTGCGGCAGGCCGCCCGACGCCTTCCTGCTCAGCCGCGCAGGTCGAGCACCTGCAGGACCGTGGTGGCGATCTCCTCGATCGACTTGGTCGTCGTCGACAGCCACGAGATCCCTTCGCGGCGCATCATCTCCTCGGCCTGGGCCACCTCGGCGCGGCAGTTCTCGAGCGATGCGTAGCGGCTGTTCGGGCGCCGCTCGTTGCGCACCTCGGCCAGGCGCTCGGGCGTGATGGAGAGCCCGAACAGCTTGTGCTTGAACTGGTAGAGCATGTCCGGCAGCCGGCCCCGTTCGAAGTCCTCGGGGATCAGCGGATAGTTGGCCGCCTTGATCCCGTGCTGCATCGCCAGGTACAGGCTGGTGGGGGTCTTGCCGACGCGCGACACGCCCACGAGGATCACGTCGGCGTTCACCAGGCCCTTGTGGGACTGCCCGTCGTCGTGGGCGAGGGAGAAGTTGATCGCCTCGATCCGCCGCTTGTACTGGGCGGTGTCGGCGGCAGTGTGCGAGCGGCCCACGGTGTGCGTGGAGCGCATCCCGAACTCCTGCTCCAGCGGCGCGACGAAGGCCGAGAACAGGTCGAAGAAGCGCGCATCGGCGCCGCTGACGATCTCGTTGATGCGCGGCGGCACCAGGGTGCTGAAGACGATCGGCCGGCGCCCGTCGGCCTGCCCATGCGCGGCGATGCGGCGCACCACATCGTGCGCCTTGTCTTCGGTGTCGACGAAGGGCAGGCGGATTTCGCGCAGGTTGAGGTTCTCGAACTGGGTGAGCAGCGAATGGCCGAAGGTCTCGGCAGTGATTCCGGTGCCGTCGGAGACGTAGAAGACGGTGCGATCGTAGGGGCCGCCGCTGCGGTCGGGCATCTCGGACTCCAGGAAGGGTGGCGCGGGCGTGCTCCGCCTGGCGACTCGATTCGCGCGCGCAAGCCGCCCAAAGGGGCTGTGAGGGGAGGAATGCGGTATTTTCCGTGCAGCGAGGGGGTGGGCGAAGTAAAATCCGCCGCGACCTCCGGGAGTGTTGCAGTAGCCGCGAAGCAGCTTCGTGGCTACTACAGCATTCCATCGCGAAGGCCCGGCCGGGCGCAGCGAGAACCGTTTCTCCATCATGTCAGGACTTTCTCATGAACCATCTCGAGGGACGCCTCGTCGTTCCCTTCGAAGCCTTGCGCATGACCGATGTCGATTCGGTTGGCGGCAAGAACGCTTCGCTGGGGGAAATGATCAGCCAGCTCGCCGCTTCGGGCGTGCGCGTGCCGGGGGGCTTTGCCACCACGGCGCACGCATTCCGTGAGTTCCTGCGGCACAACGGCCTGGTCGAGCGCATCAACGGCCGGCTCGAAGGCCTGAACATCGAGGACGTCAAGGCGCTTGCCGAGTGCGGCGCCGAGATCCGCGGCTGGATCGAGTCCAGCCCCTTGCCCGCGGACCTCGAGGCCGCGATCCGCGAGCACTACGCGCAACTGGTCGCCGAATCCGGCGACGAGATCTCGGTTGCGGTGCGCTCCTCGGCCACTGCCGAGGACCTTCCCGACGCCTCCTTCGCCGGCCAGCAGGAAACCTACCTCAACATCTCCGGGATCGACTCCGTCCTCGAGCGGATCCGGCACGTGTTCGCGTCGCTCTACAACGACCGCGCGATCTCCTACCGCGTCCACAAGGGCTTCGAGCACTCGCACGTGGCGCTCTCGGCCGGGGTGCAGCGGATGGTGCGCAGCGACCTCGGCGCCGCCGGCGTGATGTTCACGATCGACACCGAGTCGGGCTTCCCGGACGTGGTCTTCATCACCAGCTCCTACGGCCTGGGTGAGACCGTGGTGCAGGGCGCGGTCAACCCCGACGAGTTCTTCGTCCACAAGCCGATCCTCGCCGCGGGCAAATACCCGATCATCCGCCGCCAGATGGGCAGCAAGCTGATCCGCATGGAGTTCGCCGACGGCAGCGGCGAGGCCACGAGCGTGGGACGCACGGTGCGCACCGTGGACACTCCGGTGGAGATGCGCAACCGCTACTCGCTGAGCGACGCCGAGGTGATCGAGCTCGCCCGCTACGCGGTGATCATCGAAGCCCACTATGGCCGCCCGATGGACATCGAATGGGGCCGCGACGGCCGCGACGGCAAGATCTACATCCTGCAGGCGCGTCCCGAGACCGTGAAGTCGCAGGGCAGCGGCAAGCAGCAGCGCTACAGGCTCAAGGGCTCGTCCGACGTCCTCACGACCGGCCGTGCGATCGGTCAGAAGGTGGGCGCCGGCCCGGTGCGCGTGATCGTGGACGCATCGCAGATGGACCGCGTGATGCCCGGCGACGTCCTGGTCACCGACATGACCGACCCGAACTGGGAGCCGGTGATGAAGCGTGCGTCGGCGATCGTCACCAACCGTGGCGGGCGCACCTGCCACGCGGCGATCATCGCGCGCGAGCTGGGCATTCCCGCGGTGGTCGGATGCGGCGACGCGACCGAGCGGCTTCGTGACGGCGCCTTCGTCACGGTCTCCTGCGCGCAGGGCGACACCGGCTACATCTACGACGGGCTGCTCGAGACCGAGATCACCGAGGTCGACACCGGACGGATGCCCGAGCTGCCGCTGAAGATCATGATGAACGTGGGCAACCCGACGCTGGCCTTCGAGTTCGCGCAGCTGCCCAACGAGGGGGTCGGCCTCGCGCGGCTCGAGTTCATCATCAACAACAACATCGGCATCCACCCGAAGGCGATTCTCGACTACCCGAACGTCGATCCGGAGCTCCAGAAGGCGGTCGAGAGCGTCGCGCGCGGCCACAGCACGCCGCGAGCCTTCTACGTCGAGCGGCTGGCCGAGGGCGTGGCGACCATCGCCGCCGCGTTCTGGCCGCGGCCGGTGATCGTGCGGCTCTCGGACTTCAAGTCGAACGAGTACCGCAAGCTGATCGGCGGCGCACGCTACGAGCCCGAGGAGGAGAACCCGATGCTGGGCTTCCGCGGCGCCTCGCGCTACGTCTCGGGCAGCTTCCGGGACTGCTTCGAGCTCGAGTGCCAGGCGATGAAGCGGGTGCGCAACGACATGGGGCTCACCAACGTCGAGCTGATGGTGCCCTTCGTGCGCACCGTGCCCGAGGCCAGGGCGGTGGTGGAGCTGCTGGCCGCCAACGGCCTGCGTCGCGGCGATGGCGCGGCCGCCGACGGCAGCGGCGGGCTGCGCCTGATCATGATGTGCGAACTGCCGTCGAACGCGCTGCTGGCCGAGGACTTCCTCGAGCACTTCGATGGCTTCTCGATCGGCTCGAACGACCTGACCCAGCTCACGCTCGGGCTGGACCGCGACTCCGGGCTCGTGGCCGACGGCTTCGACGAGCGCGACCCTGCCGTGCGGGCGCTGCTCGAGCGCGCGATCAATGCCTGCAACAAGGCCGGCAAGTACGTCGGCATCTGCGGCCAGGGTCCCTCCGACCACCCGGACTTCGCGGAATGGCTGATGCAGCAGGGCATCGCCTCGATCTCGCTGAACCCGGACACCGTGGTCATGACCTGGAAACGGCTCGCCGAAGCGCCTCCGCGCCGCGACCTGGCGGACTGAGTGAGGCTGGCGGACTGGCGCGTGCTGCGTCGGTCCGTCCCCGGAGGTGTAGTCGGTGGCCTTGTCGTTCGTGTACTCGCGGCCCGCGATCTTGCCGCCGGCGGCCTTCACTGCCTTGGTGAATTCGTCGGCAACCCCTGGCCGTAGGCGGTGCGATCGTCGCCATCCGCGCACCGGCTTCGTTGTCCTTGCCCAGTTGCGCGATGTTGCCCGTGAGCGGGCCCACGTGGCCGATCTTCGCTACGGTCTGGGCGCCAGCGGCGCCGGGAATGCTAGCATGCACACGGGAGGGGCAGATGCAGGCGTACTGGTGGTGGTGGGGAGTGGCAGTTCTGCTGGGGCTCTTCGAGATGCTCACCCCGACCTTCTATCTGCTGGTGCTCGGAGCTGGCTTTGCCGGTGCGGGCTTCGTTGCCTGGACGGGCGGCGGGCTCGCCTGGCAGTTGCTCGCGGCGGCGGCGGTCTCGATCCTCGCCTGGCTCGCACTGCGCCGATTCAGCCCGAAGCGCGGGCGCGTTGCGTCACACTCGGATCGCGACCTGCTGCTGGACATCGGCGAGCGGGTGCGCGTCGAGCGCTGGCAGCCCGACCGGCGCGCGCAGGTGATCTATCGCGGCACTGCCTGGACGGCCGAGCTCGACCCCGGTGATCCCGGTCCCGCACGACCGGGCGAGCACGTGATCCGTCGGATCGAGGGCAGCCGGCTGATCGTCGCCCGCACCGATGCTGCCGTCGCCCCTCTCGATGCGCGAGCCGACTCCGGCTCGGGCTGATCCATCCAGGCCCGGCGCCCCGAGCGATCCCCCTTCCATCCGGAGACATCGAGAATGAGCGGCAGCATCCTATTCGCCCTGATCGTCCTGGTGCTCGCGGCGGTGTTCATCCTCCGCTCGCTCAAGGTCGTTCCCCAGCAGCACGCCTGGATCGTCGAGCGGCTCGGCAAGTACGACCGCACGCTGACCCCCGGGCTCAACTTCCTCATCCCCTTCGTCGACCGGGTCGCGTACCGGCACTCGCTGAAGGAGATCCCGATGGACGTGCCCAGCCAGGTGTGCATCACCCGCGACAACACCCAGCTGACCGTCGATGGCGTGCTGTACTTCCAGGTCACCGACCCGATGCGGGCCTCCTACGGGGCTAGCAACTACGTGGTGGCGATCACCCAGCTCGCGCAGACCACGCTGCGCTCGGTGATCGGCAAGCTCGAACTCGACCGCACCTTCGAGGAACGCGGCCTGATCAACTCCAGCGTGGTCGCAGCACTGGACGAGGCAGCGACCAACTGGGGCGTCAAGGTGCTGCGCTACGAGATCAAGGACCTCACTCCGCCGCAGGAGATCCTGCGCTCGATGCAGGCACAGATCACCGCCGAGCGCGAGAAGCGGGCACTGATCGCCGCCTCCGAGGGGCGCAAGCAGGAGCAGATCAACATCGCCACGGGCGAGCGCGAGGCGCAGATCCAGCGCTCCGAGGGCGACCGGCAGGGCGAGGTCAACCGTGCGCTGGGTCAGGCGGCCGCGATCTCGGCCCTTGCCGACGCCAGCGCCAAGGCGATCGAGCGCGTGGCTGGCGCGATCCGCCAGGACGGCGGCATCGACGCGGTGAACCTGCGGGTGGCCGAGAAGTACGTCGAGGCGATCGCCGGCATGGCCCGCACCAACAACACGATGATCGTCCCGGCCAACCTGGGCGACCTGGCCGGGCTGGTGGCCACCGCGATGCAGGTGGTCCGCCAGCCCTCGCCAGGGCAGGGCGCCGACGCGTCCGGCACAGGCAGGCGCTGAGCATGCAGCGCCCGGGATGCCGGCCGGGTCACTTCGACTTCAGCAGGCGCTCCCGCTCGCGCTGCCACTCGCGTTCCTTCTCGGTGGCGCGCTTGTCGTGCTGTTTCTTGCCCTTGGCCAGGCCCAGCGTGAGCTTCACCCGTCCGCCCTTGTAGTGCAGGTCCAGCGGGACCAGGGTGTAGCCAGCCCGCTCGACCTTGCCGATCAGCTTGTGGATCTCGGCGGAGTGCATCAGCAGCTTGCGCGTGCGCACCGGGTCCGGCTTCACGTGCGTGGACGCCTCGGGCAGCGGCGTGATGTGCGCGCCCAGCAGGAACAGTTCCCCGCCGCGCACGATCACATAGCCTTCCTTGATCTGCGCACGCCCGGCGCGGATGGCTTTCACCTCCCAGCCCTGGAGGGCAAGCCCCGCCTCGAAGCGCTCTTCGATCGAATAGTCGTGGAGGGCCTTCCTGTTGTCGACGATGCTCATGTGCGGAGGACCCCGGAGGAGGGCCGGCGTGAGGAGATCGGGCCGGCGCGCTAGAATGCGGGCCGATTCTAGCAGCGCAGGACGCGCAGCCTCGCCAAGATGCCATCGGTCCACAAGTCGGTCCTGCTCGCCCACAGCTCGGAGCAGATGTACGCGCTGGTCGAGGCAGTCCAGGACTACCCGAAGTTCCTGCCCTGGTGCGGCGGCAGCACGGTGCACGAGCGCAGCCTGCACCGGATGCTCGCCACGGTGCAAATCGACTACCGTGGCATCCGCCAGGCATTCACCACCGAGAATACGCTGCACGCTCCGCACCGCATTGCGATGACCCTGCGTGACGGCCCATTCTCGCGACTGGACGGCCTGTGGCACTTCCACACGCTGCGCCACGACGCCTGCAAGGTGGAGTTCCGGCTGGACTACACCTTCAAGAGCGGGCTGCTCGCCCAGGCGCTCGCACCGGTGTTCGACCGCATTGCGCGGTCCTTCGTCGATGCCTTCGTCGTTCGCGCGGACCAGATCCACCGGGCTTCGCCCGCAGAGGGCGGCGGGGCCTGAGATGCCGACAGTCCAGCTTGCCAGGGCGCATGAGGATCAGGTGCACATCGGCGAACTCGTCCTGCCCGAGGGCGCGACGATCGCCGATGCGCTGAAGGCTGCGCTGGCCGCCGGCCTGTTGCCTCCGGAAGTCCGGGAGGGGCTGCAGGCAGGCGCGCTCTCGGTCGCGCTCAACGGCAGGGCCAGGCCGCCCGAATGCCGCCTGGGCGCCTTCGATCGCATCGAACTGCTCGGGCCGCTCACCGTCGATCCGAAGATCGCCCGTCAGCGTCGCGTCGCGCACCGACGCGCGGCGCTCGCGCGCGACAAGTGGAGCGGCCCGGGGCGCTGACTCAGCCCTTGCCCTTGCACTGCGACTGGATGTCCCGGCGCAGGGCAGCAAGCTGGGCCTCGCGATCCTCGTCGGTGACGAAGGACTGCTCACCGGCCGAGTCGATCTGGGCCACCCGTCGCCCGGTCTCGAGGATCCGGGCCCGCGTCTTCAGGTCCTCGCACCACTGTCCGGCGCGGGCTTCGATCTGCTCCTGCTCGCGCTTCTTGCGCAGCGCGGCCTCCTTGTCGGCCTGCTGCTTGCGCAGTTCGGCGAGTCGCTCGGCGGGCGTGCGCGGCCTGGCGGGAGCCGCCGCCTCGGCGGCGGCGCTCTCCTGCGCTGCGGGGGCTTCGCCCGCCTGGGCTGCGGCCTTGACCAGGCTCACGTTCGTGGCTTGCGCGGGCGCTTCCTGCACAGCGGCGGTGCTTGCGTTGCCGCGCGCAGCGTCCGCTGGCGCGGTGGCGGCGCCAGTGGGAGCGGCAGCAGCGACGGTGGCCTGCGGCGCGCCGCCACGCATCGACTGGATGCTTGCCGCGGGCACCGAGACCGGCGGAGGCTGATCCGAGTAGTGGACCAGGCCGGAGGCGTCGCGCCACTTCCACTGCGCGTGCGCACTGCCGGCGAGCACGATGCCCAGCACCAGGAGCGCACAGCCCGGGATCGTCTTTCGCATGATCTGTCCTCGTTGCGGTTTCGCGCGATTTTCCGGCTCCGATCCGCCGCAGGGACGAGAGGGCCGACCGACGGCACTGTCGGCCCCCCGGGCGGTGCCTCAGCGGCCCTGCCTGGCGAGGCAGGCGCGACCAGAGCGAGGCTGGGAGCGAGGTCGAGGCAGGAAGCGAGGCCGAGGCAGGAAGCGGGGCCGAGGCAGGAAGCGGGGCCGAGGCAGGAAGCGGGGCCGAGGCAGGAAGCGGGGCGCCAGGAACCGGCTGGAGCGCGCCGGATCCCGGGCGTCCTGCGGTGCAGCGACCCGCCCGGTATAATGCGCTTTTGCGAGAACGGCGCATGCGACTTGCCAAGAAAGCCCTGACGTTCGACGACGTCCTGCTGGTCCCCGCGTTTTCCGAGATCCTCCCCCGCGACAGTTCCCTGAAGACCCGCCTCACCCGGCGCATCGGTCTGAACATTCCGCTGGTTTCGGCGGCGATGGACACCGTCACCGAGTCCGGTCTGGCCATCGCCATGGCCCAGGAGGGCGGCATCGGGATCGTCCACAAGAACCTCAGCCCGGCTGCGCAGGCCACGGAGGTGGCGAAGGTCAAGCGCCACGAATCCGGCGTGCTGCTCGACCCGATCACCATCTCCCCGGAGATGCGGGTGAGCGACGTGATCGAGCTCACCCGCCAGCACCGCATCTCCGGCCTGCCGGTGCTCGAGCGGGGCAAGGTCGTCGGCATCGTCACAAACCGCGACCTGCGTTTCGAGACCCGCCTGGACGCCCCGGTGCGCTCGATCATGACTCCGCGCGAGCGGCTGGTCACCGTGAAGGAGGGCGCCTCGCCCGACGAGGCCCAGGCACTGATGCACCAGCACCGGCTCGAGCGGGTGCTGGTGGTCAACGAGGCCTTCGAGCTCAAGGGCCTGATGACCGTCAAGGACATCCTGAAGGCCACCAAGCACCCCAACGCGACCAAGGACGCCGAGGGCAAGCTGCGCGTCGGCGCAGCCGTTGGTGTCGGCCCGGACACGGACGAGCGCGTCGAGGCGCTGGTCCGTGCCGGTGCGGACGTCCTCGTGGTCGACACCGCGCACGGCCACACCCGCGGGGTGCTCGAGCGGGTGCGCTGGATCAAGCAGCGCTACCCGCAGGTCGACGTAGTCGGCGGCAACATCGCCACCGGGGACGCTGCGCGTGCGCTGGTCGATGCAGGGGCCGACGCGGTCAAGGTCGGGATCGGCCCGGGCTCGATCTGCACCACGCGCATCGTCGCAGGCGTGGGCGTGCCCCAGATCACCGCGATCAGCGACGTTGCGCTCGCCCTCGAAGGCACGGGGGTTCCGCTGATCGCCGATGGCGGCATCCGCTTCTCGGGCGACGTCGCCAAGGCGGTGGCCGCAGGCGCCTGGTCGGTGATGATCGGCTCGATGTTCGCCGGCACCGAGGAGGCGCCCGGCGAGATCGTCCTGCTGCACGGCCGCTCCTTCAAGAGCTACCGCGGAATGGGTTCGCTGGGTGCGATGGCCGATGGCGCCGCCGACCGCTACTTCCAGGAATCCGACGCCAACATCGACAAGCTGGTGCCCGAAGGAATCGAAGGTCGCGTCCCGTACAAGGGCACCGTGGTCACCATCATCTACCAGTTGTGCGGCGGGCTGCGCGCCAGCATGGGCTACTGCGGCTGCGCCGACATCGAACAGATGCGCACCCGCCCACAGTTCGTCGAGATCACCTCGGCCGGGATGCGCGAATCACACGTGCACGACGTCCAGATCACCAAGGAAGCGCCGAACTACCGGGTCGACTGAAGCTGGACGGCGCATCGAAGAACGAGCATGCACGACAAGATCCTCATCATCGACTTCGGTTCCCAGTTCACCCAGCTCATCGCGCGCCGCGTGCGCGAGCTGCGCGTGTTCTGCGAGATCCGCCCCTACGACGACGCGAAGGCCACCCTGGATGCCTGGGTTGCCGAGAAGTCACTGCGCGGCGTGATCCTCTCCGGCGGGCCCAGCTCGGTCATCGAGCCGGGCGCGCCGCGCGCGCCGCACGAAGCCTTCGAGGCGGGCGTGCCGGTGCTGGGCATCTGCTACGGCATGCAGACGATGACCGAGCAGCTCGGCGGCGCCGTCGAGGCCGGCCAGGTGCGCGAGTTCGGCCACGCCCGGGTGCGCGCGCGCGGCCACACGAAGCTGCTCGAGGGCATCGAGGACGAACGCAGCCCCGAGGGGCACGGTCTGCTCGACGTCTGGATGAGCCACGGCGACAAGGTCGCCCAGCTGCCGCAGGGCTTCGTGCTGATGGCATCCACCGAGAGCTGCCCGATCGCCGGAATCGCCGACGACTGGCGCGGCTTCTACGGCGTGCAGTGGCACCCCGAGGTCACGCACACGAAGCAGGGCAGCGCGATGCTCAGGCGCTTCGTGCTCGAGATCTGCAAGGCGCGCGGCGACTGGACCATGCCCGCCTTCGCCGACGAGGCCGTGGCCCGCATCCGCGAGCAGGTCGGCGCCGACCGCGTGATCCTGGGGCTTTCAGGGGGAGTCGACTCCTCCGTGGCCGCTGCGCTGATCCACCGCGCGATCGGCGACCAGCTCACCTGCGTGTTCGTCGACCACGGCCTGCTGCGCCTGAACGAGGCTCAGCAGGTGATGGAGGTGTTCGCGCGCAACCTCGGCGTGCGCGTGGTGCACGTCGACGCCAGCGCCGAGTTCATGGGCGCGCTGGCCGGAGTCACCGACCCAGAGGCCAAGCGCAAGGTGATCGGCCGCGAGTTCGTCCACCTCTTCCAGCGCGAAGCGGGCAAGGTGGACGACGCGAAGTGGCTCGCCCAGGGCACCATCTACCCCGACGTCATCGAGTCCGCCGGCGCCAAGGGCAAGAAGGCGCACGTGATCAAGTCCCACCACAACGTGGGCGGACTGCCCGACACCCTGCACCTGAAGCTGCTCGAGCCCTTGCGCGAACTCTTCAAGGACGAGGTGCGCGAGCTCGGCGTCGCGCTCGGGCTGCCGCGCGAGATGGTCTACCGCCACCCCTTCCCCGGACCGGGCCTGGGCGTGCGCATCCTCGGGGAGGTGCGCACCGAGCACGCCGACCTGCTGCGCCGCGCCGACGCGATCTTCACCGACGAGCTGCGCGCCACGACCGCCACCGAACGGGACGCCGCCGCCGGCCTGTGCGCCGCCGCCGATGTGGGCCGCAACTGGTACGAGCTCACCAGCCAGGCCTTCGCGGTGTTCCTGCCGGTGCGCTCGGTCGGCGTGATGGGCGACGGCCGCACCTACGAGCACGTCGTCGCCCTGCGCGCCGTGCAGACCACCGACTTCATGACCGCCCACTGGGCGCACCTGCCGCACGAACTCCTCGGCCGTGTGTCGAACCGGATCATCAACGAGGTGCGCGGAATCAACCGGGTGGTGTACGACATCTCCGGGAAGCCGCCGGCGACGATCGAGTGGGAGTGACCCAAAGCATATACAAAAATCTTGATTATTCGTCGAGTTTTGCGTATGTTTTGGAATGGCTTCCCTTGAGTCCTACCTCGACGATCTGCTCGCCCGCGGCCGAGCCTACTTCTCCCGGGATGAGGCCGTTGCGGCGCTCGGGCTGAAGCCCTCGGCGCTCGCCGCGGCGATCACCCGTTCGGTCAACAAGCGCCGCCTGGCGAACCCCAGGCACGGCTTCTATCTCGTCCTGCGCCCTGAAGATCAGGTCGCCGGCGCGCCGGACCCCGTGAAGTGGATCGACCCCCTGATGAAGCATCAGGGGATCGACTACCGCATTTCGCTGCTGCGCGCGGCGGCGTTCCACGGCGCCTCGCACCAGGCCAGCATGGTCTTCCAGGTCGTCGTCCCGAGGCAGTTGCGCGACTTCGACCTCGGCCGCCATCGCCTGCAGTTTCTGTATCAGGCTCCGACGATCTTCAGCCAGGTCAATCAGCCCGCGTTGGTCAGCCAGATGAAGAGCGAAGCCGGTTTCGCCACGGTGGCTGGCATCGAGCTGACG
>CAUJHG010000043.1 GCA_963204785.1 Pseudomonadota bacterium | reverse complement strand
CTCATCCGCCACCTGGACCTGTGCAGGCTCTTCCACCTGCCGATCCTCAACCTCATCGACAACCCCGGCTTCGCCGTGGGCATCGAACACGAGATGGCCAGCACCATCCGCCGCGGCGGCACCTGGATGATCGCGTTCGCGCAGACCGACGTGCCGATCTTCAGCGTGCTGATGCGCCGCAGCTTCGGCGTGGCCGGGAACAACTACGCGACCCCACGCGAGCGGGCCTCGGTGCGCGTGGCGTGGCCCGCGGCGGATGTGGGCGGGATTCCGCCGGAAGGCGGCATCGAGGCTGCGTACAAGCGGCAGCTGGCAGAGGCGGCGGACCCCGCGGCGCTGAGGGCGGAGATCAATGCGCGGATCGAATCGGCGAGGGGGCCGATCGGGCCGCTGAACCGGTTCCAGATCGAGGAGATGGTGGATCCGCGGGAGACGCGGGGGCTGGTTTGCGAGTGGGTGGAGGGGGCTTATCGGGTGGCTTCGGAGCCGGGGAGGTTGGCGGCCTCAGGGGGGTGGTTCAGGCCGTAGGGGCGGGTTGACGACGGTGCGTCGCCCGGGGCCGCTGGGTGCCGGCGCGACGCATTGCGAAGTAGTTCATTGTCCCGTTGAAATCGGCTGTATTGTCCCGACATGATGGGGCATGGAACGAATCACCTTGAACGAAGAGCAACGAGCGGAATTGCAGGCGCTGACGCGCTCGCGTCACGGCTCTGCGGCGGTGGTGCGCCGAGCGCGCTGCATTCTGCTGTGGGCCGCCGGCGAGCGGCGCGTGGACATGCGCGAGAAGCTCGCCTGCAACGACGGCTTCATCACCCGCTGGACGCGAGCGTACGCCCAGCAGGGCCTGCCGGGGCTGGTGTCGTACTACCCGGGGCGCGCGCCGCGCCAGCCGGTGGAGAAGCTCGAGGCGCGGGTGCTCAACCACACGCTGCGGCGCAAGCCGCGCGACGGCTCGACGCACTGGAGCACCCGCAAGCTCGCTGCGGAGTTGGGCGACATTAGCGCCATGAGCGTGCAGCGCATCTGGCAAAAGCACGGCATCCGCCCGCACCGGCTGCGCCGGCACATGATCTCCAACGACCCGGACTTCGAGGCCAAGGCCGCCGACGTGATCGGGCTGTACCTGAATCCGCCCGAGCACGCGGCGGTGTTCAGCGTGGACGAGAAGACCGCCATCCAGGCGCTCGATCGCAAGGACCGGATGTTGCCGCTGTCGCCCGGGCGCGCCGAGAGCCACGGCTTCGAGTACAAGCGCAATGGCACGCTGAGCCTGTTTGCCGCACTCAATACCCGCACCGGCGAGGTCATCGGCAAGACCGCGGCCAGCCACACCAGCGAGCAATTCGTCGCCTTCCTCGAACAGATCAAGCGCTCCCAGCCCACGGGCCGCGAGATCCACGTCATCTGCGACAACGTCAGCAGCCACAAGACCGAACGGGTGCGCGCGTTCCTGCAGGCCAACCCGAACGTGCGAATGCATTACACGCCCACCTACTCGTCGTGGCTCAACCAGGTCGAGAACTGGTTCTCGCGCATCCAGCGCAGCGTCATCGCCCGCGGCGTGTTCACCAGCGTCAAGGACCTGGACAAGAAGATCATGCGATTCATCCGCCAACACAACAAGGATCCCCGGCCCATCAAGTGGAAGTACGACGATCCAGCACAGCACTATAGAGCCGATTCCTCTGTTACGCTGAACTAGAATGGCCGAATGATGCCCGATCGAGACACCTCGCTGAACGCCTCCCGGCAGTCCGCAGCGCGCACCCGTGTGCGCACCCTGATCCTCGGCGCCGCCGGCCGCGACTTCCACGACTTCAACATGCTGTACCGCGACGACCCGGCCACCGAGGTCGTGGCCTTCACTGCGACGCAGATTCCGGACATCGCCGGGCGGCGCTATCCGGCGGAGCTGGCCGGGCCGCTGTATCCGGACGGCATTCCGATCGAGCCCGAGGAGGCGCTGGAGCGGCTGATTGCCGAGCACGACGTGCGCCGGGTGCTGTTCTCCTACAGCGACGTGAGCCATGCGCACGTGATGACGCTGGCCTCGCGCTGCCTGGCGCTGGGCGCGCAGTTCGTGCTTCCCGGGCCGGCGCGCACCATGCTGCGCTCGCGGCTGCCGGTGATCTCGGTGTGTGCGGTGCGCACCGGTTGCGGCAAGTCGGCGCTGGCGCGCTGGATCGGCGCCGAACTGCAGGCGCGGGGCCTGCGCGCCGGCATCCTGCGCCACCCGATGCCCTATGGCGACCTGGCGCGCCCGGCGGTGCAGCGCTTCGCGTCGGCTGCCGATCTGGACGCGGCCAACTGCACCCTCGAGGAACGCGAGGAGTACGAGCCGCACCTGGAGGCCGGTCACGTGGTGCACGCGGGCGTCGACTACGCGCGGGTGCTCGCGCAGGCCGAGCGCGAGTCCGACCTGATCCTCTGGGACGGGGGCAACAACGACTTCTCCTTCGTCGCTCCCGATCTCTCCATCGTGGTGGTCGACGCCTGGCGCCCCGAGCAGGCGACCGGCTGGCACCCGGGCGAGGCGGTGCTGCGCAGCGCCGACCTGGTGGTGGTGAGCAAGGTGGATTCGGCGTCCGCGCAGTCCAGCGCACGCGCGGCGGCGATGGCGCGCGCGGTGAATCCGCACGCGCCGGTGCTGCGCGGCCGCTCCGAGGTGGTGCTCGATGCGCCGCAGAGCGTGCGCGGTCGCCGGGTGCTGGTGGTCGAGGACGGCCCCACCCTCACGCACGGCGGGATGGACGTGGGCGCAGGAGCGATCGCGGCGCGCGCCGCCGGCGCCGCGGAGCTGATCGATCCGCGCCCCTGGGCGCCGCCCGAGCTTCGCGAGACGCTCGCCCGCTATCCGAAGCTGGGGCCGGTGCTGCCGGCGTTGGGCTACTCCGGCGCGGCGCTGCAGGCGCTGGCGGCGACGATCGAGGCCTCGCCGGCCGAGGTGGTGGTGGTCGGCACGCCGATCGACCTCGCGCGGCTGCTGCGCACCGACCGGCCGGTGGTCCGGGCCCGCTATGCGTTCACCGAAGACAGCCGCGGCGAGCTCACGGCGCAGCTCGACGCCTTCCTTCGGCAGGGACTCTCCCGCAGGACGTAGAATCGGCTCATCGGGGGGCCGCACGCCGCGCACTCGCAGCGCCCTCGCGGCGAAGCCCCCGGGCGAACACAGGAGACCCGTCGGGATGCCGATCACGCCGCTCACTGCCGAGCAGGTGCGCCGCACCTGCGACCCCGCGCAGTTCGCCTTCGCGACCACCGCGGATCTCGCTGCCGGTCACGAGGTCCTCGGCCAGCGACGGGCCAGCGAAGCGGTGGAGTTCGGCGTGGGAATCCGCCAGCCGGGCTACAACCTGTTCGTGATCGGCAGCCCCGGCCTCGGTCGTCGGACGCTGGTCGAGCACCTGCTGGCCGGCGCGGCCGCGGCGCACGGCCGGCCCGGCGACTGGTGCTACGTGAACAACTTCGCCGAGCCGCAGCGCCCGATCGCGCTGGGCCTGCCCGCCGGCCGGGGCGCGAAGCTGCGCGACGACGTCGCGCAGTGGATAAAGGAGCTGCGCGAAGCCATCCCCGCCGCCTTCGACACCGACGAATACCGCGACCGTGCAGGGCGCATCGACGCCGAGTTCAACGAGCGCCAGCAGCACGCGTTCGAGTCCCTCGGCGAGCGATCGTCGGCCGACGGGATCGCGCTGCTGCGCACGCCCAGCGGCTTCTCGTTCGCGCCGCTGTCCGGGCGCGAGATCATGAACCCGGAGCAGTTCGGCAAGCTCGCCCAGGAGGAGCAGCACGCGATCGCCGAGAAGATGCGCCGCTACGAGACCGAGCTCGAGGGCGTGGTGCGCCAGCTGATGCAGTGGCGGCGCGAGCGTGCCGAGGCGGTGCGCAAGCTCAACGAGGAGGTGGTCGAGTACGCGGTCGGGCGCAGCACCACCGAACTGCGCGGACGCTACGAGGACCTGCCCGAGGTCGCCGCCTACCTGGACGCGGCGCGTGCCGACGTGATCGCCCACGTCGACGACTTCCGCAAGCCCGCCGAGGGCACGGCCGAGGTCGACGGGATGGTCGTCAAGACCGAGACCGACTTCGGCCGCTACCGGGTCAACGCCATCGTCGCCAACGAGCCCGACAGCCCCGCACCGGTGGTCTTCGAGGATCACCCCACCTACGCGAACCTGGTGGGCCGCGTCGAGCACCTGTCGCAGTTCGGCGCGCTGGTCACCAACTTCGGGCTGATCCGCAACGGCGCGCTGCACCGGGCCAACGGCGGCTTCCTGCTGGTCGACGCCGAGAAGCTGCTCGGCCAGCCCTATGCCTGGGAGGGGCTCAAGCGCGCGCTGCGCACCCGTGAAGTGCGCATCGACTCGCTCGCGCAGGTCTACAGCATGGTTTCGACGCTGTCGCTCGAGCCGCAGCCGATTCCGCTCGACCTCAAGGTGATCGTCTTCGGCCCGCCCTATCTGTACGCGCTGCTCGATGCCTACGACCCCGACTTCGCCGCGCTGTTCAAGGTGGCCGCGGAGTTCTCCGAGGACCTGCCCTGGACCGACGAAGCCGCAGCGTCGCTGGCGCGGCTCGCCGCCTGCATCGCGCAGGCCCGCGGGCTCAGGCCCTTCACCGCGGCCGCAGTGGCCGCGGTGGTCGAGGAGAGCTCGCGGCTGGCCGGGGACGCCACCAGGCTGTCGGCGCACGTGCGCTCGATCGAGGAGACCCTGCAGGAGGCAGACTACTGGGCCGGCAAGGCGGGGCGCGCCGCGGTCGACGCAGTGGACGTCGAGCACGCGGTGGGATCGCGCATCGAGCGCAGCGCGCAGACGCGCGACCGGCTGCGCGAGGCGGTGCTGCGCAACCTGATCATGATCGACACCGACGGTGCGGTGGCCGGGCAGGTCAACGGCCTGGCGGTGTATTCGGTCGGTCGCGCCAGCTTCGGGATGCCGCAGCGGATCACCGCGACCACCCGCAACGGCCGCGGCGAGGTGGTCGACATCCACCGCGAGATCGCGCTGTCCGGCGCGATCCACTCCAAGGGCGTGCTCACGCTGGCCTCCTTCCTCGCGATGCGCTTCGGGCGCAGGCGGGGGCTGTCGCTGTCGGCAACACTCTCCTTCGAGCAGACCTACGGCATGATCGACGGCGACAGCGCGTCGGTGGCCGAGCTGTGCGTCCTCATGTCCTCGCTGTCGGGCGTGCCGCTGCGCCAGGACTGCGCGATCACCGGCTCGATCAACCAGCACGGCCAGGTGCAGGCGATCGGCGGGGTCAACGAGAAGATCGAGGGCTTCTTCGAGATCTGCCGGGCGCGAGGGCTCACCGGGCGCCAGACCGTGATCGTGCCGGCCGCCAACCGCGAGCACCTGATGCTGCGCCGGGACGTGGTCGAGGCGGTGCGCGAGGGGCGCTTCCACGTGGTCACCGTGAGCCACGTCGACGAGGCGCTCGAGCTGCTCGCCGGAATGCCCGCGGGCACCGAGGACGCCAGCGGGCATTTCCCGAAGGACACGGTAAACGCGCGCGCTGCGCAGCGGCTGGCGCAGTTCGAGGCAGCCGGCGCGCCCAGGCGCACCGCACGCAAGGCAGGCGAAGGCGATGGTCGACGAGCGTCCTGAACAGGCAAGGCCCGCCGGGCGCCGCGTGCGGCTTGCGCTGGACGCGCTGACTCCGCAGACGCGGCGGGCAATCGACACCGCGGTGCGGCTCGCGCTGGAGGCCGGCGACGGCATCGACTGCGTCTTCGTCGAGGAGATGGAGCTGCTGCGCGCCGCGGAGCTGCCCTTCACCAGGGAGCTTGGCGTGCTCGGCTCCGGTCCGCGCAGGCTCGATCCGGCCGACCTCATGCGGACCCTGCGGCGGCAAGCGGAGGAAACGCGCCGTGCGCTCGAGCAGGCCGCGCAGCGCTCGCGCCTGCACTGGTCCTTCGAGGTGGTGCGCGGTGCGCTGCTGAACGAAGCGCTGCAGCGCGCGGGCGAGCACGACCTGATCGTGATCGGGCTGGCCGGCTGCGACGTCGACGGAATGATCGAGCGCGCGATCGAGCGCGAGGCGCTCGCGGAGATGGCCGCGCAGCCGGGCTGGTCACTGCGCAGGCGCAGCACCACGCTGGTCGCCTACCCGCGCCGCGGCGCCCGCTGAGAGGCCTGCCCACGCGATGTCCGATGCGATGGATCCGGCGCCCATGCACGAGCGTCCCGAGGTGCGCAAACACTCGTCGATGACGGTGCGCGTGCTGCTGGTGATCGCGGGAAGCCTGGCGCTGGTGCTCGCGGTGATCGGCATCTTCACTCCGGTGCTGCCCACCACGCCCTTCGTGCTGCTGGCCGCGGCCTGCTATGCGCGCGCCTCCGACCGCTTCCACGACCGCCTGCTCGCCAACCGGACCTTCGGCCCGCTGATCCGCGAATGGCAGCAATACCGGAGCATTCCGCGCCGCACGAAGCTGCTGGCGATCTCGATGATGGCGGGAACGCTGACCATCTCGATCGTGTTCTTCGTCCAGCCTCCCTGGCTCAAGGGCGCGCTCGCAGTCTTCGGCGCCTTCCTGGCCTTCCGGATGTACCGGATTCCATCGCGCGACGCACAGCCGCGCACCGCCGGCGGCGCCGACGCCCCACGATGAAGAACGACGCCAGGATCGAGGCGGTCTACCGTCTGCACTGCGGCGCCCGCGCCGTCGAGGCGCGCGCGCAGGCGATCGCGGTCGAGCAGAGCGTCGAGATGCCGCTGAGCGCAATCCATGAAGACTGGATCCGCAACGAGGTGGTCGCCCGCGTCGAGGCGATCGAACCCGAGGATGCCGACGCCGGCGCCGGCACCGCCACCTCCTGGCGCGTGACCCTTTCCCTGGACGCGCGCACGGTCGCGGACGACCCCGGCCAGCTGATGAACATGCTGTTCGGCAACAGCTCGCTGCACCCCGACCTGGAACTGCTCGACGCACGGCTGCCCGCATCGCTGCTGGACGCGCTCCCCGGCCCGGCCTTCGGCATCGAGGGCCTGCGCACGCTGGTCGGCGCATCGCGGCGCGCGCTCACCTGTACCGCGCTCAAGCCGCAGGGGCTGCCGCCGCAGCGGCTGGCGGCACTCGCGGGCAGTTTCGCGCGCGCCGGGATCGACCTGATCAAGGACGACCACGGGATCGCCGACCAGCCGTGGGCGCCCTTCGCGCAGCGCGTCGCCGCGGTCCAGCGCGAGGTCGCGCGCGCCAACGCGCAGACCGGCGGGCGCAGCGTCTACGCGCCGAGCCTGTCGGGCGGCGCCCGACGGCTGGCCGAGCAGCTGCGCATCGCGCGCGAGGAGGGCGTGCGCTGCGTGCTCGCCTGCCCGCTGGTGATCGGCGTGGCCAGCTTCGTCGAACTGGTGCGCGAGCGCGGCGACCTGGCAGTGCTCGCCCACCCGGCGCTCGGGGGCGCAGCGCGCATCGCGCCTGCGCTGCTGCTGGGGCGCCTGATGCGGCTGTTCGGCGCGGACGCGACGATCTTCCCGAACTTCGGCGGACGCTTCAGCTACAGCCGGCAGACCTGCCGCGCGATCGCCGATGCGGCGCGCGCGCCGCTGGCCCATCACCGCCCGACGCTGCCGGCGCCCGCCGGCGGGATGAGCGTGGCCCGGGTCGACGAGATGATCGAGGAGTTCGGCAGCGACGTGATGCTGCTGATCGGAGGCAACCTGCTCGAGGCCGGCGACGCGCTGCCGCAGCGCGCGCACGAGTTCGTCGAGCGCGTGCAGCGCGCCTGCGGCTGCTGAAGGCCAAGACAGCTCCGACGCCGGAATGGAAGCACCGATGGACCAGACCCGCCCGCACCGCAGCGCCGGCACCCGGCCCGACAACCACCTGGACGACCGGCCCGGAATCCCGGCCAGCCCGGCGCGCACGGGCGCAGCCGCCGAAGGCCTGCAGACCGCCCGCAGCCCGTCGACGGCCGACGACCCGCATCGGCCGCTGCTGCGCCGTGCGCTTCAAGGCTGGCGCTGGGAGGACGTGGACCTGCTGCGCTACAAGCAGGAGGGCAGCGCGCCCTTCAGGGACGTCACGCGGCAGGTGCTGTTCGCGCAGGCCGCCGGCGGCGCCGAGTGGCGCTACTTCGAGGTCGCGCCGGGCGGATGGTCGACGCTGGAGCGGCACGAGCACACGCACTCGGTGATGATCCTGCGCGGCCGCGGCCGCTGTCTGGTGGGTGCACAGGTGCACGACGTGGCCGAGCACGACCTGATCGAGGTCGCGCCCCGGACCTGGCATCAGTTCCGCGCCGCCGCCGATGCTCCGCTCGGCTTCCTCTGCCTGGTCAGTCGCGAGCGCGACCGCCCGCAGCTGCCTTCGGCGAGCGAGCTCGCTGCGCTGCGCGCGCTGCCCGAGGTGGCCCGCTTCCTCGACGGCGCCGACCTCGCTCCCGCCGGGCCCGCGCGGCCCGTTCCAGTCACTCACCCACACACGGACCCCGACGCATGACCCGACGCTTCGACGCCGCCCCTGCCGAGCCGATCGCAGCCCACGCCGGCGCCCCGCTGCTGCAGCGCGCCGGCGACGTCATCCGCATCACGCTCAACCGGCCCGCCGAACACAACCGGATGGATCCCGCCGACGTCGACGCGATGCTGGTGCTGCTGGACGAAATGCAGGAGTCGCCGCCGCGCGCGCTCGTGATCGCCGGCACCGGCGAGCGCACCTTCAGCTCCGGCTACACGCTGCAGGCGATCGTCGGCGAACTCGACAGCCGTTTCGAGCGCATGCTCGAGCTGCTCGAGACGCTGCCCTGCCCGACCATTGCCGCGATCGGCGGAAGCGTCTACGGCGGCGCCACCGACCTGGCCCTGTGCTGCGACCTGCGCATCGGCGTGCCCGGAATCCGGATGTTCGTCCCCGCAGCGCGCTTCGGCCTGCACTACTACCCGGGCGGGCTGCGCCGCTACGTGACGCGCCTGGGGCTGTCGGCAGCGAGCCGGCTGATGCTGACCGCGATGACCATCGACGCCGACGAGATGCTGCGCATCGGCTTCCTGGGCGAGCTCGTCGAGCGCAGCGGGCTCGAGGACAAGGTGGAGACCCGCCTCGCCGAGATCGACCAGAACGAGCCGAAGGTGGTCGCGCAGATGAAGCGGCACATGATTGCACTGGCGCAGCGCCAGGCCGACGAACCCGGCGCGCTCGCGCTGCAGGCCTCGATGGCGCAGGCGACCGCGGACAGCCTGCGCTCGCCGGAGCTTCGTGCACGGCTGCAGGCACGGCTCGGGAAATAGACAGGCGCGCCTGGTCGCCGGGCGCGCGACCTGGCGCCCCGCCGACCGGGCAGTCCGTCAGTCCATCAGCCGCGTCGCCATCGCCAGCCAGGTTGCGCCCACGCACAGCGCGGCGCCGGCCGTGAGCACGGTGCGCAGCGCCAGGAACCAACGCGGCGCCGCCGATCCGGCGTACAGCAGCAGGTCCGCCACCCAGGCGACGAGCAGGGCCACGAAGAGCGCCGGGATCGCCACCTTGGGCGAGTACATCGTGATCACCCAGGCGAACAGCGCGGGGACCACGCTCCAGACCAGGCGCGCACCGTCGCGCGTTCCGAAGGGCAGCGGCGACGCCAGCGCGACGCCCCAGTGCAGCGCACCGAGGAAGGCGAGGACCGCGCCCGCATAGTGCACCTGCGAGCGCAGCAGGCCCGCGGCCTCCGCGGTCGGCGCGGCCCATGCGAACAGCGCGTGTCCGAAGAAGGGCAGCAGCCCCACTGCGCCCAGCATCCAGGCGAGTCGGCGAAAGACAGGGCTCTCGGACGGAGTCTCGGTGCTCATGCGCGTCGGAACCGGTAGATCGCCTGCGTCGAGCGCTGGCTGGCGAGCAGGCGCACCGGGCGCCCGTCGGCGAGAAAGACGCGCGCGGTGATCTCCAGGCCCAGCTTGCCGAGCAGGTCCTCGAAGTCGCGCGCGGTGGCCAGGTGCAGGTTCGGGGTGTCGTACCACTGGTAGGGCATCGCGCGCGAGATCGGCATGCGCCCGCGCAGGATCGACCACGCGTGGTACCAGTGACCGAAGTTCGGGAAGGAGACCACGCACTCGCTGCCCACGGTGCTCATCTCGCGCAGCACGTGCTCGGTGCGGTGGGTGGCCTGGATCGCCATCGAGAGCACCACCACGTCGAAGTGCGTGGCGGCGAACATGTCCAGCCCCGCCTCGATGTTCTGCTGGATCACGTTGACGCCACGGCGCACGCAGCGCAGCACCGCTGCCGCGTCGATCTCCACGCCGTAGCCGCGGCACTGCTTGCGCGCCTGCAGGTGCGCCATCAGCGCACCGTCGCCGCAGCCGAGGTCCAGCACCCGTGCGCCCGGCGCGATCCAGTCGGCGATCAGGGCGAGGTCCGGACGCAGGGCCTGCGGGGCATCGGGCATCCCGGTCACGGCTGCGCTCCCAGGCTCAACTGCAGTGCGATCCGCTCGTAGTAGGCGCGCAGCAGCGCGTGGTACTGCGGGTCGTCGAGCAGGAAGGCGTCGTGGCCGTGCGGCGCCTCGATCTCCGCGTAGGTGACGTCGCGCCCGTTCTTCAGCAGCGCCGCGACGATCTCGCGGCTGCGCTCGGGCGAGAAGCGCCAGTCGGTGCTGAACGAGGCCACGAAGAAGCTCGCGGTGGCCGGCGCCAGCGCCGCGGCCAGGTCGCCGCCGAAGGCCTGCGCCGGATCGAAGTAGTCGAGCGCGCGCGTGATCAGCAGGTAGGTGTTCGCGTCGAAGTAGCCCGAGAACTTCTCGCCCTGGTAGCGCAGGTAGGACTCGATCTCGAACTCGACGTCGAACGAGAATCCGTAGTCGCCGCGCTTGAGCGCCCGACCGAAGCGCTCGGCCATCGCGTCGTCGGACAGATAGGTGATGTGGCCTATCATCCGCGCGACCTGCAGGCCGCGCCGCGGCACCACGCCGTGATCGTAGAAGCGTCCGCCGTGGAAGTCCGGGTCGGTGATGATCGCGCGACGCGCAACCTCGTTGAACGCGATGTTCTGCGCCGAGAGCTTCGGGGTGGAGGCGATCGCCAGGCAGTGCGCCACCCGCTGCGGGTACAGCCAGGTCCAGGCCATCGCCTGCATCCCGCCGAGGCTGCCGCCCATCACCGCGGCGAAGCGCTCGATTCCGAGCGCATCGGCCAGCCGCGCCTGCGCGTGCACCCAGTCCTCGACCGTGACCACCGGGAAGTCCGGACCATAGCGCCGGCCGGTTGCGGGGTTGATCGACATCGGCCCGGTGGAGCCGAAGCAGCTGCCCAGGTTGTTGATCCCGATCACGAAGAAGCGGCGGGTGTCCAGCGGCTTGCCGGGACCCACCACGTTGTCCCACCAGCCGACGTCCTTCGGATCGGAGCTGCGCACGCCCGCGACGTGGTGCGAAGCGTTCAGCGCGTGGCACACGAGCACCGCATTGGAGCGATCGGCGTTCAGCTCGCCGTAGGTCTCGTAGACCAGCTCGTAGTCGGCGATCTGCGCGCCGCTGCGCAGGCGCAGCGGCGCGTCGAAGCGCATGCGCTGCGCCTCGACCACACCGACCGACTGCTGGGCAGACTGCGACACCTGCAGTGTGAACCCCCGAAGAGAAAAGCCCGACCAGCTTGCTGCGGCTGTGTCGGGCTCTGCGGAGCGCCTGCTCCCGCCGCTTTAGCCGTACTTGTTACGCGCCCGCAAGCTGGGTCTCAAATCGGCGCGGAGGCAAACCTTACCCAGCCCTCGGGCGGGTGTCAAATCGGCCCGGACACCAGCGGCTGGCCTAGAACTCCCGCTGCAGCATCCGCCAGCGCAGTTTCTCGATCGCGCGCGATGGCTCCAGCCCCTTCGGGCACACCTCGGTGCAGTTCATGATGGTGCGGCAGCGGTAGAGCCTGAACGGCCCCTCGAGGAAATCGAGGCGTTCGTCGGTGGCCTGGTCGCGGCTGTCGGCGACGAAGCGGTAGGCCTGCAGCAGCCCGGCAGGGCCGATGAACTTGTCCGGATTCCACCAGTAGGACGGGCAGGCGGTCGAGCAGCAGGCGCACAGGATGCACTCGTAGAGGCCGTCGAGTTCGGCGCGCTGCTCGGGGGTCTGCAGGCGCTCGCGCTCGGGCATCGGCCGCTCGTCGATCACCCAGGGTCGGATCGACACGTAGTGCGCGAAGAACTGCGTGAGGTCGACGATCAGGTCCCGGATGACCGGCTGCCCCGGAAGCGGCCGCAGCACGATCGGCTCCTGCAGGTCCTTCAGCGGGGTGATGCAGGCGAGCCGGTTGCGCCCGTTGATGTTCATCCCGTCGGAGCCGCAGACGCCTTCGCGGCAGGAGCGCCGGAACGACAGCGACTCGTCGATCTCGTGGATGCGCATCAGCGCATCGAGCACCATGTGATCGGCGGGACCCAGCGGCAGGTCGTAGTCCTGCATCCGGGGCGGTCGATCCTGCCCGGGGTCGTAGCGATAGACGGAGAAGCGCATCTCCGGACCTCCTCGGGTTGCCTTCGGGCGGTCAGCCCGGCGAAAACAGCGTCGTAGCCAGGCGCACCAGCGTCAGGCCGAGCACGAGCGCGATCGCCGCGAGGACGATCGGCCTTGCCATCGCGGGACGGACGTAGTCGAGGACCACGTCGCGCGCCCCGACCCATGCGTGCAGCGCGAGCGCCGCGACCGCAAGCAGCGAGGCAGCGCCCATCAGGGGGCTGCCCCACAGCCGCACCCACTGCGCGTGGTCCTGAACCGGATCGAGCAGGAGCCGGCAGGCGAGCACGACGATGAAGCCGAGCAGGTAGAGCGCGGACAGGCGCTGCACCGTCCAGGCGCGCAGCCCGCTCAGCAGGCGATCGCCTCTGTTGCTCATCGTGGCCACCAGATCAGCAGGGCCGCGCAGGCTGCGAGGATCGCGCCACCGGCGATCGCGAAGGCCGCGCTGCGGCGCGCGGTCCGCAGGTGCGTCCCGGCGCCGGCGTCCATCAGCAGGTGCCTGATTCCGGCGAGCAGGTGGTGCCCGAGCGCCCAGGCGAGCGCAAGCAGCGCGAGGCGCCCCGGCCAGGAGCCGAGCGCGGCGCGCGCCGAATCGAAGGCCTGCGCGCTGACCAGCGAGCGCTCGAACCAGAAGGCGGCCGGCGGAATCGCCAGCACGAGCAGCACGCCGGACACCCGATGCAGGAAGGACGCGATCGCGCCGATCGGCAGGGCGATGCGGTGCAGTTCGAAGAAGACCGGTCTGGGAGTCACGTGACGCCCTCCTCGCTGCGCGGTCTGGAGATCGCGGTGCACCAGTCGGACAGGGTGCGCTCGCCGCAGAACTCGCGGAGGTAGTCGGCGCCCTCGAAGGTCAGGGCGCTGCTCGCCGGAATGCTCCCGCCGCAGTGCTCGCACCGCAGCGGCGTATCGAGGTCGCTCGGTGGGGATCCAGGTCCGCACTCGAGCATGCAACCGCTCATTGCGCGCCTCCCGTGGAGTGGGGGACGCTTCCGACTATAGACCGCAGGGGGGTGCGCGATCCGACAACCCTTGCGACGGACGGGTCATGCCGGCGTGCCTGCGGGGCGCAGTCCGTGCCCCCTGCGCACTGCGCTTCAGCCTGCGACCGGCTCCTCGCGCAGGCGGGCCAGCGCGGCCCGCACCCGCACGGGGTCGTCGCTGTTGAGCAGCCGGCTGACCTTCAGCGCAAGCTGCGACGCATCCGACAGCAGCACCTGACGCTTCACCCGCAGCAGGCTTGCGGCGTGCATCGAGAAGGTGTCCAGCCCCATGCCCAGCAGCAGTCGCGTCGCGGTGTGGTCGCCCGCCATCTCGCCGCACACCGCCACCGGCTTGCCGGCGCGGCGGCCCGCGCGGATCGCCATCGCGATCAGGCGCAGCACCGCGGGATGGAAGGGGTCGTAGAGCGCAGCCACGGTGTGGTCGGCGCGGTCGATCGCCAGCGTGTACTGGATCAGGTCGTTGGTGCCAATCGACAGGAAGTCGAGCCTGCGCACGAAGAGGCCTGCCGACAGCGCCGCCGCCGGAACCTCGATCATCCCGCCGACCGGCATGCGTTCGTCGAAGACCGCCCCTCGCTCGCGCAGCTGGACGCGGGCGCGATCGAGCAGGCGCATCGTCTGCTCGATCTCGTGGTGGTGCGCCAGCATCGGGATCAGCAGCCGCACCGGACCGTGCGCCGAGGCGCGCAGGATCGCGCGCAGCTGCACCATGAACATCTCGGGCTCGGCCAGGCAGTAGCGGATCGCGCGCTGACCGAGGGCCGGGTTGGGCGCGGTGGACGCCGCGCCCTCGAGCGTCTTGTCGGCGCCGAGGTCGAGGCTGCGGATGGTGACCGGCGCGCCCGCCATTCCGAGCACCGCGGTGCGATAGGCCTCGTACTGCTCGTCCTCGCCGGGCAGTTCGCGTCGGTTCATGAACAGGAACTCGGAGCGGAACAGCCCGATCCCGGCGGCTCCGGCCTCGCGCGCGACCGCCGCCTCCTCGGGCAGCTCGATGTTCGCCTGCAGCGTGATCGGGCGACCATCGAGCGTGCGCGTCGGCACGTTCAGCAGCCGCTCGAGCCGTCGGCGCTCGAGCACCGAGGCGGCCTGCCGGTGCCGGTACTCCGAAAGCACCGATTCGTCGGGCGCAACGAGGACCAGCCCGTTGTCGCCGTCGAGGATCAGCCACTCGTCGTCCTCGATCAGCTCGCTCGCGCAGTGCAGGCCGACCACTGCGGGGACGTTCATGCTGCGCGCGAGGATCGCGGTGTGCGAGGTGGTTCCGCCCAGATCGATCACGAAGCCCAGCGCGCTGCGCAGCGAGAGCATGTCGCCGGGAGCGATGTCGTGCGCGACGAAGATCGCGGGATCGCCGGCACCGAGCGGTCGGGACCCGGCGTCGGAGCCCGACAGCGCCTTGAGCACCCGGTCGGCGACCTGCTGGACGTCACGACCGCGCTCGCGCAGGTAGGCGTCCTCGAATTCCTCGAACTGGCGCGCCAGCCCGTCGGCCTGCGAGGCCAGCGCCCACTCGGCGTTCCAGCCATTGCCCAGGATCTGCTCGCGCGCCGCCTGCGCGAGCATGGGGTCGTCGAGGATCATCGCGTGGACCTCGAGCAGCGCGCTCGCCTCCGCCGGCGCATCGTCCGGCAGTTGCTCGGCGACCGCGTCGAGTTCGGACTTCACCTCGGCGAGCGCTGCGTCCAGGCGCTGCACCTCGGCCTGCACCTCGTCTGCGCTGACGTGGTAACGAGCGACGTCGAAGCGCTGCGATTCGAGCACCCGGGCACGCCCGATGACGATCCCGCCGCCGATCGCAGTGCCGTGGATGCTGAACATCACGCGTCGATCCGGGCCGTCAGATCTCTTCGCCGAAGCCCGAGGCGATCAGCCCGACCAGCGCCTCGACGGCGTCGGCCTCGTCCGGACCCTCGGCTTCGATGAGCACCGTCGCGCCCCTGGCAGCAGCCAGCATCATCACGCCCATGATGCTCTTGGCGTTGATGCGGCGCCCGCCCTTGGTCATCCAGACCTCGGACTTGAACTTCGACGCGAGCTGCGTGAGCTTGGCCGACGGCCGCGCGTGCAGGCCCAGCTTGTTGACGATCGTGGTCTGCGCCCGTTGCATCGCTCTAGCGCCCCTTCCGATCGGCACAGCCGCTGCGCCCTTCCGCGGCGCCGGGCTCGGGCTTCTCTCCGGCTTGCGCTTCGCCTCCCGCGTCCGGTTCGGGTTCGGGCTCGGGCTCGGGTTCGATCTCGAGGATCGCATTGCGCGCACCCTCGCCGAGCATCGCGGCGAGCTGGTCGAGCGGACCGCGACGGTTGTTCAGGGCCTTCACCAGCATCGGCAGGTTCACCCCCGCGATCACCGCGACCCGGTGCGCGCGGGCCAGCCGCGCCGCGATCCTCGACGGGGTTGCGCCGTAGATGTCGGTGAGCACCAGCACGCCGCTGCCGTCGTTGATCCGCGACATCAGCTCGCGCGCGCCCGCCAGCGCCGCTTCGGGGTCCTCGTCGGGAATGACGTCCAGCGCCGCAAGCTGCGCCGGCATCCTGCCGAAGATGTGCCGCGTGCACTGGATCAGCGCCGTTCCCAGAGGCTCGTGGGACACGACCAGGATGCCGATCATGGTCCGCGGTGCCCTCCGGGCGCCGGCGCCGCGACCGCCCGCTCGAGGGCCTCGACGAACATCGTCGCGACGTCGAAACCGGTCTGCTGACGGATCTCCTGGAAGCAGGTCGGGCTGGTCACGTTGATCTCGGTGATGCACTCGCCGATCACGTCCAGGCCGACCAGCAGCAGCCCCCGCGCGGCGAGCGCAGGTGCGAGCGTCTGCGCGATTTCGAGGTCGCGCGCCGACAGCTCGCGGGCCACTCCGGTGCCCCCGGCGGCCAGGTTGCCGCGCGCCTCACCGGCCTTCGGGATGCGCGCCAGGCAATAGGGCACCACGCCTCCGCCGATCAGCAGCACGCGCTTGTCGCCCTGCGCGATCTCGGGCAGGAAGCCCTGCGCCATCACGGTTCGCTCGCCGAAGCGGTTGAGGGTCTCGATGATCACCGAGAGGTTGGGATCGTCGGCGCGCGCGCGGAAGATCGATGCGCCGCCCATGCCGTCGAGCAGCTTGAACACCGCCTCGCCCTGTTCGGCCACGAAGGCACGCAGGCGCGCAGGGTCGCGCGTGACGATCATCGGCGCGGTGAACTGCGGGAACTCGGCAATGGAGAACTTCTCGTTGTGGTCGCGGATCGCCCGTGGGTCGTTGAAGACGCGCGCGCCCTGGCGCTGCGCGAGCTCGAGCATGTAGGTGGAGTACACGTACTCCATGTCGAAGGGAGGGTCCTTGCGCATCAGCACCGCGTCGAAGGCGGCCAGCGGCTCGATCTCTTCGGGATCGAGCCGGTGCCAGTCGAGCGCGCCGCCGGTGAGGTCGGTGAGGTGCAGCCTGCGCTGGCGGGCCACGACCCGCCCGGCCTCGAAGGCGACCTCGCCCTGCTCGCACACGTGCAGCTCGTGGCCGCGCACGTGGGCGGCGACCATCATCGCGTAGCTGCTGTCCTTGTAGGTCTTGATCCCGGCGAGCGGATCGAGGATGAAGAGGATGCGCATCGGTCTTCCTGGGGTCGGTGCAGCCGCGGTCGGGTGCGGACGCTCAGCCGTACAGCGACGGGTCCGGGTCGGTCCGCTCGAGCTCGATCGAGGCGGCCAGCAGTGCGAGCCTGCCGACCACGCCGTAAGCATAGAAGCGATTGGCCGCGGCCTCGTCGGAGGCGCGCGCGTCCGGCAGATTGCAGCTCGCCGCGAAGGGCAGCGGAACGAACTGCATTCCCGGCACGTTGAGATTCTCGTCGCGGCCGCGCCCGGAGTGCACCCGGTAGAAGCCGCCCACCACGTAGCGGTCGATCATGTAGACCACCGGTTCTGCCCAGGCATCGTCGATGCTCTCGAAAGTGGGCACCCCTTCCTGGAGGATGACCCGCGTGACCTCGAGCCCCTCCTTGGTGACCGCCATTCGGCTGCGCTGCTGGGCGCTGAGATTGCGCACCTCCGAGGCGTCCTTGACCGAGAGCACGCCCATTCCGTAGGTGCCGGCGTCGGCCTTGACGATCACGAAGGGCGTCTCGCCGATGCCGTACTCACGGTACTTCGAGCGCATCTGGCGCAGCAGCGCGTCGACGCGCGAGGCCACGCACTCCTCGCCCGCGCGCTCGGCGAAGTCGACGTCGCTGCACGAAGCGAAGAAGGGGTCGATCAGCCAGGGGTCGATGTCGAGCATCTTCGCGAAGCGCTTGGCCACGTCACGATAGGCCGCGAAATGGTTCGACTTGCGCCGCACCGCCCAGCCGGCGTGCAGCGGCGGCAGCAGCACCTGCTCGTGCAGCTCCTCGAGGATCGGGGGAAGCCCCCCGGAGAGGTCGTTGTTCAGCAGGATCGAGCAGGGATCGAAATCCTCCAGCCCCACCCTGCGACCGCGCCGCACCAGCGGCTCGATCACGACCTCCTGGCCGCCGGGCAGCGGGAAGGGGGTGGGCCCGGTGACCTCGGGGTCGAAGCTTCCCAGGCGCACGTCCAGCCCGGTCTGGCGCAGGATCGTGCAGAGCCGGGCCACGTTGTGCAGGTAGTTCGGGCTGAGCTCACGGCTCTCGGGGACCAGCAGCAGGTTGCGCGCGTCGGGGCAGTACTTCTCGATCGCCGCCACTGCCGCCTGCACCGCCAGCGGCAGCGTGTCCGGGGCCAGGTTGTCGAAGCCTCCGGGAAAGAGGTTGGTGTCCACCGGCGCGAGCTTGAAGCCCGCGTTGCGCAGATCGGTCGAGCAATAGAAGGGAGGGGTGTGTTCCTGCCACTCGAGGCGGAACCAGCGCTCGATCTGCGGGTTGGCGTCGAGGAAGCGCCGCTCGAGCTCCAGCAGCGGGCCTTTCAGCGCTGTGACCAGGTGGGGAACCATCGGCGGACGTGACCTGTGCGGGTGCCTGGCGGGGAAGCCTTTGATTGTAGCGAATGCGCCCTGCACTGGTGGTCCGCAACAGGTCACGTCGTGTTCGTGGCGCTGCTCCGACCGACGGACAGCGATCAGTAGCGGTAGGCAGCCCCTCCGTGCGAGGTGATGTCCAACCCCTGACGCTCCTCCTCCTCGGGAACGCGCAGCCCGACCAGCTTGTCGACGAGCCTGTACGCGAGCAGCGACACAAGACCCGACCAGACCACGGTCACGAGCACCGCCTCCGCCTGCACCACGAGCTGGCCGAGGATCGAGTAGCCCGCAGCCGGTGCGTCGGCGACGTAGTCGAACACCCCCGTGCCGCCGAGGGTGGGCGCCGCGAACACTGCCGTCAGCAGGGCACCGACGATGCCGCCAACTCCGTGGATGCCGAACACGTCGAGCGAGTCGTCCGCGCCCAGCAGACGCTTGAGTCCGCCCACACCCCACAGGCAGACGATGCCGGCAACCAGCCCGATGACGATCGCACCGATCGGCCCGACGAAGCCGCAGGCTGGCGTGATCGCCACCAGCCCGGCGACTGCGCCCGAGGCCGCGCCCAGCATCGAGGGCGTTCCCTTGTGGATCCACTCGGCGAAGCTCCAGGCCAGCACTGCCGACGCTGCCGCCACCAGCGTGTTGACGAAGGCCATCGCGGCAGTCCCTGTCGCCTCCAGGTTGGAGCCTGCGTTGAAACCGAACCATCCCACCCAGAGCAGCGCAGCGCCCACCATAGTCAGGGTCAGCGAGTGCGGGGGCATCGGTTCCCTGCCGTAGCCTATGCGCCTGCCCACCATGTAGGAGCCGACCAGCCCTGCAATCCCCGCATTGATGTGGACCACCGTGCCGCCGGCGAAATCCAGCGCGCCCCGGCTCCACAGCCAGCCGGCGTTCGACGCGACCGCCTCGAGCGCCTTCGCGTCGGTGATCGCATCCGGGCCGTCCCAATACCAGACCATGTGCGCCACGGGGAGGTAGGCGAAGGTGAACCAGATCACGCAGAACAGCAGCACCGCCGCAAAGCGCGCGCGCTCGACGAAGGAGCCGACGATCAGCGCACAGCCGATCGTCGCGAAGGAGCACTGGAAGGCGACGAAGGCCAGCTCCGGAATGTAGACGCCCCGGGTGAAGGTGGCCGCCAGCGAGTCTCCGGTCACGCCCAGCAGGAAGAGCTTGTCGAACGAGCCGTAGAAGGCGCCTGGACCACCGAAGGCCAGCGTGTAGCCGTAGACGACCCACAGCACGCTGATCAGCGCGAACACGACCATCACCTGCATCAGCACCGAGAGCATGTTCTTCGCACGCACCAGACCGCCGTAGAACAGGGCCAGTCCCGGGATCGACATCATGATCACCATGATGGTCGCCACGTACATGAAGGCGGAGTCGCCCTTGTTCACCGAAGGGCCCCGGACGGTCTCGGCCGGGCCTGGCGCTTCCTTCGCCGTGGCCGCATGCGCAGGCGCATCTGCGCTCGACCTCGCCCCGGCAGGCTTGCCGTCGACTGGCCGATGCGCGGACGTCGCGGGTTCGTCGCTTGCCGCCACTGCGCCGAGCGATGCAAGCGCCGGAACGCTCGCTGAGACCATGGCCTGTACGGCCGCCAGTGCCAGGACGAGTCCGAGCACCCTGAGCAGGGATTTCATGATCGAGCTCCAGTGGATCGGGTGCAGGCGTTCACAGCGCGTCGTCGCCGGTCTCGCCGGTGCGGATCCTGATTGTGTGTTCGATGTCGTGGACGAAGATCTTGCCGTCGCCGATCTTGCCGGTGCGGGCCGCGGCCTCGATGGCCTCGATCGCCCGCTCGATCAGGTGATCCGCGATCGCGGCCTCGACCTTGACCTTGGGCAGGAAGTCGACGACGTACTCGGCGCCCCGGTAGAGCTCGGTGTGCCCCTTCTGGCGGCCGAAGCCCTTGACCTCGGTGACGGTGATGCCTGGCACCCCGATCGCCAGCAGGGCCTCGCGGACCTCGTCGAGCTTGAAGGGCTTGATGACTGCGGTGATCAGTTTCATCTCGTGTTCTCCTCGTGGGCGGAGCCCGGCGGACGGTGGCCGCGCAGCGGTTCCCGGTTCTCAGAAAGTCTTGCCGACCGACAGGACGACATTGCCCCTGCCCAGATCCCTGCCGAAGGCGTTCCGGTAGCACTGCCCGGCGCGGCCCCTGGCGTCCGTGTCGACATAGGCCAGGCCCCAGTCCAGGCCGAGGAATTCCCTGCTCACTCCGAGCTTCCAGTCGGTGTAGGAGCAGTCACTGCGGGTGCGCCCGGCAGTCGCGGGAATGTGCTGGTGGCCGACATGCGCGACGAGCCTGTGCCCGGAGCCCAGGTCGAAATCGCCGCTCAGGTCGAGGTAGCCCGCGCCCCGGCTGTCGGCGAAGCCGAACAGGTTGCCCAGCGCGTGCGAGTACTTCAGGGTCAGCATCTTCCAGGAGCCGGCGACATAGAGCTCGAGGGTGTCGGGGCTCACGAAGCCGCCCGGATACCTGCCCGGGTAGTGGTAGTGCAGCAGCCCCAGGTCGTAGCCGAAGTCCCCGACCTTGCCCTTGTAGCCGCCGTAGAAATCCCACTCGAGGCTGCTGCTGATGCCGCCCTGGTCGGACAGCCAGCTCACCGTGCTCAACCAGGTGCCCAGGTACGCGCCGCTGGCGCGCACATGGTCGAAGCCGCCCTGCAGCGCAGGGCGCCCGTCGGTCTGCGAGATCCCCCGGTAGCGGTACTCGCTCACCAGGCTCAGGTTGGCGCTCAGCGCGTAGGGCGGATCGGCCGCCTGATGTTGCGCGGCTGCAGTGTCGGGCAGCACCGCCAGCGTCGCTGCGCCGCCCGCCAGCCCCGCGGCTGCAATCAGTCCCTTCATCTCGTTTCTCTCCTGTGGAAGGCAGGGAGCCTGCGATCGTCGACATCGATCCGGATCCCCGCAACGATGGACTTCCATGCAGTTTTCGTGCCAGACCGTAACGAAGCCGGATGCGCCGCGAGCGCGCAGGCCTGTCGACGCGTTTCGCGGCCCTCGGGCGCGTCCGGTTGGTGCAGTCGGCCCTCGTCCCCGATTTCGACGCACCACGACGGAGCACCCTCGACGCGCATGCTAGACTGCCGCGCATCCGCCCGGGGCCGGACGCCGCGCCAAGGGCGCCGCCGGGTCCTTGCCCGACCACGCCTCGCCGGAGCCCGGGATGGCCACCGACAAGCAGAACATCCTGCAGGATCTGCAGACACGCCTTGCCGAGCTGATGCGCACCAGCCCGGCCGGTGACCTGGAGCGCAACCTCAAGGCAGTTCTCGGCCAGGCCTTCCAGCGACTGGAGCTGGTCACCCGCGAGGAATTCGACGACTACGCGGCGCTGCTGGCTTCGCTGCGCGCGCGCGTGCTCCGGCTCGAGCAGACCATCGCAGACCTCGAGCGCGAACCATCGCCCGCCCCCGGTGCCGCCGATGCGGCGAACCGGACGGGCGTCGATGACAACACCAACACGACCGGAGAAGGACCATGACCAACGTCGCACTCGTCGCGATCGCCTGCGGCCTGATCATCAGCCTCGGCGCCCTGGGCGCCTGCATCGGCATCGGCATGATGGGCGGCAAGTACATCGAGGCATCGGCGCGCCAGCCCGAGCTGATGGACAAGCTGCAGACCAAGATGTTCCTGCTCGCCGGCCTGATCGACGCGGCCTTCCTGATCGGCGTCGGCATC
>CAUJHG010000042.1 GCA_963204785.1 Pseudomonadota bacterium | reverse complement strand
GGCGACGAGCGGCGCCCAGAAGCGGAGGGTCTGCATGTTAAGATTTTCGACAAATCCCCGGGCGCGCCGCCCAAGTCATTGAATGAAAAGACGAAAATGAATATCGTCGTGCTCGCGGCCGGGATGGGCAAGCGCATGCGCTCCGACATCCCAAAGGTGCTGCATCTGCTCGCCGGCAAGCCGCTGCTCGGGCACGTGCTCGATTGTGCCCGCAAGCTTTCGCCCTCACGGATCGTGGTCGTGTACGGACACGGCGGTGAGCAGGTGCGGCAGGCGCTCGCCGCCGAGGACCTTCGCTGGGCGCTGCAGGAGCCGCAGCTGGGCACCGGACACGCTGTGATGCAGGCGGTGCCGCAACTGGCGCAGTCGCCGGCCACGCTGATCCTCTATGGCGACGTCCCGCTGACCTCCGCCGACACCCTCGCCCGGCTGGCGAAGGCCGCGCAAGGCGATCGCCTGGCGATCCTCACGGTCGATCTCCCGGACCCAACCGGCTACGGGCGCATCGTGCGCGAGCAGGGAGAGATCCGCCGCATCGTCGAGCACAAGGACGCCGACGAGGCCACTCGCGCGATCCGCGAAGTGAACACCGGCATCCTGGTCGCTCCCACCGTTGCGCTGCAGCGCTGGCTGGGCGCGCTCTCCAACGACAACGCGCAGCAGGAGTACTACCTGACCGACATCGTCGCGATGGCAGTGGCCGAGGGCATGCCGGTGGTCGGCGTGCAGCCGGCGCACGCCTGGGAGACGCTGGGCGTCAACAGCAAGGCCCAGCTCGCCGAGCTCGAGCGCATCCACCAGCGCAACCTCGCCGAACGACTGATGGAGGACGGCGTCACGCTCTGCGACCCGGCCCGGCTGGACGTGCGCGGCACGCTCGAGTGCGGGCGCGACGTGAGCATCGACGTCAACTGCGTGTTCGAGGGCCGGGTCGTCCTCGCCGACCGCGTGCGCATCGGCGCCAACTGCGTGATCCGCGATGCGCGCATCGAGGCGGGCGCCGAGATCCTGCCGTTCACGCACATCGACGGCGCCACCATCGGCGCGGGAGCGCGCATCGGCCCTTACGCGCGGCTGCGCCCGGGCACCGAGCTCGGCGAGAACACGCACGTCGGCAACTTCGTCGAGATGAAGAACACCAGGATGGCCGCCGACTCCAAGGCCAACCACCTCGCCTACGTCGGCGACGCAGTGATCGGCGCGCGCGTGAACATCGGCGCGGGCACGATCACCTGCAACTACGACGGTGTCCACAAGCACCAGACCGTCATCGAGGACGACGCCTTCATCGGCAGCGACACCCAGCTGGTGGCGCCGGTGCGCGTGGGCCGCGGCGCGACGCTCGGTGCAGGAACCACGCTGGTGAGCGACGCTCCCGAAGGCAAGCTCACCATTTCCCGCGCCCGCCAGGCCACCGTCGAGCGCTGGCGGCGCCCCGTCAAGAAATCGAACTGAACCCTGGGGAGCCCCCTGCGGGCTCCCGACTGGAGGACCGGACATGTGTGGAATCGTCGGCGCAGTGGCACAGCGCAATGTGGTGCCCATCCTGATCGAAGGCCTGCGCAAGCTCGAGTACCGGGGCTACGACTCCGCCGGCCTCGCACTGGTCAGCGGCGCGATCGAACGCGTCCGCTCGGTGGGCCGGGTGGCGGATCTCGAAGCGCGCGCGCACGCAGTGGGCGCCGACGCGCCCACCGGGATCGCGCACACCCGCTGGGCCACGCACGGCGGCGTCACCGAGCGCAACGCCCACCCGCACGCATCGATCAGCCTGGGCGTGGAGATCTCCGTGGTGCACAACGGCATCATCGAGAACCACGAGGCGCTGCGCGCGCGCCTGGCGGCACAGGGCTACCAGTTCGAGTCGCAGACCGACACCGAGGTGATCGCCCACCTGGTGCACTCCTACGTCAGCGAAGGCATGCGGCTGTTCCAGGCAGTGCAGCGCGCGGTGCGCGAACTGCAGGGCGCCTACGCGATCGCCGTGGTGAGCAGCCGCGAGCCGAACACCGTGGTCGGCTCGCGCAAGGGCTCGCCGCTGCTGCTGGGGGTGGGCAACCACGGCACCGGCCATGGCGAGAACTTCCTCGCCTCCGACACCTCGGCGCTGCTGCAGGTGACCAGGCACGTCGCCTACCTCGAGGAGGGCGACGTCGTCGAGATCCGTCCCGACGGCTATGACATCGTCGACATCGACGGCAATCCCGCGCAGCGCCCGATCGTCGAGAGCCGGCTCTCGGCCGACTCGATCGAGCTGGGCAGCTACGCGCACTACATGCAGAAGGAGATCTTCGAGCAGCCCGGCGCAATCGCCAACACGCTCGAGATGGTCACCGGCGCCTCCGCCCTGTCGCCCGGCCTCTTCGGCGCCGACGCCGAGGCGGTGTTCGCGCGCACCAAGCAGATCCTGATCCTGGCTTGCGGCACCAGCTTCCACTCGGGGCTGGTGGCCAAGTACTGGATCGAGAGCGTGGCCAAGGTGCCGGTGGCGGTGGAGATCGCCAGCGAATACCGCTACCGCGACTCGGTGGCGATGACCGACACCCTGGTGATCACCATTTCGCAGTCCGGCGAGACCGCCGACACCCTGGCCGCGCTTCAGCACGCCAAGGCAATGGGCCTCGAGGACAGCCTGACGATCTGCAACGTGCCCGAGAGCGCGCTGATCCGGCAGAGCCGGCTGCGCTTCCTCACCCGCGCGGGCCCCGAGATCGGCGTGGCCTCGACCAAGGCCTTCACCACCCAGCTTGCCGCGCTCTTCGTGCTGACCCTGGTGCTGGCCAAGCAGCGCGGGCTGCTCGCGCCGCAGCGCGAGGCCGAACTGCTCGCGCAACTGCGCCACCTGCCTGCCGCGATGCAGCGCGTGCTCGACTGCGAAATGGCGGTGCGCCACTGGGCCAACCGCTTCGCCCCGAAGGAACACGCGCTCTTCCTGGGCCGCGGCGTCCACTTCCCGATCGCGATGGAAGGTGCGCTCAAGCTCAAGGAGATCACCTACATCCACGCCGAGGCCTACGCCGCCGGCGAGCTCAAGCACGGCCCGCTGGCCCTCGTGGATTCCCAGATGCCGGTGGTGGTGGTGGCGCCCAACGACACCCTGATCGAGAAGCTCAAGAGCAACCTGCACGAAGTGCGCGCCCGCGGCGGCGAGCTCTTCGTGTTCGCCGACCGCGACGTGGAGATCGAGCCGGAAGACGGCATCAACATCATCAACCTGGACGATCACGCAGGGCTGCTGTCACCCATCCTGCACGTGATCCCGCTGCAGCTGCTGGCCTACCACGCGGCGCTGGCCAGGGGAACGGACGTGGACAAACCGAGGAACCTGGCCAAGAGCGTGACGGTGGAGTAGGGGTGCCTGGGCTGCGGCACACGCGCGCCGGAGGGTCGATATCGACACGTCGCGCCTCTCGTCGCTGCGACGGCGAAGCTACGATCGCCTCTCCAGTGCCGCAACCGCGACTGCGTCCGTCCGCCCGGAAACCTCGCCATGAAACAGATCCAAGCCTCCTCGCTCGATTCGATCGCCGACTACCGCATCGTCGACGCCGAGCCGCCCGTCCCGGAGCCCGGCACCGTGGTGGTGCGGGTGTCGGTGTGCGGGGTCGGCTACGTCGACGCGCTGGTGTCGCTGGGGCGCTACCAGGTCAAGCCGCCGCTGCCGCACGTTCCGGGGCAGGAGGTCGGGGGCCGGGTCGAGGCCGTCGGCGAGGGCGTGCAGGATCTTCGCGTCGGCGATCGGGTCATGGCCCAGGCCCGCGGCGGCTTCACGGAACTCTCCGTCGCCCCGGCGGCCTCGGTGACGCGCATCCCCGACCGCATGAGCTTCGCGCAGGCCGCCGGTTTCCGGATCAACTACCTGACCGCGCTGCACGGACTGCGCGACCGCGCCGCGCTGCAGCCCGGCGAGACCCTGCTGGTGCTCGGCGCCGCTGGCGGCGTGGGCAGCGCGGCGATCCAGGTCGGCAAGTGCATGGGCGCCCGGGTCGTCGCAGTGGCTTCGAGCCAGGACAAGCGCGACTTCGCCCTGCGGATGGGCGCGGACCTGGCGATCGACTCGGCGCCCGACGGCTATCGTGACCGCGTCCGGGCAGCCTGCGGCCAGGCAGGTCCGGACGTCGTGCTGGACCCCGTCTGCGGGCCGCTCTTCGAGCCGTCCTTCCGCTCGCTGTCCTGGCGCGGGCGCCACCTCGTGATCGGCTTCGCGGGCGGGCCGATCCCCGCGCTGCCGGCGAACCTGCCGCTGCTCAAGGGGGCGGCGCTGGTGGGCGTGGACGTGCGCCAGTTCCTGCTCTACGAGGCGCCGCGCGCCCAGGCCCATCTGGCTGAACTGCTTGGATGGGTTGCGGAGGGACGCATGAGCCCTCCGGTCGGCCGGGAGTTCCGCTTCGACGAGTTCGCGGCGGCGCTCGAGTTCGCGCTCTCGGGCAAGGGGCTGGGCAAGACGGTGCTCCGGGTGTCGCAGACGGACTGAGTTGCGCCGCCCCTGGGCAGCGTTCACGAACCGCCGGCGATCGCCGCAACCGCAGGCCCCGGGAAGCGCCGACGGGAGGGTGCGGATGCCGGATCCTGAAGGAGCCTTTGCGCCACGACCGGAGGGTCTGAGCTCCGAGGCCGCACGCCAGGCGCTGGCGAGCGCCGGCGCCAACGAGATCCCCGATCCCCACGAGAGCCTGGCGCGACGCGCGCTGCGCAGGCTGTGGGCGCCGCTGCCCTGGATGCTGGAGGCTGCCGTCGTGCTCGAGCTGCTGCTCGGCAAGCGCCTCGAGGCGGCGATCATCGCTGCGCTGATCGTCCTGAATGCGGCGGTGGCGCTCCTGCAGGAGGGCCGCGCCAGGAACGCGCTGGCGGCGCTGAAGTCGCGTCTGGCCCTGAACGCGTCGGTCCGGCGCGACGGGCAGTGGCGAACGCTGCCCGCGAGGGAGCTCGTTCCGGGCGACCTGGTCAAGCTGTCCCTCGGGACCGTGGTGCCGGCCGACCTTCGGCTGATCTCGGGCGAGGTGCTGCTCGATCAATCGACGCTCACCGGCGAATCGGCCCCCGTGGAGGCTGGCGCGGATGCTCGAGCCTGGGCCGGCGCGCTCGTGCGCCGCGGGGAAGCCGAAGGCGTCGTGACGGCCACCGGCCCGCGCACCCGCTTCGGGCGGTCGGCGCAGCTGATCGGCAGCGCGAGCGTGACGGGAACGCAGCAGAAGGCGGTGCTGCGCGTCGTGCGCAGCCTGGCGATCTTCAACGCGGCGACGATCGTGCTGCTGCTCGTCTGGGCGGGGATCACGGGGCTTGCTCCCGCTGCGGTCGAGCCGGTGGTGCTGACCGCGTTCCTGGCGTCGATCCCGGTCTCGCTGCCGGCGACCTTCACCCTCTCGGCTGCGCTGTCCGCGCACGCGCTGGCGGCGCGCGGGGTGCTGGCCACGCGGCTCTCGGCGCTGGACGAGGCCGGGAGCATCGACGTGCTGTGCTCGGACAAGACCGGAACGCTGACCCGCAACGCGCTTGCCGTCGCGCAGGCCCGGCCGTTCGCCGGCTTCGACGAGCCCACGCTGCTCGGGCTGGCGGCGCTGGCCAGCTCCGATGGCGGCGCCGACCCGGTGGACGCTGCGATCCGCGCCGCGGCCACTCCGGTTCCCGGACTGCCCAGGAGGATTGCCTTCGAGGCCTTCGATCCGGCCACCAGGCGGGCGCAGGCGAGCGTGGTCGGCGCGGACGGCCGCCAGGCGCTGGTGATCAAGGGAGCCTTCGCGGCGCTCGCCGACGCGGCATCCGCGGACCCCGCCCAACGGCGCGCCGCCGAGGCCCTGGAGCGCCAGGGCCACCGCGTCCTCGCAGTGGCGATCGTCGAGCAGGGCGGCACGCGCCTGGCGGGCCTCGTCGCGCTCACCGACCCGCCGCGGGCGGACGCCGCCGAACTGGTCGGCCGCCTCGAGGAGCACGGCGTGCGGGTGATCATGGTCACCGGCGACGCACCCGCGACCGCCGCCGCGGTGGCGCAGCAGGTGGGGCTCCGTGGTGCGCCCAGCCCCCCGATCGCCCCGGGGACGCCGCTGCGCGCCGAGCGCTGCTCGATCGTCGCGGGCGTGCTGCCCGAGGACAAGTTCGAGCTGGTGCGCAACCTGCAGCAGGCCGGCCACACCGTGGGGATGTGCGGCGACGGCGCCAACGACGCGCCCGCGCTGCGCCAGGCGCACATGGGGATCGCGGTGGCGCAGGCCACCGACGTCGCCAAGGCGGCGGCCGGGCTGGTCCTCACCGAGCCCGGGCTGGGCGGCATCCTCAGCGCGATCGAGGAGGGCCGTCGCGGCTTCCAGCGGGTCCAGGCCTACGCGCTCAATTCGATCGTGAAGAAGATCGCCACCGTGCTGTTCATCGCCGCGGGCTTCCTGGCGACCGGCCAGCCCGTGCTGACCCCGCTGCTGATGATCGTGCTGCTGGTCGCCGGCGACCTGCTCTCGATGGCTCTCACCACCGATCGCGTGACCCCCTCACGCACGCCCAACACCTGGCGCGTCGGCGCGCTCACCGCGGCCGGGGTTGCGCTCGGCCTCGGACAACTGGTCTTCACGCTCGCAGTCCTGGCCGCAGGCAGGCACTGGCTGCAGCTGGGACCGGAGGCGCTCGCGACCCTGTCCTTCCTGTGCCTGGTCTTCGCGGGCCAGGCGACGATCCATGCGATCCGCGCGCGCGGTTCGCTGCTGCAGACCGCGCCGAGCCGATGGCTGATCGCCGCCACGCTCGCCGACCTGGCGATCGGAGTGGTCGTCGCCACCAGCGGGTCGATCGCCGCACCCCTGCCCGGCGAGGTCGTGATCGGGCTGGCCGTCGGCGCGGTCGGACTGGCCTTCGCCCTGAACGCCCTGCGCCGCGCCGTGTTCGCCCGCACCGGGCTCGCCGGCGGCTGAGCGCAGCGCCCGAGCGGCTGCGACCGCCCGGCCTGCCGCCCGCCAGCCGCCCTGTCCGCTGCGCGCGACCCGCTCAGGCGAGCTGCGCGATCCCCAGCCGGTACACCCGGTTGGCCGTCCCCCCGAACAGCGCGCGCTTCTCCTGCGCGCTGCGCCCGGCCGCGATGCGCTTGAACGCGTTCCACAGCGTCGCATAGCTGCACGAACCCATGTCCACCGGGAAATTGCTCTCGAACATGCAGCGCGACGCGCCGAAGGCGTCGATGCACTCGTCGATGTAGGGGCGCCACTCGCTGGCGAGCTGCTCGGACGAGGCTGGGGTGCCGGACAGGAAGGACGGGAAGCCGCAGAACACCATGGCCAGTCCGCCGAGCTTCACGTTGACGTTCGGGCACCCGGCGAGCGCGCGCAGGTTCTGCCGCCAGATCGCGAAGCGCTCCTCGCGCCGGCCCGCGTGGCTGGCGACGCCCAGGGGCGTGCCCACGTGGTCCAGCACGATGGTGGTCTCGGGGAAGGCGCGCGCCAGCGCGAGCACGTCGGGCAGCTGCGGCTCGAGCACCCAGGCGTCGAAGGAGAGCCCGTTCGCAGCCAGCCGCGCGAACCCGGCGCGGAACTCGGGGCTTGCGTACAGGCCTTCGGGAACCCGCCCGTGCAGCGGCCCGAGCACCCCCGGATCGGCGCTCCAGGCGCCGCCGTGCCTGATGCCCCGGAAGCGCCCGCCGCCGGCGGCGAGGTGCGCCTTCAGCACCGCGTCGACCGTGTCCGGCGGCAGCCGAAGGTCCGCGTGGCCGACGATGCCGGCGCAGGCGCGCGTGCGGCCGTAGGTGCCGCTCGCGCTCATCGCGGCCACCCCGTTGACGAACTCGGTCTCGCCCACCGGCTTCATCGCTTCGGGCCCGTCGGCGCGCCACATCGCCCGGCACTCGACGAACACCGTGGCGAGCACGTCGTGGCCGCTGCCGGTGTCCGCGAGCAGCTCCTCGAGGAAGTAGCGCGGCGCCATTCGGACCACCCGCGTGAACCCGTGTTCCGAAGAAGGGTCCGAGGGCGGCGCTGCGAGAGCACCTCGCCGATCCCACAGGTGGTGGTGCGGGTCGACGATCGGCAGATCGGGGTCGAGGATGTCCTCGACGGGGCGCGATGCGGACATGGGATCTCCCGGTGCTGGTCAGAGCGTCAGCTCGTGCCTGCCGACGACCATCCAGTGCACCTCGTCCGGGCCGTCGGCGAAGCGCAGGTGGCGCACGTCGGTGTACATCTCGGCCAGCGGCGTCCACTGCGAGATGCCGGTGGCGCCGTGCATCTGGATCGACTGGTCGATGATCCGGCAGGCGCGCTCGGGCACCATCGCCTTGACCATGCTGACCCACACGCGCGCCTCCTTGTTGCCGAGCACGTCCATCGCCTTGGCGGCCTTGAGCACCATCAGCCGCATCGCCTCGATCTCGCAGCGCGCCTGCGCGATGATCTGCAGGTTGCCGCCGAGGTGGGCGATCTTCCTGCCGAAGGCCTCGCGGGTGAGGCCGCGCGCGACCATGTAGTCGAGCGCCTTCTCGGCCTTGCCGATCGTGCGCATGCAGTGGTGGATGCGGCCCGGTCCGAGGCGCACCTGGGAGATCTCGAAACCGCGGCCCTCGCCGAGCAGGATGTTCTCCTTGGGAACGCGCACGTTGTTGAAGCGCATGTGCATGTGGCCGCGCGGCGCGTGCGCGTGACCGAACACGTGCATCGGCCCGATGATCTCGACCCCCGGGGTGTCCATCGGCACGAGGATCTGCGACTGCTGCTTGCTCGGCGGCGCATCGGGATTGGTCTTCACCATCACGATCATGATCTTGCAGCGGGGGTCGCCGGCGCCCGAGATGTAGTACTTCTCGCCGTTGATCACCCACTCGTCGCCTTCCAGGCGCGCGGTGGTGGAGATGTTCTTCGCGTCGGAGGAGGCGACGTTCGGCTCGGTCATCACGTAGGCCGAGCGGATCTCGCCGTTGAGCAGCGGCTCGAGCCACTTCTTCTTCTGCGCCTCGGTGCCCACGCGCTCGAGCACCTCCATGTTGCCGGTGTCGGGCGCGTTGCAGTTCGTCGCCTCGGAGGCCAGCGGGCTCTTGCCGAGTTCGGCGGCGATGTAGGCGTAGTCGAGGTTGCTCAGGCCTTCGCCAGTGTGCGCGTCGGGCAGGAAGAAGTTCCAGAGGCCCTCGGATTTGGCCTTGTCCTTGGCCTTCTGCAGCACCTCGAGCTGGCCCGGCGCGAAGCTCCAGGGGTCGGTCTTCTTCTCGCCGAGCCGCATGTACTCGATCGTCATCGGCTCGACCGTCTCGGCGATGAACTTCTTGACGTGCTCGAACAGGGGCAGCGTCTTCTCCGACATGCGCAGGTCGTTGAGCGCGTCGCTGGGATTGAGGTCGTAGCTCGTCTGGCGAGGCGTATAGGGAATCTGGTGCATTGACTGTCGTCCTGCGTGGTCTGGGTGTTGATCGTGCGCCCCGCCGCAGCAGCAGTGCCGACGCCGGGGGCTTCCCCGCGTACTGTAGCCGCGCTTGCCCGCGCGGCGGCGCCTGGCCCCCCGATCTCGGAACGCCGCCGCCCGCAGCCCGGCCCGACGGACTGTATGTCCTGCGTAAGTGCCCCTCGCTACGCTGCCTGCAGCATCGATCAGCGGAGGCCGCACGTGCAGATCCGGCACATTCCTTTCATCCTGGGCGCGATCGTCGCCCTGGTCCTGGCCAGCGCGGCCTGCGCGCAGCCTGCCGCCGATCAGGGGGGCGTCCTCTTCGAGCAGCTGTGCGTGTCCTGTCACAGCGTCGGCGGCGGCGACCGGGTCGGCCCCGACCTGGCAGGGGTGACCCGGCGCCGCGACGAGGCGTGGCTCGAGCGCATGGTGCGCGAGCCGGACGCCCTGGTCGCCGAGGGGGATCCGGTCGTCACCGCCCTGATCGCTCGCTACAAGGGCGTGATCATGCCCCGGCTGGGCCTGGACGAGGCACAGGCATCCGCCCTGATCGCCCACCTGAAGGCCCTCGACGCCGGCGCCCCGGGCGCGGCGCCAGCGGCAGTGGTCTACGAGACGCCTGAGCTGATGCGGCCGCAGGCGCGGATCTGGACCGCCTTTCTCGCCGCCAGCGCGGCGGTCGCGCTGGTGTTCGCCGCCGTGGCCTTCAGCAGCCGGAACTCGCGTGAAGTGAGCACCGAACGTGCCTACGCACTGCGGCGGGTGCTGTTCGTCGTCTCGCTGGTCGTGACCATCGGGGTGCTCGCCGCCACCCTGTCCGCAGCCCCCTACGCGGCACAGGAGGACGAGCCCGCGAGCCGTCCGGACCGGATCGTCTACGTGGCCGCGCGCCAGTTCCAGTTCGTCTGGTCCGACGAGCCGATCACCCGCGCAGAGGACATCGGCCGCGTGCCGCAGATCCAGCAACTGGTGCTGGACAAGGGAAGCACCGTGGAGTTCCGGGTCACCAGCCTGGACGTCACCCACGGCTTCGGACTGTATGGGCCGCAGCGCCAGATCGTCGCGCAGACCCAGGCGATGCCGGGCTACCTCAACCGCCTGCGGGTACGGCTCGATGCGCCAGGCGACTACCCGGTGCTCTGCCTCGAGTACTGCGCCGCGGGACATCACCACATGCGCAGCCGGCTCAGCGTCCGCTGAGCCCGATGAGCGAATCGACGAGCCCGGAGGCCAGAGTCATGCAAGCGGTCAACTCCCACACCCTGCGCTGGATGCTGGTGGTGTTCATCCTGTTCCCGATCCTGATCCTGCTCGGCGCCTTCATGCGCTCGGTGCAGGGCGGACACCTGGTCGAAATGGAAGGATGGTTCTATCCGGTGATGACCCTGCACGGCGTGGGCATGGTCGGCGTCTGGTACGTGGCTTCGATGGCGATCACTGCGGACCTCCTGTCGCGGCTGGTCGAACCCTCCGCGAAGGTGGCCAGCTTCGCGATCTGGGGCACCGTGATCGGCGTCGTCCTGCTGCTGCTCAGCGTCTTCGCCGGACGCTTCGCCGGCGGCTGGTATTTTCTCTACCCGCTGCCCTACAAGGGCGAGTGGCCCGCCTGGTCGGCGACGCTGTTCCTCGTCTCGCTGGGCGTGCTCGGCGCAGCCTGGCTGGTCTGGACGCTCGATCTGCTGCGCGCGATCGCAAGCCGCTGGTCCCTGTCGCAGGCGCTGGGCTGGCACTACATCGCCGGGCGCAGCGAGCCTGCCGTTCCGCCCTCGGTGACGATCATCACCGTCGGCCTGATCGCCGGGGTGGCTGCGCTGGTGTCGGCAGTGATCCTGCTGGCGCTCTTCTTCCTGGAGGTGTTCGCGGGCCTTGCCAACGATCCGCTGCTGATGAAGAACCTCACCTTCTTCTTCGGCCACACGATCATCAACCTGGCGATGTACCTCGGCGTGGGCGCCGCCTACGAGATCCTGCCGCACTACGCGGGGCGACCCTGGAAGAACAACCGGATCGTCGCCCTGGCCTGGAACTGCGTGCTGCTGATCGTGCTGCTCGCCTACTTCCACCACCTGTACATGGACTTCGTCCAGCCCGGGCCGCTGCAGTACCTCGGGCAGATCGCCTCCTACGCCAGCGCAGTCCCGTCCTCGGTGGTGACGCTGTTCGGCGCCCTGCTGCTGGTCTTCCACGCGCGCATGCGCTGGAACCTGAGCTCGATCCTGCTCTTCCTGGGGCTGGCCGGCTGGGCGATCGGCGGCATCGGCGCGCTGATCGACTCGACCATCAGCGTGAACCTGCGCCTGCACAACACGCTGTGGGTGCCGGCGCACTTCCACACCTACAACCTCGCGGGGCTGGCCTTCCTGGTGCTCGCCTACTTCCACCACGTGTGCCAGGACGCCACGGGGCTGCCGGAGAACGCGCTGCTGCAGCGCGTCTCGGCGCTCACGATGACCCTGGGCGCCTACGGCGTCTTCCTGATGTTCTATCTTGCGGGCGCCTACTCGATCCCGCGCCGCTTCGCGATCTATCCGGCGGAACTGAGCCACGGCATCGGCTATGCCCACTGGGGAATGCTGTTCGCACTCCTGTTCCTGGCCGGCTTCGTGCTCTACCTTGCCGAGACCGGAAGACGCTGGTGGCGGGCGATCGCCACGTGAGGCTGCGGGTCGTCGCCGCGACGCTGGTGGCAGCGATCGGACTGCTGACGCCGCCGGAGTCCGTCGCTGCTGCAGGCGCTGCGACCCCTGCGCCGACCCTGCCCGCGACGCAGGCGCAGGCGCGCATCGAGGGCCGGGCCGTCCCGGACATCCCGCTGCGCCTCGCAGACGGCCGCAAAGCCACGCTCTTCGAGCTCGCACGGGAACGTGCGCTGCTGGTCACCTTCTTCTACAGCCGCTGCACCGGAGTGTGCACGCCCTTCCTGCAGTGGATCGGGCAGGCGACTGCCGAGGTCGGCGGGCTGGGCAGCGAGTACACGGTGCTGGCCCTGAGCTTCGACGAGGCCGATTCGGCTGCGCAGCTGCGCGCGCAGGCGCAGGCGCTGGACCTGTCGGGCAATCGCGACTGGCAGTTCGCGATCACCGACCGCGCGGCCCTCGCCGCGATCACCGGCGCGCTGGAGTTCTGGTATCGGCGCACGCCCGATGCGCAGCAGTACGACCACGACTCGCTGCTGGTGGCGATGCGCGACGGCCAGGTGATCCGCGCGCTGAGCGGCGGGCCGGGGCAGACCCAGCGCCTGCGCGAGCTGGTCTGGGAACTGCGCGGCCGGGTCGCGCCCTACTATCCGGTGCAGCGCGAACCCGCGCTGCGCTGCCTTGCCTTCGATGCCCGGACCGGCTCGTCACGCCTGAGCTGGGGCATGCTGGTGCTCGTGCTGCCGGCGCTCACCGCGCTGGCTGCCAGCCTCGCGCTGTTCCGGCCGGGGCGCGCCAGCGAGGGCTCGGGGCGCGGCTAGGAGTCGACGTCGAAGTCCGCGCCCGGACCGGAATCGGGGTCGCACGCCCGGGCCTGCTCGAGCGCGAGGCGCGCCGCATCGTGGCGGCCGTCGCGACGGTACAGGTCGACCAGCATCTGCAGCGCCTGGCGGTGCATCGCGCGGAAACGCTGCCTCGGCGCTTCGAAGGCGATGTCGTCCGCATCCTGGAACAGTTCCCCCCGGTAGAGCGGCATGGCCTGCTCCAGACGCGCGAGCGCCCCGTCCGGATCGCCGGCGCGCAGCCGGGCACGTGCGTCGTGGACCGCATCGGCGAAGGCGAACGCATCCACCATGCCCAGGGCCTGCAAGTCCAGCCGGTAGTCGCCGTGCCGGGACTGGAGCGCTGCGGCGCCCACGCCGGGCAGCGCCTCGGCGAGCACCGCACGCAGCGCATTCAGGGTCACGTGCAGCCGGTTGGCGCCCCGCCTCCCCTCGACTTCCGGCCACAGGCGCTCGATCAGCACGTCACGTGCGAGCACCGCACCCCGCGCCAGCAGGAGATGGCGCAGGAGGTCGAGCGCCTTGCGCCGGGGGAAGGCGAGCGAATCGAAAGTCCGGTCCCCCGCAACGAGGGCGAAGGGGCCGAGACAGCGCAACTGCACGGCCGTCGCTGCGGTGCAGGTGGCCGGCGGTGCCCTGCGTCGCGCAGCCCGGGCAGCGATCGCGGCGATCGGACGCACCGCTTCGAGCAACTGCACGCCCCAGTCGATCGGGATCGACGCCTCCTTCCAGCCCAGGCCGAGATAGCCGATCGGCTGCCCGCTCTCCATCAGCGGAACCCCGATGAAGGAACGCACGCCGCACTCCTTGACCGCCGGGCGCCGGAAGCGCCGGTCGGTCTGGAAGCGGTTGGTGAACAGCGGCTTGCCCGTGGCAGTGACCCGCCCCGGATAGCCGACTCCCACCGGCATGCGCGTGCACTGCAGGAAGGCCTCGCGATCCGGGCCGACGCAGCCGTGCATTGCAACCTCCGGCTGCCCGCGTTCGCGCAGGAAGAGCTCGCAGTCGTTCGCTGCGCAGGCGCGCCGGATCGCCTCGAGCGTGTCTTCGAGCGAGTGCCGCGCCACGCCTGCGGCCAGCACGCCGCGCACCAGCACCGACTCGAGCATCGAACTGCCGGCAGGCCCTTCGGAAATCAGCGCGGGAGGCGTCCAGACCATCCAACCGGGCTCGTCGGCGCCCGTGCGCAGCCGCGCGCAGCCTCCCGCCTCCGGTCCGGAGCCGGAAGCCAGCCGACAGGGGCCGCACTCGACGCTGTCGCCGAGCAGTTGCCAGCACGGGCGCCCCAGGGCCTCGCTCTCGCGGATTCCGAGCGCGCTTGCCGTCGCGGTCGGCCACATCCGGACCCGCATCCGCTCGTCGACCGCGAAGTGCGGCCGGAAGTGCTCGGGACGGACTCTTCCTTCGCGCTGTCCGGACATCTCCTGCTGCGGTCGCTGGCGACCGGGAAAAGGCCTGCTGCCGATGGAAAGGGCAGTGCGCGGAATCAGCCCTCGGGCAGGCGCTGCCCCTGGACCCGAACCTCGTCGGCCACGTTGTCCACGGTGAGCAGGGAGTCGAACCAGCTCAGCACCGGGCGGACTCCGAAGGTGGTGGTGTACTCGGCGATCTTCTGCTCGGTGAACCAGGCCTCGGCGGCCGCGCGATCCTTCCAGACGTAGATTCCGCCGACGCCACGGTCGTCGTGGACGTAATCCTTGCTGAGCAGCCCCTGGGGCCCGAGCTTGCGGAACATCGGCACGGACTTCTTCGCGCTCGCGATGAACTTCTCGTCGGACGGGACCGGAAGGGCGAAGTGGCAGATCACGATGCAGGTGCTCATGTCGACGGCTCCCCGTGGATTCGGTCAGAGCATGGTCGGACCCGCGCTCGGCGCTGTCAACTCCGCGACGGACTGGTTCGGGACACCCGCGCGCTTCGCGGTGCACGGGCGGTCACCCCGCAGGGCAGGAAGAGCGCGCGGCGACCCCTCACTCCTTGTAGTAGACGATCTGGTGGCTGGTCGCGAGCAGCGCGCCCGCGTCGCTCCAGATCTCGGCCGACTGGTCGTGATAGCCGCGCCCGAAATGCGAGGCGCGCGCCGAGCCGAGCACCGGACGCGAACCCTGTGCCGCGAGCTGCGCCTCGTCGGCGTGAAAGTAGGTGGTCATCGACACGGTTCCGGCAGCCACCCACAGTGGACGGCGCACGAAGATCCTCGGGTAGAAGGAGTCGCAGATCGCCGCGAGCGAGGCGAAGTCCAGCGGACGGGGTGGCTCGTCGCGGATCCAGAACTGCGTGAGCGAATCGAGCTCGTCGGCAGGCCGGGACGTGTCGAGCATCCTGCCGCGGATCAGGCGGATCTCGTAGTTCCTGAACCAGGGCGTGAGCTTCGCGGTATCGAGCGGCGTCAGCCCGGCCGGCGGCGGCGCCTCCGGGAAACCGGCATCGGTGGCCGTCCAGGTCTCGCGGCGCAGAGCGAAGACGGCGCTCGCGGTGGTCGAGACCTCGCCGCCCTGCGCGAGTGTGATCGACCAGTGCTGGGTCGAGCGGTTGGTGCGCACCGGAACCGCGTCGATCCGGAACTCGCCCTCGGCCACTGGGCCCGCGTAGTTGACCGTCAGCGCCACCGGAGTGCCGATGCGCTGCGGATGGGTGAGCGCAGCGTTCAGGAGCGTGGCGGCAGTGATCCCGCCGAAGGGGCCGACCGCATGCGCATAGGCGGGGTCGGCACTGCCGCTCAGTGAACCGTCGGCACTGGCGACCAGGCGCGTGGCCCGGTCGAAGGCATGGAGAGGAGACTGGGACATTGCGATGTTCCGTAAGCCAGGACGTGGACGAGCGGCAGTGTGCCCGAGATCATGGCTGCCTGTACGCATGCGCTTCGGACCGGGCATGTGTGGAATCGGGGAGGCCTTGCTTGCGCAGATCCGCCGCAGGCAGGCAAGCTCCGGTTCACCACTCTCCTGTCCGGAATTTCAGCATGTCATCCAGACCCGAACCCCTGCTGCTCCACGGCATCCCCTTCTCGCAACCGGTGCGCGCAGTGATGTGGCTGCTGCTGTACAAGCGGATGCCCTTCGAGATGGTTCCGGTCAACCCGGGATCGAAGAGCGAGAGCGGCAGCCGCAACCCCGCCTACCTCGCGAAGAACCCGGGTGGCACCATTCCCACCCTCGAGGAGCCCGACAGCGGCTTCGTGCTGGGGGAAGCCCACGCGATCATGTGCTACCTCGCCAACCGGCACGGCTGGACCGACGTCTACCCGTCCGACCCGAAGCAGCGTGCCCGGGTCGACTGGTACCTGCACTACCACCACCGCAACCTGCGCGAAGCGTCGATCGGGCTGGTCGCGCCGAGGATCCGCAAGGACCTGGCGATCCCGGAAGCGACCCAGCAGTCGGCCATCGGAACGTTCACGCGCGCGCTTCGCGCGCTGGACACGGGCTGGCTGGCGCAATCGGCCTGGCTCGCCGGCGAGCAGCTTTCGCTGGCCGACTTCGCCGCCTACGTCGAGATCGGCCAGCTGCAGCCGGAGTTCACCAACCTGCACGACTTCGAGCCCTTTCCCAACGTGCGCCGCTGGCTGGGGCAGATGAAGCAGGTCGACAGGCACGACGACGCGCACGCCTGCCTTGGCGCCCTCGGCGACATCAGCCGCGACGCGCCTTCGATGGATGCGATCCGGGACGCCAACGTGCGCGGACTCGCGGTCGTCAGGCAGCGCGTGGCCGAGTTCGGCTGAGCGCGCCGGACATCGCCATGGACCGTCTGCAGTCGGAGCTCGCCCGCCTGTTCCTGCCGCGCAGCGCAGCGACCGGGGCGCGCGCCGCGCACGATGCCGCGACGCACGCACTGCTCGACGCGCAGGGCCGGACCCGGACGATGGTCCTCGCAATCGCGGCGCGCGCGGGCTGGGAGGCGATCTCGCGCGTCTGGCGCGGCTGCCAGGCCGAACTCGGGCTGCCCGCGCCGGCGATCGCAGTCTCCGGAACCGAGGCCTTCCAGCTCTGGTTCTCGCTGGCCGAGCCGCTGGCGCCTGCCGAGGCGCGCGGCTTCCTGGAATTGCTGTGCGCGCATTTCCTGGCCGAGGTCGATCCACGGCATCTGCAGTTGCTGCCGGCGCCCGACCCCTCGTCGCCTGGCGGCGTGACACACGCAGCGCTGATACCCGCCGAGAGCGCACAGCGCGGCCACTGGTCCGCGTTCGTCGCGCCGGACCTGGCACCGCTCTTCTCCGAAGCGCCCTGGCTCGACATCCCGCCCGGGATCGACGGCCAGGCGGATCTCCTGTGCCGGATGGCGAGCATCGGCCCCGAGGAACTCGCGGCCGCAGCGGCGCAACTGAGGCCGGCCGAGGACGCCAGGCCTGGTGCGGGCACGCAGACTGCCCCAGAGGCAGCCACATCCACCACTCCCGAAGTGTCGGCCGGCTCGGAGGCACGGGCTTTCCTGCTGCGCGTGATGCGCGACGAGAGCGTCGCGCTCGCGCTGAGGATCGAGGCGGCCAGGGCGCTGCTGCGGCACACCTGCGGCGGGCCCGTCGAGCCGCCGCGGACCTTTCTCTGCTGAGCCTTTCCCGGCTGGACGCGGGATCAGCCCTGCTCGATGCGCAGCAGCGCGCCGAACAGCGAACCTCTCCCGATCTCGACGACATCGTCGGAATCGGCGGCGACGCGCGCGTCCAGGCCCTTGGCCTTCAGCGGGTCCAGCAGCCCACGCGGATCCGGCGCATGCATCACCAGCGCGTACATGCCTTCGGGGTGCGCATCGAGATGCGCGCCGACCGCGGCACCGAAGGGGCGTGTGCGGTCGCGCACGCTGACCAGTTCGATCGTGCCGCCGGTGGGCGGATGCACGAGCACGCGCTCGACTCCGCGCTGCGGGTCGAGCTCGGCCGCATCCGCCGGGATTCCCAGCCGCTCGCCGTAGGCAGTGGCGGCCGCGGCCAGGTCCCTGACCGCGATGATCACGCGTCGCACCCCGGACAGGGGCCCTGCGGCCACGCCTGCCGGTGCGTCACGCCGGTACGAGTCGACCGGGTAGACCCGGATCAGGACTCCGCTGGTGGAGTTCGGGTGGACGTCGCGCCCGCCCGCACCGGCCATCAGCGGCAGCACGTTCAGTCCGCGCCCCGCGAGCACCTCGGCCTCGGCGTCCGGATCCGGCGCCTCGAGCATCAGCGCGAACAGACCCTGGCCGCGGCGATCGAGGAAACGCTGCAGGCTCTGGCTCAGGGGCGCTTCGGGCACCTCGGGGCTCATCAGCTCGATGTTGCTGCCGCCCGCGGGAACGCACATCGCGATCCGTGCGCCCAGATCGGGGATGGTCTCCTCGGAGAGGTCGACGACCGGGACTCCGAGGCGATTGCGGAAGGTGTCGAGGATCCCGTCGAAGTCGGCGGTGGCGATGGCGATGCGCGGCATGCCGGTGATCATGGTGCTCGCTCCTAGTGCTGGGGGAACGGGCCCATGTTGCCCCAGCCGGGCGACCCCCGGTAGCCGCAAGCGGCCCTGGGCGAGACGCCGCGCGGATCAGACCCTCGATTTCGGACCCGACAGCAGCACGAAGACCAGCGCCGACATCACCAGCGCGGAGCCCGCCCACTGCCAGGAATCCACCTTCTCCCCCAGCACCAGCATCCCCGCCAGGATTCCCACCACCGGCACTCCCAGGCTGAAGGGCCCGACGCGGCTTGCGGGATGCCGCGTGAGCAGCCAGGTCCACAGGAAGTAGGCGACCACGTTCGCGCCCCAGCCGATGTAGGCGACCGACAGCCAGGAGCGCAGCGATGCGCCGGTCCAGTTCCAGCGCACCGAGGGATCGTCGAACAGCACGCAGAGCAGCAGGAATGCCAGCGCCGAGACCGCGCTGCTCCAGACCACCAGCGCCAGCGCGTCGTAGCGCACGCCGCGAAGCTGCAGCCTGCGCACGACGATGTTCGATCCGGACCACAGGCTCGCGGCAACGAGGGTCAGCAGCAGCCCGGCGATGGTCACCGTGCTCGCATCCGCCTGGGCAGGAGTCCACGCCGCAACCACGAAGCATCCGAGCCCTGCTGCCGCGAGCACCAGTCCGACCCGCAGCGTCGCGGCGATCCGCTCGCCCAGCAGCAGCGCGCCCAGCAGCGCGGTCACGAACACCTGGACCTGCATCACCAGCGGCGACAGCGCTGCAGTCATGCCGACCTTCAGCGCGACGAACAGGAAGCCGAACTGTCCGGCGCCCTGCAGCAGCCCATAGGCGATCAGCGAGCCCAGGCCGATCCGCGGGGGCCGCACCCACAGCGCAAGCGACAGCAGTGACAGGAGGAAGCGTGCCGCGCCGAGCTGGAAGGGGGTGAAGTCGCGCAGCGCGAACTTGATCGCGACGAAGTTCAGGCCCCAGATGGCGACGACGCCGGCGGCCGCCGCGAAGTCGCGTCCGGTGAAGGCTGGGGCGGGCGCGGCTTGCATCGGGGATCCTGCGGGTCGGAAAGAACAGGATCCGGAGTATGCTGCGCCAGCCGCGCGCACGCGGCGCGGCGCGTTCCGAACGGGCGCGCCGCGCGGGGTCGCCCCCGGGTCTCAGACGCCGCAGGCGCTGCCGCCGCTGCGCATCCCGAGCCGGCGCAGGATGCGATCGAGCGGGCACAGCCCGGTGAACGCGCTCTGGAACAGATTCAGGCCCACGAAGGCGGCGAGGAACAGCCAGTTGTCCGACTGGTGCAACGGGCTCCACGACGCGCCCAGCGTGAGCGAGACCAGGATCACGGCCCCTGCGAACATGCGGATGAAGTTCTCGACGGTCATTTCAGGCACTCCTGTGGCGGGTGGATCGACGAAGTGCGCCCATGGTGCCGCCCACGGGCGCGGGCGTCTGCAACCAGGGTTGCGCAGCGGGGTGCGCCGATGAGTGACGAGCGCACCGACACGGCGCGGCTGCTCGAGCGCTTCCCGGTGCTGGCGCAGTTGCCCGCGCAGCAGCTCGAGGCGCTGACCGCCTCAGCGCCGCAGCGGGTGCCCGCCGGCACGGTGCTGTTCGAGGCCGGCGCGCGCTGCGAAGGCTTCCCGCTGCTCGTCGACGGCAGCGTGCGGGTCAGCGCGAGCTCCGAAGGCGGGCGGGAGATCGTGCTCTACCGCGTGGCGCCGGGCGAGGGCTGCATCCTGTCGGGAGGCTGCCTGCTGGGCCACGACAGCTACCGCGCACGCGGCGTCGCCGAGACCGAGCTCACGCTGGTGCGCATCCCGCCGGCCCTGTTCCAGGAGCTGCTCCTGCAGTCCGAGCCCTTCCGCCGCTTCGTGTTCGACATGTACGGCAGCCGGCTCGCCGAGGTGATGGAGCTGCTCGAGGAGGTGGCCTTCCGCAAGCTCGACACGCGCCTGGCGCGGCTGCTGGTGCAGCGCGGTCCGGTGATCGAGACGACGCACCAGGCGCTCGCCGACGAACTGGGCAGCGTGCGGGTGTTCGTCAGCCGCCTGCTGCGCAGTTTCGAGGAGCGCGGCTGGGTGCAGCTCGGGCGCGAGCGCGTGACCGTCACCGACCCCAAGGCCCTGGTGACCTTCTCCCGCCAGTGAGCCGTGGCCCGGCCGCGCGGGAACCGGCGCGTTCCATTGCGTGCCCTCTTTCGCCATCCCCGGCGACGAATCCGGCGATGATCCAGTGATGAGCGCAGGCAAACGACTTCCCGGCACCCCCGAACCGATGCACTGCTGGCCAGGCGCCGACGGCGTGCGCATCGCCGGCGACGCCTGGGGCGATCCGGCCGGCCCGCTGGTCGTGCTGATGCACGGTGGCGGGCAGACCCGTCACGCGTGGAAGGGCGCGGGCCGGCGCCTCGGTGCCGCGGGCTACCACGCGGTGGCCCTGGACGCGCGCGGTCACGGCGACTCCGACTGGGCGCCCGACGGCGACTACAGCATGGACCGGATGGTCGAGGATCTGCGCTGCGTGATCGCGGCGCTGGGCAACCGGCGCCCGGTGCTGGTGGGAGCGTCGATGGGCGGCGGCACCGGCCTGGTGGCGGTGGGCGAGGACCGTGTCGACGCCACGGCGCTGGTGCTGGTCGACGTCGGGCCCCGCATCGAGATGGACGGCGTCGAGCGCATCCACGTGTTCATGGACCAGAAGCCGGAGGGTTTCACCTCGCTCGAGGAGGTGGCCGAGGCGATCGCGAGCTACCAGCCGCATCGCAAGCGTCCGCGCACGCTGGACGGACTGGGCAAGAACGTGCGCGAGGGTCCGGACGGCCGCTATCGCTGGCACTGGGATCCGCGCTTTCGCGCCGGCACGCGCAACCTGGACATGCGCCAGGACCGACTGGAGGCCTGTGCGCGCAGCCTCACCCTGCCCACGCTGCTGGTGCGCGGCGCGCTCTCGGACCTGCTCAGCGAGGAAGGCGCGCGCGCCTTCCTCGAGATGTGCCCGCACAGCGAGTACGTGAACGTGGCGGGCGCCGCGCACATGGTCGCGGGCGACCGCAACGACATCTTCGGCGACGCGGTCGTGGAATTCCTGTCGCGCACTGTGCCGGTGGGCGGAGCGCCGGTGCAGCCCCCGCACCCGATCCGCCCGCACCGCGAGGGCCCGCCCGAAGCGATCCACGACGTGCCCTGACGCGGGCCGCAGCCGATCCGCCTGCGCAGCGTCGCGCGGGCGCCTGGCGCGAATCGGCGGCTGCTCGCGCCCGTCGCTCGCATCTCCCCGCCGACGAGCGCCTCGCGGGCGCATGACCCTGGCCGGCGCGCGGTGTCATCCCACGGACGTCGCCGCGCGTTCAGGTCAGTGTGTCCCCTCGAGAGCCGGGCGCACCGGCCCAGGAGCCTGCGATGACTGCCTCCTCCGTACGGCGGGCGAACCGCTGCCACTTGCCGCGCCATCTGCTCCCGCTGCTGCTCGCGGTGCTCGTGATGTGCGCGGCCGGCGTGGCGCGCGCCGACCCGCCGATGCGCGCTGCCCGCCTCGCCTTCGTCGACGGGAAGGCGAGCCTGTCGCCCGCAGGCGACGGGCAGTGGTACGCGGCCCCGCTGAACCGGCCGCTTGCGCCTGGCGACCGGCTGTGGACCGAACAGGAATCCTCCGCCGAGGTGCAGCTCGGCGCCGCCACCGCGCGCGTCGGCCCTGGCTCGGACCTCTCCGTGCTGGACTTCGACGACCGCATCGCGCAGTTCCGCCTCACACAGGGAACGCTGCGGCTGCGGGTGCAGCGCATCGAACCCGGCCAGTCCTACGAGATCGCCACGCCGAACCTCGCCTTCACGGTCGCCGCACCGGGCGAGTACCGGGTCGACGTCGACGCCGGCGACGAAAGCACCGTCGTGATGGTGCGCCGCGGCCAGGCGCGGGTGGACGGCCAGGGCAACGCGTACACCATCTACGAAGGCCGCGCCTATCGCTTCTGGGGCACACGCCTGCGCGACCAGGAGGAGATCGCGATGCCCCCGCTCGACGGCCTCGAACAGTGGGCGCGCGAGCGCGACCAGCAGACCGAGCGCGCCGCGGCCGCGGCCTGGGTGTCGCCCGAGGTCATCGGCTACCAGGACCTGGACGCCTGGGGCAGCTGGCGCACCGACGCCGTCTACGGCACGGTCTGGACGCCGACCGCCGTGGCGACGGGCTGGGCGCCTTACGTCTACGGTCACTGGTCCTGGATCGCCCCCTGGGGCTGGACCTGGATCGACGACGCGCCCTGGGGCTTCGCGGTCACCCACTACGGACGCTGGGCGCACCTTGGGGGACGCTGGTGCTGGGTGCCGGGCCCGGCGCGCGCGCGCGCGGTCTACGCGCCCGCGCTGGTGGCCTTCGTCGGAGGTCCGGGCTTCCGGCTGTCGGCGAGCCTGGGCGGAGGGCCCGGCGTCGCCTGGTTCCCGCTCGGCCCGCGCGAGGTTTACCAGCCGCCCTACCGGGCCAGCCGCAACTACTTCACGACGATCAACGTCACCAACACGATCGTCGAGAGCCGCGTCGTGCACGAGATCTATGACGGGCGCACGCGCGCGCCACGCGCCCACCTGAACCGCAACGTCCCCGGCGCCGTGGTGGCGATGCCCGAGAGGGGCTTCGCACGCGGCGAGCCCGTGCGCCAGGCCGGCGTCCGCCTGGGCCGCGAGGACCTCGGGCGCGGTCAGCAGATCGAAGCGCCCGGCTTTGCGCCGATGCGCCCCGAGCCCCGCGGCGAACGCGACGCGGGCCGGGCGCCGCCGGTGCGCGAGCGGCCGGTGATCACGCGCAACGCAGCGCCGGCGGCGCCGGAGCGGCCCGATCGCGCGGCAGGCGAGCTGCGGCCGGGAGCGGGCGCACCCCAACGGCCGGAGCGGGTCGACCGCATGCCCGGCGAGCTTCGACCCGGAAACGGCGCACCGCCGCGACCGGAGCGGAACGACCGCAGCGAACGCCCCGGGACTGTCGAGCCGATCGACCGCAGCGAGCGTCCCGGGCCTGTCGAGCGGAGCGACCGCAGCGAGCGTCCCGGGCTCATCGACCGAAGCCAAGGTCCGGCCCCCGTCGAGCGCAGCCTGTCGCCCTCGCAGCCGGAGCGTCCGATGCGCGACGCGCCGCGTACACGGGTCGACTCGCCGATCCGCGAACCCGGACCGATCCCGCAGATCCGCTCCGACGACGGCGATCCGCGCGAGGCGCGCGGCCGCGCCTGGCAGACGCCTGGCGACGCCACGCGGGAGGAACGTGGCCTTTCGCCACGCTTCGATGCGTCGCAGCCGCAGCCTCGGCCGATGCCCGACAGGATGCGTGCCCCGGCAGCGCCGCTCAGCCCCGCCCCTGCTGCCGCGCAGCCCCCGGTGAACCGGGCATACGAGACGCCACGCGCGCCTTCGCCCGCTGCGCAACGCTTCGTCCCGAGCGAGTCGGCGACGCCCGTGGAGCGCCAGGTTCCACAGGAGCGGGTGGCGCCCGCCCCGCGCTTCGCGCCGTCGCAGGCGCCTCAGCCCGCGCCACGCTTTGCTCCCCAGGAGATGCCTCGCCCTGCGCCGCGCTTCGCTCCCCAGCAGGCGCCTCAGCCCGCACCTCAGTTCGCGCCACAGCCTGCGCCGCGCAGGTTCGAACCGCCGCAGGCAGCGGAACCTCAGCAGGCTCCGCGCCAGGGATCCGATCGACCCACGCGACGCGAGCACGGTCCGCAGCGGCAACCCTAGCCCTGCACGGCCTCGGCAGGGCCTCGGCAAGGCCACGGTGCGCGGGATCAAGGAAAAAGGCCGGCGCAGCCCCTGACGGGCTGCGCCGGCCTTTCGCGTGACAGCGCCGGTCAGGCCGCCTTGGGCGTCGGCGCGTAGCCCAGCACCGCCTTCACCTCGAGGAACTCGGCGAAGGCATGGTCGCCCCACTCGCGACCGTTGCCCGACTGCTTGTAGCCGCCGAAGGGCGCCATCATGTCCGGCGCGGAGCTGTTGAGGTTCACCTGTCCGGCGCGCAGGCGCGCCGCCACATGGCGGACCTGCTCGGCGTCGGTGCCCGAGACGTAGGCGGCCAGGCCGTAGGGCGTGTCGTTGGCGATCCGGATCGCGTCCTCGACGCTGTCGTAGCCCAGGATCGACAGCACCGGGCCGAAGATCTCCTCGCGGGCGATCGTCATCGTGTTGGTGACGCGCCCGAACACCGTGGGCTTCACGTAGTAGCCGCGCTCCAGGCCATCGGGCTTGCCCGGGCCGCCGACCACGAGCTCGGCGCCCTCCTCGACGCCTTTCTCGATCAGCGACTGGATCTTCTTCCACTGCGCCTCGGAAACCACCGGGCCGATGGTGGCGCCGCTGGTGGCCGGGTCGCCGACCGTGGTGGCCTGCGCCGCAGCCTTCGCGATGGCCAGCGCCTCGTCCATCCGGCTGTTGGGCACGAGCATCCGCGTGGGCGCGTTGCACGACTGGCCGGAGTTGTTCATCACCCCGCGCACGCCCGCGGTGACCGCCTTCTGGAGGTCGGCGTCGGGGAGGATGATGTTCGGCGACTTGCCGCCGAGCTCCTGGTGCACGCGCTTGACCGTCGGCGCGGCGTTGCGCGCGACCTCGATCCCGGCGCGGGTGCTGCCGGTGAACGAGACCATGTCCACCTCGGGGTGGCTGGAGATCGCGGCGCCCACCGTGGGGCCGTCGCCGTTGACCAGGTTGAAGACGCCGGCCGGAACGCCGGCGGCATGCATGATCTCGGTCCAGACCACCGCCGAGAAGGGCGCGATCTCGGAGGGCTTGAGCACCATCGTGCAGCCGGTGGCCAGCGCCGGCGCAACCTTGCAGGCGATCTGGTTGACCGGCCAGTTCCAGGGGGTGATCAGCCCGCACACGCCGATCGGTTCCTTCACCACCAGGGTGCCGCCGCGCTGCTCCTGGAAGCTGTAGTCCTTCAGCACGGTCAGCGCCGCCTGCAGGTGTGCGATCCCCATCGCCGCCTGCGCGCGCTGCGCGAGCGTCGCCGGCGCGCCCATCTCCTCCATGATCGCCGTGGCCACGTCGGGGATGCGCTTCTTGTACTCCTCGATGATGGCCTCGAGCAGGGCAACGCGCTCGGCGACGCTGGTCGACGAGAAGGACGGGAACGCGGCGCGCGCGGCCTTGACCGCGCGATCGACGTCCGCGGCCGTGCCCATCGCGATGCGACCGGCGCTGGCTTCGGTGGCCGGATTGATCACGTCCAGCGTGCGCGAGGAGTCGACCGGATCGACCCACTGGCCGTTGATGTAGAACTTCAGATATTCACGCATCGTGCTTGCCTCCGTGGATGGGTCCTGGGACTGCGGGCGCAGCGTCCGGGCGCCTTCAAGGCGCGGGCGGCACCCAAACCCGATAGTCTAGCCCTGCCGGGCCGGTCCTGCTCGACGCGACTCACTGTCGGACGTCGGCCCACGGCGCGCCGGTGAGCGCGCGCAGTTGCTGCGGGCTCAGCGGGAACACCGAGAACGGCGTTCCGGCGGCGGCCCAGAGGCGCTCGAAGCGCTGGAGGTCCTCGTCGAGCAGCAGCTTCACCGGGCCCGCGTACCCCAGCGGCGCCACGCCGCCGATCGCGTAGCCGGTGGCCGCGCGCACGAAGTCCGCATCCGCGCGCGCCAGCGCCGAGCCCACCTGCGCCGCCACCTTGGCCTCGCTGACCCGGTTGTCGCCGCTGGCCACCACGATCACCGCAAGCCCGCTGTCGCACCCGCGGAAGACGATCGACTTGGCGATCTCGACCACCGCGCAGCCGATCGCCTCGGCGGCCTCGGCGCTGGTGCGCGTCGGACGGTCGAATTCGACGACCTGGGCGTCGACGCCCGCCTCGGCGAGCAGCCGGGCAGTGCGCAGGGCGGTGGGGTGCTGGGCGGGCTTCATCGGCGTCGGTTCCGGCGGCTGGGATCGTGGACGCGGCGAGGATGCCTCCGGAGGGCAATACTGCTGCCGTCCCGCGAGCGCGACAGGTACGATCCAGGAACGCTACCGGTGAGGAATAGGCGATGACGGCGGTCGACGCGTGGTCTGCAGAGGAAATCGAGGCGATCGTCGATGACCACTTTCACATGCTGACGCAGGAACTCGCCGGACAGTCCTACAACAAGACCGCGCATCGCCGCCTGCTGGCAAGGAGACTGAAGGGGCGCAGCGACAGCGCGATCGAGCGAAAACACCAGAACATCAGTGCGACGCTGATCGCACTGGGCTGCCCCTACGTGGCCGGGTACAAGCCCCTGGGCAACTACCAGGCGCGACTTTTCGACGCCGTCGAGTCGAGGCTCCAACGGGACCCCCTGTTCGATCGCGCTGCATCGAGCGCCGCAGATCAGCCCGCAGTACTGCCGCTGGTGCCGACGTTCGATCAGCTGCTCGACGAGCTGCTCGTGCAAGCCCCGACCGCGGACAGGCGGCTCGAGGACGCAGCGAATCCGGGGCGCAGCTCCCGTTACCGCGCCGGGTCGCGCGCCGCTCACCGGGACTACCTCGAGCGAGAGGCGCGCAATCGATCGCTGGGCGAGGCCGGCGAGATGCTCGTGCTCGCCTACGAACGGGCGCGGCTCCAGGCACTTGGCCGTTCGCGCTTGGTCGACCGAGTCGAGCATGTCTCGAAGACCCGTGGAGACGGGCTCGGATTCGACATCCTCTCGTTCGAGGAGAACGGGCGAGAACGATTCGTCGAAGTCAAGACGACCGGGTTCGGGAAGGAGACTCCGTTCTACCTCAGCCGCAACGAACTCGAGTTCTCGAAGGACTTCCCCGATCAGTTCAGGCTCTGCCGCGTGTTCGAATTCAGGAAATCGCCGAGAATGTTCGAACTGTGCGGGCCCGTGGAATCGAACTGCCTGCTCGACCCGGTGAACTATCTCGCGCGCTTTTCGTAGCGATGAGCTAGAATTCGAGAACTGTACGGATAACCAGCTATCATGCGCATCGCCGGACTGTTTGGGTCCCTCGGCGATCCGTGTGGAATAGGCTCCTACAATTGACCGCTGGAGCGCCGAGGTGGGTGGCCGGCGCGAAGTTCAGATGAACGCCAGGGACTGCACGATGGGCATGGGTGTCGAGACGCTGTTCACCAGCGCGCT
>CAUJHG010000041.1 GCA_963204785.1 Pseudomonadota bacterium | reverse complement strand
TCCGCGAAGCGGCGTGGCGACTGCAGTCGGGCCTGCCCTTTGCTGCGGCCGCCGCCGCCGCTTTCCTGGAGGCCTGCGACGCCGGCCTGATGGTGGGCCCGAACGCGGTCCAGATCCTCGGCGCGGCCGGCTTCATGCGCGACCACCCGGTCGAGAAGGCGATGCGCGAACTGCGCACGCTCGCGCTGCTGGCGGGCGGTGTCGACGCAGCGCGCGACGACGCCTGGGCCGACGATCCCTGGGCGCAGGAGCTCACGATCCCCGCCCAGGCTGACGCGCAGGCCCCGGGCTGGCGTCCGATCGATCTGCTCGCAGCGCAGACCTGAAGATGGACTACTCGATCAGCACTGAAGATCGCAGGCGACTCGAGCGGCTGGCCGAGATCGGCCACGACGAGTTCCGCCCGGCGGGCCTGCGGGCCGACCGCGCCGCAGCCCCGCTGCCTGCGGATGACCCCTTCTTCGAACGGATGCTCGCGCTGGGCTTCGGCCGCACCGCCTGGCGCCCCCAGGGCGCGACTGCCGATGACGCGACGCGGGCGCCGAACAAGGCAGGGTCGGCGGTCGCCGGCGTGCTGCTGGCCGAGGAGGGCGCGTACTGGGATCGCGGAATCGGCGTCGCGATGTGCGGGCCCGGCCTTGGCGAGTCGCCGGTGCTGGGCATGGGCACGCCCGAGCAGAAGGAGCGCTTCCTGTCGCCCTTCCTCGCTCCCGCGCGGCCGGTCTGGGGCGCCTTCGCGATGTCCGAACCAGGTGCGGGCTCGGACGTCGCCGCGATCCGCACCCGCGCCGTCAGGGACGGCGGCCACTGGATCCTGAACGGCGCGAAGGCCTGGTCGGGCAACGCCCACCGCGCGCTGTGGACCGTGGTGTGGGCCACCGTCGATCCGGCGCTCGGGCGCGGCGGCCATCGCGCCTTCGTCGTCGAACGCGGCACACCCGGGTTCGAAGGCCACCGGATCGAGAAGAAGATGGGGCTGCGCGCCTACGAGTCGGTCTCCTTCTTCCTGAACGACTGCCGCGTCCCGGCGGAGAACCTGCTCGGCGGAGAGTCCTATTACCAGTCGCGCGCCGGCTTCAAGGGTGCGATGAACACCTTCAATGCCGGTCGCCCCGCGATCGGTGGCATGGCGGTCGGAATCGGGCGCGCAGCGCTCGACGAGTCGGTGCGCTTCGCCAGGGACGCCGGTCTGTGGGGGCGGCAGCGGGTGCGCGACCGCATCGAGCGCAGCCGCCGCAGGCTGAAGTCCGCAATGCTCCTTGCGCTGAAGGCGGCATGGATGGCCGACCGGAAGATCCCCAACGCGGTCGAGGCCTCGATGGCCAAGGCAGCAGCACCGGTGGCCGCGCTCGAAGCCTGCGCCTTCGGGATGGAACTGCTGGGCATGACGGGCGGTGCGGGCGAGCATCTGATCGAGAAACTGCACCGTGACGTCAAGGCGCTCGACATCGTCGAAGGCACCGGCCAGATCCAGCGGATCGTCATGGCGCGCGGGCTGGTGAAGCTGCCCAACTGATTCCCCCGGAAAGCACATGAGCACGACGACCACCACCACCGCCGGCCCCCTGGCCGGGGTGCGCATCCTGGACCTCACCGCAGTGGTCCTGGGTCCGCTGGCCACGCAGATTCTGGCCGACTTCGGCGCCGACGTGATCAAGATCGAAGGCCCGGAAGGCGACCTGATGCGCGGCAACGGGATCTCGCTGCACAAGGGGATGAGCTCGATATTCCTGGCGATCAACCGCAACAAGCGCTCGGTCTGCCTCGACCTGAAGACCCCCGAAGGCGCCGAGGCACTGCGCCGCCTGATCGGGACGGTCGACGTCCTGGTGCACAACATGCGGGTGCAGGCGATCGAGCGGCTCGGCTTCGGCTACGACGCGGTGTCCAGGCTGAACCCGAGGCTCGTCTACTGCGTCGCCACCGGCTTCGGCCAGGACGGCCCCGACCGCGACCGCCCGGCCTTCGACGACATCATCCAGTCGGCCTGCGGACTGGTCGACGTCTGCTCGCGTGGACGCGAGGAACCGGACTACGTGCCCAGCCTGGTGGCGGACAAGACCACCGGGATGGCGCTGGCCAATGCGGTGCTGGCGGGCCTGTACCACCAGCAGCGCCACGGCCAGGGGCAGTACGTCGAGGTGCCGATGCTCGAGACCATGACCGCATTCACCCTCGCCGAGCACCTGGGCGGACTCACCTTCGTTCCCGAGCCCGCGAAGGCCGGTTACCCGCGCCTGCTCGAAGGCGGGCGCCGGCCGCACCGCACGAAGGACGGCTGGGTTGCGATGCTCCCCTACACGGACCGCCAGAGCCAGGCCTTCTTCACGGGCGCCGGTCGCCCTGACCTGGCAGACTGGGTGCGCACCGCGGACCGCAGCGACCGCAATGCCTACGTTCGCCAGCTCTACGCCCACATGCGCGAGATCACTCCGCTGCTCACCAGCGACCAGTGGCTGCGCCTGTGTGACGAGATCGACGTGCCCGCGACGAAGATCCATCGCATCGACGACATGCTCGCCCACCCCCACCTGGAAGCGACCGGCTTCTTCGAGCAGACCGAACACCCCACCGAGGGCCCGATCCGGCAGATGCGCCCGCCGACGCGCTTCTCGGCCACCCCGGCGGGGATCCGGACGCCCGCGCCGACCCTGGGCCAGCACACCGCCGAGGTCCTGCGCGAGGCGGGGCTGGCCGAGGACGCGATCGCGAGGCTCGCCCCGGCGGGGCACTGAGCGACAGCGCCCCGTCTGCGAGGAATCCGACCTCATGTTCGTATCCGATCTGCTTGCCGGCAAGCGCATCCTGGTCACCGGCGGCGGCACCGGCCTGGGCGCAGCGATGTCACGGCGCTTCGCCGAACTGGGTGCAGACCTCGTGATCTGCGGCAGACGCATCGAGGTCCTCCAGGAGGCCGCGGCACGGCTGCGCGCCGAGCTCGGCGCCGAGGTCGAACTCCACCAGTGCGACCTGCGCCTGCCGCAGGCGGTGCAATCGATGATGGACGCGATCTGGTCGCGCGGCCCGCTCGACGTGCTGGTCAACAACGCCGCCGCGACCTTCATCGCACGCTCCGAGACCCTGTCGGCGCGCGCCGTGGACGCCGTCCTCGCGCCCACCCTGCACGGCGCGCTCCACTGCACGCTCGAGGCCGGCCGGCGCTGGATCGGCGCGCACCATCGCGGCACGGTGCTCAGCATCCTGTCGACCTCGACGATCACCGGCCGCGCATTCACGATGCCATCGGCAGTGGCCAAGTCGGGCGTGCTCGCGATGACCCGCAGCCTGGCCGCCGAGTGGGGTCCGCACGGAATCCGGCTGGTAGCGATCGCCCCCGGCCCCTTCCCGACGCAGGGCTCCACCGGCCAGCTGATGAGCGGACGGCGCAGCGGGAGCAGCCCCGGCGAGCGCATTCCGCTGGGCCGCGCCGGCGATCCGCACGAACTCGCGAACCTCGCCAGCTATCTGGTGTCGGACCAGGCCGGCTACATCACCGGCGAGATGGTGACGATCGACGGCGGCGGCCACCTGCGCAGCTCAGGCGCCGAGGATCTGTTCGCCTGGACCGATGCCGACTGGAACGCCGTGCGCCCCGGCAGACGCTGAGCCGCCCGCAAGTCCGCCGGCGCATCGCGATCGGCAGGCGCGGCGCCGCTTCGAACCCTTGAGGACAGGAAAGAACGATGGACTTCGAACTCGCGCAGGAACACCGGATGCTCAAGGACCTGGTCGCGCGCTTCGTGCGCGAGGACCTGATCCCGCTGGAGAACGCCGTGATGGCGCGCGAAGCTGCGGGCGGCCAGCTCGGCCTGACCCCGGACGAGGAGCAGAGGCTCGACGCGAAGGCGCGCGCGCTCGGGCTCTGGGGACTGGACGCCCCGGTCGAGCTCGGCGGCTCCGACCTCCCGGTGACCGCGATGGTGGGCGTCCACGAGGAGATGGGACGCACGATCACGCCCTACATCCTCGCGCCCGACTCGCCCAACCTGCGGATGCTGCTGCTGACGGCCACGCCCGCGCAGCGCGAGCGCTATCTCGCCCCCTACGTCCGCGGCGAGACCGTCTCGGCGATCGGAATCTCCGAGCCCGGCGCCGGCGGCGACCCGGCCGGGATGACCACGCGCGCCGAGCGCGACGGCGACCACTGGGTGCTGAACGGCCGCAAGATCTGGATCAGCCGCGCGCAGCGCGCGGACTGGACGATCGTGATGGCGGTGACCGACAGGACGAAGGGCGCCCGCGGCGGGATCTCGGCGTTCATCGTCGACCGGGACACACCCGGCTTCCACGTGCTGCGCCGCATCCCGATGCTCGGCGGCCACGGCACCTACGAGATCGCGCTCGAGGACTGCCGGGTGCCGGCCTCGCGGATGCTCGGCGAGGAGGGCAGGGGCTTCGCCCCGATGCAGGCCAGGCTGTCGAGCCGGCGGGTCGAGATGGCGGCCAAGTGCGTCGGCCGCGCGCAGCGCGCGCTGGAGATGATCTGCGAGTTCGCGCCCCAGCGCAGCACCTTCGGTGCGAAGCTCTCCGAGCGCCAGGCGATCCAGTGGTGGGTTGCCGACGCCGCCACGAAGATCCACGCCGCGCGGCTGATGACCTACGAGGCCGCCGCCCGCATCGACCGCGGCGAGGAGGCGCGCACGCAGGTCTCGATGATCAAGGTCTTCGCCACCGAGATGGCCTGGGAGATCGTCGATCACGCGATGCAGACCTTCGGCGCAATGGGAATGACCAAGGAGCTTCCCCTGCAGCAGATGGCCAACGAGACGCGGCTGATGCGCATCTACGAGGGGCCGAGCGAGGTGCACCGCTGGGTGGTCGCGCGCGAGCTGCTGGGCACGCGCCGCTGAGCCGATGCGCGACGATCCGCGACTGCGGCAACATCCCCACTTCCGCGATCCAATGAGAGCCATCGCGATGAAAGCCCTGAAACCCGAGCTGTACCTGCTTCCCGAAGGGGGCGTCGGCCTCGCACGCCTGAAGGGCGGGCGCTGCGCCTGCGGACACGTCTTCTTCCCGATGCAGACCTACGGCTGTGAAGTCTGCGGACGCACTGGGGATGCACTCGAACCGACGCTTCTCGAAGGGCGCGGCTCCCTGGTCGCCTCTGCCCGGGTGCTGCTGCACGCCGCCAAGGACCGGAGGACGCCCTTCGTCGTGGCCTCGATCAGGCTCGTCGACGGACCGGTGGTGCGAACACTGCTGGCCGAGGACCGCACCGAGCGCCTGCCCGTCGGCACACCGATGCAGACCTGCGTCGTCGAAGTGGGCCGGACCGAAAGCGACGAAGCGATCGTCGACCTGCGCTTCACCCCGGCGAGCTGAGCGAAACGAGGCAGACATGACGAAGACCCTGAAGGACATGCGCCCGGTCTACGTGATCGGCGCCGGCTGGCATCCCTACCAGAACCCGAGTGAGACCAGCTTCGTGACCATGGGCCTGGCTGCGGTGCGCGGCGCGCTCGCGGATGCCGGAATCGAGTGGCCCGAGGTCCAGACCGCGTACGTCGCCACCGCACTGCTGCCGATGGCTCCGGGCCGCCCGATCCTGCGCCACCTCGGAGCCAGCGGAATCGAACTGGTGCACATCGAGAACGCCTCGGCCTCGGGCTCCGCCGCCTTCCGCAGGGCGTGCATCGAGGTCGGCAGCGGCATCTCGGACGTGTCACTGGTGCTGGGCGTGGACAAGCCCCTCGCGCCGCTCGTGGGCGCCGAGGCCCTGAGCGGCATCCGCAGCCTGGCCAACGACGCGATCGCCCCATTCACCCACTTCGCACTGCTGGCCGACCGCTACGCGCAACGCTGGGGAGTCTCGCCCGACGACATCGCGCGCGTGGCGCTCAAGAACCACGCGAACGGCGCGAAGAACCCCAACGCACAGCGGCAGAAGGAACGCAGCCTCGAGGAGATCCTCGGCGGACGGATCGTCGCCGGCAACTTCACCACCCTGCAGTGCACGCCGATCGGCGAAGGCGCGGCTGCGGTGATCGTCGCCTCCGAGGACGCGATCCGGCGCCTCGGCGTCGCCGGCGACAAGCCGGTGCGCGTGACCGGTTCGGCCGCGCGCAGCGAGCGCGTCTACGCCGACCCGGGCAGCTTCGATGCGACCCTGACCGCCGAGACCACCGCGATCGCACTGCGCGAGGCAGGCCTGCGCCCCGACCAGCTCGACGTCGTCGAGCTGCACGATGCCTTCACGGTCGAGGAGGTCGAGTACGTCGAGGCGATGGGACTGTGCGAGCCGGGCAGTGCAGTCCCTCAGCTCATCGACGGCGCCTGGAACATCGGCGGGCGCTGCGCGATCAACCCGTCGGGCGGACTGATCGCGATGGGCCACCCGATCGGACCGACCGGGGTAGGGCAGATCGGCGAGATCGCGCTCCAGTTGCGCGGCGCCGCGGGCGCGCGCCAGCATGCCGGCGCGCGCGTGGGTCTCGCACACATGGTCGGCATCGGCGCGGTCTGCTACGTGCACACCCTGCAGCGGGACTGAAGGCCGCGGGCGCCGACGTCCTCAGAGCGTGCGCCCGACCAGCTCCCGCTGGATCTCGTTGGCGCCGCCATAGATGCGCTGTGCGCGAGCATCCGCGTACAGTCGCGCGATCGGATATTCGCGCATGAATCCGTAGCCGCCGAAGAGCTGCAGACAGCGGTCGATCACCTCGCCCTGGCGCTCGCTGAGCCAGAACTTGCCCATCGAGGCGGTGGCCGGATCCAGGCTGCCGTCGATCCACTTCTGGACGATCAGGTCTGCGAAGGTGCTCGAGGCAAGCACCGTGGCCTTCACATCGGCCAGCACGAAGCGGGTGTTCTGGAAATCGATCAGCGCCTGGCCGAACGCGCTGCGCTGCTTCACGTACTCCAGGGCCAGGTCGTAAGCCCGGGTCATCGCCCCCACCGCATTGACCGCGATCTGCGCCCGCTCGAAGGCCAGCTGTTCCATCAGCTGGTAGAAGCCTCGTCCCTCCTGCCCGCCGAGCAGGCAGTCTGCAGGCACGGTGCAGTCGTCGAAGAACATCTCCGAGGTGTCCTGCCCCTCCATGCCCAGCTTGTCCAGCGCCTTGCCGCGCCGGAAGCCGGGAGTGGCCGCATCGACGATGATCAGCGACACCCCCTTGGAGCCCTGCGAGGGGTCTGTCTTGGTGACCACCACCACCATGTCGCAGAGCTGACCGTTCGAGATGAAGATCTTCGAGCCGTTGATCACGTAGCTTTCGCCGCGCCGCTCGGCGCGCGTGCGCACCGCCTGCAGGTCCGAGCCGGTGCCTGGCTCGGTCATCGCGATTGCTCCCACCACCTCGCCGCTGGCCAGGCCGGGCAGCCAGCGACGCTTCTGGGCCTCGGTGCCATAGCGCAGCAGGTAGTGGCCGACGATGTAGTTCAGCCCGAGGCCAAGGCCGGTGTTGCCGCTGTAGGCGACCGCCTCGAACGCCACTGCGGCGTGCGCGGGCGTGCCGCCAGCGCCGCCATATTCCTCGGGCACGTCCGGCAGGATCAGGCCCAGTTCGCCTGCCTTGCGCCATGCAGCGCGGCTTGCCTGCCTGTCGGCGCGCCACTCGAGATCGGCGGGCTCCAGATGCTCCCTGGCGAAGCGGCGCGCCGCCTCGCGGAACTGTGCGACCTCCGGCGTCATCCAGGCCGGGGAGTAGATACCTTCCATGCGGATCACCTCATCTTCCCTTGAAGCGTGCGGTCCGCTTCTCGACGAAAGCCGCTGCGCCTTCGCGCAGGTCTTCCGTCACGAACGCACGCGACTGCGCGGTCGCCTCGTCGTCCAGCGCGACCGCCAGCGGCGCACTCCACGCGCTCTCGAGCTGCGCCTTGATCTCACCGAGTGCGATCGGCGGACCGTCGGCGAGCCGGCGCGCCACCGCCATGGCTTCATCGAGCAGCGCCGTGTCATCGACGACCTTCCAGATCAGCCCCCACTCAGCCGCTACCTCGGCAGGCAGCGGCTCGGCGAGCATCGCAAGCGCACGGGCGCGGGCGGTGCCGATGGCGCGCTGGATGAACAACGACGTACCTCCGTCCAGAACCGCGCCGAGCCGCGCGAAGCTCAGGATGAATCGCGCCGACCGGGCCGCGATCACGATGTCTGCTGCCAGCGCGACGCCCACGCCAGCACCGGCAGCCGGTCCGTTGACGGCCGCCACGATGGGGATCCGCGAAGCGCGCAGCTTCTCGATCATGGGGTTGATCGTCGAGCGCATGCCATCGCCGATCGCCGCACCCCTCGAGAAGGTATCGCCACCGAATTGCGCGCCGGCGCAGAACCCTTTTCCGGCACCGGTGATGACGATGCACCGGACATCGCCCGATGCGGCCGCGCGGTCGACTGCGGCGAACAGCTCTTCGATCAGTCCGGCAGCGATCGCGTTGTATTGCGCCGGATTGTTCAGCGTGAGGACGGCGATATCGCCACGACGTTCCGACAGGATCATGCTCATCTCTTGCCCTCCTCGTTGCTGCGCCGACCGCGCCTTTCGATCAGTCCAGATCCACCCACCTGGTGCCGTCGAATCGCTGCAACTGCAACGCTCTGAACGCCGCGAAATCGGTCGGGGTGGTCTTCAGCACCACCTTGGGAAGGTGCAGCGAAAGCTTCACGTGGTCGATGTTGCCCACCTGGCGCATCACGTTCTCGCGCGTCAGGTCGTCTCCGCACGCCTTCAGGACGTGGTGCAGCATCGTGGCGTTGGTGTAGGCCACCAGTGCGTAGAAGTCCTGGGGACTGTCCTGCGGGTTCCACTTCGCCATGAAGGCCAGGAAGTCCTTGATGCCCGGATCGTTCGCCCACGCGGGATCGCCCGGTGCCTTCAGGAAGCCCGCGGTGATCACCCCGACCGCGTTCTCGAGCCCCGCAGGCTTCATGACGGCGCTGATGGAGCTGGACGCGTTGGCGACGAACTGCAGCGGCTTCCAGCCGATCTCGGCGGCCTTGCGGATCGCCTGCGCGGCGAACTTGGGCGTGGTGGCGGAGATGAACACATCCGCCCCCGAGGCCTTCAGGCTCACGACCTGGGAGTCGACGGTCGGATCGCTGGTCTCGTAGCTGGCCTCGGCGACGAGCATCGAGGCGGCTTTCGCGCCCAGCGCGGCCTTCACGCCCGCCAGGTGGTCCTTGCCGTAGTCGTCGTTCGCGTAGAGCACGCCGATCTTCGCGTTCGGTCTGGTCTTCAGCACGTAGTCGACGTAGGTCTTCTGTTCGATCTCGTAGGACGGCCAGAACGGCATCGTCCACGGGAACTCCTTCGGATTGTTGAACTTCCCCGCGCCGGTCGCGATCAGGATCTGCGGCACCTTCTTCTGGTTCAGGTAGGCCCGCGTGGCATTGTTGGTCGGAGACCCGGAAACGCCGTAGATCAGCAGCACCTCGTCCTGCTCGACGAGCTTGCGGGTCTGCTCGGCCGCCTTCGGCGGGCTGTAGGCGTCGTCCAGCGAAATGATCTCCACCCGTCGACCGTTCACGCCGCCGGCCTCGTTGACCATCCTGAAATAGGCCGACAGCGTGCGCCCGCCCGCGCCGAACGCGGAAACCGGCCCGCTGTAGGCGGTCGTGTGTCCGATCCTGATCGTCGTGTCGGAGGCGCCTGGGCTGTACTTCTTCTCCGCAGCAGGCGCCGTGATCGGCAGGAGCGCCGCCAAGCCTGCGGCCATCAGGCAGATACGGATTCGTTTCATGTCTCTCTCCCCCTGGAAAATGGAGCGGGCCCGTTCCGATCACTTCGCGCCCAGCCGCTCGAGTTCCCGCTCCCTGAGCACGCGGCGCAGCACCTTGCCCGTCGTTCCCAGCGGCATCTGATCGATGAATTCGATCTCTCTCGGCACCTCATGCCTGGCAAGCCGCGTGCGGACGAACTCCTGGATCTCGGCGACCAGTTCCGGCGACGGAGCCACCCCCGGCTTGGCCACGACGAAGGCCTTGACCACCTCGGTGCGCACCGGATCGGGCACGCCGATGGCCGCCGCCATTGCCACTGCCGGATGCTTGATCAGCGCGTCCTCGATCTCGCCCGGCCCGATCCGGTAACCCGACGAGGTGATGATGTCGTCGATGCGGCTCGCATACCAGAAGAATCCCTCCTCGTCCCTGCGCCCGAGATCGCCGGTGAGCAGCCACCCGTTGGCGTATTTCTGCCGCGTCGCCTCCGGCTTGCGCCAGTACTCGAGGAGCATGATCGGGTGGCCGGCCTTCACGGCAATCTGCCCGGTCTGTCCGTCGGGCAGGGGATTGCCCTCGTCGTCGACGATCGCCACTTCGAAACCAGGCGCCGCCTTGCCGAGCGCGCCCGGGCGCAAGGGCATGTAGCGGCTGTTGTTCAGTACGCATACGTTGCACTCGGTCTGCCCGAAGGCCTCCACGAGGTTGGCCCCGAGGGCCTCGCGCGTCCACTTGTACAGTTCGGCCCCGACCGCCTCCGAGCCGGTGGTCACCGAGCGCAGCCGCAGCGGATAGCGCGCCCGCTGTTCCTCGGGCACTGCCCTCATCATCCGCAGCATCGTCGGCACGAGCGTCGCGACCTCCACCTGGTGCTCGGACAGGAAGCGGAATGCGTCGAGCGGATCGAAGCCGGTGCGTGCGCGGGCGGCCAGCAGCCGGCCGGTCTCGAGCGATACGAGCAGCACGCAGAGCCCGGCCAGCCACGACCAGTCGGCAGGGAAGTACTGCCGCTGGCCCTCGCGGAACGGGCCGCTCGCGAACTCCATCGAAGGCATGTGGCCCAGCAGCGCGCGGTGCGCCGCGAGCACTCCCTTGGGCTGTCCGGTGGTTCCCGAGGTGTAGTTGATGTAGGCCGGATCCTCGGCGCGGGTGCGCGCGGTCTCGCGAGTCTTCGGCGCTGCGCGCACCAGTTCCCAGAAGTCGAGCGTGCCGGGTTCGGCGCCGTCGACGAGCAGGATGTGACGCAGGTTCGGGGCAGCGGCGGCCGCCTCGCGGACGGCGGCGAGCCTGGCCCGATCGGTCACGACCGCGCTGACGTCCGCATCCGCGAAGCGGTAGGCGAGGGCGTCGGGGCCGAACAGCACTGCCATCGGGCAGGAGACCGCCCCGAGCTTCCAGCATCCGACGTGTGCCGCCGGAACGGCGATGTCGGTGGGAAGCACGACGGCCACCCGATCGCCGCGCCCGATCCCGAGCCCCGCGAGCACGTTAGCGAACGCATTGGACCACTCCAGCAACTGGCGGTAGGTCATGCGTTCGATGCGATCGTCGTGCTCGATAAGCAGCACTTCCAGGTCGGGGCGCTCCCGGGCGTTCCGGTCGCAGATGTCTTCGGCGATGTTGTAGAACTCGGGGATGTCCCAGCGGTGCGCCGCCCGGATCTCCTCGTAGGTCTTCGCGTTCCCCTCGGTCATCGAGCCTCCTCCTTCCGTTTCGCCTGCGCACGCAAGCCCGGATCCGATCGCGCGGCGGCATCCGCCGGCGCGCCGGGGAGCGCTGCCGCGTGCCTGCGTTCAGATCGCCCCGTAGCCCCCGCCGCAGACGATCACCTGCCCGGAGACGTAGTCGGACTCCGGCGTGCAGAACATGTAGACCGCGCCCGCGGCGTCATCGGGCGTCCCCGCCCGGCCGAGCGGGATCGTCGCCTTGGCCATTGCCATCAGGTCCGGATTGACTCCGACCCTGATGTTGCGGCCCTCGATGTTGACGGTCGCGTTGCCGTCGGCGGTGACCTCGGTCAGGCGCGTGTTGATCAGCCCGAAGGCGACGCAGTTGACGTTCACCTTCAGCCGACCCCACTCCTTGGCCATCGTCTTGGTCAGGCCGATGATCCCGGCCTTGGCCGACGAGTAGTTCGCCTGGCCGGCGTTGCCGCCGGCGGCAACCGACGAGATGTTGACCACCTTGCGGTACACCTCCACCCCGGCAGCGGCGTCGGCCTTGGCGGCGGCGCTGATCACCGGGTACGCGGCGCGCAGGATCCGGAAGGGCGCAGTGAGGTGGCAGTCGATGATCGCGTACCACTGCTCGTCGGTCATCTTCTGGATGACGCTGTCCCAGGTGTAGCCCGCGTTGTTGACGATGATGTCGATGCCCTTGTAGCTGTCCACCGCGGTCTTGATGAACCGGTCGGCGAAGTCCGGCGCGGTGACGCTGCCGGCGCAGGCCACTGCCTCACCGCCTTTGCCGCGAATCTCCTCGACCACTTCCTGCGCCGGATCGGCGTCCAGGTCGTTGACCACCACGCGCGCGCCATTGGCCGCCAGCTTCAGCGCCAGGCTGCGACCGATGCCGCGCCCCGAACCCGTGACCAGTGCCACCTTGCCTTCGAGCTGCTTCATTTCCCTTCCTTCCCGTGTATCGCTTGGTTCACTCCAGGGCCACGACCGCCTCGCCGAGGATCTTGTCCTCGCCGTACTGGTTGGCGCAGCCGATCTCCACCTTGACGCGCTTCTCGCCCGCCTCCTGGAACTTCTCGACGATGCGCCCGGTGCAGGTCGGCACGTGCCCGAGCTGCGTGATCCCGGTGAAGCGCACCGACACCCTCCTCAGCTGCTGCTGCGGCACCCAGCCGGTCAGCAGCCTGCCCAGGTAGGCGGCCGAGAGCATCCCGTGCGCGAAGACGTCCGGCATCCGCGCCCGGCGCGCGAAGTCCAGGTCGATGTGGATCGGATTGTGGTCGCCCGATGCGCCGGCGTACAGGGCCAGCGTGGTGCGGTTGATCGGTGCAAGCCTCAGCGTCGGCAGCGCATCGCCCACCTTCACCTCGTCGAACTTCGGGGTCCTCATCGCGGCGATCCTCAGGCGTTGCGTTGCACGACGGACGAGCGCATGTCGGCGACGTGCTCCCCGTCCTGGTTGGTGATCCGGGTCTCCTGGACGACGAACTCCAGCGCGCCGCCCTTCTTGTCGTAGACGTCGCCGACCTTCGTGTCGAAGGTCAGCGTGTCGCCCGCATACGCCATCCGGTGATAGACGAACTCCTGCTCCGCGTGCAGGATCCGCGCGAGGTCGAAGCCCAGCACCTTCAGCGTCTGGACCAGGTCGCGGCCCTCGCCCTGCAGGCACATCAGGAAGGTGGGCGGCACCGGCAGCGACCGATGGCCGGCCGCCCGCGCAGCGGCCTCGTCGAAGTAGATCGGATCGGTCTCGCCGATCGCCTTGGCGAAGAACCGCAGTCGCCCCTTCTCCACGTCGGCCACGGTCACACCGAGCGATCGGCCGATCAAGCTCTTGTCTGCCATTCGAAACTGGCTCCCCTGTCAAATGCCCCGCGGGCGCCTGCGCGGCTGCCGGCAGGAGTGATTTCCACGCGTGTCAGTCGTTGCGCCCGTACAGGGTCACGACGCAGGCTCCGCCCAGGCCGAGGTTGTGCTGGAGCGCCAGCCGGGCGCCTTGCACCTGACGCCTGTCCGCGGTGCCGCGCAGCTGGCTGGTGAGCTCGTAGCACTGCGCCAGTCCGGTGGCCCCCAACGGATGCCCCTTGGACAGCAGCCCGCCCGACGGGTTCGTGACCACGGCGCCGCCATAGGTGTTGTCGCCATCCATCACGAACTTCTCGGCGCCGCCCTCGGGGCAGAAGCCGAGCGCCTCGTAGGTGAGCAGCTCGTTCTGGGCGAAGCAGTCGTGCAGCTCGGCCACCGGAATGTCCTCGGGCCCGATGCCTGCCTGTTCGTAGACTTCCCGGGCCGCCGCACGGGCCATGTCGAAGCCCACCATCCGGATCATCGAAGGCGGCTCGAAGGAGCTGAGGGTGTCGGTGGTCATGGACTGCGCCAGGATCGCCACGTCGGTGCGCAGGCCGTGCTTCTTCGCGAACCGCTCCGAGACGAGCAGTGCTGCCGCCGCGCCGCAGGTGGGCGGACAGGCCATCAGCCGGGTCATCACGCCAGGCCAGACCTGCTGGTCGGCCATCACCTCGTCGGTGCTCACCACCTTCCGGAAGATCGCCAGCGGGTTGTTCGCCGCATGACGGCTCGCCTTCGCCCGGATGGCGGCGAAGGTTTCGAGCTTCGTCCCGTAGCGCTGCATGTGCTCGCGTCCGGCACCGCCGAAGTGCCGCAGCGCCATCGGAATCTCGACGTCACCGGACAAGGCATCGGCCACCGCCTGTCCCTTGCCCATGATCGGAGGGCGATCCTTCCAGACCGAGCCCAGCGCTCCTGGCCGCATCTGCTCGAAACCCAGCGCGAGCGCGCACTCGACCACGCCGCTCTCGACAGCCTGGCGCGCCAGGAAGAGCGCAGTGGATCCGGTGGAGCAGTTGTTGTTCACGTTGACTATCGGGATCCCGCTCAGGCCCACCTCGTACAGCGCCGACTGGCCCGCAGTCGAATCACCGTAGACATAACCGACATAGGCCTGTCGGATCAGTTCGTAGCCCGCACCAGCATCGGCCAGTGCCAGGCGAACCGCCTCGGCGCCCATCTCGATGTAGGAGCCGCTGGCCCCCGGCTTCGTGAACGGGATCATGCCGACGCCGGCAACGTGGACCTTCTGTACCATGCAGGACTCCCCTGTGCGCTGAACCGGAACTTCTTTGTCAGCTTACGCGGGCGAGCGGCTTCTCCTACCCCCCCGAAATGGGGGGGGGCCGACCGGAACGACTCCTTCCGATGAGCAAGAACGCCTCGGTTGTCGCCACCAGGTTCGCGCCGCCCCGGATCGGCCGCCGGGCGATCCGGCGCGATCGTCTGCTTGCACGCCTGCACGATGCACGCGACTGCAGGCTGACGCTGATCACGGCTGGCGCAGGCTTCGGCAAGAGCACTCTGGTCGCCCTGTGGCGTCAGGAATTGCTGTGCGCCGGCGCCAGGGTCGTCTGGATGTCGCTTGCTGCCGACGACGATTCCCTGGGGCAGTTCTGCGCCGCCCTGCATGGTGCGCTGCGGCAGGCGGGGATTCCGGTCCAGGACGACGTGCTGCTGCTCAGCGAGAGCGACCGCGATCCGAAGCTCGCGGCCAGGGCGCTGCTGCACGTGTTGCCCGGGGCGCCCGGCGATCTGTACCTGCTGATCGACGACTTCCACCATGTCGATGACCCGCGAACCCTGCAGCTGGTGCAGACGCTTCTGGACGCCGCGTCTCCGGGTCTGCGACTGGTGATCACCTCGCGCAGCAGATCACCCCTGCTGCTGGGGCGCCTGCGGGCCACTGGAGATCTGTGCGAGATCCACGATGCCCAGCTCGCGTTCGAACTCCCCGAGGCGCTGTCCTTTCTGCGGGTCAATCTCGACCCGGCGATCACCCCGGAAGTGGCGGCGCAGATCCACGAAGTGAGCGATGGCTGGCCGATCGGCATGCAGCTCATTGCGATCGCCCTGAAATCGGATCCTCACCGCTGGGGGCGCCTGCGCGTGCTTCGGCCGAGCAGCGAGGATCTCGACGCCTACCTGTCCGAGGACGTGATCGGCGACCTTCCGCCGCAGATGGTCGAGTTCATGCAGCGCGTCTCGATCCTGCGGCGCTTCGGTGGGGACCTTGCAGCGCATGTCACCGGTTTCGCCGAAGCCGAGGAACTGATTTCGGAGATCCGGGCGCGCAACCTCTTCCTCCAGCCCGTCGAAACAGACGGGCGGCAATGCTGGTATCGCTTCCATCCGCTGTTCTCGGACTTCCTCGGGCAAGGCCTGGCGCGCAGCGGGATCGCGGTCACGCAACTGCATCGGCGCGCCGCCGACTGGTTCGCACGCAACGGACTGCTGGCCGAGGCGATGCGCCACGCACTGCTCGGAGACGATTTCGATGCGGTGATCCGCCTGCTCGAGGACAACCCCGCGCCGCTGGATACGGTGAGCGAACTCAGTGCCTTGGTGCACTGGGTCGAGCAACTGCCTGCCGCTGTGCTTGTCCGGCACCCGAAGCTCTTGTTCCTCGGCGGATGGGCCAGTGTGCTCACGGCCCGGACCGAGCGCGCCGAGATGTGGGCGGCGATGCTCGAATCCGACGCAGCAGGAGATGTCGACATCGCCGAACTGCGGCTGCTGAAGGCGATGATCGCTTCGCAGCAGGACGACCCCGTGCGTGCCGATGCCCTGATGGCGGGCTTGCGCGAGGGCCCGCTCGTGAATCCACAGCTCGAACCCCTGCGGATCGCAATGCTCGTATGGGTCCAGGTCACGGCCGGCGATCACGCCGGTGCGCGCAGCGTCTACCAGTCATCGTCTGCGCGAGCGACCCGCGCCGGCACCGGCGAGCTGGAATTGCTGGCAACGGCCACCGCAGCGCTCGGCATCCTGCGCGAGGGACGGGTGCTCGAGGCGCACGGTCTGGTCGAAGCCGCGCTCGAGACCGCGCAGCGCCAGCATGGGCGCAACTCGATGAGCGCCTGCCTGTGCGCGGCGGTCCTGGCTGCCTGCCTGTACGAGCTCGACCGGGTCGACGACGCACGCGAACGCCTGGCCAATCGCCTGGGCTTGCTGCGCCATTCGGCGCCGGAAATCACCTTGCAGGCCGTGATCACGCAGGGCCGATTGCGATGGATGTGCGAGTCGCTCAACGCTGCCCTCGACCACCTCCTTCACGAAGAGGCGCATTTCCGCAGCCTGCGTTTCGACCGCGGGGTCGTGCACATGCTCGCCGAGCAGCAGCGTCTCGCACTGGAGGAGGGCGATCTGCGCCACGCCGCGACGCTGCAGGCCGCGATCCATGAACTGGCCCGCGGGCGCTCGCAGGCCGACATGCGCGATGCCGAGATACGGGCGGTCGCGGCACTCGCGTGCACCCGGCTCGCACTCGCCCGGCACGAACCCTCTCAGGCACTGCGCTCGGTGCAGGAAGTGCAGGCAATGGCCGCGCGCTTCGGCATGCAGTGCCTGCAGGTCACCTCCGATCTCCTGCAGGCACAGGCGCTGGACGATCTGGGCCGGATTCCCGAAGCTGACGCCTGCATTCGGGCAGCGCTTGCCACCGGCCGCCGGCTGGGACTGCTGCGAACCCTACTCGACGAAGGCGAGCGGATCCGGGGGATGCTGCTGCGCGTGGAAGCTGGCGACCGGACAGGGTGCGACGACTACCTGCAACGCCTGATCCTGGACTCCGCGATGGGCGCCCGACAACGCGGCGCAACTCCTGCGATCCTCGCGCAGCCTCCCGCTGGGCGCATCGGAACGCTGCCGCTCACGCCACGCGAACTCGAGATCGTCGCGCTGCTGGATCAGTCGATGCCCAACAAGCGCATCGCGCTGGCCCTGAACATCAGCGAGCAGACCGTGAAGTGGAACCTCAAGTCGATCTTCGGAAAGCTCCGTGTCGGCAGCCGGTACCAGGCGACCGTCGTGGCCCGCGAACTGGGCCTGATCCCTGGTGTCCGAGACGGGGGCGAACTCCCCAGCGACCCGCCGGGCCACCAACGGGCCAGGCGTTGAGGCAGGGCACCCGCCTGACTGGGATCAGGCGTCACCGCCCCTTCCACACCGGCTTGCGCTTCTCCGCGAAGGCCTTCAGCCCCTCGGTACGGTCCTCGGACTGGATCGCCTTCATCGCGATCGGCATCTGCTCGGCCCAACCGGCTTGATCGGTCCAGTTCGCGCCCTGGAAGACGATCTCCTTGGTCGCCGCCAGCGCTGTCGGTCCGTTCACCAGCAGCGACTCGGCCCACTCCAGCGCGGTGGGCAAGGCCTGCCCTGGTTCGACGATCCGGTTCACCAGGCCCCAGCGTGCGAAGAACTCCGGGTCGCGCAGCGTACCGCTGAGAGCGACGTCCATCGCCACGTGATAGGGGATCCGCTTGGGCAGGCGAAAGAGCCCGCCACCGATCGCCACGACGTTGTGTCGCACCTCGGGCAGTCCCATGCGCGCATTGCGCGCGGCGACGATGAGATCGCAGGACAGGCACAGTTCGAGCCCGCCTCCGACCGCGACGCCCTCGACCGCGGCGATCAGCGGCTTGCGCGCCGGACGCGCGAAGAGTCCGAAGCCACCGCGCGGCGGCCGCTCACGCAGGCCGCCCTTCGCGGCGGCCTTGAGATCGGCGCCGGCCGAGAAATCGCCGCCGGCCCCGGTGACCACGCCGACGAAAAGTTCGTCGGTCTGGTCGAGCAGGTCCATCGCTGCGTTCATCGCGAACGCCATCTCGTTGTCGCAGGCGTTCTTCACCTCGGGCCGGTTCAGCGTGATCAGCAGGACGTTGTCACGGCGCTCGGTCAGGACCTTGTCGTTGTCGCTCATCTCGTGGGCCTCAGAGTGCGAAGGTGAAGCCACCGTTGACCGGGTAGGTCTGTCCGGTGATGTAGTCGCTGGCCGGCGAAGACAGGTAGAGCGCCATGTTCGCAACGTCGCTCGGACGGCCTAGCCGCCGGATGATGTACTTCTCGAGGATCTTCTTCGCGCGCTCGGGGTTCTCGGCCAGGCGTGCCTCGATCATCGGCGTTCCCATCGCCGCGATGACGATCGAGTTGGCGTTGATGTTGTAGCGGCCCATGCCGCGCGCAACCGAGCGCATGAAGCCTGCCGCGCCCGCCTTCGCGCCGGCGTACACCTCCATGCCGGCGTCTCCGAAACGGCTCGCGTCGGAGATGATGGTCACGATCTTGCCCGTCTTGCGTTCGATCATCCCCGGCAGGGCTGCCGCGGTGCAGTTGATCACGCCGTCGAAGTTCACCCCGATCCAGGTCTTCCAGACCTCGGGACCGGTTTCGTAGAAAGGCTTGCGCGCGTCGTCGTTCGGCGTTGCGCCAGCGTTGCCCGCATTGTTGACCAGCACATCGACACGGCCGTACTTCTCGAACGCCCTAGCGAACATCGCCTTGACGCTGTCGTGGCTGCTGACGTCGGCCTGCAGCGCGATGGCCTTTCCGCCCTGCGCGTTGATCTCGTCGGCCACCGCCTGCGCGCGGTCGAGGAAGTAATCGTTCACCACCACGCCGTCTGCGCCATGCGCAGCCAGGTGCATCGCAATCTGGCGACCGACGTTCTGCCCCGCGCCAGTCACCAGCGCGACCTTGCCTTTCATGCTCAGGATGTCTTCCATCTCGATGCTCTCCATTTCAGACCATGCGGTCCTTGTTCTTCCAGAAGGGGGCGCGCAGATCGCGCTTGAGCAGCTTGCCCACGGTGTTCCGCGGCAGTTCGTCGACGACGCGGATCTCGCGCGGCCGCTTGTAGCTGGCCAGGGTCTGGCTGCAGTGCGTCAGCAGTTCGTCCGGCGTGGTCTGCCGACCCGGCTTGAGCTCGCAGAAGGCCAGAACGCGCTCGCCCATCTCTTCGTCCGGAATACCGATGACCGCCGCATCCGCCACCGCCGGGTGCGCCTGCAGTGCGTGCTCGATCTCGGCCGGGTAGATGTTGACCCCGCCCGCGATGATCATGTCCTTGGCGCGATCACTGATGTACAGGTAGCCGTCCGCGTCGAGACGCCCCATGTCACCGGTGCGGAAGAACCCGCGCGCGTCACGCGTTTCCGAATCCAGGGGCGAGGCATTGAGGTAGCGATCGATCGACACCGGAGTCCAGGCCCAGATCTCGCCAGTCTCGCCGACCGGAAGCACGCGCCCGTCCTCGTCGCGGATCTCGATCTGCACGTGCCTGTACGGACGCCCGCTCGACCCCGGCTTGACCCGCTGCATCTCGGGTGGCATGCGGGTGATCATTCCAGTCTCCGTGGAGCCGTAACCCTCGGAGAGGCAGTCGCCGAGGTTCTCGATGATCCACTGCTTGAGCCCATCGGACACCGGCGCTGCTCCGACTGTGAGGTTGCACAGGCTGGACACGTCGTAGCGCCTGAAGGTCTCGGCCGGCAGCGCCGCGAGCCGCCTGTACATCGTCGGCACTCCGGTCCAGTGCGTGACACGGTGCCGCTCGATCAATTCCAGAACCTCGACGGGATCGAAGCGGCGCAGGACGATGGTCTTGCAGCCTGCTCGCAGCGCCGCCCACATCTGCCCCGGTCCGGAACCATGATGCATCGGCATGGTCACCAGGAACACGTCTTGCTCCCCGGCGCTGCGGGTGCCGCGGACGTCGAGCAGGTACTCGACCGTGATCGGGGACGCGTTGCGCGCCATCACGACCCCCTTGGGCAGGCCGGTCGTTCCCGAGGTGTAGATCACCAGCGGCGGATCGCCGGCCGACAGGAAGTGCTCGCCCTGCGTGCCGATCAGCGCCTCGTAGCGATCGAAGCCCGCCGCCTCCACGTCGAGCGAGACTGCCGCCTTGAGCACCTGGCCCTCGAAGACCTCGAGCAGTGCTGACGGATCCTGGTCATCGCAGATGATCGCTGACGCACGGCTGTTGTTCAGCACATGCCGGGTCTCTGCCGGCGTGAGACGCCAGTTCATTCCCAGCAGCGAGCAGCCGATCTTGGCCAGCGCCGAGGCGACCACCGACCATTCGATGCGGATGTGGGTTCGGACGACGACGATGTCGCCCGGGCCGAGGCCGCGCGCCCGAAGCGCGCTGGCCAGCCGATCGGCGTCCTGGTTCCAGCGGCCCCAGGTCATCGTGCGTTCGCCGTCCACCAGGGCGACCTCGTCGGGCTTGCGTCGTGCCCAGTCCTCGAGGGTTCCTGCGACAGGCTGCGCGGCCTGGCCGGACGCCGCAGCCGTTCCATGTGTGGTCATAGTCGTAGCTCCGGGAAGATCGGAAACGGCCCTGGCGCTCAGGCCAGCAGCGCGCGTGCCATCACGCGGTACTTGTGGACCTCGGTGGGCCCTTCGTAGATGCGCGCCAGGCGCTGGTGGTCATACCAGTGCGCCAGCGGGCTCTCGTAGGTGCAGCCGGCCGCACCATGGATCTGGATGGCGCGGTCGATCACCCGGTCGACCATCTCGGTAGCGAGCATCTTCATCATGCCGGCTTCGACGCGGGTGTCCTGTCCGCGATCGGCCTTCTCCGCACAGGTGAACAGCATGAGCCGGGTCTGCTGGATCTCGATCCACGAATCGACGATCATCGACTGGATCCCCTGCTTCTCGCTGAGCGGCCCCTCGAAGACGTGGCGCTGCTTGGCGTAGTCGACCATCATGTCGTAACAGCGCAGGGCAATGCCGGTGCAGCGTGCGGCGACGTCGAAGCGCGCCGCCACGAGCGCCGCCTGGGCACCCTTGAAGCCGGTGCCTTCGCCGCCGATCAGCGCGAGGTCGTCGACCCGACAGTCCTCGAACGTGAGCTGGTGGGTGGTGAAGCCACCGAGCATCGGTACCTCGCGCGCCACCAGGCCGGGCGTGCCCTTGTCGACCGCGAACATCGAGATGCCCGAAGCGCCCTTCTGCTTGTCCGTGCGCGCCACGACGAACACGACGTCGGCGTCCTCGAAGCTGCTGATCCAGATCTTGGAGCCGTTGATCACCCAGCCCTTGCCGTCGTGCTTCGCGTGCGTCGACACCGCACGTGCCGGGTCCGCGCCGCCGCCGGGTTCGGTCTGGGCGAAGCACAGCGATTTGCGCCCCTCGATGAACGGATCCAGGTAGCGGGCCTTCTGCTCACCCTTCAGGCCGTACAGGTTCGGCAGCGCCCGTCCGCCGAAGCGCAGCGGCGTCAGGCACTTGAAGTTCTCCTCGGTGATCGCCAGCGCGTCGACCATCGAGATCTCCACGCCGCCAAGCTCGACCGGGCAGCCGAGGCCCCAGAGACCGACTTTCCTGGCCGCCTCCTGCCCAGGACGATGGTCGGCGCGCGTGATCTTCTCGCCGCGCAGCTTGCGAGCCTCGACGGGCTTCTGGAATTCGTCGACGAGACGTCGCACGAGATCCACGAAGGCGGTGGTCTGCTCGTTGAACTGGTACATCCTTGGTTCTCCAGGTTTCGCAACAAGGGGCAGATGCCACCGGGCGGGCGGCATCGGGTCGATCGATCAGGCAAGGACTCCGGCACTTCGATAGGCCGCGATCTCCTCGTCCGAGCAGTCGCCGACCTCACGCAGGATCGATTCGGTGGAGTCCCCGATTCGCGGCCCGGGGCGTGCGGCAAGCGTTCCGGACGGCGTGATGCGAACCTGGGGGTTGCGCAACTGGAAGCGTCCGATCACCGGATCGACGACTTCCGAGTAGTAGCCATCGGCGATCAGGTCCGCGTCCACGCTCAGTTCGTCGCAGGTGGACACCACGTGCGCAGGCACGCCCGCTGCCTGCAGGGCGTCCTGCAGTGCGTGCGGGTCCTGCTTGCGGGTCCACGCGCCGAGCGTCTCGTGCACTTGCGTGCGCCTGCGCAGGCGACCGACAAGGGTGTCGAAGGCCGCATCGTCGAGCGCCGGCGCCACGCAGGCACGCAGCGCCTTCCAGTGCTCGTCGGCCGACGCATCGATGACGATCCAGCGGTCCGGGCCTGCGCAGGGAAAGGTTCCGCTCGGTGCGCGCAGCGGGTCCACGTCCGTACCCACACGCCCGGGGACGCGGCCGTTGACCGCGTACTCGTAGTAGGCCGGCAGCAGGAACTGCAGCCCCGCCTCGGCCTGCGCGACGTCGATGTAGCAGCCCTGCCCGGTCAGCGTCCGCTGCCGGATCGCCGCGAGAAGGCTGGCGACGATGAATCGCGGCGTGACCGAATCCGTCCAGGCGTTGTATGGACCGGTGGGGTTTCGGTCGGGCCAGCCGACCAGCAGACTCGCGCCGGAATAGGCGGCCCCCAGGGTGCCCACGCCCGCCGCCGCGCGCTCCGGCCCGGTCTGCCCGAACAGGCAGCTCGAAACCATGATCAGCCGCTGGTTCTCGGCATGCAGTTGCTCCCAGGCCAGGCCCATCCGCTCCAGCGTGCCGGCGGTGAAGCTCTCGATCACGACGTCCACGTTCCGGACGAGCCGGCGCACGATGTCGCGGCCCGCCGGGGCAGCGAGGTCCAGCGTGATGCTGCGCTTGCCGGCGTTGATGTTGTGGTAGGAGAGGGTCTCTTCCGGGTTCGGGGTTCCGTGACGGAAGGGGCCGAGGGTTCGCAAGGGGTCGAGCCGGCGCGAACTCTCGACCTTGATGACGTCGGCGCCGAGATCGGCCAGGTAGCGGCCGGACATCGGCCCCACCATCACCCAGCTCAGGTCGAGCACGCGCAGACCAGCCAGCGGAGCGGTCATGTCGGTTCCTCAGATGATCCGATGTGCGAACAGTGCGCGGATCTCGTCCGCCGAGAAGCCCGCTGCGGCAAGCACCTCCCCGGTGTGCTCGGACAGGCCCGGCGCCGGCAGGCGCTGCTCGATCGAATGGTTCGAGAAGTGGGCGTAGCGCGCGGGCACGTCGATCGACAGATCGGGCCCGATCGCCTGCCGGGACCACAGCCCGCGCGCCGCGTACTGGTCGAAGGCGGCAATGTCAGCCATGTCCATCAACGGAGCTGCAAAGAAGCCGTGCGCCCTTGCGGCAAGACCGACTTCCGCCTTGTCCATGCATGCAATGGCCGTCTGCAGCCCGGTCACGAGCGTCTGCAACCGCTGGACGTCCTGCGCCTGATCCGGGTCGGCAGGAAAGCGGGACCAATCGACTTCCGCGAGACCGGCATCGACGATCTTCCGGCCGACCAGCCAGTCGACCATCCGCCTGGTGATGCCGCCGAAGCCGCCGAACGCGATCGACACCTGCACGAAACCGTCGCGGCATCGATGGAACGCGGGGATCTCGACTCCGAGCACGGTGCGTCGGCCTGCCGGACGGGCCGGGCGCGGCTCCGGGGTCGCCGAGAAGTAGGGCAGTGAAAACGCGCTCATCATCGCCGCAACCCGCATCGAGACATCGACGCGCTGCCCCATGCGGTCCCGGTCGCGAGCCACCAGCGCGGCCAGCGCGCCGATCGCCGCCTCGGCGCCGGCCTCCATCATGGCCTGCGGCACCGGGATGAACAGCGGCGCCCGGTCCCCATCGCCGGTGCAGGAAGGTGCGCCGGTCGAGGCCACGATGGTGCGATCGGTGAAGGCATGGCGGCTCTTCGGTCCGTCGGCCGAGAAGGGCCGCACGGTGCAATGGACCAGCCCTCGATCGGACAGGTGGCCAAAGCGGGCAGGAGCGGTCTCGATCACGACGGCGGCCGAGGCGGCCAGCGTTTCGAAGATGTCCCGTCCATCGTGACAGTCGACATCGAGAGTGATACCGCGCTTGTTCCGGTTCAGGGCATGCCAGGTCAGGCTTCGCTCCAGCCCGATCACATCATCGCGAAACGGCTCCATCCGCCGTCCCAGGCTGCCCGCGGGTGGCTCCACTGCGATGACCTCGGCGCCCAGGTCCGCCAGGATCTGCCCCGCGAGCATCGTCTGGGGCTGGGACAACTCGAGCACACGAATACCGCTTAGCACAGGCAGGACTCCCCTTGGGATCCTCCGAACATATCCTAGATGCTTGACACGCAACAAGCAGTTTCAGAATCGAATAGGTGTTAACCCTGATTCTTTCGCTATTCGCTTGATCAATATCTAGTCAAGAATGCAGACTCTGCCCGTCCCATCGGCGTCACGAGAGGAACCACCTGACATGCAAGCCCTCAAACCCGACCTGTACACCGTCCCGACCGACAGCAGCGGCGGCATTGCGCAACTGCGCGGGGGGCGCTGCACCTGCGGTCACGTCTTCTTCCCGATGCAGACCTACGGCTGCGAAGTCTGCGGGCGCACGGGCGAAGCCCTGCAGCCTGCGCTCCTGCAAGGCCGGGGAAAGCTGGTGGCCTCCGCCCGGGTACTGCTGCATGCAGCCAAGGACCGCAAGGCACCGTTCGTGGTGGCATCGATCAGGCTCGACGATGGGCCGGTGGTGCGCACCCTGCTGGCCGAGGACAGCACCGAGCGCCTGCCGGTGGGCACCGGCCTGCGGGCCTGCCTCGTCGAAGTCGGCCGCTCGGACGCCGGCGAGGCGCTCGTGGACCTGCGCTTCACTCCCGAAAACTGATCGAAACGAGGAACACATGCCCAAGACCCTGAAGGACATGCGGCCGGTCTACGTGATCGGTGCCGGCTGGCACCGCTACCAGAATCCGAGCGACACCACCTTCGTGACGCTCGGTCTGGCGGCAGTGCGCGGCGCACTCACGGACGCAGGCATCGAATGGCCCGAGGTGCAGAGCGCGTATGTCGCAACCGCACTGCTGCCGATGGCACCGGGCCGGGCGATCCTGCGCCACCTGGGGGCCAGCGGCGTGGAGCTGGTGCACATCGAGAACGCCTCGGCGTCGAGCTCGGCTGCATTTCGCAAGGCCTGCATCGAGGTGGCCAGCGGAGTTTCCGATGTTGCGCTGGTGCTGGGCGTGGACAAGCACCTCGCACCGCGCGGCCGCGCCGAAGCACACACCGGGATTGCCAGCCTCGCCAACGACGCGATCGTTCCCTTCACGCACTTCGCACTGCTGGCGGACCAGTACGCACAGCGCTGGGGAGTTTCGCCCGACGACATTGCCCGCGTCGCCGTCAAGAATCACGCCAACGGTGCGAAGAACCCCAACGCGCAGCGCCAGCAGGCGCGCACGCTCGACGAGATCCTCGGTGGCCGGATCGTGTCGGGCAACTTCACGACCCTGCAGTGCACCCCGGTGGGCGAGGGCGCGGCCGCGGTGATCATCGCCTCGGAGGAGGCGATCCGGCGCCTCGGCGTCTGCGGCGACAAGCCGGTGCGCGTCACCGGATCGGCCGCGCGCAGCGAGCGCGTCTACGCAGACCCCGGCAGCTTCGACGCGACGCTGACCTCGGAGACCACCCGGATCGCCCTGCGCGAGGCAGGCCTGCGTCCGGACCAGATCGATGTGGTCGAACTGCACGATGCCTTCACGGTCGAGGAAGTCGAGTACGTCGAGGCGATGGGTCTGTGTGAGCCCGGCACCGCCGTGGCGCAACTCATGGAGGGCGCCTGGGACATCGGCGGACGCTGCGCGATCAATCCCTCCGGTGGACTGATCGCGATGGGGCACCCGATCGGACCGACCGGCGTGGGCCAGATCGGCGAGATCGCCCTGCAGTTGCGCGGCGTCGCCGGGGAACGTCAGCACGCCGGCGCACGCACCGGCCTGGCGCACATGGTCGGCGTCGGTGCGGTCTGCTACGTGCACACGCTGCAGCGCGACTGAGGACGAGGCGGAACCGGGCGCGCGCCCGATCCCGACCGCGGGGACCGGACCAGGGAGGAGACCGGAACGATGTCCATGAGACGCTTCGCGACCGCCACGGGCGGCCTGCTGGCGACCCTGCTTGCGGTGTCGATCGTGAGCTTCCTGCTGATTGCCCTGCTGCCCGGCGACCTGGCCCTGGTGATCCTCTCGGACGCGGCCACCCCGGAACGCGTGGCGGCGCTTCGTCAGGAACTCGGACTGGACCAGCCGATCTGGGTGCGCTACCTGACCTGGCTCGGCAATCTGCTCCAGGGCAACTTCGGCAACAGCATCCATTCGGGCGAACCGACGCTCGAGGTCATCCTCTCCCGACTTCCCGTCACGATCGAGCTGATCCTGCTCACCCAGTTGCTCGCCCTCGTGATCGCGATCCCGCTGGCGATCTGGAGCGCGTATCGCCGTGGCAGCGCGTTCGACCACGCGACGCTGATGTTCTGCCTGGTGAAGCTCTCGCTGCCGTCCTTCGTGCTCGCCCTCGGGCTGATCTACGTGTTCGCCCTGCAGTTGGGCTGGCTGCCGGCAACCGGGTTCGTCTCGCTCGAGGAAGGGCTACGCGACAACATCGAGAGCATGATCCTGCCGGTCACTGCGCTGGCACTGACCGAGGCGCCGATCTACCTGCGGCTGCTGCGCAGCGAGATGGTCTCCACCCTGCAGCAGAACTACATCTCGCTGGCCCGCGGCATGGGACTGCCCACCTGGCGGATCCTGATCCAGAACGCGCTGCGCCCGTCCTCGCTGAACCTGATCACCGTGGTCGGCGTCAACATGGGGCGCCTGATGGGAGGGGCGATCATCATCGAGACGATGTTCGCGCTTCCGGGCATCGGCCAGTTGCTGGTCGAGTCGGTCTACCAGCAGGAATACCTGATGACGCAAGGCATCGTGCTGTTCGTCGGCGTCATGTTCATCGTCATCAACCTGCTCACCGACCTCGTCTACGCGGTGGTGGACCCGCGCCTGCTGCGGGACGCGGGAGCCTGACGATGAAGTCCACTTCCGTTCTCTACCGCTTCTCGCTGGTCTGGCTCGGCCTCGTCCTGCTGGCCACGCTCACGGTCCAGTGGCTGCCGCTGAAGGATCCGCTCCAGCAAAGCCTGGAAAGCATGCTGGCAGCCCCGGACGCAACGCGCTGGTTCGGCGCCGATTCGCTGGGCCGCGACGTCTTCTCCCGCACCATCCACGGCTTTCGCATCACGCTGATCGTCAGCTTCGGCTCGGTGGCGCTCGGTCTGATGGCCGGCGGGCTGCTGGGAATCTGCGCCGGCTACTTCCGCGGCTGGGTGGAGCGCATCATCCTGATGCTCGTCAACGTCCTGCTCGCCTTCCCGCCCCTGGTGCTGATCATCGCCATGGTCGCCTATCCCGGCGAGGCGATGCTCAAGGTGATCATCGCGCTGGGCATAGTCTTCACGCCCGCGGTCGTGCGAATCGCACGCGCCAACACGATGCGATTCAGCGGGCTGGAGTTCGTGACCGCGGCACGTGCCGCCGGCATGGGCAACATGCGCATCATCTTCCGGGAGCTGCTGCCCAACCTCGTCCCGGCACTGATGGCCTACGCGCTGCTGCTGATCGCGGTCGCGGCGCTCGCCGAAGCCGGCCTGAGCTTCCTCGGCCTGGGCGTGCCTCCGCCGGCCCCGTCGCTGGGCTCGCTGATGGCCAGCGAACAGTCACGCGTACTCGAGGCGCCGCACGCGGTGTTCTTTCCGGCCCTGATGCTGCTGCTGACCATCTTCGCTCTCAACCTGGTAGGAGAAGACATCCAGCGGCGCATCGACAATCGAGCGGGGGCCGCATGAGCGGACTGCTGCTCGAGGTCGAGAACCTCGCGACTCACTTCGCCCTGCCGCACGGCATCCTGCGTGCCGTCGACGGAGTGTCGTTCACCCTGCATGCCGGTCGCACCATCGGCATCGTCGGCGAGTCAGGGTCCGGGAAATCGGTGCTGGCACGCAGCATCATCGGACTGCTTCCCGCGGACCGGACGCTCGAGGCCGGCGGGCGCGTGCTCTTCGACGGGCGCGATCTGCGCCGGCTCGGCGAGGCGCAGATGCGCTCCATCCGGGGAAAGGAGATCGCAATGATCTTCCAGGATCCGATGACCTCGCTGAATCCGGTGCTCACGATCGGCCGACAGATCGAGCAGGTGCTGCGGCAGCACACCGATCTTTCGAATAGGGCCGCCGCCGAGCGGGCGGTCGAACTCCTGGCCGAAGTCGGGATCGCGGACCCGCGCCAGCGCGCCCGCGAGTACGCCCACCGGATGTCGGGCGGAATGCGGCAACGGGTGGTCATCGCGATCGCGCTGGCCTGCAATCCCAGGCTGCTGATTGCCGACGAGCCGACCACCGCCCTGGACGTGACCGTGCAGGCGCAGATCCTGGAGCTCCTGCGCCGCCTCCAGGACGCGCATTCGATGGCGATGGTGCTGATCACGCACAACCTCGGCGTCGTCGCCGAGATGTGCGACGAGGTGGCCGTGATGTACGCGGGCCGGATCGTCGAGAACGGGAGCGTCGCCGACGTGCTGCAAGGTCCGCGGATGCGCTACACCGAAGCCCTGCTCCAGTCGGCGCCTCGCATCGACACCCCCTCGCACGCGCGGCTCCCGGTGATCGAAGGGCAGCCCCCGAACCTGATCGCACCGCCACCCGGTTGCCGGTTCGCTCCGCGCTGCGGCTACCGGGACGAGCGATGCGATTCCACGCAGCCCGAATGGACGCAGGCCGATGACAACCATGGCTTTGCCTGCTGGCATCCGGTGGAAGGCCTCTGAATGAACCAGACCGTGGCTTCGACCCGACGAGACTGCAATGGCCGGTAGCGGAACCGATCACCTGCGAGGCGATGGCGCCCTGCTCAGCGCGCGCAAGCTCGTGCGCACCTTCCGCGCCAAGGGTGGGCGACGCGTCCAGGCACTCTCGGACGTGTCCTTCGAACTGCTGCGCGGCGAGACGCTCGGCGTGGTGGGCGAGTCCGGCTCTGGAAAGTCGACGCTTGCGCGCGCACTGCTCTGCCTGCCTGCGCCGGACAGCGGATCGGTGCACTTCGATGGCCAGCCGGTCCACACCTTGCGCGGCGCGAAGCTGCGTGAGCTGCGCTTCCGGATGCAGATGGTCTTCCAGGATCCGATGTCCTCGCTCAATCCCGCCCACAGCGTCCTGGACGTCGTCCAGATGCCGCTGCTGGTGGCTGGACGCGGCAACGCGGCCACGCGCCGGGAAGTCGCCATGAAGATGCTGCAGCGTGTCGGCCTCGATGGCGCTGTGCTCGGCAACCGGCGCCCCTATGAACTTTCCGGCGGTCAGTGCCAGCGCGTCAGCATCGCGCGCGCCCTGGTGCTCGAACCGGAGCTTCTGGTCTGCGACGAGCCGGTTTCCGCACTCGACGTATCGGTGCAGGCGCAGGTGCTGAACCTGCTCGAGGACGCGAAGCAGGCCTATGGGCTGACGATGCTCTTCATCTCGCACGACCTGAGCGTCGTCAAGGGCATCAGCGACCGCGTGATGGTGATGTACCTCGGCAAGGTCTGCGAGATCGCCCCCGCCGACGCACTCTATTCGCGGCCACGTCATCCCTACACTGCGACCTTGCTGGCGTCCGTTCCTTCCATGACGCCGCGCCGCCGCTCCGAACGGGAAACAGTGGCCCGCGGCGAAACGCCCTCACCGATGGCGGTCCCCTCCGGCTGCCGCTTCCGGACGCGTTGTCCCCGCGCCAGCGAACGCTGTGCGATCGAGGAGCCCCGCATCACCCCGGTCGCAGGTGTCGACGGGCACTTCGTCGCCTGCCACCACCCGATCGAGGTGGGCCGGCCGGCGCCAACCCCTGCAGCACCAGCATGAAGCAGGGGTCGGCGTGATCAAAGGAATGCGCCGGGCACTGCCCGTGCATCGGTGGCCGTCGCGCGCGGTCACGTCACACACTGGATCTCACTCACAGGAGACAGACGAATGAACGGCAACTGGCGAATCCGGGGCACCCGGCGAATCCTCTGCGCGCTCGTGACCGGCGTGCTCGCCGGCGCGATGGCCCTGCCCCTCTCGGCCGCCGAGCCCAGGAAGGGCGGGATCCTGGCGATCGGACTGGCGCAGGACCCGGCGGTCATCGACCCGATCCGCACCGGCACCTTCACGGAGCGGCAGCTCGCCACACCTGTCTACGAGGCCCTCTTCGACATCGCCCCGGACGGCAAGACCGTGCCGTTCCTGATCGAGAGCTACACGGTCTCGGACGACATCAAGACCTGGCGCTTCAAGCTGCGCCCCGGCATCAAGTTCCACGACGGCAGCCCGCTGGACGCAGCGGCGGTCCTCGCGAACTTCGACCGGACCAGCAATCCTGCCAACCGCTGCCGCTGCCTGTCCCAGACACAGGAATTCAAGGAGTGGAAGGCGATCGACCCGCTGACGGTCGAGCTCACGCTGAAGAACCCGAACGCCGCCCTGCCGACGGTTCTCGCGGACGCGCCGGGCACGATGGTGTCACCGGCCGCGCTGAAGGCCGACCCGCAGGGAATCGGCACGAAGCCCGTCGGCACCGGCCCCTTCAGGTTCGTCGAATGGGTGCGCAACAGCCGCATCGTCTTCGAGCGCAACCCTGACTACTGGCAGCAAGGCAAGCCCCATCTCGACAAGCTGATCTTCCGCGGGATGCAGAACACCGAGACCCGCGAGGCCGCCTTCAAGTCCGGCCAGACCGACATCATCCTGCAGCCCACGATGCACTTCGTCTCGCAGGCCAAGTCCGACAAGCGCGTCGACGCCTACTTCCCGGCGGGCTTCGGCACCGATGGCGTCTACCTCAACCTCAGGAAGCCGCCGCTCGATGATCTCCGCGTGCGCAAGGCCATCGCGCATGCGATGGACCGTGAGCTCCTGATCCGCACGCTCGGCTTCGGCGTCCAGACTCCTGCATACAGTCCCTTCGGCAAGGGCATGGCGTCGATCAAGCAGCCGACCGACGTCTACCCGAAGTTCGATCCAGCTCAGGCGAAGAAGCTGGTCCAGGAGTACGGCAAGCCGGTGGCGTTCACGCTCAGCTACAACAACGACCCGGGAACGCGCCACCTGGTCCAGTCGCTGCAGGAGATGTGGGCCAAGGTGGGCATCACGGCCACGCTGGAGCCCTTCGACCAGAATCGTCTGGTGCAGAACATGGTCACCAAGCAGTTCGAGGCGGCGATGTTCCGCTTCACCGGCCGCGCCGACCCGCACGTGAACACCTTCTCCTTCCTGCACTCGCGCTTTGCCGACGTCACTCCCTCCTCGAACTACGGTGGCATCAAGCACCCGCGGATCGACGCGCTGCTGGAACAGGGGATGAACACCGTGGATCCTGCCAAGCGTGCCCAGATCTACTCGGAGCTTGCGCGCTTCCTGGCAACCGACATCGTCGCGCACGCCTACACCTACAACGTGTCTGACACCATCGTCGCGAAGAAGCACGTGAAGGGTCTGCCGGTCGTCCCGGACGGCTTGGTACGCTTCGCCGACATGTACCGACAATAGTTGCGGCAAGGGCCGGCAGAGGCAGCCGCCGCCGGCCCTTCTCGCCCAGGATCCATCATGAGCAGACCAGCACCCCCGGAGAACGATCGCCGCACCAAGGCCGAACTGCGGGAAGAGGCGATCCGCAAGATGATCGACGCGGCAATCCGGTTGATCGCGGAGAAAGGAGCCTCGGGCCTGTCCATCGCCGAGGTCGGTCGCGCTGCGGGCTACAGCCACTCACTGCCCAATTACCACTTCAAGACCAAGAAGCAGCTGCTGCTCGACGTCTATTCCTTCATCGTCAGCGACTACCTGCGCGTCTCGAAGAACCGCATGACGACGCAGACAGGACGAACGGTGCGTCCCGGACTGGACTTCCTCGAAGCCACTGTCCGCAGCTACTTCGGCCTGTCCGACACCCCCGGGGCCCGCGCGATCCACGTGCTCTGGGCGGAGTCCGTCTCGTCGATGCCCGAGCTTCACGACGAGATCCGTGAATCGAACCGGCGCAACCTGGATCATCTCGAAGCCCATGTCCGCATCGGCATCGAGCGCGGCGAGATCGACGCCAGTGTCGACCCTGCATCGACCGCAGTGATGCTGATGGGGCAGCTGCGTGGTGTCCTGGCCCAGAAGATCCTCGATCCGGAGCGCGTCGATCTGGGCGCAATCGCCGAGACAGTGGTGGCCACGCTCAGGCGAGGACTGGCTCCGAAGCAGCCCCCGGACTCCACCTGACCCTCACCATCCGGGACACGCGAAGATGCGAGCCCGCTTTCGTCGGAACCGACGAAGACGCCCCTGCGCGCACAACCTACGATCCGTTCATCGGTACCGGCCCGAGCGCATGCTCGGCCCCTCACCTGCATCTGTCCGCTCCCACTGCAGAGGACCCATCTGATGCCTCTTCCAGCTTCCATCGCCTCGCGACTGCGCCTTCCACTGATCGCCGCACCGATGCTGCGCGTCTCCGGCCCGGACCTGATGTCGGCGGTCTGCCGTTCCGGGGTCATCGGCTCCTTCCCCACCGTCAACGCGCGCTCGTCCGAGGAGCTCGACGCCTGGATGACCCGCATCGCCGAGGACTGCGCTCGCATCGACGGGCCAACGGCACCGGTGTGCCCGAACATCATCATGCGGCGCGACCCGGCCGTCCTGGACAGCGACATCGCGGTGCTGGTCCGGCACAAGGTGGAGATGGTGCTGGCCAGCGTCGGCTCGCCTGCCCCGGTGGTGCAGCGACTGCACGACGTCGGCTGCCTGGTGCTGGCCGACGTGGCCTCGATCCGGCATGCCGAGAAGGCCCTCGAGGCCGGCGCCGACGGACTGGTTCTGCTGAGCGCCGGCGCCGGCGGCCAGACCGGCTGGGTCAACGGAATGGCATTCGCGCGCGCAGTGCGTGCGATCTTCGACGGGCCGCTGGTGCTCGCCGGCGGCATCTCCGACGGCGCCGCGCTGTGGGCCGCGCAGGTGCTCGGCTGTGACCTCGGGATGGCCGGCACGCCGTTCATCGCCACCGAAGAGAGCATGGCGATCGCTCCCTACAAGCGGATGCTCGTCGAAAGCCGCCTGGACGACGTCATGCTCACCCGGGCCTTCACCGGCCTGGACACCAACATGCTGCGCCCCTCGGTCGTCGCCGCGGGCCTGGATCCGAAGTCGCTCGAAGGCCCGGTGACTCCCGAGCGTGCACGCGAGCTCTGGAGCGAGCACTCGAAGGAGGCCATCGGCCCCCGGCGCTGGGTCGATGTCTGGAGCGCGGGCCACACCGTCTCCGCGGTCGATGCAGTGCTGCCGGCCGCCGAGCGCATCGCAAGGCTGGAGGAGCAGTATCGCGCTGCGCAACTCGCCAGCATCGATCTGCTCGACAAGGCGGCCGCGCGGCGCCCAGCACTGCACACCGCAGGAGCCTCCGAATGACGGCGCCGATCTTCCGCACACGGATCACGGAACTGTTCGGTATCCGGCACCCGATCCTGATGGGCGGCATGCAGCACTACGGACAATCCGCACTGGTGGCCGCAGTCGTCAACGCGGGGGCAATGGGCTACGTCACGCCGCGCTCCTTCGACAGCCTGGACGAGTACCGACGCGATCTTCGCAAGTGCCGCGAGCTCACCGGCGGCCGTGCCTTCGGCGTCAACCTGACCATCTCGGCCCGCCCGGGCTTCAACAGGGATGCCCCTGCCTGGATCGACATCGCGCTGGAGGAGGGCGTGCGCCACTTCGAGAGCGCCGGCACCTCGCCGGAGCCTTTCGTCGAGCGGATCCACGCGGGCGGCGGCCTGCTGATGCACAAGTGCCCCAGCGTGCGCCATGCGCTCACTGCCGAGCGCATCGGAGTCGACGCGGTTGCACTGGTCGGGCTCGAGGAAGGTGGCCACCCCGGCGCCAACCAGTTGCCCACCTTCGTGAATGGCGCAGTGGCGCTGCAGAAGATCCGCATTCCCGTCGTCGTCGGCGGCGGAATCGGCACCGGTCGGCAGATCACCGCGGCCCTGGCCATGGGCGCCGACGCCGTCGTCATGGGCAGCCGCTTCATGGTGGCCACCGAAGCGCCCGTCCACCAGGCACTGAAGGATCACATCGTCGGTCTCGACGAACACTGCTCGACGACCGTTCTCTCCTCGCTGAACAACACCTGGCGGGTGATGGTCAACGACACTGCGCGCGAGGTGCAGCGCATCGAGGCGGGCGGTGCGCGCCGGCACGAGGACTTCGGCGACCTGATCCTCAGCGCGCGCACCCGCGAGCGCGTCTACCGCGATGGGAAGGTCGAAGAGGGGATGGTCTCGCTGGGCCCCGCAGGCGGCTTCGCCGACGCTGTCGAGTCGGCAGGCGTCATCGTCGATCGGCTGATGCGCGATGCGGCGCAGGCGGCCAGCGCGTTCACGCGAGGCTTCACTGTCACGACCCAGCCAGTTGCAACGGCAGACATCTGATCACAGGAGACGAATCCGATGGGAGTGCTCGAAGGCGTGCGCATCGTCGAGATCGCCGGCATCGGCCCGGGGCCGTTCTGCGGCATGCTGCTCGCCGATCTCGGCGCTGAAGTCGTCACCGTGGAGCGGCCCGAGGGCAGCGCGTCGCGCCCGCGGCCGTCCGCGATCTTCAACCGTGGCAAGCGCTCGATCGTTCTCGATCTGAAGGCGCCAGGGGCGGTCGACGCCGTTCTGCGTCTCGTCGAAGATGCCGACGCACTGATCGAGGGGATGCGTCCGGGCGTCATGGAGCGGCTGGGTCTCGGTCCCGAGGTCTGCCTGGCCCGCAACCCGCGCCTGGTCTACGGTCGCATGACCGGCTGGGGTCAGCACGGCCCGCTGTCGCAAGCCGCCGGGCACGACAGCAACTACACCGGGCTGGCAGGCGCGCTCTGGTTCGCGAGCCCGCCGGACCAGCCGCAGCACGCACCGCCGACGATGCTCGGCGACATCGGTGGCGGCGCACTCTACCTTGCGCTGGGCATCGTCTCGGGGGTGTTGCGAGCCCGCGCCGATGGCCGCGGTCAGGTGGTCGATGCCGCCATCGTCGACGGCGTGGCGCACATGATGAACCTGCTGTTCAGCATGTACGCATCGCGCGGCGGCGACTTCGCACGCAAGCAGTCCTCGGACCTCGCGCACTGGGCCGGACGCTCCTACCGCTGCGCCGACGGTGGCTGGGTGAACATCGCGTCGCTGGAACCGCAGTTCTATGCGGAGCTGGTCCACCGGCTCGGGCTCGATGGCGACGAGCGCTTCGTGAGGGGACAGTGGGATCCGAAGCTCTGGCCGGAACTGTCCGAACACCTGACGAAGCTCTTTGCCACGCGAACGCGCGCCCAGTGGTGCGAGCTCCTCGAAGGAACCGACGTCTGCTTCGCGCCTGTGCTCGATCCCCTCGAGTCGGCAGGGCATCCGCACATGGCTGCGCGCGGCGTGTACAGCACGGTCGACGGCGTGCTGCAGGCGGCTCCGGCGCCCCGCTTCTCGGTCACGCCGTCGGCACCGCCCGGACAGGTTCCGCCGCGCGGCGCGCACACGCAGGAAGTGTTGCGCGCCGCCGGGCTCACGCAGGCGCAGATCGACCTGCTCTGTCCCGACGACTCACGCGGCACGCGGAACTGACGGCGACCCGCCGGGCCGCCGGCCATGAGCGCCGGCCCGCCCGGGCCTTCATCCACTCGACCCGTTCACGGAGAACACATGTCCTACATCCAGACCGAGACCCGCGGACCCATCCTGATCATCACGCTGAACCGTCCGGAGGCACGCAACGCCTTCAACGCCGCGATGGCGGCCGAGATGGAACAGATCGTCGATCGCTACGAGGACGACCCCGACCTGCGGGTCGCGATCCTGCGCGCCGAGGGCAGCACCTTCTGCTCCGGGCAGGACCTCAAGGAGGCGGCCCAAGGGGGCCGTGCAGTGGCGCCGAAGCGCGGCGGCTTCGGGATCATGAAGAGGCCTCCCCTGAAGCCGCTCATCGCCGCCGTCGACGGACAGGCGCTGGCCGGCGGGATGGAGCTCACCCTGTGCTGCGACCTGGTCGTCGCATCGACGCAATCCGTCTTTGGCCTGGCCGAGGTCAAGCGAGGGCTCGTCGCGGTCGGCGGCGGATGTTTCCGGCTGCCGAAGCGGCTGCCGTGGGCGATCGCGATGGAACTGATCCTGACCGCGGAACCCAAGTCGGCGCAGGAGATGAAGCACTTCGGCTACGTCAACAGTGTGGTCGCGCCGGGCATGGTGATGGACGAGGCGCTTCGGCTCGCAGCGCTGATCGCGCGCAACGGGCCTCTGGCCGTGAAGGCATCGAAGGGAATCGCCCTTGCCAGCATGACGGAGAACTGGAGCGAGGACGAGGCCTGGGATAGGCAGCTCGGCATCGTCGCGCCAGTGATGGCCTCCGAAGACCTGAAGGAAGGCCTCGCAGCATTCGCGCAGAAACGCGACCCCGTCTGGAAGGGCCGTTGATCCCCACTCGGGTAGGTCACCCGATCACCATCGGTTCGCAGAAGCCGCCACGATGCGGCAAGACAAGGAGAAGAGCATGAGCGAAGACATCCTCGACCTGGGCGGGCGCGTGTCGCTCGTCACCGGCGCCGGACAGGGCGTCGGCCGGCAGATCGCGCTGCACCTGGCGCGCCACGGCAGCGGCGGCGTCGCAGTCAACGACTTCCATATGGATCGCGCCGAGGCGGTCGCCGAAGAGATCCGGGCCGCCGGCGGCAAGGCCCTCGCCGTGCGGGCCGACGTGACCGATCTGGCCGCAGTGAAAGCGATGAACGCCGAGATCCAGGCCACCCTCGGACCGGTGGGCGTGCTGGTCAACAACGCCGGCAACATGGGGGCGAATCCGACCTCCGACGTACGCAAGCCGTTCTGGGAAACCGGCCCAGAAGTCTGGAACCAGGCGATCGGCGTGAACCTGTACGGGGTGATGAACTGTGCGGCAGCGGTCATCCCTGGCATGATCGCCCGACAGGCGCCCGGCCGCATCATCACGATCATCTCCGACGCCGGCCGCTACGGCGACGCCGGCCTGGAAGCCTACGCCGCAGCCAAGGCCGGCGCAGCCGGGTTCACCCGCAGCGTCGCGCGCACCCTTGCGCGAAACGGCATCACTGCCAACGCAGTGGCCATCGCGGCAACCCGCACGCCCGCCACCGAGGCGGCCTTCCAGGATGCCGAACGCCTCAAGCGCATGTTCGAGAAGTACATCGTTCGCCGCCCCGGCGAGCCCACCGACATCGCGAACATGGTGCTGTTCCTGGCCTCGAACGCAAGTTCGTGGATCAGCGGCCAGACCTATCCTGTGAACGGAGGGTTCACGCTCGCGCTGTGACGTCCGCAACACCGCAAGGGGCACTTCCATGACAGGGGCCTCGACTCGCGTAGTCCCGATCGGGTTGCCGTACCGCCGCAACCCGGCCGCTCTCGAGGCGAAGCTTCGTCCGCCCCTGGCCAACGCCTCGCAGGTGCCCAGACGCGGCATCCTGGATCTCTTCGACTCCAGCCCGGCCGCGCGTCTGGTCCTGATCCGGGCGCCAGCGGGTTTCGGCAAGACCACGGTGATGCTGCAGTTCCGCAGCAGGCTCCAGGAATCCGGGATACGCAGCGCCTGGCTCACGCTGGATCGCTCCGACAACGACGTGTCGCGTTTCCTCGAGGGGCTGATGGCTGCGCTCGCGGGAGTTGCCGAAGACGCGCTCCCGGATGCTGCAAGGGATGGCGCGCTTCCGGGGCTCATCGCGGCGCTGGCGATGTCGGCGCAACCGTTCGCGCTGTTCATCGACGAGTTCGAGGTGATCCGGGAACCGGGCGTACTCGGATTGCTCAGGGAACTCATCGCCAGCCTGCCCGTCTGCGGTCAGGTGGTCATCGCCACGCGCAGTGCGCCGGACCTCTCGCTCGGCAGACTTCGTGCGCGCGGGCAGCTGCTGGAGATCGACGCCGGAATGCTGCGCTTCTCGGAGGCAGAGAGCAGCGAGTTCCTGTCCTCGGGACGCGGCGCGACACTGGCCGAAGGCGAACGACGGCTGCTTCACCAGAAGACCGAAGGCTGGGTGGCCGGGCTCTGGCTCGCAGCGGTGGCCCTTGCGCGCCACGCGTCCCCCTCCGATTTCATCGCTCGCTTCACCGGCTCGAGCTCGACGGTCGCCGAGTATCTCGCCGAGGACGTCCTCGATCTGCAGCCGCCCGAAGTCCAGTCTTTCCTGCTGCGCACAAGCATCCTGCGCGAGCTCGATCCGCTGCTCTGCCAGCAGCTTTGTCCGGACACCGACTGCGATGCCCTGCTGCGCCGCCTGGAAGCGGACAACATCCTGGTCATGCCGATCGAAGGCGAGCACCGGAGCTACCGATATCACGGCCTGTTCGCGGGCTTCCTGCAGGCGCAACTGATCCGTACGGCGGGGTCGGAGGTTCCCGGACTGCACGTGGCTGCGGCCCGATGGTTCGAGACGCAGGGCCGGCCCGTGCCCGCGATCGAACATGCGCTGGCAGGCGGTGATCACGCCCTCGCGCTGCAGCTGCTGGAAGCCCATGCGATGGACCTCCTGGCAGCCGGACGGCTTCGCCTGCTCTCGCGCTGGCTGGGAGAGATTCCGCCCGACTCGATGGCGGCGCACCCGCGCCTGCGCGTGGTGCACCTCTGGGCACTCGGCTTCACTCGCGGCCCCTGGGAGGCCCTGGCCGAGCTCGACCGCACCGAACTCGATGACTGCAGGAATCCCGAGGTCCAGGCTCACCTGATGGCGATGCGCCCGGTATTCCTGGCAACGATGGACCGGGAGGAGGGATACGAACTGGGCATGGACTGCCTCGCCAGGCTGCCGACCGGAAACGCCTTCGCCGACGGCGCCCTGCTGTCCACGCTCGCAGCAGTCAGCGTGGATCGTCGCCGCCCGGACGAGGCGCTACGCCTGCTCGACTTCCGGCGCCGGCTGCTCGGGGATTTCTCCTCGGACATGGGCGACATGCACGTCGAGTCGGTACTGGGCACCGTGGCAATGATCGAGGGTCGTCTGAGCGAAGCGCGCACCCACTTCCGGACCGCGGTGACGACGACGCCGTCGTCGACTCATGCATTCACCAAGGGCAACGCCTGGGCGGGAATCCTCTACGCGATGGTCGTCTACGAGAGCGGATCGTTCGAGGACGTACGAAGCCTGCTGCAGGTGTATGTTCCGATCGCACGTGACGCCGGAATTCCGGATCACCTGACGCTCGGCTACCGGATGCTGTGCAGGCTCGCCTTCGAACGCGGCGACATCGACCGGGCATTCAACGCGCTTGCGGAGCTCGAGTCCTTCGGCTATCAGCGTCACTACGCTCGAGTCCTCGCAAGTGCGCGCCTGGAGCGGTCCCGGCTGCAGCTCATCCAGGGCCATGTCCATGCGGCCCGGGACGAGCTCGAGCGGGGCAGCGACCCCGAAACCTGGGCCGCCGTGGCCCATCGCAATCCGATCGCCAGCGACATCGAGTATCCGGAGCTCTGCCGTCTGCGATGGCAAGCCTGTGCGGGCAACCCGGGCGTGGCCGCCGAGGGGCTCGATCGGGAGCTGTCGAGAGCGCTGGCTGCAAGGCGCACTCACCGGGCATTGAAGCTGCGTGTCCTGCGCCCGGGGGCGCTCCACAGGGCCGGAGAGGAGCGGCGTGCGATCCGGCAGTTCCTGGAGATCGCGCACGACTGCTCCAGGGAGGGCTTCCTTCGCATCGCAGCCGACGAGGCACAGCTGATCGGCCCTCTGGCGCGGATCGCAGAGCGGGCAGGCGGCGAACCCGCCCCCGACGCGAGGGAATCGGAATGGATCCATCGACTCCGTACCACCATCGGCGACGCCGATCAGGACGAGCTCCTGGACCGCGCGCCCTTCCGGCAGGACTCGGACGCGCCTCATCGGGAGCTGCACCAGGACGCGCAGATCGAAGGCGGCATGCCCCCCCAGAACTACCGCCTCGATCCCCTGACCCCCAGAGAACAGCGCGTCCTCAGGCTGCTTGCCGAGGGCTACTCCAACGCGGCGATGTCGGAGAAGCTGTACGTCTCCGACAGCACCGTGCGCACGCACCTCAGGAACATCAACAGCAAGCTGGGCGTGCGCAGCCGGACGCAGGCCGTGCTCGCGGCGCAGCGGCTCGGACTGCTGCGCTGACCGGGCTCGCGAGAGCCACGGCTCCAGGAGCTCGTCGGGAACGACGAAGCGGCCACCGGCATGCGCGCTGCGCCGAATCGTCGCTTCCGACGATGGCTCGTGCGACGGTCGATGCTGGAATGGGTGTCAGGCCCCACCGTTCGACCCATGTCGAGGTTGACGAACGATGGGAACCCGGCCTCCTGCGAGAAGGACAGCAACATGGATCCCAAGAGACGGCTCGTTCTGGCATGCGCCGCCGCAGTGGCGATGCTTTCCATGACCAGTGCATCGGCACAGAAGAAGTACGACACCGGCGCGAGCGACACCGAGATCCGCATCGGTACGACCCAGCCGCTCAGCGGCCCCGCGTCCTCGTACGCGGGGGTCGGAAAGGCCATGGCGGCCTACTTCCACATGATCAACGACCGCGGCGGCATCAACGGCCGCAAGGTCGAGTTCATCATGTACGACGACGGATATTCACCTCCGGTGACCGTCGACATGACGCGCAGGCTCGTCGAGCGCGACGAGGTTCTGTTCACGCTCGGGGCTCTCGGCACACCGACCCAGCTCGCGGTCCAGACCTACATGAACCAGCGGAAGATTCCGCAGATGTTCGTGGCGGCCCCGGCAGGCAAGCTGGCCGATGCCGCGAAGTTCCCCTGGACGATCAACTACGCGCCCGTGTACGAAACGGAAGGGGCCGCGTATGCCACTCACCTGCTCAGCACCAATCCCAAGGCGAAGGTCGCCGTTCTCTACCAGGACGACGATGCAGGCAAGGCCATCCGCAAGGGCTTCGTCGAACGTCTGGCCCGCGACGGCGTAAAGCCGATCGCCGAACAGACCTACTCGGTGACGGACCCCACCATCGACTCGCAGATCATCGCCTTGCAGGGCAGCGGCGCAGACGCCATGGCCCTGTTCACGATTCCCAGGATGACCGCGCTGGCGCTTCGAAAGATGGGCGCCCTGGGCTGGAAACCGCAGACCTACGTCTCGAACGCCGGCTCGTCGGTCAAGAACGCGCTCGAGCCCGCTGGCCTGGAGAATGCCGTCGGCCTGCTGACAAGCGACTCCAGGAAGCGGCTCTCCGACCCGCGCTGGAGCGCCGATCCCGAGGTCAACGCCTACCGCGAGTTCCATGCCAAGTACCTGTCCGGGGTCTCGATCGCAGACGAGAACTACCAGACCGGCTACGACCTCGCCGACGCAGCGACACAGGTCCTAAGGATGGCCGGGGACGACCTCACGCGCGCCAACCTGCTGCGCATCGTCCAGTCCCTGCACGGATTCAGAACTCCGTTCGTCCTTCCGGGGATCAGCTTCAACGTGACGCCCAAGGACTACTTCGGGTTCCGGCAGCTGCAGATCGTCCGCTTCGACGGCAAGGCCTTCACCCCGCTCGGCCCCGTGGTGGACACGCGATGAACCGGTCGGAAAGCGCACTGAAACCCGCGCTCTACACGGTCCCGTCCCAGGACGGTGGCGGGGTTCCCTTCCTGCGAGGCGGGCGCTGCGCCTGCGGACACGTGTTCTTCCCGATGCAGCGTCACGGCTGCGAGCGATGCGGCGGACATGGCGACACGATCGAGGAAGCACTCCTGCCGGGACACGGGACCCTCGTCGCCTCGGCGCGGGTGAAGCTGCACGCCGGCCCGGAGCGCAAGGCGCCGTTCGTCGTCGTCTCGGTGAAGCTCGACCAGGGGCCGGTGCTGCGCACGCTTCTGGAGGAGGACACCGATGAACTCCTGCCGATCGGGCAGTCGATGAGTGCCTGCCTGGTGGAAGTCGGAAGAACCGGGAGCGGAGAGCCGGTGGTCGATCTGCGCTTTGCGCGATCCCGATGAGAACCAGGCGCCAGCCATGAGCATGAACTTGAAAGACCTCCGTCCAGTCTACGTGATCGGCGTGGGCTGGCATCGCTACCAGCCCAGGAGCGAGCTGCCCTACGTGTCCCTGGGTCTGCAGGCCGTCCGGGACGCGCTTGCGGACGCCGGGATCGAGTGGCCCGCGGTGGAGTCCGCCTACTTCGCGACCGCGCTGCTGCCGATGGCGCCGGGCCGTCCGATGCTGCGTCACCTCGGCGACAGCGGCATTCCCCTTGTCCACATCGAGAACGCATCGGCCTCGGGATCGGCCGCCTTCCGGCAGGCCTGCATCGAGGTGGCCAGCGGCCTCAGTGAGCTCGCTCTCGCGGTGGGCGTGGACAAGCCGGCACCTGCGCCGCTCGGTGAGCAGTTCTGCGGCATCGACAACCTCGCCAACGACGCGATCGTCCCCTTCACGCACTTCGCCCTGCTGGCTGACCAGTATGCCCAGCGCTACGGTGTGTCGCACGAGGACATCGCGCGCGTCGCGGTCAAGAACCACGGCAATGGTGCGAAGAATCCGAACGCGCATCGCCAGCAGCCTCGCTCCCTCGAGGAGGTGCTCGCCGGCCGGCCGGTATCGGGGCACCTGACCACACTGCAGTGCTGCCCGGTGGGCGAGGGCGCGGCAGCGGCCATCGTGGCATCCGAGCAGGCCATCCGACGGCTCGGCGTCAGCGCGGACAAGCCGGTGCGGGTGACCGGTTCCGCCGCGCGCAGCCAGCACCTGTACGAGGATCCGACGCAGTTCGACGCAAGCCTCACCGGTGAGACCGTGCGGATCGCGTTGACCCAGGCCGGCCTCGAGCCACGTCAACTCGACATCGTCGAATTGCACGATGCCTTCACGATCGAGGAGATCCAATACGTGGAGGCCATGGGGCTCTGCACGCCTGGCCAGGCTGCACGCCTGCTCGAGGATGGCGCCTGGGACATCGGCGGTCGCTGCGCGGTGAACCCCTCCGGAGGGCTGATCGCGATGGGCCACCCGGTCGGGCCGACCGGGCTCGGTCAGATCGGAGAGATCGTGCTGCAACTTCGAGGGGAAGCCGGAGCACGACAGCATCGCAACGCCAGGGTGGGCCTGGCACACATGGTCGGTGTGGGCGCCGTCTGCTATGTCCACACGCTTGAACGATAGTCGAGTACCCAGACGCATAGGAGACGCCATGAGAATCTCGGATTACTTCGACGCAGCCGCCGAGCGCCATCCCGCTCGCATCGCTCTGATGGACGGCGACGTGGCCATCGACTTTGCGCATGCACAACGCCTGGTCCATGCCGTGGCACATGCGCTCGACGCGGAGCCGAACCTGCGGCCAGGGGCGCACGTCGCCATCTACTCGCCCAACGACTACCGCGTGCCCCTGCTCCATCTCGGCATCAATCGCAGTGACCGCGCCTGGCTTTCGGTGCACACTCGCAACCCCATCGACGTCAACATCGAAGTGCTGTCGTTCATGGACTGCGAGTTCATGTTCTTCCACAGCGCCTACGACGCGCTGGTTCCGAAGCTGCAGGCAGGCCTTCCGAAGACCATCCGCTTCATCTGCATCGACCGGACTTCCGAGTTCGGTCCGTCCCTGGAGGAATGGAGCAGCGCGTACACCCAGCCCTACCGAGGCGGCTCCGAGAACCCTCTCGACGCGGCCTTCATCCAACCGACCGGTGGCACCACCGGCCCCTCCAAGGCTGCCGTCCACACCCACCGCAGTCTGGAGATGATGTTCATCGCCAGCCGCGAGAACTCCCGCTACACGGAGGAGTCACGGACCCTCGCAGTTGCTCCGCTGACACACGCCGGCGGCATCGGCGCGCTCACCACGCTCGCTTGTGCGGGGAGCGTCGTGGTCATGAACATGACCTCGCCAGACCAGGTGCTCGACGTCATCGAGAGCTCGGGGATCACGCACGTCTTCCTGCCCCCGACCCTGCTCTACATGCTGCTCGACGCAATGCAGAAGCATCCGCGCGACGTGTCCAGCCTGGTGCAGTTCACCACGGGAGCAGCCCCGGTCGCGCCGGAGAAGATCAAGCAGGCAACGCAACTGTTCGGCCCGGTGATGGCCGAGGGATTCGGCCAGACCGAATGCGGCATGCCCCTGCTCTGGAAGCATCCTCAGGACTACCTTCGTCCGGATGGCAGCTTCGACGAAGAAGCCCTGGCGTCCACAGGACGGGCCGTCCCCTTCGCCCGGGTCGAGATCATGGACGAAGAGGGTCGATTCCTGCCGCCAGGTCAGCGTGGCGAGATCGTGGTCCAGTCGGCCACGACGATGCGCGAGTACTACAAGAACCCCCATGAAACCGAGGCCTTCCGCAAGTTCGGCTGGGGCCACACCGGTGACGTCGGCGTCAAGGACGAGCGTGGCTTCGTCACCATCGTCGATCGTCTGAAGGACATGATCGTCACCGGCGGCTTCAACGTCTTCCCGGCCCAGATCGAGGCCGTGATCCTCGAGCACGACGCAGTCCTGGAATGCGCGGTGGTCGGGGTTCCCGACGAAAAGTGGGGCGAGGCGGTCAAGGCCGTCGTCCAGCTCAAGCCTGGCAGGACCGTCGCTGCCGAGGAGCTGATCGCACGCGTACGCGACCGGCTCGGCGGTGTGTACGCACCGAAGAGCCTGGAGTTCTGGCCGGAGCTGCCGCGCAGCGCGGTGGGCAAGCTGCTTAGGCGAGAGGTGCGGGCGAAGTACTGGTCGGACAACTGGCGCGCGGTCTGAACGCCCGTACCACCGCCGACGCCTCGACTTCCCGACTGCAGGATTGGAGCAGAACCTTGTACACACTTTCGGAACAGACCCGGGCCATCGTCGAGACGGTGCGCCGCCTCGTGCATGACCACCAGATGCCGCTCGAGCAGCGCGTCCTTCGCGGTGAGACCCTGACCCGGGAAGACAGGCTGCCCGGGATCATGGCGGCTCGGGAGGTCGGGCTCTGGAGCCTGAGCTGTCCGCCTGAGCTCGGCGGTCCCGGCCTTTCGGTCGTCGACCGGATGGCGATCACGGAGGAGAACTTCCGGTGCCTGGTTCCCATCTGGTTCGGTGGCGAGGCCCTGCCGCCGACCTTCACGCTCGAAGGCGAGCAGCGCCGCCGCTATCTCGACCCCTTCCTCGACGGCCGGCAAACCTTGTGCATGGCGCAGACCGAGCCGGGCGGCGGCGGCGACCCGGCCCGTGCAGTGAGCACCAGCGCCCGCAGGACCGAGCGCGGATGGGTGATCAACGGATCGAAGATCTGGATCAGCGCCTTCGATGACGCAGAAACCGTCTTCGTGCTCGCCCGTACCGACAAGGCGAAGGGTGCGGGCGGTATCTCGATGTTCGCGGTCGCCAAGGGAAACCCGGGAATGAGCGCCAGGCTGGTGCCGATGCTCGGCGGCTTCCGCACGCATCAACTGACCTTCTCCGACTGCGAGGTCGACGAACTCTCCTTGATCGGCTCCGAAGGAAGCGGATTCAAGGGGGCGCAAGAGACCCTGACGGCGGCGCGATTCGACGTGGCGGCCCGGGCCCTGGGAGTTGCGCAACGGGCCTACGAGATGATGGTCGAGTACGCGAAGGAGCGCGTCGTCTTCGAGGGGCCGCTGAGCGAGAAGCAGGCGGTGCAGTCGATGATCGTGGACTCGTGGATCGAGATCCAGCAGACCCGGCTGATGCTGTACACCTGCGCGGAAAAGGAGGATCAGGGCGTCGACACCCGCATCGAGGCGAGCCTGATGAAGATGCTCGCCACCGAGATGGTCGATCGGGTGCTCGACCGCGCCATCCAGGTCCACGGCGCGGCAGGATGCACCTACGAATCGCCGCTGGCGCACTGGTACGACCATCAGCGCATGGCCCGCATCTACGAGGGGCCGACCGAGGTGCACAAGTATCGGGTGCTCGCGCGGCATCTGCTGGGCTGACCCGGATACTCGCCGACTGCCCGCCGCGAGGCGGCTGAACAGCCCGGGCGTGCGAGGCCATGTCCTGGCTCGACGTGACACGCACGCTGCCGGGGGGCGAAGGGCGACGCCTGATCGCTCGCCGCCCTCATCCCTTTGGACGAGCGCCCCCGACCATTTCCATCCGTTCGCGCGATGAATTCCGGCGCGCCGATCGCCAGACTGTCTCCGTTCCAGTGACGATCCGAAGCCCGCCTTCAGCGCGAGCCCCTCGGACCTCGAAAAAAGGAGACATTCATGACCACGCGCACCCTGAACACCATGCGGCGCACGCTCCTGGCTCTCGGCGCGTGCTCCGTGCTCGTCGTCGGGTCGGCAGCAGCCCAGTCGAAGAACTACGGGCCCGGGGTCACCGACACCGAGATCAGGATCGGCCAGGCGGCCCCCTATAGCGGCCCTGCCTCCGCCTACGGGGCAATCGCGAAGGTGATCGCGGCCCACTTCCGCAAGGTCAACGACGAGGGCGGAATCAACGGACGCAAGCTCAACCTGATCAGCCTGGACGACGCGTTCAGTCCGCCCAAGACCGTCGAACAGGTTCGCCGGCTCGTCGAGAGCGAGAACGTGCTGTTCATCCACACGATCGGCAGTCCCACGACAGCCGCGGTCCAGCGCTACCTCAACCAGAAGAAGGTTCCCCACCTCTTCGTCAGCAGCGGCGCCACCAAGTGGGGCGATCACGAGAACTTTCCCTGGACGATCGGCTTCAATGCGACCTACCAGACCGAGGGCATCGTCTATGCGCGCTATCTTCTGAAGGAGAAGCCCGGCGCGAAGGTCGCGGTGCTCTACCAGAACGACGACTTCGGCAAGGACGTGCTGGCCGGCTTCAGGAAGGGCCTGGGCGACAAGGCCAGGACGATGATCGTCGCGGAGCGCTCCTACGAGCTCACCGACACCATGATCGACACCCAGCTGATCAGCCTTCAGTCGTCGGGCGCGGACGTCCTGGTCAACCTCACCACGCCGAAGTTCGCCGCGATGTCGATCCGGAAGGTCGCCGAGATGGGCTGGAAGCCGCTGCACATCCTGGGCAACGTCAGCGCATCGGTCGGCTCGGTCCTGAAGCCTGCCGGCCTCGACAATGCGACGGGGATCATCAGCAGCGCCTACACGAAGGACCCGACGGACCCGAGCTGGCGGAACGATCCCGGGATGAACGAATGGCGCGCCTTCATGAAGAAGTACTACCCGGAGGGCAGCCTCGATGACTGGATCAACGTCTATTCGCAGGCAATGGCCCAGGCGATGGTCCAGACCCTGAAGCAGGCCGGCAACGATCTCAGTCGCGAGAACGTGATGCGTCAGGCGGCGAGCCTGAAGGATCTCGAGCTGCCGGGCCTGCTGCCGGGAATCAGGATCAACACCAGCCGCACCGATTACTATCCGATCGAGCAGCTGCAACTGACCCGCTTCGACGGCACCAAATGGGTGCTGTTCGGCGACGTGATCGGCCAGTGAACGCCATGGACCGGAACCCCACACCCTGCGCCGGGGCAGCGGCGAGCGCCCCCCCGATCCGCTTCGGCTGCGAAGCCGGCGTCGCGACGATCACCCTCGACAACCCCGCGGCGCGCAACGCGATCGACCGTCGCAGCAGCGACTGCCTGGTCGAGGCGATCGACCGGATCGCGGGCGATCCGTCGGTGCGCGTGGTGCTGATCCGGGCGAGCGGACCGATGTTCTGCCCCGGCGCGTCGATGAGCTTCCTGGCCCCCGACGAGCCGGGAATGGCGCAACGCGTCGACGCGCTGCTCGCGCACCTGAACCCGGCGCTCGCAAGGCTGCGCAGCCTCGACGTGGTGATCGTGGCCGCGGTGCACGGTGCGGTTGCCGGCGGCGGCCTCGGCTATCTGAATCTCGCCGACCTGGTCGTCGCGGCCCGGAGCACGAAGTTCAGCCTCGCCTACAGCCGCATCGGCGCCACGCCCGACCTGGGCGCGACCTGGCACCTGCCGCGGCTGCTGGGCGAGCGTCGGGCGCTCGAACTCCTGCTCCTGTCCGACGGGTTCGACGCCCAACACGCGCAGGCGCTCGGGCTCGTGAATTTCGTCGTCCCGGACGAGGAGCTCGAGGCCGAGACCGCGCGGCTGGTCGAACGGCTGCGCGTCGGCGCCGCAGGGGCGTTCGCGGCGATCAAGCGGCTGGTGCGCCAGTCGCACGGCAACGAGCTCGCCGCGCAGCTGGACGCGGAGCGGCGCGAAATCGTCGCGGCTGCGCGCGGGCTCGAGTTCGGCGAGGGCGTGCGCGCCTTCGGCGAACGCAGGGCGCCGGACTTCGTCGGCGCGGGCCCTTCCCTTGCTCCTGGAGGACAGTCGTGAGCGAATTCCTTGGAAAGACCGCGCTGATCACGGGCGCGGCGTCGGGCATCGGGCTTGCGACCGCGCAGCTGATGGCGGCTGCCGGCGCAAGCGTCGTCATGGCCGACCTGGACCAGGAGGCCGGCGAGCGGGCGGCTGCGGCCATCGCGGACGGTGGCGGCCGCGCCGTCTTCCATCGGCTCGACGTGCGCGACGCGCAGGCGTGCAGCGCGCTGGTCGACTCGGTGCTCGCACGCTTCGGCAGGCTCGACGCGGCCTTCAACAACGCGGGGATCTCCGGCGCGACCTCGCTCACCGAGGATCAGGGGCTCGAGCTGTGGCAGCGCGTGCTCGACATCAACCTGACCGGCGTCTTCAACTGCATGGCGCCTCAGCTGCGCGCGATGCGCGCGGCCGGACGTGGCGCGATCGTCAACACCGCGTCGATCGCGGGCACCGGCGGCGCCGCAGGCGCGGCAGCGTACTCGGCCTCGAAGCACGGTGTGATCGGGCTGACGCGCACCGCGGCGGTCGAGTACGCCAGGTACGGAATCCGCGTCAACGCGGTCTGCCCGGGCTACATCGAGACCCCGATGACCGTCGGCGCGAGCAGCATCTTCACCGGCTCGCATCTCGAACGCGCGGTGTCGGCCACGCCGATCCGCCGCTTCGGACAGCCCCGGGAGATCGCCGAGATGGTGCTGTGGTTGTGCTCGGACCGCGCCTCCTTCGTCACCGGCGGCCAGCACATCGTCGACGGCGGCGCCAGCGCCAGCTGCTGATCGCCCCATTCGCCTTCACGGGTCGGCGCGCGACCCTCCACCCGAGGACGAGAACATGAACCCATCGAACTACCGATACCTGAAATTCGCGCAGGACGGCGCCGTGCTCACCGTCAGCCTGAACCGCCCGGAGGCGATGAACGCGATCAACGCCGGCCTGCACACCGAGCTGTCGACCGTCTTCGCCGAGATCGCCGCGGATCGCAGCGTGCACGCAGTGGTGCTGACCGGCGAGGGGCGCGGCTTCTGCGGGGGAGGCGATCTCGCCTGGTTCCGCGACATCACCCCGGCGCAGGTCGACACCCTGTTCGTCGAGGCGCGCAAGATCATCGTCGACCTGCTCGAGCTGCCGCAGCCGATCGTCGCTGCGGTCAACGGCCACGCAGCCGGCCTGGGCGCCACACTGGCGCTGTTCTGCGACGTGGTCTTCGTCGCCGACACCGCACGGATCTCCGATCCGCACGTGCGCGTGGGCGTTGCGGCCGGCGACGGCGGCGCGGTGATCTGGCCGCTGCTCGTGGGCCCCGCACGCGCCAAGCAGTACCTGATGACCGGGGATGCCCTCACCGCGACCGAGGCCGAGCGGATCGGCCTGGTCAACGTCGTGCTCCCGCAGGCCGAGGTCCTGGCCGCGGCGACGGCCATGGCCAGGCGCTTCGCCGAAGGCCCCAGGCGCGCGGTCGAGGCGACCAAGGCCTCGGTGAACAAGCTCGTGCGCGACGCCGCGAACCTGGTGCTGGACACCTCGCTTGCCCTGGAGAAGGCAAACTTCTTCGACGCCGACCACCGCGAGGCGATCGCCGCCTTCGCCGAGAAGCGTGAACCGAGGTTCACCGGTCGCTGAAGACGCCTGACAACATCTCGCAGACACGAGGAGACACGCATGGAAAGCAGACCCGAACGGGGCATCGGCCAGCTCGTGGCCGGCAACATCCTGACGACGGCCGGCATCCGGTACGGCGACCGCGAGGCCTTCTTCTGCAGCGAGACGGACCGCAGGTTCACCTTCCGCCAGGTCGACGAACGCTGCAACCGGATCGCCAACGCGCTGACCGCAATGGGGCTGAAGAAGGGCGACGTGGTCGCGGTGCTGACGAGCAACCGCGTGGAGCTCGTCGAGATCCTCTTCGCGCTGGCCAAGACCGGGATCGTCGGGATGCCGCTGAACTACCGGCTCGCACCCGCGGAACTGTTCGCCCTGATGAACACGGTCAACGCACAGGCGCTGCTGTGCGAGGCAAGGTTCAAGGACGTGCTCGACGCAGCGCCCGCCGAGGTTCCGACGCTGCGGGACCGGGTGATGTTCGGGGGACCCGCGGCGCCAGGCATCCTCGACTACGAGGACCTGCTCGCCGCCTCTTCGCCCGCCGAGCCGGAGATCGAGGTCGAGGAGACGGACCCCTTCTACTTCAACCTGACCTCGGGAACCAGCGGGCTGCCGAAGTGCTACGTGCTGACGCACTACAACAACGCCACGGTCACCCCGATGTTCACGACCATGGACGTGACGCGCAACGACACCTTCCTGACGGTGTTCCCGATGTTCGGGCGCGTCGGCTACGCGTGGATCGCCGCGGGCTTGTACTTCGGTGTCCGCAACGTCCTGGCGAACTTCGATCCCGGCCGCGTGCTGCAGCTGATCCAGGACGAGCGCGTGACGATCACGAACCTCGTCGCGACGATGGGCGCGATGCTGCTGCAGCATCCGGACCTTCCCCGGCGTGACCTGAGCTCCCTGCGGGGCACGGTCTTCGCCGGGTCGATGCTGCCCGAGCCGATCCGCCGCGGCGTCACCGAACGCATCTGTCCTCACCTGTACGAGTACTACGGGATGCAGGAGACGGGGGCACTGGTGGTGAGCAACCCCGAGGACCGCAAGGCTCGGCCGGACTCGGTCGGCCGCGTCATCCCGCACGCGGAGGTGCGCATCGTCGACGATCACGGGCGGCGCCTGCCCGCCGGAGAGATCGGCGAGATCATCGGGCGCTCGCCCACCGGCACCACCGCCTACTACCAGAACCCGGAGAAGTCGGCCGAGACCTTCCGCAACGGCTGGATCCACACCGGCGACCTGGGCAGCATCGACGCGGAGGGCTACCAGTTCCTCCGCGGCCGCAAGAAGGACATGATCATCACGGGTGGGCAGAACGTGTTCGCCGCCGAGGTGGAGGAGACCATCCTCGACTTCCCCGAGGTCGTCGAGTGTGCCGTCATCGGCCTGCCCGATCCGCTCTGGGGCGAGCGCGTCAGCGCAGTGGTGGTCGTGACCCCGGGGTCGAGGCTGAGCGCCGACGAACTGGTGCGGCACTGTCGCGAACGCCTCGCCAGCTTCAAGACGCCCAAGGAGGTGCTGCTGCAGTCGGAGCCGCTGCCGCGCACCCCGACCGGAAAGGTGCAGAAGTTCATCCTCGTCGAACGGCACGCGGGGGACGCGTCCGCAGCGCCGGACGCCTGAGGCCGGCATCGGGCCCGGGCCGCCGGCCCAGCCCTTTGCCGATCGGATCGCACCCAGCAGGAGGCTTCCATGTTTCCCAGACTGAATCAGCACCCGTGGATGACCGAGGACGTCGCGCTGTTTCGCGAGCAGGTGCGCCGCTTCGCCGAGTCCGAGATGGCGCCGAAGCTGCCGCAATGGCGCGCGCAGGGACGGATCGAACCCGAAGTCTGGCGAAAGATGGGGGCTCTCGGGATGATGCTTCCCGAGCTCCCCGAGGAATACGGCGGAGCCGGGGCGAACGTCGCCTATCAGCTGGTGGTGCTCGATGAGCTCGCACGCATCGAGATGCCGATGAAGCACTCGGTGCATTCGATCGTCGCGCATTACATCCTGGAATTCGGGACTCCCGAGCAGCGCGCGCGCTGGCTCCCGAAGATGGCCTCGGGCGAGTGGCTCACCAGCGTGGCGATGACCGAGCCTGCGATCGGCTCCGACCTCAAGGGAATGCTCACCCGCGCGCAGCGCAAGGGCGATCACTACGTTCTCAACGGAGCAAAGACCTTCATCACCAACGGCGCGACCTCGCAGCTGATCCTGGTCGCCTGCAAGACCGATCCTGCGCTCGGGTCCAGGGGCGTCTCGCTCCTCGCCGTCGAGGTCGACCCGCCCCCGCCGGGGTTCCGGGTCGGCCGGGTTCTCGACAAGCTCGGCCAGCACTCGGTGGACACCTGCGAGCTGTTCTTCGACGACGTCGTCGTTCCCGCCGGGAACATCCTCGGCGGCATCGAGGGCAAGGGATTCGGACAGCTGATGAGCCAGCTTCCCTGGGAGCGCCTGATCGTCGCGGTTGCAGCGGCCGCGGTGATCGAGCGCGCGGTCGAGCTCACCGTCGAGTACACCCGGCAGCGCAAGGCCTTCGGGCAGACCGTCTTCGACTTCCAGAACAGCCGCTTCAAGCTTGCGGAGTGCGCAACGATGGCGCACGTCGTGCGCAGCTTCGTCAACGACTGCACGCAACGGCTGCTGGACGGAACCCTCGACCCGGAGGCTGCCTACATGGCCAAGTGGTGGACCTCCGAGGTGCAGTGCAAGGTCCTCGACGAGTGCCTGCAGCTCTTCGGGGGCTACGGCTACATGAACGAGTACCCGATCACCCGGATGTACGCGGATGCGCGCATCCAGAAGATCTACGGTGGGACGAACGAGGTGATGAAAGAGCTGATCTCGCGAAGCCTTTGATCGACCCCACGGCAAGGCGACGGCCTTCGCGGTTCAGCCCCGGGGCAGGAGTCCGAGGCGGCGCGCGATCGCCACTGCGTGGGTCCTGTTCTCCGCACCGAGCTTCGCGCTGATGCTGCGCAGATGTGTCTTGACGGTGGCTTCGGACACGAACATCCGCTGCGCGATGATGCGGTTCGCATCGCCTTCGGCGAGCAGGCGCAGCACCTGCATCTCCCTGGGGGTCAGCGACTCGACGGCTGGCTGGGCGGGTGCCGGTGCGGCTTCGACTGTTTCCGGTCTTGCGGTCCCTGCCGGCGCAGGGCTCGCCACGGTCTGCACCCGGGCGCCCGCGGCGTACCGGCCCATGCGCTCGATCAGGGACGAGGCCTGCGGGCCTTCGTCCTCGATCGCGCTGCTCAGGCCCTTCTCCAGCGCCATCTGCGCCACCTCGCGCGCCACGCGTTCGGCCTGGTCGGCTCTCCCGGAGCGCTCGAAGGTCAATGCGAGCAGCACCCGGAGATGGTGGGCGCGCCGCAGCCTGCCCTGCGCGAGGGCACGCTCGAGCGCCGGTTCCAGGAGAGCCAGCGCATCGTCCGTGCGGCCTTCATGCAGGGCGAGGCGGGCCATGCCGTGCTCCAGACCTTCGACATCCGTGGCGTGCAGGGACAGCGTTCCGCCAGGATCGGCCAGGCCGATGATCCGGGCGCCGTCCAGGCTGACCCTCGCCGCATCGAGATCACCGTCGAGCAATGCGATCCGCGCCGCTTCGAGATGCGCGCTCGAGCACAGGCGCGGCAGTCGCTCCGCCTGCCCCTTGCGATCCAGGGTGCGCAGATGCTGCGCCGCCTTCTCCCGCTCGCCCCGTCGGTGCGCAATGCGCGCGAGCGTCGCATAGCTCGTGATCAGCTGGTCGGGTGCCGCCACTTCGTCGATCATCGGCAGGTAGGCGTCGAGAAGCCGCTGCGCCTCGTCGATCTGCCCGGCCGCATAGCACGCTTCCGCGAGGAAGGCGGCAGCAACCGTGCTTCCCGACACATGCTGGCTGGTGTGGGTCGCCGATGACGCGAGGGCTTCGCGGCATCGGGCGATCGCCACCGAAACCGAACCCTGGGCAAGGTCGATCGATCCCTCCAGGCAGACGCCGACCGCGAGGTTGAACGCGCTGCCGATCTTCAGGTGCGATGGTCTGCCCTGGGCGATCACCTTGCGGGCTTCGTCGAATCGGTTCTCCGCGATCATGCAGAAGGCATGGGAGTTCTGCTGGACGCTGTGCGCGAAGGGATGCTCCCGTGCCGCCACCTGCCCCTTGCAGGCCTCCCACGCGGCCAGCGCCTCCTCGACGCGATCGGTCATCGCCAGGATGAACGCACGCTGCACCGTCAGCTGCACCTGGATTCCCGGATCGTCGACCCGCTGCGCCTGCACCTGCTCGAGCTGGGCCAGCGCTTCGTCATAACGGTGCGTGAACAGCAGGGCCCAGCTGTAGATGCACTTGAGGAAGGGGGCGGCGCCCGCGCCGGTCGCCGTCGGCAGCCTGTCGAGGAAGCGCGACAGCAGCATCACCCGCCCCTTCCAGAGCAGGTGCTCGGCATGCTCGGCGAGCAGCGCCACCGCTGCCGCGTCGTCTCCCGAGCGGATCAGGTGCTCGAGCGCCTCGACCGTCCGCCCTGCCGCAAGGAACCAGGCTGCGGCAGTGCGGTGAAGCCTGGCAGTGGCCTCGGGATCCGCCCGGACGAGCTCGTTGCAGAGGAAGTCGCGAAAGAGCGGGTGGAAGCGATAGGGACCCGAGTCCCGGCTCTGCGGGATCACGAACAGCCCTTCCTGTTCGAAGGCCTCGAGCCGCGCCTGACTGTCCGTCTGTCCGGTGATCGCGTTGCACAGGTCCGGGTCGAGCTCGTCGAGAACGCTGCACGCCAGCAGGAAGGAACGCGACTGCCCGGGCAGCCTCGAGAGCACGTCGTCGAGCAGGTAGTCGGCCACTGCCGCATGCGAGCCGTCGAAGGAACGCAGGAAGGCATCGGCATCGTCGTGCCCGCGCAGGGCAAGCGCGGCAAGCCAGAGCGCGGCCGCCCAACCCTCGGTGCGGCGGTGCAGCAGCCGGACGTGCCGGTCTTCCAGGCGCAGCTGGCAGCGCTCGCGCAGCAGGGTCATCGACTCATCGTAGGAAAACCTCAGATCGTCCTGGGAGATCTCTGCCAGATGACCGTGCGCTCTCAGACGCCCCAGCCGCAGTCGCGGCGCTTCGCGACTGGCGACGATCAGCTGCCCGGCGGGCGGCAGGGCATCGAGCAGCGTGCCGAGCACCCCGAGCACCGCCGGCGCGCACACCGCCTCGAGGTTGTCGAGGAACAGCGCGAACCGGTCACCCCGGGCCGCCAGGTGATGGATCAGCTCGAACGCCGCCCCGATGAGGTCGCGCTCACCCGCTGCGCCGCCGGTGAGCGCCAGGCCCGGGTCGATCGCCTGAAGCGCCGCCACGACATGGGTGAGAAAACGCGTGACGTCGTTGTCCGCATCGTCGAGCGTGAGCCACCCGGTGGCCACGTCGCACCGCTGCAGCCACCGGTAGTACTCGATCAGGAAGGTGGTCTTGCCGAAGCCTGCCGGGGCGCGAACCAGCACCAGCTTTGCCCCGACCGCCTGATCGATTGAATCGATCAGGCGCTGCCTCTGTAGGGACCGGGCCGCTCCGGGCCTGGGCGCGAGCTTTGCCGCGATCAGCCGCGCCGCACCACCCGCTGCGATCCGGGGCTCCTGCGAACCGATCATCGTCCCTTCGACCCTCAGTCTCCGCTCAGGTCCTCGGCCAGCGGATGCATCCCGAGCCCGCGCAGCACCTCACGCGTGTGCTCGCCGAGCCCCGGAATGTGCCGCCCCACGGTCACGTCGGCCCCCGAGATGCGGAATGGGGCGTTCATCACCTTGAACTCGCCGCCAGGATCGCTGACGGTTGCCAGGGCGTGGCGATGTGCGAGCTGTGGATCGTGCATCACCTCGGCAACCGTGCGATAGGGTGAGGCAGGCACGCCGAAGCGGTCGAGCACTTCCATGCACTGCGCGGTGCTCAGCGTGGTCGACCACTTCTCGATCTCCTCGACGAACTGTGACCAGTTCTGCCTGCGGTCGGCGTATTTCTCGAAGCGCGGATCCTTTGCGAGTCCGGGCCTGCCCGCCGCCTCGCACAGCGTGACGAAGCTCTTCTCGCTGGCCACCGCAGCCATCACGTAGCCGTCGGCGGTCCTGGTCGGGCCGAACATGCGCACCGGGCTGCCGCCGGCCTGCGCGAACTGCACCTCGTTCAGGCAAAGCGAGAGCATCGACTCGAGCATCGAGACATCGATCATCTGTCCGCGCCCGGTGCGCTCGCGCAGGTGCAGTGCAGGGCCAATCGCAGCGAACGCGTACAGCCCGGAGAGCACGTCCGCGGTGAACACGCCGCACCAGTCGGGGCGCTCGCGCCCTTCCTGGTAGGAGAGGTGGGCCATGTCATAGCCCGAGGCCGCGTGCATCACCGGCGCGTAGGCCGGAGCTCCTGCGGAAGGTCCGGTCTGCCCGTAGCCGGAAATCGAGCAGTAGATCAGCCGCGGGTTGAACGCCGCGAGGCGCGGGTAGTCGAGCCCGAGCCGCGCCATCACTCCCGGACGGAAGTTCTCCACCAGCAGGTCGGCCCGCTCGGCGAGCTTGTGCACGGCCTCCACGCCTTCCACGGTCTTCAGGTCCAGCGTCACGCTGCGCTTGCCTGCGTTCAGCTGGCCGAAGGGATTGCTGTAGCCGTCGCGCATCGGCGGACGGCTGCGCATCATGTCGCCGTCGGGAGCTTCGATCTTGATGACGTCCGCGCCGAGATCGGCGAGCAGGCGCGTGCAGTAGGGTCCTGCGATCGTGGTCGTCAGATCGACCACCGTGAGACCGTGGTAGGGCTTGTCGCTCACTCGTTGCCTTCGTTCGTCCAGGGTTGATCGGGACACCTCGAGACCGCGATCCGGCAGGCGTCGCACGCATCGGGCCGGGCTTGCGACCCGCGTGCCGTCCGAGCATAGCGCGGACCGGTTCGGATCGGAATCTGCGGGCGTGCGGCCTGAGCGGACAGTCCGCTTTCTCCCGGGCACGCGCACAGCTTGCGCAGTCTTTCCTCTAGCATGAACCGATACGGCGGCCCGCCGGGTCGCATGAAGGGGAGAGCGAGCATGAGCAGCAATTTCGAAACCATCCGGGTCGAGCGCAAAGGCGGGGTCGCCAGCGTGATCCTCAGCCGCCCTGGAAAACGCAACAGCATCAACGCGCAGTTGCTGTCCGAACTGCACCAGGCGCTGCAGGCGATCGCCAGCGACCTGGAGGTGCGCGTGCTCGTGCTGCGCGGTGATGGCGCCGATTTCTGCCCGGGCGCGGACGTCAAGCACTACGCGTCGGGAGGCACCGGCGAGGGCCGCACTCCGACGCCGATCCAGCAGTTCGACATCGCAGTGCTGCTGCACGAGATGCCTGCGGTGACCATCGCCGCGATCTCCGGTGCCTGCGCCGGGGCCGGCTTCGGCTGGGCCTGTGCCTGCGACCTGCGCGTCGCATCGGAAACCGCACGCTTCAACACCGCCTTCCTCGATGTCGGGGTGGCCGGCGACATGGGCGGACCCTGGACCCTGCCGAGACTGGTCGGCGCGGCAAAGGCGCGCGAGCTCTACTTCCTGCCTGGCAAGTTCGACGCCGCCGAGGCGCTTCGCATCGGGCTGGTCTCCCGGGTGAGCAGCGCGACGGATTTCGAGGTCGAACTTCAGGCGCTGGTCGACCGGCTGGACCGGGCGGCGCCTCTGGCCCTGTCGGCGATGAAGGCCAACTTCGTCGCGGCCGAGAAGATGGGCTTTGCGCAGTACGTGGCGCTCGAGTCCGAGAAGCACACGCGGCTGTTTCGCAGCAACGACACTGCCGAGGCCTTCAAGGCCTTCGTCGAGAAGCGGGCTCCGGTCTTCAAGGGGAGCTGAGATGCGACTGAGACAGATCGCGCTTGCCTCGGGTCGGCTCGACGCGGTGGTGAGGGAGTTTGCCGACGTCTTCGAACTGGAAGTGGCGCACGAGGACCCGAACGTGGGCGTCTACGGATTGCGCAACGCGGTGCTGCCCGCCGGCACGGGCTTCCTCGAAGTGGTCGAGCCGGTGCGCAACGACGCTTCCGCCGCCCGCTTCCTGGCGCGGCGCGGCGGGGATTCCGGCTACATGGTGATCCTCCAGGTGGCAGACGCCGAGCGCGAGCGCGCACGCGCGCAGGCCCTGGGCGTGCGCGTGGTCGAAGACATCGATCGCCCGGACTATCGCTGCTCGCACTTCCACCCGGCGGACTTCGGAGGAATCCTGGTCTCCTTCGACCAGCAGCGCACCGAACCCGATCACCTGGCCCCGCTGGGCGACTGGATGCCGGCAGGGCCGGACTGGCTCGCCGCACACACCAATGAAGTGCTCGACCTGGTCTCGATGACCATCTCCACGGCCGATCCCGGTGGGCTCGCCCGGCGCTGGTCGGAACTGCTCGCCAGTCCGCTGGATCCGGACGACCCGCTGCGCATCCCGCTGCAGCACGGCGAGATCCGCTTCGCGCCGGCTGGGGCCGGGGCTCCCACATCCATCACCAGCGTCGACCTGAAGGTCAGGGACCCGGACGCTGCATTGCGTCGAGGGAAAGTCGCCCGCCTGGACGCGGGCGAGGACGGCATCCTGATCGGCGGCGTGCGCTTCCGGCCTGTGGCATGACGGCCTCGACGCTCTACATCGCCCGACGCTTCAACGGTCCGCTCACTTCCGGAAACGGCGGCTACGTCGCCGGCCTGCTCGCCGGCGAGCTGCTGCGCCGTCACCCGGGAGCGCAGGCGGTCGAGGTCACGCTGCGCGCCGCCCTGCCTCTGGAGCGGCAACTGCAGGTGGTGGAGACTTCCACGAGCGCAGTGCGCCTGGAGGACGACGGCGTCCTGCTTGCGCAAGCCGTGGCGGCCACCCTGGCGCTGGTGCTGCCTGCGGCTCCATCCCTGGACGAAGCACGCGCTGCCGGAGTCATCGGACGCATGAGCTTCGCCACCGGTCTCGGGAGCACCTACCTGCACTGCTTCGGCTGCGGCGTGGCGCGCAAGCCGCACGACGGACTGCGGATCGCACCATCGCCGGTGGGCGACGCCGAAGTGGTGGCCAGTGACTGGACGCCACCGGCGAGCCTCGCCGACGCCGACGGAAGGATTCCGGCCGAATTCGTCTGGACCGCTCTGGACTGTCCCGCAGGGGTCGCCTGGGGTCACCGGCTCGGCGGACTCGCCGAATCCGCCCGCCTGCTCACAGGCAGGATCACGCTGGCGATCACCGGTGAAGTGCGTGCGGGCGAGCCCTGTGTCGTGACGGGATGGCCGCTCGAGCGCGAGGGCCGCAAGCTGCACGCCGCGACTGCGCTCTTCGATGGCAACGGACGCGTGCTCGCGTACTCGAAGCAGCTCTGGTTCGCCCCGAAGAGCTGATCGGCTCCAGCCCCCGAGGCCTCACGCCGGACGTTTCTTCAGCAGGTATTTCTGCACTCCGTCCATCACCAGGACGCCGTGCTGGTTGATCACCGTGGATGCCAGTGCGATCACCCCGGTGCTGCGACCGGGAACCAGCTCGACGACCTCGAGGGTGCAGTAGAGCGTGTCGCCGGCGTGCACCGGCTTCAGGAAGCGGCTGCTCTGCTCGATGAAGCCCTTCATCGAGTCCTCGACCATGTGCGGAAACAGACCTGCGCCCGCCGCCGTCTGGATCAGGATCTGGAAGCCGTGCGCGAGCAGTTGCGGGGCGCCATGCTCGCGACAGTACTCGAGATCGTAGTGTGACGGATGGTTGTCCCCGCTCGCGAGCTGGAAGGCCGCGAACAGCGCCTCGGTGATCGTCCTGGAGGGCAGGGGAAATCGCTCGCCGATCCGGAAGTCGTCGAACCATCGCTGCTCGCAGAGCTGGTGCCGGGAAGAGATGCTCGTCTGGGTGGGCATTGCTGGATCGGAATCGGGTGGATCTCGGCCGATTGTGGCAAATCAGGCACAGCGACGCACCAGGGATCGCTCTTCCTCATTCATGAAGATCTTTCATCTTCTTGAATGATGTTGTTGTTGGGGCCGGCGACCATCGGTGGACAACTCGCCCGGAGCCTTCGTGCATGCGGCTTTCCGGGCAGCGCCAACCGGTGCAGAACCGTGTCCCGCGATTGTGGGCTTCCGCGAGGAATCCGGCCGGGCGTCCGGGGGAGGGTTCTTGTCCACAGCAGGGTCAGGCGATGCCCCCACCTTGTCCACAGACCGGGTCCAGCCCTTCACGGAATCCGGGTTTCCGGTGGTCGATGCCAGGCGTAAGATCGCCTTCGTGCCTCACCACCCAGCCCGGGATCCGACATGATCCGCACGCCTGCCGGCTTCTTCTCCGTCCTGGACGCAACGCTCGACGACGAAGCGATCGCACACGTCTTCGTGCGCGATGCGCTGGTGCTCTTCGGCGACACTCCGGTGGCGCTGCCGTGGCGGATCTACCGCAGTGCAGGGCTGGCAGCGGCGCGCGTGCACCCGATCGGCAGGTACGCCGGGCGTACCCACGTAGCGGTGGCGCTGGACGATCGATACAGTCCGCACGGGCTTCCCGAGGGGCTCAGGGCGGCCAACCTGCGCAGCTGGTTCGGAGTGCTCGACGACGAGACCCTGTCGATCGCGATGCGTGCGGTGCAGGTGCTCGAATGGGATCGCACCCATCGTTTCTGCGGAGTCTGCGCAACGCCGACCGAGCAGGTGGGCCACGAACGTGCAAAGCGATGTCCGGCCTGCGGACTGGTTTCCTATCCGCGGATCTCGCCGGCGATGATGGTGATGGTCACGCGCGGACGCGAACTCCTTCTCGGGCGCGGCATCAACTTCCCTGCGGGTCGCTACAGCGCGCTCGCGGGCTTCGTCGAGGCAGGCGAAACGGTCGAGGAAGCGGTGGAGCGTGAAGTGCGCGAGGAGGTGGGAATCGAGGTGCGCGACCTGCGCTACTTCGGCAGCCAGAGCTGGCCCTTCCCGAATTCGCTGATGATCGCCTTCCGTGCCGAGTACGCCGACGGAGAGCTTCGGCCGGACCCGGCCGAACTGGCCGACGCCCGCTGGTTCACGCCAGAGGCTCTGCCTCAGCTTCCGCCCCCGTTGAGCATCGCACGTGCGCTGATCGAGACGACGCTCGCCGACCTGCGCTGACCTCGTCCGCGGCGCGTGGCAAGCTACGCGCTTCCTGTATCTTCGGTTCCGAGTTCCATGCCCAAGGACGTACGCATCGTCGCAGGTCGGCGCTGATGAGCGCCTCGATCGAGCTGGACCGCATGCGCCACGGTCCGATCCTTTCGACGCTGCTGCGTCTTTCGGTTCCCAACGTGATCGCGATGGCGGTCACCGTCCTGGTGAGCACCGCCGAGACCTTCTACGTCGGGCGCCTGGGCACCACGCCGCTCGCTGCGCTGGGCCTGGTGTTTCCTTTCGCGATCCTCACCAGCACGATGTCCGCGGGCGCGATGGGCGGAGGGGTATCCTCGGCGATCGCGCGCGCCTTCGGCGCAGCGGACTCGGCGCGCGCGCACACGCTCGCGATGCACGCGATCCTGATCGGCGCGTCGATCGGCGTCGCCTACTCGATCCTGTTCGTGATCTTCGGGCCTGCCCTCTACCGGCTGCTCGGGGGCAGGGGCGCGGTGCTCGCCGAGGTGGTGCCGTACTCGACGGTTCTCTTCGGCGGAGCGATGCTGGTCTGGGTGAGCAACACGCTTGCGTCGGTGCTGCGCGGCACCGGGAACATGCGGATGCCATCGATTGGCATCGTCGGCATCGGTGTCCTGCAGGCCAGCCTCGGAGGAATCCTCGCCTTCGGGGTCGGGCCGCTGCCCGGGCTGGGGATGATCGGTGTTGCGCTGGGACACGTGATCGCGCACCTGGCTGGCGTGTCCTTCTTCGCCTGGTGCCTGCTGGGCGGTGCTGCCCGGCTGAAGCTGCGGCTTCAGCGCTTCACCATCCGACGCGAACTGCTCGCCGACATCCTCAGGGTGGGGGCACTCGCGTGTCTTTCACCGGTGCAGACCGTGCTCACGATGCTGGTGTTCACTTCGCTGGTGGCGCGACTGGGCGAGGTGCCGCTGGCGGGCTACTCGATCGGTCAGCGCCTCGAGTTCCTGATGACCACGATCTCCTTCGGGGTGGGTGTCGCCTCGGTGCCGATGGTCGGGATGGCGATCGGTGCGGGCGACGTCGCCCGCGCGCGGCGCATCGCGTGGACCGCTGCGGGGATTGCGGGGGCGTGCGCCGCTTGCGTCGGACTGCTGGTGGCGGTGGCGCCGGACCTCTGGGCGCGAATCTTCAGCCGTGACGAGGGTGTTCTCGGCTATGCACGGCAGTACCTGCAGATCGGCGGCCCCGCCTTCGCTCTGCTGTGCGCAGGTCTCACCTTGTACTTCTCGTCACAGGGGGCGGGAAAGATGCTCGGACCGGTGTTGGCCGGAACGGCACGGCTGGTGGTCGCGGTGGGGGTCGGACTGTGGCTGGCCAGTCGCGGGGCACCTGCCTGGCAGTACTTCGGCCTGGCTGCTGCAGCGATGGTCACCTACGGGGTATCGATGTGGGCGGCGGTGCGTTTCACCACCTGGGGGTCGTCGGCTCCGAGCAGGGCGCTCAGGCCCGCCGGCTGAGGGTCTGGTGCAGCACCGGACTGCGCCGCAGCAGCACCGCAAGCTCCGGCCCCTGCATAAGCGCCAGGCCGTTCTGCGCTGCATAGGCACGGGCGGTGTCGGTGACCTCGCCCAGGGTCACGTAGGTGGCGCCCTGTGCGTCCTTCGCCTCGCGTGCAGCCTGCAACTCGCGCAGCGGTTCCACCCCGGTGCGGCTGGCCTTCCAGCGGCGGCAGGCGATGAGCACCTGGCGGCCTGCCTTGCTCAGTTCGAGGTCGGCGCCCTGGCTGTCGATCCGGCGCACTGCATGGCCGTCTTCCTGGAATGCCGCCTCGAGCGCGCCGGTGAAGGCTTCGCGGTCGAGTTCGGCGAGGCGCTCGACGGTGGCGGAGATGCGTGCGGCGCTCGGCGCCCGCAACTGGCGCGAGGCGGCGATGAAGCCGATCACGATGAAGGGGCCGGCGACGATCACGCCATAGACCACGAACTGCGCCGGCAGGAGCAGTCCGGCCAGCAGGACGATGGCGCCGGCGACGAGGAAGCTCACCCACCACCTCGAACGCAGCAGGATCGCGAACAGCGAGTTCTCGGCCATCCTGAATTTCACCTGTCCCCTCCGTGGTCTTGCTGGCTGCGAAGCGCGCAGACTACCGCATGCCGGCCGAAGACCGGGTCATCCGCGCGGCGCGATGGCTGCGGGCAGGGCCGGATGGAGCAGCCCGAAGAACAGCGGCCGCAGATAGAAGTCGAGCGCCTCGTCGAGGTCGAACCCCGGGAGCCAGTAGCTGAGTTCGACCACCGCGTTGATCGTCCCGGTGAGCAGTTCGGCGGCGACCGCTGGGTCCACGGGACGGATGCTTCCATCGACGAGCCCGTCGACCAGGAAGTGCCCATAGCCCTGGGTGAGCTGTCCCATCGTGCGCCGGGTCTCGGCGCGCATTGCCTCCGGAAGTGCGCTGCGCGAGGTGTACTTGAGCAGCGGCCCGGATTCGGACAGCTGATGACAGGTGAGCAGGCCTGCGACCTCGAGCACCCGCTGCCATCCGCTCGATTGCAGCGCCGCCGTCTCCTGTGCACGCCGGATCACGGCGAAGCTGTGCGCGAAGCAGGCCGCGATCAGCTCGTCCTTGTCGGCGTGGCGGTGGTAGAAGGCGCCCTTGGTCAGCTTGAGCTGTGCCGAGATGCGCTCCACCGAGGCGCCGCGGTAGCCCTGCTCGTTGAGCAGCAGGGTCGCAGCGCGCAGGAAGGCCTCGGTGGTTGCATCGGCGCAGGGATCGGCCAGCGCAGACGTGCCGCGAAAGCGCGGCACGCCGTCCCACCGGGCCCCCTGGACTGCGAGGCCGTGGAGCAGGATGTCCGTGATGCGCGCGGCAACACGCGGGTAGTCGTGCACTGCGTAGCGCGACACCCAGGCACGCGACCAGAAGGCGGCGTTCATCAGCAGCAGCGTGCGCGCATTGATGGAACGCCTCGCCCTCGCTCCGGTTCCGGGCCTTCCAAGCAGATCGCGCACGCGCCTGAACATCGGAACGTAGGCCGCAACCACCTGCTCGCGGTAGCCTGGGCCGAGCGCCCGGATGTCGTGGAAGCGGACCAGTTCGCCGCGTCGCCCCGAGTCGATCTCGGCGAGCAGCGCGAGGTAGCCTTCGACGAAGGCCCGTACGCGAGCCGCAGTGCCGCGCGCAGCGGCGGCGCGCTCTGCGATCGCCACCACATGGTCGATCGCACTCAGCAGGCAGGCGACTGCGAGGTCCTCCTTGCGGCGGAAGTAGTAGGTGATGCTGTTGGTCGCAAGCCCGACGTCGCTCGCGACTTCTGCCAGGGTCGCGCCATGCAGACCGCGACGGTTGAACATCCGGGCCGCAGCCTCGAGGATCTGCTTGCGTCTCTCCTCGCGCTGCCCAGGGCGACCTCGGCTCGGCGCGGGCTGCTTCTGTGCGTGATTCCGGATCGGCGCGCGCGCCGAGGCCGGCGCCTTCTGCAGACCGCGTTCGGATCGTGGAGCGCTTCCGGCTGCGGGCGCGGTCTTCGCCGTGCCCCGCGGGACCTTCATGCGCCTTCGTGCGGATAGAGGTGGCAGGCCACCGAGCGGCCGCCTCCCATGTCGGTGAGCACCGGGTCGACGCTGCGGCAGACGTCCATTGCGAAGGGGCAGCGCGGGTGGAAGCGGCATCCGGACGGCGGCGACAGCGGACTCGGCACTTCCCCCTGGAGCGGCACGCGTTCGCGCTGTGCCTCGACGACCGGATCGGCCACCGGGACTGCCGCCATCAGTGCCTTCGTGTACGGATGCAGCGGCTCGCGGTAGATGTCGTCGCGCGGTGCGATCTCGACGATGCGGCCCAGGTACATCACGGCGATCCGGTCGCTGACGTGGCGTACCACTGCGAGGTCGTGTGCCACGAACAGGTAGGACAGGCCCAGCCGCTGCTGCAGGTCGACGAAGACGTTGACCACCTGCGCCTGGATCGAGACGTCGAGCGCCGACACCGGTTCGTCACAGATGATCAGGCTGGGCTCGACCGCGAGGGCGCGCGCGATCCCGATGCGCTGGCGCTGCCCGCCGGAGAACTCGTGCGGGTAGCGGTCGGCCATGTAGGGGAGAAGCCCCACGGTGTCCAGCAGGAAGGCGATGCGCTCTTCGTACGCCCGCCGGTTCTCGGCGAGGCCGTGGACCTGGAGCGGCTCGCCGACGATGTCGCGCACCCGCATCCTCGGATTGAGCGAGCCGAACGGGTCCTGGTAGACCATCTGGATCCGCCTGCGCAGCGGTCGCATCCGCGCCTTGTCGAAATGCGTGATGTCCTCGCCCTCGAACTCGATGCTCCCCGCAGTGGGCTCGAGCATGCGCAGCACCGCGAGACCGGTGGTGGATTTCCCGCAGCCGCTCTCGCCGACCAGGCCGAGGGTCTCGCCACGCCGCAGGTCGAAGGAGACGCCGTCGACCGCGCGCACGCTCGCCACCTGCTTGCGGAACACCACGCCGCTGGTCACCGGAAAGTGCACCTTCAGGTCCCGCACGCGCAGGATCTCGTCGGAGGCCGCAGCGGATGGGGTGGTGGCGTTCATCGGGCTTCCAGGAATTCGGGGTGGCTCACGGCGCTTGGCTCGCAGGACGGCTGCTCAGAGATCGAAGTGGCACGCCACTTCGTGCCGCGCGCCAGTCTCGCGCAGTTCGGGGCGCTCGGCCCGGCACTTCTCGGTCGCGTACTGGCAGCGCGGCGCGAACGCGCATCCTGGCGGCAAGGCTGCCAGGTCGGGCGGCTGACCCTCGATCGGCACCAGGCGCTGGCTGGTGTCGCCGTCCACCTTCGGTACCGAGGCCATCAGTCCGCGGGTGTAGGGATGCCGCGGGCGGGCGTAGAGCTCGGTCGCGGGTGCGGACTCCACCACGCGCCCTGCGTACATCACGATCACCCGGTGCGCGTAGCGGGCGACCACGCCCAGGTCGTGCGTGATCAGGATCAGCGCCGAGCGACTGCCGCCGACCAGTTCCTGCAGAAGATCCAGGATCTGCGCCTGCACCGTGACGTCGAGCGCTGTCGTGGGCTCGTCGGCGATCAGCAGTTGCGGGTTGCAGGCCAGCGCCATCGCGATCATCGCGCGCTGGCGCATGCCCCCGGAGAACTGGTGCGGGTAGGCGGACAGGCGTGAGGCCGGGTCCGGGATGCGCACCTTGGCGAGCAGGTCGCGCGCCATCTCGAGCGCCTTGCTCCAGGGAGTTCCGCGGTGCAGGTTGATCGGCTCGGCCACCTGGCGACCGATGGTGAGTGCCGGGTTCAGCGAGGACATCGGCTCCTGGAAGATCATCGCGATGCGGTCGCCGCGTACTGCCCGGATGCCCTTCTCGGAGAGCTTCAGGAGATCCTGGCCGTCGAAGACGATCTCGCCGCTCTCGATACGACCCGGCGGCGACGGAATCAGCCGCAGGATCGACATCGCCGTGACGCTCTTGCCGGAGCCCGATTCGCCGACGATCGCGAGCGTCTCGCCTGCCTCGACGTCGAAGGAGACACGGTCCACGGCAGTGACCGTGCCCCGCTCCGTGCGGAAGCGGGTGGTCAGGCCACGGACACTGAGCAGCGGCTCGGCCATCGCGTTCAGAAGCCCATCTTCTTCTTCATCGCCTGGTCGATCCACATCCGTGCGTGGATCGGACCGGGGCGCTCGGCGCCGGCGCGCAACTCGCCGCCGTAGTTCTTCACCCACGGCCACCAGGCGGTGTAGGTGTAGGGGGTCGGCAGCCAGATGTAGGGCGCTTTCTCGACGATGTCGCGGGTCATCAGCTTGATCAGCAGTTTGCGCTTGCTCTCGTCACGTTCCAGGTAGGCATCGTGCATCCGCTTGTCGAACTCGGGGTCGGACCACAGCGACGGATTCCAGGTCTGCTTGGTCACGAAGCTCTTGCGAAGCGAAGTGGTGGGGTTGGTGTGCCCGTTGCGCATCATGTAGCCGGGTGCGAGCGTCTTGGTCGTCATTGCCGACAGAAAGGCGCCGTATTCCATCGGCTGGATCTCCATCTTCACGCCGACCTTCTCCAGATAGGCGGCCACCAGCGGCAGCAGGTCCATGTGGTCGGGGGAGTTCGCGTTGACCTGGACCTTGAAACTGAAGCCCTTCGGAAAGCCGGCCTCGGCGAGCAGTTGCTTCGCCTTCTCGGGGTTGTACTCGAAGAGCTCCTGCGCCGCCTTCGGCATCTGCTCGAGCGTCTCGTAGTAGCCGACGTATTCCGGATGCATCGGATAGGCGAAGAGCTCGGCGTTGCCGTTGTAGTAGGCCTTGACGATCTCCTTCTTGTCGACCGCCATGTTCAGGGCACGGCGCACGCGGATGTCGTCGAAGGGCTTGGTGTCCGAGCGCAGCGAAACGAAGGTTCCACCGTTGTCGAGGCTGCGCACCCACTTCAGTGCGGGTGCGCTGCGCTTGAGCTCCTCGACCGCGTTCCAGCGGATCCCCTCGAGCACGTCGAGCTTGCCGGTGCGCAGCGCAGTCAGGTAGGTGGCCTCGTCCTTGATCGTGCGGTAGACGATCCTGTCGACGAAGGGCAGCTTGTAGTCGTGCCCGCCGATCTTCTCCTTGTCCCAGTAGACCGGGTTCTTCGTCAGCGTCACCGCGTTACCCTGCACGTAGTCGGTGAGCATGAACGGGCCGGTGCCGTTGGCGTTGCGCCAGTCCTTGGCGCCCGCCTTGATCACCTCTTCGGGGACGATTCCGGCAAAGTAGCCCCAGCCGAAGCGATAGTCCCACTCGGCGTTGTACTCCTTGAGCCTGAACACCACCGTGTGCTTGTCGGGCGCCTCGACCTTCTCGATGTGGTCGAAGTAGGTGGGCACCTTCTTCGGACTCTTGTCCAGGCGGTTGAAGGTGTCGATCACGTCCTGGGCGACCAGCTCGCGCGACTTCATCACTCCGGGCTTGTCGGGGAACATCACGCCCTTGCGCAGCCTGACCTCGATGCGCAGCGGGTTCTCCTTGATCTCCCACTTCTCCGCGAGTTCACCCCGCACCGCGTCCGAGGGCAGCCAGGCGTCGGCGCGGAACGCGTACTTGCCACCGTTGCGCACCGACTTCGAGAGATCCGCTGCGAACAGCTGCTCGTAGAACGTGCCGGTGTCCTGCTGGAACTTCCAGGCCCAGTCGGTCGGATCCCAGGTGAGGGGGGCCAGCGTCACGTAGACCATGCCGATGTTCAGCGTGCCGCCGTACTGCGGCTTCTCGGTCTGGGCTGCAGCC
>CAUJHG010000040.1 GCA_963204785.1 Pseudomonadota bacterium | reverse complement strand
CGCCGTGCGCGCATACGTGGATAGCCTGGGCGGGCAGTTGCGGCTGTTCTTTTTGCCGCCGTACTCGCCCCAACTCAATCCTGATGAAGTTGTCTGGGCGCACGTCAAGCGCACGGTCTCGGGCCGGCTGGTGCAAAGCGCTGCGGACATGAAGCGCTTCGCGCTCGGGGCCCTGCGCCGCATCCAGAAGCTGCCCGCGCTGATTCGATCCTTCTTCGGCCAGCCGGAGTGTGACTATATCCGGCAACATGTCCATATCTGACTTTACTTCCTGAAAAGTTAGTATGTTGACAAACACCGAAGTCATCGCAGATCGGTCGTGCGATCATTGATATCGCAATTTCCGGGAGGTGCGCCATGCCTGACTTGCTCGTTCGCGGTGTCGATGAGGCGCTCGTCAAGGCGCTCAAGGAGCGCGCCGGCGCGCACGGCCGAAGCGCCGAGGCGGAACATCGGGAGATCCTCGCCGAGGCGCTCGCGCGCCCGCGCAAGCGCGCTTTGGCGGAACTGCTGGCTTCGATCCCCGACGTCGGCACCGACGCCGACTTCGAGCGTGTCGAGTCCGAAGGGAAGGCGCCCCGTGTACTTGATTGACACCAACGTCATCAGCGAGGCCCGCAAGAGGTCCAGGGCGAACCCCGGCGTCATCGACTTCTTCCATCGCGTTGCGAGCGCCGGCGACCCGGTCTACCTGTCGGTCATCACGATCGGCGAGCTTCGTCGAGGCGTCGAACTCATCCGACTGCGGGGCGATATCGAACAGGCAGACTTGTTGGAGCACGGGCTCTCAGCCGTGCTCGACCAGTACTCGGACAAGGTGCTCGCCTTCGACGCCGACGCCGCGCAGGTGTGGGGTCGGCTGCGGGTTCCGAACCCCGAGCACGCCCTGGACAAGCAGATTGCAGCCACCGCGCTGGTCCACGATCTGGCGGTGGTCACGCGCAATGGGGCGGACTTCGCAGGCAGCGGCGTGAAGGTCATGAACCCCTTCGTGGCGCCAGCGTCCCCGCAGTGACGCCTTTCCCGGTCGACCGCTGAGCGTGGCCTGTGTGGTGCAGGACGGAAGGGGCTGACGCCCGCAGCTTCCGGGCGTTCAGCGGCCAGGACGACGGTCAGGAGCTGTGCGATCCGAAGCGATGCCGATCTTCACTGAACAGCGAATATCGCCATCTGGCCGAATATCGGATGCTGCTTCGCCTTGGGCGCAGGCGACGAACGCTGCTGTGGCGCGCTAGCGGCAGCGATGTTGTCGTGCGAGCGTCGCGGTACCCGTGAGGGGGTCAGCGGGACGACGCCAGAGCGGGCCGCCTGGGCGTCAGCCGGCCGCTGAGCCTGAGGCCGTCGCGCATGTTCAGCACGAGCAGCGTGAAGTTCACGGCGCCGGCCAGCAACTCCACGCCTTGCAGCGTATAGAACGCGCCGTCGAAGCGGCCGGCGTTTGCCCACGAGGCCAGCACGAAGGCGCTGGGCAGCAGCACCAGAAGGCCGTTGGCCGCCACGATCTTCATCCGCCGGCCCTTGACGCCGACGAGGCGGCCGCCACGTCCCTTCGCGAGCGAGAAGCCGCTGCCCCCGGTCGCGGCCATCGCCGGAATCAGCAGCCACATGCCGGTCAGCACCGCGTTCTTGACGGCCACGACGCTCGCTTGACCGAGAAACAGTTCGGACACGACGGTCGAGAGCCAGAACGTGGTGATGCACAGGAGCGCGACGGCTCCGAAGATTCCATGCAGCTTCGATTTCATGATTCATCCTCCGAAGAACGGTTGGCGGCCTGCAATTCACGCAGCATTGATTCGAGCGCCCGGGTCGCTGCGCGCGCCTGAGCGGCTGGGACCAGCGCGGCCAACTCGGCTGCCCGAGCGGCCCACAGCGCATCGGCCTGCTCGTACAGGGCCATGCCCTGCGACGTCAGCCAATAGAGCGGCGAGCGCCGATGCGCCGCGTTCGGGCGCGCCTCGACCAGCCCCTGCTCAAGCAACAGGTTGAGCTGCTTCTGCGCACCCTGGCGTGTGACGCCCATCGCCGCGCCGACCTGCGGCGCCGTCAGCGGCGTGCCGGCGAGCACGATGGCACCCAGCATCTGCCAGCGTGCGCTGGTCAGTCCCAGCGGTTCGACCAGCTTGTCACCCCAGTGCAGCAGCACGCCGTTCAGGCGAAACACCGTCAGCGTCAGTTGGGTGATCGCGGCGCCGCGAGCTGCGGGCTTGGTCGGTGTCGAGTCTCTTCGGTTCATGACAACCAGTTTCCAAGCATGGAAACTAGTTGTCAAGCGATGGATGTAAGGCAGTCCAGACCGGTTCGTGCATCGTCCACGGGCGCCTCGGCAATGATCCGGGCGCAGGCATCGATCGCGTGATTGACCGCGGTGCCGATGGCCCCGGAGGAGCCGTCGACCTGCTCGAGCGCCGGCGACACCTTCTCGAGGAACAGGACCGCGCCAGCCGCGGCCAGTGCGGGATCCTTCTTCGCGACCTTCTGGATCTCGGCCGAAGCTTCGCGCACGCGCTGCACGGCGGGCTGCGAGCGCCAGCCGAAGGCGCGCCGGCGAAATCGCGGCGCGAAGACCCACTTGTGCGCGGCGAGTGTGGTCATCGATAGTCACGCTTGATGTTAATCACGCGATGCAATACTATTCTGTCAGTGGCGATCAGGACGTTCAAGTGTGCCGACACCGACGCGCTGTTTCACCTGCGTCGGGTGCCGCGCTTCACCAACATCGAGCGTCCGGCGTTGCGTAAATTGAAGCAGCTCGATCTCGCGCGACGCGTCGAGGATCTGCGAGCGCCGCCAGCCAACCGCCTCGAGCAGCTCAAGGGCGATCGCGCAGGCCAGTGGAGCCTGCGGGTGAACGATCAGTACCGCATCTGCTTTCGCTGGACAGGCAGCGATGCCGAGGACGTCGAGATCGTGGACTATCACTGAGACTGAGGCAGCACGAGATGACCAGGAAACTCGAGCCGGTGTCTCCGGGCGAGATGCTCGCCGAGGAGTTCCTGAAGCCGCTGGGCATGAGCAACTACCGGCTGGCAAAGGAGATCGGCGTGCCCGCGCAGCGCATTGGCGAGATCGTCGCCGGCAAGCGCGCTGTCACCGCGGATACCGACCTGCGCCTGTGCCGATTCTTCGGGCTCTCCGATGGCTGGTGGTTGCGCCTGCAGGCGGACTACGATACAGCGGTCGCGAAGGCGAAGCTCGCGGAGACCCTCGCGAAGATCCGGCCATGGAAGGAGGCTGCGGAACAGGCGATGGACGCGCACTGACCTTCGGCTTCCGAGCGGGAGCGTGGTGACGGTGCTGGTGCGAAATCGCGCCGTCACGGCGGTGTCGTCGGCGCCCAGCAGGTGGTGCAGTCGAGACGAGAGCCCCGCCCGTTCCAGGCGGCTGCGCAGTGCCCCGTACTGCAGGCGCACCTGGGCGGTGACATCCCGGTTCTGTTGCCCGTAGCGTTTGAAGATCCCCTCGGCCCGGAACTCCACGCCGCCAGCCTTCACCTCGATGAGCAGAAGCTCGCCGGCCTGGTTGGCGATCACGACGTCGATCTCACCGTGCCGTTCGGCAGCCGCCGACCCGATGCTGCGGTCGACGCCGTGAAAGACCGTGAACGCTTCGGACAGCCCCGCTCCGAGGCGATGTACGACGTCGAGCCCGGCGGCCAGCCCGGTCGAATGGGAATCGAGCAAGGGCAGGGTGGGGCAGAGCTTTGCCACGATCAGTCAGCTCTCGGCGCGGCAGCGTATGCGCAATTGCCAGCCTCACCGCATGGCATCGTCTTCTTCGTCCGCCTCAGGGACCAGTCTTCGCGCCACGCTCAACGAGCAGCCTTTTCGCTCCTGGCCTGAACGACCACGAAGGCGGCCTCGCCCCGCCCCGGGCGCACCGGTTCGATGTCTTCGGTCTGTTCGAGCGAACGCGAGAGCGTCTGCGCCCACGAAAGCACGGAAAACCCGGCATCGGTCACCAGACGATCCACGTCGTTGGCCGAGTGGAAGGTCGCATCCCGGTAGAAGACGCTGGCCTCGCGGTGGCGTTCGTAGTGGCGGCCCAGGGCGCTGTCGCGGTCGATGAAGCCGATCACGAGAATCCCGCCGGGCCTGAGCACGCGCCGCGCCTCGGCGAGCATCGCCTCGGGCGAGTCGACGAAGCACAGCGTCGTGACCACCAGCGCGTGATCGAAGCTGTCGTCGGCGAAGGGGAGCGCTTCGGCGATCCCTTCGAAGACCTCGATGCCTCGGGCGCGGGCGCGATCGAGCATTGCCGGCGACGGGTCGATGCCGACCTGCACGCCCAGAGGAGCGGCGAAGCGGCCGCTGCCGACGCCGATCTCCAGACCTCGCCCGGTCAGCGGGACGAAGGGGCGAAGCGCCAGCAGCTCGGAGATGTAGGCCGCGTCGTGGCGCTCGAACCATGCTTCGTAGCGCTCGGCGTGGGCTTCGAACGGCTCGATCCTGGCCATCAGGCAGTGCCTCGGTCGAAGAAGTGGAAACCAGGCCTCATTGTGCCTCTGCAGCCGCGTGGCCTACGCCCTGCGGCCGGACGCAGGCGAGGTGCTCGTCGACGCTCCTGCGGCAGTGCTCGAGCGCCACGGGCGGTGTCGGGAGTCAGCCGGTAGCGACGAAGTGTCGGGGATCCAGCAGCTGCTCGCCGTCCCAGCGGTAGGCCACCAGCGGCCCGTCGCTGGCCGCCGAGTAGTCGAGGCAGGCCACCTTGCGCGACTGCAGGCCCGGGTGCCCGGTCAACCAGTAGTGCCCGATGAACACGGGAGAACCCTCGACCGGTCCGCCGATGTAGTCCGCGGGCAGCGGATGGTCGGGCACGCGGTGCTCCTGTGCGTTGCCCACGATCGCCACGTCGCGATAGCTGCGCGGCTTCTCGTGCCACCACCGGGTCCTGACCTCGTGGCGCTCGACGCCGCCGTGGTCCAGGAAGGAGTGACCGGGCGGAAGGCGGATCTCCAGGCCTTTGGTCAGACCTTCCATCGCCTCCCACTCGGGCGATCCCTTGAGGTAGGACGCGTGCAGAAAGTCGTCGTCCATCGCCCGGCCCTGTGGAATCCGGGCTGCCACCAGGTCGACGTGGGGCTGGTGCCACCAGGCATGTACCACCCGGATGTGGCCGAGATCCAGAGCCGGGGGCAGGGTTCTGAACCAGCCGACCAGTTCGCGGCGCAGAGCGGATCCTTCGCGCACCTGTTGCAGGAATTCCGCGTGCTGGCGCAGATTCTTCTGGCTGTGCCCGCGCAGGAACTCGCCGCAGACGTCGTGGCGCGGGGTCGCGAAGCCGATCGCGTTGAACTCGTGGTTGCCCATCACGGAGCGCGCGTGTCCGGCGTCGATCATCGAGCGCGCAGCGTTCACGACCTGGACCTGGGCCGGGCCGCGGTCGATCAGGTCGCCGAGGAAGATGGCCTGTCGGCCCTGAGGCGGGAGCCAGCCCGAGGCGTGGCGGACGTAGCCGAGCTTGCGCAGGAGCGCCTCGAGCTTCTCTGCCTGGCCGTGGATGTCGCCGATCACGTCGTAGCTCACGATTCCTCTTCTTCGTACTTAGTGGTACTGTGCCACCAACGAATTGTCTGACACTTCGTTGGAAAATGCAACGAACTGACCTTCCGTGAAGACCGACCAGGCAGCTGGCGACCCGAAACGCCATCCGATGCCCTTCACCCGGCTGGAGATCGCCGTGCTCGGTCTCGTCGACGGTGAGCTGCAGGTGCTGCTTGCCCGCCGCGCCGAGGCGCCGCACGCGGGCCGCTGGGCGCTGCCTGGCGGGGTGCTGCGCATCGACCTGGATGCGTCGCTGGACGCGGCTGCCCGGCGGGTGATGCGGGAGCGTCTGGAGCTCGAGCTGCCTTTCCTCAGGCAGCTGTGCGCAACGGGAGGGGCGACCCGCGATCCTCGGGCGCCGTGGGCGCTGAGCATCGTGTACCGCGCGCTGGTGCGGGCTGGGAGCGTCCAGCCGTCTGCGGGCAGGCGCATCGAGGCGCTCGGCTGGCGAGCGGCGGCCGATGCGATCGCTGACGAATCGCTGGCCTTCGACCACGCACAGCTGATCGCCAGGGCGGTCGAGCACACACGCGCCGAGATCGAGCGCCTCGAGTTGCAGGCCGGCTTCCTCCCCGACCAGTTCACGCTCGGGGAACTGCAGTCGATCTGCGAGCAGCTGCTCGGGCGAGCCCTGGACAAGTCGTCGTTCCGCCGCAGGCTTGCCGATCGGCATCTGGTCGAACCGGTAGATGGGGTGATGCGCATCGGGGCCAATCGACCGGCCCAGGTCTACCGCTTGCGCCAGGGGTGAACGGGGCCTCCGGTCGCATTCCCAACCGATCTTCATCAGGCGCAGCTGGTGGGCCTGATGCCAGGAAGAGCCGCTGGCTGTGGAGCTCGAAACCCGCGCCATCCGGTCGCGGAAAGTCCGCCGTGCGGCGAGGCGCCCGGCGGTTTTCCCGGGGAGGGGCCGGCAGCGCCGGGGACTGGCACCATGCTATAGTCTCCGCGTTGGTGCTCGTCAAGGCGCTCGGCCGAGACAGTTCAACGGGAATCAGGGGGGAGGCAGCGTCATTGCGCGCATCCCAACCTGAGCTGCGCCCGCAACGGTAAGCGGACGGCAGGCCGAAAGCCTGCCCGCTCGTGACAACACGCCACTGGAATGCATCGCCCGCAGGCGATGGGGACTGGGAAGGCGTCACGGGTAGTCTCCGTCAGCCCGGATACCGGCCAACGAGGTGGTGGGCTGCCACGGCGGTCTGCTGGAAGCGCGTGGCTGCGGGGAAGCAGCCGGGCGCGTTTGTCCCGGGTTCATACGATGATTTCGTCCAGGTTTGGCCGCGCGTCGCGCGTCGCTGCCGTTCTCGCTCCGTTTGCCTCGCCCGTGTTGATGCCGACCGCGATCGCCCAGTCCGGTCCGGCGGCAACGCTGGCGCCGATCGTGGTCACTGCCAGTCGCACGCCGGAGCCGCTGTCCAGCGTGCTTGCCGATGTCACCGTCATCGAACGCGACGAGATCGAGCGCGCCGGTCTCGTCGACGTTGCCGATCTGCTGGCTCGCCAGCCGGGGATCGAGTTCTCGCGCAACGGCGGGCCGGGCAGTGCGACCGGCGTCTACATCCGGGGCGGCGAAACCCGCCACACCGCGGTCTACATCGACGGTGTGCGCGTGGACTCGCAGGCCACCGGCGGTGCGGTCTGGGAACAGATTCCGCTCGACCAGATCGAACGCGTCGAGATCGTGCGCGGTCCTGCTGCCGCGATCTACGGATCGGATGCGCTCGCCGGGGTGGTCCAGTTCTTCACCCGTCGGGGTGAGGGCGCGGCGAAGCCGACGGCCTCGGTGAGCCTGGGTTCGCGCAACACCAGACAGGCCCAGGCCGGCATCAGCGGCTCGGCGGGCGCACTGTCCTATTCGCTGTCGGCGGCGCATGGCCGCAGCGACGGGTTCAACGCAAGCAAGCCCGGCGCGTTCGGCTACAACCCCGACAAGGATGGCTGGGAGCGCACTTCCGTACAGGGGCGCGTCGGCTACCAGCTCAACGCGGTGCATCGCATCGACGCTTCCCTGCTGGCGAGCGACATGAAGTCGGGCTACGACGGATCGGCCAGCGACAAGGACGAGAGCCGCCACAAGCTTCGCACCGGCAGTCTCTCCTGGCAGGGCCGATGGAATGCCGACGCGACGACCCGCTTCCAGGTCGGCGAGACGCGCAGCACTTACGAGACCCAGCCGAGCTACTACCGTACCGAGACGACCCTGCGCGACTACACGCTGCTTCACGAACAGCGTGTCGGCAGCAGCCTGTTCACCGGAACCCTGGAGCGGCGCGAGGACAAGCTGTTCAATCCTGCCACCGCCTTCGGAGCTGCCTTCGGTGGCAGGCGCAACCAGGATGCCATCGGTGTCGGCTGGCGCGGCGAGTTCGGCGACCACGGAGTGCAGGCCCACGTCCGGCGGGACGACGACAGCGAGTTCGGCGGCAAGAGCACGGGCAGCCTGGCCTGGGGCTGGAACTTCATGCCCCACTGGCGTGTGACTGCCGCCGCTGCCTCGTCGTTCCGGGCGCCGACGCTCTACCAGCGCTTCAGCGAGTACGGCAACGCGAACCTGGTGCCGGAATCGGGCCGCAACATCGAGCTGGGCCTGCGCTGGGCCGCGGCGGGCAACGAGGTCGGCGTCGCGGCATGGCGCAACAAGGTGAGCAACCTGATCGTCTTCGGCTCTCCCGGCTTCTGTGCGAGCCCCTTCGGTTGCTACGAGAACGTCGGTCGCGCCGAACTGAAGGGCATCACGCTCTCCGGACGCACCACGCTCGGCGCGATCACCCTTAGAGGCTCGCTGGACTGGCACGACCCGCGCAACTCCGACACCGACAAGCTGCTGCAGCGTCGTGCCAGGCGGCTTGCCACCTTCGGCGCAGAGACGACGCAGGCGGGCTGGCTGATCGGAGCCGAGGTCCGGGCGGCCGGCCGGCGCTACGAGGACGCTGCGAACACCCAGGCGCTGGGCGGGTATGGTGTGGTCAACCTCTATGCGAGCAAGGCGCTGACCAGGGAGCTTTCGCTCGAGGCGCGCATCGACAACATTGCCGACAAGCAGTATGAGCTCGCGCGTTACTACGCAAGCGCCGGCCGCAATCTTCTGGTCACGCTGCGCTGGGCACCCTGAGGCGCCGTCTTCGCGGGCGCCGCACGACTGCTTCCGATGGCTGCCGCCCTGCTGATCGCTGCCCCGGCTTCGGGCCAGGGCAAGACCACGGCAGCGGCAGCGCTGGCCCGGCTGCACACGCGGCAGGGTCGGCGCGTGCGCTGTTTCAAGTGCGGGCCGGACTTCCTCGACCCCTTGTGGCTGCAGGCCGCCAGCGGATATCCCGTCGATTCCCTGGATCTCTGGATCAACGGCGCCGACGATTGCGCACGACGGCTCGCCAGCGCGTCGCTGGAGGCGGACCTGATCGTCGTCGAGGGGGTGATGGGTCTGTTCGATGGGGATCCCAGCGCTGCGGACCTCGCCCGGCGCTTCGCAATCCCCGTGGTCGCGGTGATCGATGCCGGCGCCATGGCGGGCACTTTCGCGGCCGTGGCCCATGGTCTGCGCAACTGGCTGCCGGACCTGCCCTGGGCGGGGGTGCTCGCCAACGGCGTCGGCAGCCCGCAGCATGCGGACATCCTGATGGACGCGCTGGAGCCGGAACGTCGCGATGATGGCGGGCCCTGGCTGGGCCATCTGAGCCGCAGCGAAGCGATCGGCCTGCCCGAGCGGCATCCCGGGCTCGCGATGCCAGGCGAGTCATCGCGCGCGCAGGCGCGTCTCGATGCCGCTGCCGATGCGCTCTCCACCACGCCCCTGGGGCGCCGCGCCTTGCCGGGCACGCGGCGCCACGCGCACGAGCTCGCGGCCTGGCCCGTGTGGCAGGCGCCTGTCGCGCCCCCTCCCGCGCCTGCGCTGCAGTTCCTTGCGGGTCGCCGCATCGCCGTGGCGCACGATGCCGCCTTCGCCTTCGTCTACCCGGCCAACCTCCAGGTCTTGCGGGAGCTTGGCGCGCAGCCCGTGTTCTTCTCACCGCTGGCTGGCGATGCGCTTCCCGCCTGCGATGCGATCTGGCTTCCTGGCGGCTACCCGGAGCTGCACGCCGCCCGGCTCGCGCAGTGCTTCGGGCTGCGCGCGCAGATTGCTGCGCATGTCGATGCCGGCAAGCCGTTATGGGCCGAGTGCGGCGGGCTCATGGTCCTGGCCGAGCGCCTCGTCGACGGAGCTGCTCGATCGCATCCGATGTGGGGGCTGCTGCCGGGAGCTGCGGTCATGGAGCGGGGCCTGGCGAGCCTCGGTCCGCATGAACTTTCGATCGGCGATGGGATCGAGCCGCTGCGGGGGCATAGCTTCCACTGGTCTCGCCTTGACACCCCCTTGCCGCCGGCGGCGTACTCGGCGCCGCAGCTCCGGCCCTCGGCAGTCGGTACGGGTGAACCGGTGTTCGAGCGCGGCGGCCTGCGCGGGAGCTGCTTCCACCCTTGGTTCGCATCCTCGCCCGCCGCGACAGCCCGACTGTTCGATCCGGCCCCCTTGTTCGGGGGCAGTTGCAGAATGGCTGCCCGATGACGACGGTGCGACACGAACTGATCCTCGGCGGCGCCAAGAGCGGCAAGTCGCGGGCGGCGGAGAGTCGGGCGGCCGACTGGCTGGCCAGCGGGGTGGGGCGTCGCGCCACGCTCGTGGCCACCGCGCTGCCGGGCGAGCTCACCGGCGACGAGGAGATGGCGCAGCGCATTGCGCGCCATCGCGCGGACCGCGCCGCACGGATTCCGGAGCTGCGGACGGTGGAAGCAGCCTCGGCGCTGGGCCGGGCCCTGCAGACCCTGTCCGATCCGCAGCAGCTCCTCGTGGTCGATTGCCTCACGCTGTGGCTGACGCAGTGTCTGATGCCGCCGGCGAGTGTGGCGGCGCAGCCGACGGATGCAGGGGCCGCCGCGCAGCGCTGGGCAGCCGAGCAGGACGAACTGCTGCAGGCGCTGCGCTGCAGTTCCTCGCCCATCGTTCTGGTCTCCAACGAGATCGGGCTGGGGGTGATGCCGATGACCGCTGAAGCGCGCGCCTTCGTCGATGCACTGGGCGTGCTGCACCAGTCGGTCGCGGCCCTGTGCGCGCGGGTGACGCTGATGGTGGCCGGCTGCCCCTTCCCGGTGAAGGACGCGAAGTGATCCAGGAGCCCGATGCATGAGTGGGACGCATCGACCGTTTCGAGCCCAGGCTCGTGCCGGGCTGCTGTGGCTGGCCTTCGGGCTGAGTCTGGCGCTGGGCTTCGCACAGGCTTCGGCGCAGCCGATCGCGTTGCGCGATGACCGCGGCACCGAGCATCGCTTGCCTGCGCCGCCGCAGCGCATCGTCTCCATGCTTCCGTCCTTCACCGAGGCCGTCTGGGTCCTGGGCGCCGGCGCGCGGCTGGTCGGGACCGATCGCTATTCGGACTGGCCCGCGGAGGTCGCGCGTCTTCCTCGCCTCGGTGGGCTGGAGGATGCGCAGATCGAGGCGATCGCGGCGCTGAAGCCGGATGTCATCCTCGCGTCGACCTCGTCACGTGCGATGGAACGGCTGGAAGCGCTCGGCTTCGTCGTGGTCCGCCTGAGGTCCGAGAGCCACGCCGACGTGCACCGCGCGCTCGATGCAATCGCCAGGCTGATCGGCAGGCCCGACGAAGGCGGGCAGGTGTGGGCGCGGCTGAACCGGGAGATCGATTCCGCGGCTGCGCGCATACCGGCGTCGCTGCGCGGCCAGCGGGTGTACTTCGAGATCGGCGGCGGTCCCTATGCGGCGGGCGCCTCCTCGTTCATCGGCGAGACGCTGGCGCGCCTGGGAATGGGCAACGTGGTGCCGCCCGAGCTGGGGCCTTTTCCCAAGCTCAATCCGGAGTACGTCGTGCGGGCCCGGCCCGACGTGATCATGGGCGTGCATCGGGAAATGGCGGCGCTCCTGGCACGGCCGGGCTGGAGCGCGATGGCGGCCGTCCGCGAGCGCCGGCTCTGCGCCTTCGAGACCCCCCAGTACGAGATGCTGATCCGCCCAGGGCCGCGCATGGGTGAAGCCGCCGGTCTGCTCGCCGACTGTCTTTCCGGGCTGGCCACGCAAGCGGTCCGATGAGAGACGCCTCTGCACACATGGAGACCGCGACGCCTGGCGGTGCCGTCCTGCCCGAGGTCGCGGCGCGCAGACGCCTGGCCGCCTGGATCGTGCTGGCCATAGTGGCGGGCCTCGCTGCCGGCCTGGCGACAGGTTCGGCCGGCTTTTCTCTGCGCGCGTTCTGGGCTGATCTCCAGAGTGACGATGCGGTTCTGCTGATCGGGCAGATCCGTGCGCCGCGCACCCTGGGCGCGATGCTGGTCGGCGGATTGCTCGGCCTGTCCGGCGCGATCGCACAGGGGGTGTTCCGCAACCCGCTGGCCGATCCCTACCTGCTCGGCAGCGCTGCGGGTGCAGGGCTTGGCGTCGTGCTGGTGCTTGCCGCCGCGACGCTGGGCGGCGCCTACATGAGCCTCGCGACGCTGGCCTGGCTCGACCGGGCGGGCCTGGTCGCGGCCGCCTTCGTCGGCGCGCTGGCAGGAGTCTCGCTCACGCTGATGCTCGCGCGCGGTGCCGTGCAGACCTTGCGCCTGCTGCTGGCCGGGGTCGTGACGGGCGTGCTGCTGGGGGCGCTCAGCGATCTCGTCACCGTCGCCTCGCCAGATGCCCTGCGCGGCAAGCAGGCCTTCATGCTGGGCAGCACCAGCTTCCTGGGCTGGCACGCGCTGGCGTTGCTCGGTGCGGGCCTTGCGCTGCTGCTGCTGCTGGCCCGGCGCCATGCCCGTGCACTGGATGTGCTGACGCTGGGCGAGGACACTGCCGCCAGCCTCGGGCTGGATCTGCCCAGGACACGGCTCGCGCTCGTGCTCATGCTGAGCCTGGGCACTGCGCTGGCTGTCTCGCAGGCCGGGCTGGTGGCCTTCGTGGGCCTGGTGGCACCGCACCTCGTTCGGCGCAGCGCACCCGGCACGCACGCCTGGCTGCTGGTGGCCAGCGCGGGGATGGGGGCTGCCGTGCTGCAGTGGGCCGACGTGATCTCGCGCGGGCTGATCGCGCCCGAGGAGCTTCCCGTGGGAGTGATCACCGCGGTGCTGGGAGGTGGCTACCTGGTCTGGCTGCTGGGACAGAGGGCGCGTTCATGATTCCTTCGCTGAAGGCCGAGGGTGTTCGTGTGCGTCTGGGACGCCAGGACGTCCTCCAGGGCGTGAGCCTGGAGATCGGGCCAGGATGGACTGCGCTCGTCGGACCCAATGGCGCGGGCAAGTCGACGCTGCTGCGGGCACTCGCTGGGCTTCAGCCGCTGTCGAGGGGGCGGGTGCTGGCGGGTTCGGGCGCCGCGGTCACGCCTGCGGATCTGCACCGGATCGCCCCGGGCGAGCGGGCCCGCATGCTCGCCTGGCTCGCCCAGCAGGGTGAGGTCACCGGCGAACTCACGGTGCGCGAGACCGTCGAGCTCGGTCGCGTCGCACGGTTGGGGCTGCTGGGCACTCCGGGACCCGAGGACCGGGCAGCCGTCGATCGCGCGATGGCGCTGACCGAGTGCCGGCCATGGGAGCATCGGCGGCTGCACGAACTGTCGGGCGGCGAACGCCAGCGCGTGCTGCTGGCGCGGGTGCTGGCCACCGAAGCGCCGCTGCTGCTGCTCGACGAGCCGACGACCCATCTCGATGCGCCCCACCAGGTGGCCCTGGCGCGCCTGTTCCGGCAACTCGCGCATGACCCCGAGGCGCCTCGCGCAGTGCTGAGCGTGCTGCACGACCTCCCCATCGCGCTGCGGGCCGATCGGCTGCTGATCCTGGATGGCGGCGTCCTGCGGGCCGAGGGCGCGCCAACCGATGCCGCCGTCCAGGCGGCACTGGTGCGCGTCTTCGGTGGCGCGATCCGCATCGACTCCGACGCCCACGGCCGCCCGCGGGTGGGCCTGGCCATCGACCCGGTCCGAGCACACGGGCACGAAGCCGACGCATCTCCTGCCGCATCCCTCCCGGGAGGCTGACCGCGAGCGCTGCGACCCGATGCAAGGAACACATGGACACCGACTTCCGGATCACCCTGCCACTGCCTGCCATCGACGACCCCGAACTGAGGCAGCGGGTCCAGGCGGCGCTCGACGCAAAGACCAAGCCGCTGGGCGCGCTCGGGCGGCTCGAGTCCCTCGCGCTGCAGATCGCGCTGGTGCAGGACGCGCAGCATCCCGTCCTGCGCGAGCCCCAACTCGTGGTCTTCGCGGCCGATCACGGCATCGCCGTGCGGGGGGTCTCGGCCTTTCCGCCCGAAGTGACCCGGCAGATGGTCCTGAACTTCCTGGCAGGCGGGGCAGCGGTCTCGGTGCTTGCGCGCCAGCACCGCCTTTCACTGACGGTGGTCGACTGCGGCGTGGCGGCGGACTTCGAACCGCACCCGATGCTGGTGTCGATGAAGGTGGCCGGCGCCGGATACGGCACGGCGGACGCGAGCCGCGGCCCGGCGCTGAGCGATCCGCAGTGCCGCACGGCGATCGAACAGGGGCGCCGTCTCGTCGACACGCTGCCGGGCAACGTGCTGCTGCTGGGCGAGATGGGCATCGGCAACACCTCGGCCGCGGCGCTGCTGATGGCGCGGCTCACCGGTGAGTCGCTCGAGGCCTGCACCGGCCGTGGCACCGGGCTCGACGACGCCGGCCTGCTGGCCAAGCGCGAGGTGCTCGCGCAGGCGCTCGCGGCGAACCCGGCTGCCAGTGCGCCGCTGCAGGCGCTTGCCGCGCTGGGCGGGCTGGAGATCGCCACGATGGTCGGCGCCGTCCAGCAGGCGGCGAGCGCCGGCCGCCTGATCGTGGTCGACGGCTTCGTCACGACTGCGGCGGTTGCCGTGGCTGCTGCGCTGCAGCCAGAGATCCTCGGTCGCTGTGTGTTCGCGCACCGCTCGCGGGAGACCGGGCATGCGCGCTGGCTGCAACTGCTGGGCGTGCGGCCGCTGCTGGACCTCGACTTGCGGCTGGGCGAGGGGTCCGGCGCCGCGCTGGCCTGGCCCCTGCTCGAATCTGCCTGTCGCGTGCTTGCCGAAATGGCCAGCTTCGAATCGGCTGGAGTCAGCCAGCGGGGAGCATGAGGATGCTGGCGCGCGAACTCCGCCTCCTGCTGAGCGCGCTGCAGTTCCTGACGCGCCTGCCGATGCCTGTCGCCTGGGCGGGTCACGACACCGCCCCGTCGTCCCGGGCCGTGCGGCAGCTGCCCCTTGCCGGGGCCGTGATCGGCGCTTCAGCGGCAGCCGTCGCTCTGCTGGCGCAGGCCTTCTGGTCCGATCTCGTGGCCGCCGCGCTGTCGGTCGGCTTCACGGCCTGGCTCACTGCGGCGCTGCACGAGGACGGGCTGGCCGACACCTGCGACGCCCTGATGGGCGCTGCCTCGCGCGAAAAGGCCCTGGCGATCATGAAGGACTCGCTGATCGGCAGCTACGGCGCAGTCGCCCTTGGGCTGGTCCTGCTTCTGCGCGTGCTGCTCACGGCGGAACTGCTCGGTCGCGGGCCCTGGCCTGCGGCCTGCGCGCTGATCGCGGCGCACGCCGCGGGCCGGGCGCAGGCGGTCGCGATGATGTACGCGCTGCCCTACGCGGGAGACGAGGGCAGGGCCAGGACACGCTCCTTCGCGCGCGAGGTGCGGGGAGTCGATGCCGGCTGGGCCACGGCGGTGGGCGCCCTGTTCCTGGCGCTGGCAGCAGCGATGCAGCAGATGCCGGTCATTGCGGGCGGGATGTCCCTCGCGCTGTTCGTCGTCCTGTTCCTGGGCCTGCGCGACTGGCTGCGCCGACGCCTGGACGGGTACACCGGCGACACGCTCGGTGCAGCCGAGCAGCTCGGCGAACTGACGGCCCTGCTCGCCATGGCGGCGGCGTGGCCGCGATGAGGGCAGCCGCGCTGCCGCTGAGGGCAAGCGGCGCTGCCGCTCGCCGAAGGGTCTGCGCGCGTGTGCGGAGGGGTCCCGCTGGACGATGGCCCGCCCGGCGCTGCTGCCGGGCGTGCTCGCGCGTGCCGAGGGCTCTGCGGTGAGCGAGCCGACCATCCTGGCCTGGCGGCATCCCCGGGCCGAGAACGCCGAGGGCCGCTGCATCGGACGCACCGACCTGCCGACCGACCCACGCCGGGCGAAGCGACTGGCCCATCGGATCCGCACCGTGGCGCGACGCGATCGCCTGCCGCAGATCGTGATCACCTCACCGCTTCGGCGCAGCGCGCAAGTGGGCGCCTGGCTGGCGCGCTGGGGCTGGGTGCATCGCGTCGACCCCGCGCTGTCGGAACTCGACTTCGGCCGCTGGGACGGCGCGCACTGGGGCGCCGTTCCGCAGGACGAGATCGACGCCTGGTGCGCCGATTTCGAATCCTGTGCACCCGGTGGCGGCGAGAGCGTCTATGCCCTGCTGCAGCGCGTCGGCAGCTTCGACCCCGGAGCGGCGCGCGTGCTCGTCACCCACGGCGGGTGGCTCAGCGCGGCCGCGTGGCTGCAGCAGGGCCACGGCAAGGCAGTCCGGCCCGAATCCTGGCCGATCGCGCCAGCGCATGCAGCATGCGTCGAACTGCGCCTTGCGCAATGGCGAGCATGACCGGGTTCTGGCGCGACGGACACGCGTTCGGTCCGGCCCCGCGGCGCACGGTGCCGAGCGAACAGCGCGACTTCCGCCAGTGGCACCACGGCCGGCCGCGGTTCTCGGTGTGGGCGATCGAGATCGCGGATCCCGAAGTCGATCGACGCCTGGCGTTGATGCGCGAAGCGCTCGGCCCCTTGCTCCTGCCCGCCTACGAGCGCCAGGCCCACGTCACGCTGCACATCTGCGGTTTCCCGGCGCCGACGCTGCGGCGCTCGGACGACTTCACGATCGACCGGCTCGCGCAGCAGCTTGCCGAAGTGCGCCGCTTGCGGCTGAAGCCGTTCCGGCTGCGCATCGGCGGCGCCTTCAGTTTCATTTCGGCCGTGTGCCTGTCGGTGCACGACGATGGCGGCGTGCTGCAGCGCCTGCGCGAAGCCCTCCAGGGCTCTGCGCCGCACCACGACGAGACGCCCTACCTGCCCCACGTCACCGGGGGCCTCTACCGTGGCGCCTGGCCGCTGCGCGAGATCGAGCAGCGCCTGCGGCCGATGACACGGTGCCCCGACATCGAACTCGAAATCCGCAGCCTGGACTGGATGGCTTACGACAGCGCCCGCGTCGGCGGGCCGCTGCGCACCTGGCTGCGCCTGGATCTGGGCGAGGGCCGTGCGGACGGACCCTGAGGCCCTGAAGGCCGCCGCCCTGCTTCGGCGCCGCGCGCATCGCGGTCCGGAAAGACGAGGGCGCGCCGAAAGGGAAGGGTGCGCGGCGGGACGCACAAACACAAAGGCCCACCGGAAAGTGGGCCTGTGCTTGCTGGATTTCTTGGCTCCCCGACCTGGGCTCGAACCAGGGACCTACGGATTAACAGTCCGGCGCTCTACCGACTGAGCTATCGGGGAACAGCCTTGAATTCTAACCAGTCACGCAGCTCGGGTCAAATTCTCGTGCGAGCATCGAGGCTCACCCGGATGGGTGTGCGGGTGGCGGGCGCATCCGCCAGGCCAGGCCCGCCGCGAGTGCGCACACCAGCGCCACTCCGATGAAGGTCTCGTCGAAGGCGGCGATCCGCGCGCGCGGGTCGCCGGAGGTGACGGAGAAGCTCGATCCGTGCGCTGCGAGCCGCCAGTCCAGGGCGATCGCCGACAGGCTCACTCCGATCGCGCCGCCGAGCTGCCGGGTGTAGCCCATGGTGCTCGAGCCCTGGGCGATCAGATTCCCTTCGAGCCCACGCAGGGCGCCCAGGCTGAGCGCAGGCAGGATGAAGCTCATCCCGATCCGGCCGACCACCACCCAGCCATTGAGCAGCAGGTAGGGGGTGGACAGGCTGACCGTCGCCAGCAGCAGGAAGGAGCACGACAGCACGGCCAGCCCTCCGCCGACCATCCAGTGCACGGGCAGCCGGTCGGCCAGCCGACCGGTCAGCGTGAGCGCAATCGCCATCATCAGCCCTGCCGGCAGCATCACCAGGCCGGCGTGCGCGGCGTCGTAGCCCAGCGCGGTCTGCAGGTAGACCGGGATCAGGTAGGTCGAGCCGAAGATGCCCATTCCGTACACCAGCGACACCAGGGCGCCGGCGGCGAAGGAGGGCGAGCGGAACAGTCGCAACTGCATCAGCGGCGCGGCCAGCCGGCGCTCGACCGCGAGGAAGGCCGCCAGCGCGAGCACTGCCACGGCGAGCAGAGCCAGGCCGACGCCTGCTTCGCCGCCGCGCAGCCGGGTCAGGCCGTTGAGCAGGCAAAGCGTCGCGCTGGCGATCAGGAACAGGCCCAGCCAGTCGACCGGAGGCTTCTCCCCGGCGCCCGCCGAGATCGGCAGGTGGCGGCGCGCGAGCGCGATCCCGGCAGCAGCGAAGGGCAGCATCACGAAGAAGATCGAGCGCCAGCCGAAGTGATCGACCAGCACACCGCCGACGCTCGGGCCGATGGCAGGGGCGAACACCACGCCGAAGCCGTAGATCCCCATCGCGCGGCCGCGCTGGTTCTCCTCGAACGCGCGCATGATGATCACCGCGGGAATCGGTTGCAGCACGCCCGCCGACAGGCCCTCGAGCACCCGCATCGCGATCACCAGCCAGTAGTGCTGGGCCAGGCCGCCGATCACGGCGCCCATCGACAGGGCGAGCAGGGCGCCCACGTAGGTGCGGCGCAGGCCGAAGCGCCGCAGCAGCCACGGCGTGAAAAGCATCGACACCGTGACGGCCACCATGAAGCCGGAAGCCACCCACTGGACCTGCGACTGGCGCAGGCCGAACTGGTGGCTCAGGTCCGGGATCGCGACGTTGACGATCGTCGAGGCCAGGATCGAGGCCATCGTGCCGATCATCAGCGTGAGCAGCACGAGCCACTTGCGGCGCGACTCCGGTGACCCGTGCGGCGGCAGCGCACCGCCGGTCGCGCCGCCCGGTGCTCCCGGCTGCGGGCTGCCGCTCATGCAGCGATGCGCGGGCGCTTGGCGTTCAGCCCTTCAGGATCGCGGCGATCGCGGTGGCCACGTACTCGAGGTTCTTCGAGTTCAGCGCTGCCAGGCAGATGCGGCCGGTGCCCACCGCATAGATGCCGTACTCCTCGCGCAGGCGGTCGACCTGGGCGCTGCTCAGCCCCGAGTAGGAGAACATGCCGCGCTGGCGGGTCACGAAGGAGAAGTCGCGCTCCACTCCGGCCGCCTTCAGCCCTGCGACCAGGCCGGTGCGCATCGCGCGGATGCGCTCGCGCATCTCGCCCAGTTCCTTCTCCCAGAGCTGGCGCAGCTCGGGGGTGGAGAGCACTGCGGCGACCACGGCGGCGCCGTGGGTCGGCGGGTTCGAGTAGTTGGTGCGGATCACCCGCTTGACCTGGCTGGTGACGCGGGCAGCCTCGTCCCTGCTCGCGGTGACGATCGACAGCGCGCCCACGCGCTCGCCATAGAGCGAGAAGGACTTCGAGAACGAGCTCGAGACGAGGAAGTCGAGCCCCGAGTCGCCGAACAGGCGCAGGGCCGCGGCATCGGCATCGATCCCGTCGCCGAAGCCCTGGTAGGCGCAGTCGAGGAAGGCGATCAGGCCACGTGCGCGCACCGCCTCGATCACCCTGGGCCACTGCTCGATGCTCAGGTCCACGCCGGTCGGGTTGTGGCAGCAGGCGTGCAGCACCACGATCGAGCCGGCAGGCAGCCCGTTCAGGCAGGCCAGCATCGCGTCGAAATCGACGCCGTGGGTGGCGGCGTCATAGTAGGGGTAGGTGCCGACCTCGAAGCCGGCAGCCTCGAACAGGGCGCGGTGGTTCTCCCAGCTCGGGTTGCTGATCCAGACCTTTGCAGCCGGCTTCAGGCGCTTGAGGAAGTCCGCCCCGATCTTCAGACCGCCGGTGCCGCCAAGGGCTTCGAAGCTCGCGACGCGGCCCGCCGCCAGCAGGGGGGACCCTGCGCCGAACAGAAGCTGCTGCACTGCAGCGTTGTAGCCGGGAATGCCTTCGATCGGCAGGTAGCCGCGCGCGGGGGCGCTCGCCAGCCGCGCCTTCTCGGCCTCGCGCACCGCTGCCAGCAGCGGGATCCTGCCGTTGTCGTCGTAGTAGACGCCGACGCCCAGGTTGACCTTGGTCGCGCGCGCATCCGCGTTGTATGCCTCGGTCAGGCCGAGGATCGGGTCGCGGGGGGCCATCTCGACCGACGCGAACAGGGTCTGGCTCATGTCTTGTCTACGTCCTGGAAAATGCGTTGATGAAACAGGATGTTACAACTCGCTTTGCTCAATAAATGGGCAAAGGGCTGGCTTTTTGAGGGGCGCGGAGCGATAATTCTTCTTTTCCCGGCCAGACAGCGGACAGGTCGGGAGCAGTCTGGATGTTGCGGTGCAAACCCGCGGCGCAGACGAGGTCGGAGCGGCAACCGGGCGGGTACGAGTGCTTCGCAGGGCGCCGTGCTTGCGTCGATGCCGCCGGCAGCGGCCACACCACCGAAGCCGCCGACAAGCCTGCCCGAGAACGCCCACCTGCAAATGCCCGCAACTCCCCTGCGAACCTGCATTTTAACACGCGCCCCACACACCGAATGACCGACCTCGCGCCGGACAGCTCGAAGCTCGTTTCCTTCCCGGGCAGCCCGTTCCAGCTGTACCAGCCGTTTGCGCCGGCTGGCGACCAGCCGGAGGCGATCGCGCGCCTGGTCGAGGGGGTGGAGGATGGGCTGAGCTACCAGACGCTGCTGGGGGTCACCGGCTCGGGCAAGACCTTCACGATGGCCAACGTCATCGCACGCACCGGCCGCCCGGCGCTCGTGCTCGCGCCGAACAAGACGCTGGCGGCCCAGCTCTACGCCGAGATGCGGGAGTTCTTCCCGAACAACGCGGTCGAGTACTTCGTCTCCTACTACGACTACTACCAGCCCGAGGCCTACGTTCCCCAGCGCGACCTCTTCATCGAGAAGGACTCCTCGATCAACGAGCACATCGAGCAGATGCGGCTGTCGGCCACCAAGTCGCTGCTCGAGCGCCGCGACACGGTCATCGTCGGCACCGTCTCGTGCATCTACGGTATCGGCAACCCGCACGACTACCACGCGATGATCCTGGTGCTGCGCGTGCGCGACCGCATGTCGCAGCGCGACATCCTCCAGCGCCTGGTGGGAATGCAGTACGAGCGCAACGACATGGAGTTCGCCCGCGGCCAGTTCCGGGTGCGCGGCGACACCATCGACATCTTCCCGGCCGAGCATGCGGAGCTCGCGGTGCGCGTCGAGCTCTTCGATGACGAGATCGAGAGCATCCAGCTCTTCGACCCGCTCACCGGGAAGGTGCGCCAGAAGACACCCCGCTTCACGGTCTACCCGTCGTCGCACTACGTGACGCCGCGCGCCACGGTGCTGCGCGCGGTCGAGGACATCAAGGTCGAGCTCGCCGAGCGCCTGCGCTGGTTCTACGCCGAAGGCAAGCTGGTCGAGGCGCAGCGCCTGGAGCAGCGCACCCGCTTCGACATCGAGATGCTCCAGGAGCTCGGCTTCTGCAAGGGCATCGAGAACTACACGCGGCACCTGTCCGGCGCGCGGCCCGGCGAGCCGCCGCCCACGCTGGTCGACTACCTCCCGGCCGATGCGCTGATGATCATCGACGAGAGCCACGTCACCATCGGCCAGCTCGGCGGCATGTACCGGGGCGACCGGTCGCGCAAGGAGACACTGGTGGAGTACGGGTTCCGGCTGCCCTCGGCGCTGGACAACCGGCCGCTGCGCTTCGAGGAGTTCGAGGCCAAGGTGCGCCAGTGCATCTTCGTCTCGGCAACCCCCGCCGACTACGAGGCCGAGCGGTCGGGGCAGGTGGTCGAGCAGGTGGTGCGCCCCACCGGGCTGGTCGACCCGGAGGTCGAGGTGCGCCCGGCCAGCACCCAGGTCGACGACGTGCTCTCCGAGATCAGCGACCGGGTCGCCCGCGGTGACCGGGTGCTGGTGACCACCCTCACCAAGCGCATGGCCGAGGACCTCACCGACTTCCTCGGCGAGCACGGTGTGAAAGTCCGCTACCTGCACTCCGACATCGACACCGTGGAGCGAGTGGAGATCATCCGCGACCTGCGGCTGGGCGTGTTCGACGTGCTGGTGGGGATCAACCTGCTGCGCGAAGGGCTCGACCTGCCCGAGGTCTCGCTGGTGGCCATTCTCGATGCGGACAAGGAGGGCTTCCTGCGTTCGGAGCGCAGCCTGATCCAGACGATCGGGCGGGCAGCGCGCAACCTGGACGGCAAGGCGATCCTCTATGCCGACCGCATCACCGACTCCATGCGCCGCGCGCTCGACGAAACCGGGCGGCGGCGCGAGAAGCAGGTCGCGCACAACGCGGCGCACGGAATCGTGCCGCGCGGAGTGCGCAAGCAGGTGCGCGAGCTGATCGACGGCGTCTTCGATCCGCAGCAGGCGCGCGAGGATCTCGCCGCCGAGAGGCAGCAGGCGCAGTTCGAGGCGCTCGGCGAGAAGGGTGCGGCCAAGGAAATCAGGCGCCTCGAGAAACAGATGCTCGAGCACGCCCGCAACCTCGAGTTCGAGAAGGCAGCGCGGGTGCGCGACCAGCTCGCGGCCCTGAAGGAACGCATCTTCGGAGCAAGCGGCAATGCGAACGTCGTTCAGCTCGTGGCTGATCAGGCGGCTCAGGGCGCTGTCCCTGCGCCCGACAAGGAATTCCACATCACCGTCGGACATTGAAATGGCAAAAAGAGAACCGATCTCCCTGGCTATGAATACGCGGGTTCTGTTCGTCTGCATGGGCAACATCTGCCGCTCGCCGATGGCCGAGGGCGTGTTCCGTCAACTGGTGCGCCAGGCCGGGCTGGACGAGATCGTCAAGGTCGCGTCGGCCGGCACGCATGCCTTCCACGCCGGCGAGGCGCCGGACAAGCGCGCCCAGACAGCCGTGGCCAAGCGCGGCTTCGACATCTCCGACCTGCGCGCCGCGCGGGTCCGCGAGAAGGACTTCGACGAGTTCGACATGATCCTCGCGATGGACTGGGACAACCTGTCGGCGCTGCAGCAGATGGCCCCCAAGCGCACGCACCACAAACTGCAGCTGCTGATGCGCTTTGCCACCGAGCACGAGTCGGCGACGATTCCCGATCCCTACTACGGCAACGCCCAGGGTTTCGAGCAGGTGCTCGACTACATCGAGGACGCCTGCACCGGGCTGCTCGAGGTCGCCAAGCGTCGCGCCACGCAGGTTGCAGCGGCCTGAGTTCCGGGGGCGCGGCGTGCCCCCGGAACTCAACCACGGGCGCACACTGCGCCCGTCCGCTGCAAGCCGCCTGGGCCGGCAGCAGCGTTGCGCACAGCGCCGCCGGCCCGCCCGGTGGCGCTTCCTCCGAATGACCCGGGCCTGCGACCGTGCGCGTCAGCCACAGGGGGCGGGGCAGGGGCCCGATGGCCCGATTCGAGACGAAATGAACCCTTCGGCCTGACCGGAACGCGGCACTCCTTCGGTGCGCAATGAAATCCGACCAATTTAGTCCCATTTGAGGTATACTTGAGTTTCACAGTCAAGCATTCCGGGAGGTGTGAAATGCGGTTGACGACCAAGGGTCGTTTCGCAGTCACCGCGATGATCGACCTGGCCATGCGCCAGCATCACGGTCCGGTGACGCTGGCAGGGATCAGCCAGCGGCAGCGGATCTCGCTGTCCTACCTCGAGCAGCTCTTCGGCAAGCTGCGCCGCCACGACCTGGTCGAGAGCACCCGTGGCCCGGGCGGCGGCTATACGCTGGCGCGCCCATCCAAGGAGGTCACCGTCGCCGACATCATCTTCGCGGTCGACGAGCCGCTGGATGCCACCAAGTGCGGCGGCAAGGCCAACTGCGACGACGACCGCGAATGCATGACCCACGAGCTGTGGACCAACCTGAACCGCAAGATGATCGAGTACCTCGACTCCGTCTCGCTGGCGGACCTGGTCGAGAAGCAGCGCGGCCGCGAGGCGAGGTCCGCGCCAGTCAAGCCGGTTTCGGTGCTGCGCGAGCATCGCGCGGCGCTCGAGTTCCCGACGTCCACGCTGCAGCCGATCCGCCTGGATGGCACGCGCCTGACGTCGACCTGAGGACGGAGGATTCGTAAGCGATGGCAATCACCCTGACCGAGAAGGCGGCACAGCACGTCGTGCGCTCGATCGAGAAGCGAGGCGCCGGCGTTGGCCTGCGCCTCGGAGTGAAGACCAGCGGCTGCTCGGGAATGGCCTACCAGCTCGAGTTCGCCGACCGCGTCGAAGCCTCGGACGTCCAGTTCGAGAGCCACGGCGTGCGCGTGCTGGTGGACGCGACGAGCCTGCCCTACCTGGACGGCACCCAGCTGGATTTCGTCCGCGAGGGGCTCAACGAGGGCTTCCGCTTCGAGAACCCGAACGTGAAGGGCGCCTGCGGCTGCGGGGAGTCGTTCAGCGTCTGAGCCTCCCCGCGGGCGTTCAGCCCGCCTCGTGCTTGAGTGCGGGGAAGAGGATCACGTCGCGGATGTTCGCGCTGTCGGTGAGCAGCATCACCAGGCGGTCGATGCCGATCCCGCAGCCTCCGGTCGGCGGCATTCCGTGCTCGAGGGCGCGGATGAAGTCGGCGTCGTAGTACATCGCCTCCTCGTCGCCGGCCTCCTTGGCCTCCACCTGCTTGCGAAAGCGCGCCGCCTGGTCCTCGGCGTCGTTGAGCTCAGAGAAGCCGTTGGCGAACTCGCGCCCGGTGATGAAGAGCTCGAAGCGCTCGGTGATCCCGGGGCGCGTGTCCGACTCCCTCGCCAGCGGCGAGACCTCGATCGGGTAGTCGACGATGAAGGTCGGGTTCCACAGCCTGCTCTCGGCGACCTCCTCGAACAGCGCGAGCTGCAGCGCGCCGACGCCCGCGCTGCGGTGGCGTGCGTCATCCAGGTTCAGCCCCAGCCGCGTGAGCTCGGTGCGCAGGAAGGCGGGATCTGCGAGCTGCGCCTCGGTGTAGTGCGGCGCATGCTCGAGGATCGCCTGCACGATGGTCAGCCGCGCGAAGGGCGCGCACAGATCCAGCGCACGGCCCTGGTAGCTCAGCTTCGTGGTGCCGGTCGCGCTGAGCGCGGTGTCGCGGATCAGGTTCTCGGTGAAGTCCATCAGCCACCGGTAGTCGGTGTAGGCCGCATAGAACTCCATCATCGTGAACTCGGGGTTGTGGCGCGGGCTGACACCTTCGTTGCGGAAGCTCCTGTTGATCTCGAACACCCGCTCGAAGCCGCCGACGATCAGGCGCTTCAGATAGAGCTCGGGTGCGATCCGCAGGAACATCTGCTGGTCGAGCGCGTTGTGGTGCGTGACGAAGGGCTTTGCGGCCGCGCCGCCCGGAATCGGATGCAGCATCGGCGTCTCGACCTCTAGGAAGCCGTGCGCAGTCATGAGGGTGCGCAGGGCCGAGACGATGCGGGTGCGCTGCAGGAAGGTCTGGCGGCTCTCCTCGGTGACGATCAGGTCGACGTAGCGCTGCCGGTAGCGCATCTCCTGGTCGGCAAGGCCGTGGAACTTGTCGGGCAGCGGGCGCAGCGCCTTGGCCAGCAGGCGCACCGACGCGCAGCGCACCGACAGCTCGCCTTTCCTGGTCTTGAACAGGGTGCCTTCGGCGGCAATGATGTCGCCGAGGTCCCAGTGCCTGAAGGCCTCGTGGGCGGCCGCACCCACCCCTTCGTCGTTGAGCCAGAGCTGGATGCGTCCGGTGGCATCCTGGATCGTGGCGAAGCTCGCCTTGCCCTGCAGGCGCTTGAGCATCATCCGCCCCGCCAGCGAGACCTGCACCGCGGCAGCCTCGAGCTCCTCGCGGCTCTTGTCCTCGTGCAGCTCGAACAGCGGCTGCGCGCGATCCGCGGGAACGAAATCGTTCGGAAAGGCGATGCCGAGCTCGCGCTGACGGGCGAGCTTGGCGCGTCGCTCGGCGATGATCTGGTTCTCGTCGAGCGGGATCGGTGCGGTGTCGGTCATGGCTTGCTTTCGGGACGTGACGCCGGGACGTCGGCCGGCGGGCCTGGCTGGCGCAGGAGGGCGCCCGCAGGCGCCGTCTCCTCAGACGCCCTGCTTGAGGCTTGCGGAGATGAACTCGTCGAGGTCGCCGTCGAGCACGGACTTCGTGTTGCTGATCTCGACGTTGGTGCGCAGGTCCTTGATGCGGGAGTTGTCCAGCACGTAGGAACGGATCTGGTGGCCCCAGCCGATGTCGGCCTTGCTCGCCTCGACCTTGTCCTGCTCGGCACGGCGCTTGCGCATCTCGTGGTCGTACAGGCGCGCGCGCAGCATCTTCATCGCGGCGTCGCGGTTGGCGTGCTGCGAGCGGTCGTTCTGGCACTGCACGACGATCCCGGTCGGGTTGTGCGTGATCCGCACTGCCGATTCGGTCCGGTTCACGTGCTGGCCACCGGCGCCGGAGGCCCGGTAGACGTCCACGCGCAGGTCTGCGGGGTTGATCTCGATCTCGAAGGAGTCGTCGACCTCCGGGTAGACGAACACCGAGGCGAACGAGGTGTGGCGTCCGCCGCTCGAGTCGAAGGGTGACTTGCGCACCAGGCGGTGGATTCCGGTCTCGGTGCGCAGGTAGCCATAGGCGTAGTCGCCTTCGACCTTGATCGTTGCGCCCTTCACGCCGGCGACCTCGCCTTCGGACTCCTCGAGCACTTCCGTGCGGAAGCCCTTGCGTTCGCAGTAGCGCAGGTACTGGCGCAGCAGCATTCCGGCCCAGTCCTGGGCCTCGGTGCCCCCGGCGCCGGCCTGGATCTCGACGAAGCAGTTGTTGGGGTCGGCCGGGTTGGCGAACATCCGGCGGAACTCGAGCTCCTCGACTTCCTTCTCCACCTCGGCGACGTCGCTCTCGACCGCCTCCAGGGTGTCGGTGTCGTCCTCGTCACGCGCCATCTCGAACAGCGCGACCGCGTCGTCGAGCGCGCCACCGATCTGCTCCAGGCGCAGCACCACGTCTTCGAGGGATTTCTTCTGGCGCCCGAGCTCCTGGGCGTGCTTCGGGTCGTTCCAGATGTCCGGAGCCTCGAGCTCCCGGTCGACTTCGATCAGGCGGGTCTTCTTCTCGTCGAAGTCAAAGATACCCCCGTAGATCGACGGCGCGGGCTTGCAGTTCGTCGATCAGGGATTCGAGCTGGTTCAGGCGTTCGGCTTCCATCTTGCTGCCTCTTGGGAAACCCGCGATTGTAACGCGGCCACCCGCCTGGCGCTCAGCGTTCGCCGCCGGGTCTGTCCTCCGGTTCGGCTGCCTCGGCCGCCTCGACCACCAGCTGGAGATCGACCAGCCCGCGGTACTCGTTGCGCTCGAGCCGGTAGGCGATGCGCGCCCGCGGCGGCAGCGGTTCGGTGCGCCCGAAGGCGATCGCGCCGATGCGCCTGCCGGCCAGCCGCAGGTCGAGCTTCAGGTGCCGCTCCTTGACCAGCCGCTGGCCGAGCACCTCGACCAGGTCCGAGAAGATCGGGGCGGGGAAGCCCTGGCCCCACACCGCCTGCTCGATCTCCTCCACCAGCTCGAGCGCCATCTCCTCGGCCGCGAGCGGACCGTCGGTGAGCAGGCGGCGCTCGAAGCAGGCAGGGTCGGCGGTGTCGGCGATCGCCTGCTCGAAGGCCTCGTCGAAGTGCGCGAGCGCGGCTACCGGCAGCGACAGGCCGGCGGCCATCGCGTGGCCGCCGAAGCGGGCGATCATCTGCGGATGCCGCTTGCTGACCAGATCGAGCGTGTCGCGCAGGTGAACGCCCGCGATCGAGCGGCCCGAGCCGCGCAGCATCCCGGGTTCGCCCGTGGCCGGTGCGAAGGCCACCGTCGGGCGGTGATGGCGCTCCTTCAGTCGCGAAGCGACCAGCCCGATCACGCCTTCGTGCCAGTGCTCGCGCCAGACCACCAGGCTGCGCCGCTGCGGTGCGGGCTCGCCGGCATCGGCGAGCGCCTCCCCGCGCATGCCGGCCTCGATCTCCCGGCGTTCGCGGTTGATCGCGTCGAGCTGCGCGGCCAGGTCCTGCGCGTGCGCCTCATCGTCAGCGAGCAGGCATTCGATCCCGATCGTGATGTCCTTCAGCCGGCCCGCAGCGTTGATGCGCGGACCGATCGCGAAGCCCAGGTCGCTGCTGCCGGCGCGGCGATGATCGCGCCCTGCCACCGCAAAGAGCGCGCGGATTCCGGCGCAGGTCTGCCCGGCGCGGATCCGGCGCAGGCCTGCGCCCACCAGCAGGCGGTTGTTGCGGTCGAGCCGCACCAGGTCGGCGACGGTGCCCAGCGCGACCAGGTCCAGCAGCGACTGCAGTGCCGGTCCGGCGCCGTCGCCGAAGCGGCCTTGCTCGCGCAGCCGGGCGCGCAGCGCAAGCAGCACGTAGAACACCACGCCCACGCCGGACAGGTGCTTGCTCACGAAGCCGCAGTCCGCACGATTGGGATCGACGATCGCCGCAGCCTGCGGCAGCAGTTCGCCGGGCAGGTGATGGTCGGTCACCAGCACCTCGATGCCGAGCTCGCGGGCGCGTGCAACGCCTTCGACGCTCGCGATCCCGTTGTCGACCGTGACGATCAGCGCGGGGCAGCCCAGGCGCGGGTGCAGCGCGGCGAGCTCGACGATGGCCGGGCTCAGGCCGTAGCCGTGCTCGAAGCGATTGGGCACCAGGTAGTCGGCGCAGGCGCCCATTGCGCGCAGGCCGCGCAGCGCCACTGCGCAGGCGGTCGCGCCGTCGCAGTCGTAGTCGGCGACCACGAGGATCGGGCGCTGCGCATCGATCGCCTCGGCCAGCAGGCGGGCGGCGGCGTCGATGTCCTTCAGCCCCTGCGGCGGCAGCAGCCCGCCGAGATCCGGGTCGATCGCGGCGGGGTCGTCCACCCCGCGGGCGGCCAGCAGACGGGCGAGCACCGGGTGCACGCCCGCGTCGGCGAGCGCGCGGCGCGCGTCTTCGGGGACTTCCCGGGCGAGGATCGTGCGCGTCATGCGGCCAGCAGCGTACCCGGCGCGTCGAGCCGGCGCAGCAGCTTCCAGCGGTCGCCGCGCGCGAGCGCCAGTTCGACACAGCGGCGCTCGGCGCTGGCGACGATGCGCATCCGCTCGAAACCACGGGGCGGGGCGCCGGCGTCCAGCAGTGCCGCCAGCCAGGGCTCGAAGCGCAGCCAGGCCTCGCGCCAGGCCAGCACGTCGCCATTGCGACGCGCCGCGCGCCAGAACCCGGCGTCGACCAGGACGTCGGTGCCGGCGCCGGCGATCGCGGCAGCGGCGTCCGATGCGCCGATTCCGGGGCGTGCTTTTCCGCCGCTGGCGATCGCCAGCCCGGCAATCGAGGGCTCGTCGGTGAAGGCGCTGACGCTGCGCGCGGGCAGCGGGCGGCGCGCGCATCCGTCGAGCCACAGCGCATTGATCGGCGCCAGCCCGAGCGTGGCGCGGCGCTCGTTCACCGGGTGATCGTGCCAGGCGATCTGGACCTCGGTGAAGGCGCGTCGCCAGGCGCGCGCCTGGGCTCCGGCAGGCAGGTGGCCGTCGACGCTGCGACCCACTGCCATCGTCCAGGCGTGCGCCTCGAGGGACCAGTCCTCGTTGCCCGAGAGGAACCAGCAGTCGGGGCGGGCGGTCTGCAGCGCGAAGCCCGCCTCGGCCAAGGGCGCGCGGGCCGCTTCGGCAAGCCCGGCCGCCTGGTCTGCGTCGATGCCGAGCCTGGCGGGGTCCGCGAGGACGATCTGGTGATGGCCGACCTCCAGGTGCACCGGCGTGACCCGCCAGCGTGGCGGCGACAGATCGAGCGCCGCGCAGGCCCAGGCAGCCACCGAGTCCCCGGCGGCTGCACCGAAGTGCTCGCGCAGCCAGGTCTCGTCGGGCAGCTCGCGCGGCAGGGGGCTCGGGTCGCTGCGGTCCGCGGCGACGCGGGCGCGGCGCATCGTCCGGGCGAGCACGCCGTCGGCGAGCTCGCGCGCGAGCATCCCGGCTTCCAGCGAGAAGGGATCAGGGGGCAGGGCGTGGGTGGCTGCGCCGCGCGGTTCGGCAGCGTCGATCGCGGCTCCGGCGCACAGGACGATGAGTTCGGGCACCGGGCGATTCTAGTGCAGCGCTGCGGGGAGCGACCCTGCCGGCGACTGTGGCAAACTGCCCCGGCTCCGGGCCGCCGGCTCCGGCGCCCCCAGCCTCCCGGACACAGGACCGCGCTTGCAGCTCCCCTTCGAATGGCAGATCGGCCTGCGCTACACGCGCGCGGGCCGCAGCGCCGGCCGTCGCAACGGCTTCATCTCCTTCATCTCCGGCCTCTCGGTGGCGGGGATCGCGCTCGGCGTCGCGGCGCTGATCACGGTGCTGTCGGTGATGAACGGCTTCCAGAAGGAGGTGCGCGTCCGGAAGCTTTCGGTGCTGTCCCACGTCGAGGTGCTCGCCGGCCAGGAGCCGCTCACCGACCCTGCCGGGGTGATCGCGCAGGCGCGGCGCAATCCGCGGGTGATCGCCGGCGCGCCCTACGTGGCCGGCCAGGCGATGCTGACCCATGGCGAATCGGTGCGCGGCGTGCTGGTGCGCGGCATCGACCCCGCCACCGAGCCCTCGGTCGCGGAGTTCCTGCGCCGGCTCCCGCCGGAGACGCTGCAGCGGCTTGCCCCGGGCAGCTTCGGGGTGATGGTCGGGCGCGAGCTCGCGCGCCAGTTGCTGCTCGGCGTCGGTGACCGCATCACGCTGATCGCGCCCCAGGGGACGACCACCCCGGCCGGCGTCGTGCCCCGGCTGCGCCAGTTCACGATCGTCGGCGTGTTCGAGGCCGGCCACTACGAGTACGACAGCACGCTGGTGCTCACGAACATCGAGGACGCTGCGCGGCTGTTCCGGGTCGAGGGGGTGACCGGCGTGCGCCTGATGACCAGCGACATGATGGCGGCGCCGCAGATCGCCGGCGAGCTGGTGCGCTCGCTGCGCGGCGATCTCTACGTGCGCGACTGGTCGATGGAGAACCGCAACTGGTTCGCCGCGGTGCAGATCGAGAAGCGCATGATGTTCATCATCCTCACGCTGATCATTGCGGTGGCCGCCTTCAACCTGGTCTCGATGCTGGTGATGACCGTGACCGACAAGCAGTCCGACATCGCGATCCTGCGCACCCTCGGCGCCAGCCCGCGCAGCGTGATGCAGATCTTCATGGTCCAGGGGGCCCTGGTCGGGCTGATGGGCACGCTGATCGGGGTGGTGCTGGGCGTGCTGCTGGCGCTGAACGTCGACAGTGTCGTGGGCCTGGTGGAACAGGCCTTCGGCTTCCAGGTGCTGCCCAAGGGCGTCTACTTCATCGACCGCCTGCCCAGTGACCTGCACTGGGACGATGTCTCGCGCATCGGTCTGACCGCCTGCGCGCTGGCGCTCGCCTCCACCCTCTACCCGAGCTGGCGGGCCTCGCGGGTGCGCCCGGCCGATGCGCTTCGCTACGAATGAGCACGCCGATGCAGCCTGACCCGCGAGACAGCGCAGCCGTCATCGCCTGCTCGGCGCTCACCAAGACCTACGGAGCCGGCGCGCTCGCGGTGCAGGTGCTCGCGGGAGTCGACTTCGAGGTCGCCACCGGGGAGCGGATCGCCATCGTCGGCGCCTCGGGCTCGGGCAAGAGCACGCTGCTGCACCTGCTGGGCGGCCTGGACGAGCCCAGCTCGGGTTCGGTGCGCTGGCTCGGCGAGGAGATCTCGCGGCTGGAGCAGGCCGAGCGCGGGCGGCGGCGCAACCGGCTGCTCGGTTTCGTCTACCAGTTCCACCACCTGCTGCCCGAATTCAGCGCGCTGGAGAACGTCGCGATGCCGCTGCGCATCCGGCGCATGCCGATGGCGCAGGCGCAGGCGGCCGCGCGCGAGATGCTCGATCGCGTCGGCCTGGCCGGGCGCGTCACGCACCGCCCCGGCGAGCTCTCCGGCGGCGAGCGCCAGCGCGTCGCGCTGGCGCGGGCGCTGGTCACGCGCCCGCGCTGCGTGCTGGCCGACGAGCCCACCGGCAACCTCGATCGCGCCACCGCGCGACGGATGTTCGAGCTGATCGACGAGCTGAACCGGGAGCTGGGCACCAGTTTCGTGATCGTCACGCACGACCTCGAACTGGCTGGCCACGCGGGGCGGGTGCTGGGCATGCGCGACGGCCGGCTGGTGCCGGCCTGAGCTGCTGCGCGCTGCAGGGCCGGCTGCGATGCTGATCGACACCCACTGTCACCTGGACGCGCCCGAGTTCGACGCCGATCGGGCCGAGGTGCTCGCCCGCGCGCGCGCCGCCGGAGTCGACTGGCTGGTGCTCCCCGCGGTGGAGCGCGCGAACTTCGACGCGGTGGCGCGGATCGCGCACAGCTCCCCAGGCTGCGCCTACGCGCTTGGAATCCACCCGATGTACGTCGACCGCGCCACCGATGCCGACCTCGGCGCGCTGCGCGCGCAGCTGGCGGCCTCGATCGACGATCCTCGGCTGGTCGCGATCGGCGAGATCGGGCTCGACCACTTCGTTCCCGGGCTCGACCGGGAGCGCCAGGCCTGGTTCCTCGCGGAGCAACTGAAACTGGCGCGCGAGTTCGACCTGCCAGTGCTGCTGCACGTGCGCCGCGCGCAGGATCCGCTGCTCGCGGCCTTGCGCCGCCTGCCTCCGCCCGGGGGAATCGCCCACGCATTCAACGGCAGCCTGCATCAGGCCCAGGCCTACCTCGCGCAGGGCCTGGCGCTCGGCTTCGGCGGCGCCTTCACCTGGGAGCGCGCGCTGCGCATCCGCAGGCTGGTCACCGACCTGCCCGAGACCGCGCACGTGCTCGAGACCGACGCCCCCGACATGCCGCCGGCCTGGCTCAGGCGCGGGCGCAACAGCCCGGCCGAACTGCCGCGGATCGCAGCACAGTTCGCCGAACTGCGCGGTGCCGCCGTGAACGACGCGATCGCCGCCACCGCCCGCAACGCGCTGCGGGTGCTGCCCCGGCTCGCGGCGCTGGCCGCAGGGAGCACGGCCAGCGGCTGAGGCGCCCGGACGAGGCCACCGGGCCGATTGCCGTAGGGGCAAGGCCTCACGAGGATCGCGGGATGGCTGCTCCCGCGATGCCTGCTCGTTCATCCCCTGCGCCCGGCCTCGCTGTGCTCGCGGCCTGCTGGGCGGTGCAGCAGCTCCCGGCGCTTCCGGGGCCGATGCTCGCCGCGGCACTGCTGTGCCTGGGACTGTTGCTGACACTGGTCTCCCTGCGCGCCCCGGCCTGGACCGCGTTCGCGGCGGCTGGGGTCCTGGCCTCCGGCTGGGCCTTGCTGCTGGCCGGCCAACGGCTGGACGAGCGCTGGCCCGCCGCCCTCGAAGGGGTGGATCTGCGCGTGCGCGGACTGGTCGAGGAGATGCCGCAGGCCGACGAACGCGGGCTGCGCTTCCGCTTTCGCATCGAGCACTGCACGCAGGCCGACGGCGCCGGCTGTCCGGCGGCGCGCTCGGTACGGCTGGGCTGGCACTCCGGGCCCTTCGCCTGGGGTGGAGTTGCACCGCGCGCGCCGGTCGCTGCCACGCCAGCGCCGATGGTGCGCCCGGGTGAGCGCTGGGAGTTCACGATCAGGCTGAAGCGCCCGCACTCGAGCCTGAACCCGCTGCTCTTCGACCCCGAACTGCGGGCCACCGAGGAAGGCATCGCGGCAACGGGCTACGTGCGCGCAGGGCGCAGCGGGGCCGATGCTGCGCGCCGCGTGCAGCCCTTCGTGCCGCGCCCCGGGGTCCTGATCGAGCGGGCGCGCCACGAGATCCGTGCACGGATGCTCGCGGGGCTCGGCTCGGCGCCTCCGGTGCCACGCGGAGTCGTCGTGGCGCTCGCGGTCGGCGACCAGGCCGCGATCCCGGCAGCCTGGTGGGAGCTCTTCAACCGCACCGGGGTGGGCCACCTGATGAGCATCTCCGGGCTGCACATCACGATGCTCGCCGCGCTGGGTGCCTGGCTGGCCGGGCGCGTCTGGTCGAGCCGACGGCTGGCGCTGCGCATGCACCCGCGGCCGCTGCCCTCGCGCCTGCCCGCACCGCACGCGCGCTGGGCCTGCGGGCTGGTGGTCGCGTTCGGCTATGCGGGGCTCGCCGGGTGGGGAATCCCCGCCCAGCGCACCTGCTGGATGCTCGCCGCTGCCGGAGTCGCGCTGCTGAGCGGGCGCGCCCGTTCGCCGGTGGCAGTGCTGGCCACGGCGGCAGCGGTGGTGTGCGCGCTCGACCCCTGGGCGCCGCTGGCCGCCGGCTTCTGGCTGTCCTTCGCGGCGGTCGGCTCGATCATCTGGGCCGGTTCGGCCCGCGGCGCGCGCACCCGGCCCAGGGCCGAAGGCGCAGCGCAAGCAACACCACAAGCACCCGCCGTGCGGCGACATCCTGTGCGTCCTGAACGTGTACGGCCAGGCGAAGCGCAAGCGGCGCCACCCGCGCCCATCGTGCCGGTCCTGCCGGACCCGCCCGAGCACGGGCGTGCAGCGGTGTCCGGGTGGCTCCGGCACAGGGGTCGGCGCTGGCGCACAGCCCTGACCGAGCTGTTGCGCGAGGCGCTGCGCTCGCAGTTTGCTGCAACCCTCGTGCTGGTCCCGCTCGGAGTGGTGTTCTTCTCCTCGGTGTCGCTGGTCAGCCCGGTGGCCAACGCCTTCGCGATCCCGCTCGTCTCGGCGGTGATCACGCCGCTGGCGCTCGCCGGTGCCGCGCTCGCGCTCGTCTGGACCCCGGCCGGCGCGCTGCCGCTGTGGCTGGCCGCCTGGCTCACCGAGTGGTTGCTTGCAGCGCTGCAGTGGCTCGACCGGCTCGGCGGCGCCTCGCTGCCGATGCCCTGGCCCGGAGTGCTCGCAGTGCTGATCGGGGCGGCAGCGTGCGCGTTCGCGCTCTCGCCGGCACGCTTCCCCGGGCGCTGGCTCGCTGCGCTGGGCCTGTGCCCGCTGCTGTTCGCGCCGCCGAAGCCTCCCGGGCCCACCGAGATCCGGCTCACCGCACTGGACGTGGGGCAGGGCACCGCAGTCCTGGTCGAGACTGCGCAGGGACGTCTGCTCTACGACACTGGCCCTGCGCTCGGACCCGACAGCGAGGCTGGTGCGCGGGTGATCCTGCCCTGGCTGCGCGCGCATGGCATCGACCGTCTGCAGGCAGTGGTCGTCTCGCACGAAGACCTCGACCATTCCGGCGGCGCACTCTCGGTGCTGCGCGGCACGCGGGTCGACTGGGTGGCCAGTTCACTGGCACCGGAGCATCCGATCGTCGCGGCCGCGCCGCGGCACTACCGCTGCATCCGTGGCGAGCGCTGGAAGTGGGGCGAGGTGAGCTTCGAGTGGCTGCACCCGGGCACCGAGACGGTGCGTACCCGGGGTTCGCAGACCAACGCGCGCAGTTGCGTGCTGCGGGTGCACAGCGCGGCCGGGACGGTGCTGCTCGCAGGCGACATCGAGGCCCCGCAGGAGCGGCAACTGCTCGCGCTGTTCGAGGCCGACGGCTTGCGGGCCGATGTCCTGCTCGCGCCGCACCACGGCAGCCGGACCTCGTCGACGCCCGGATTCCTGGACGCAGTGGCGCCCTCGCTGGCGGTCTTCCAGGTCGGTTACCGCAATCGCTACCGGCACCCGAATCCTCAGGTGCTCGAGCGTTATCGGGCGCGCAAGGTCGGCGTGCTGCGCAGCGACGCGCACGCAGCGATCGAGATCCACCTGCGCCCGGGCATGCCGCCACAGGTGGTGCGCCATCGGGTCGACCGGCCGCGCTGGTGGCGCGTGCCGGTCGAGGAGTCCGCTACTGCGCCGTCCAGCCCCCGTCGATCGTCCAGGCCGCGCCACGCACCTGCTGCGCGGCGTCCGAGCACAGGAACACGGCGAGGTCGCCGATCTGCTCGGGCGTGACGAACTCGAGCGAGGGCTGCTTCTCGCCGAGCAGGCCCGCGCGGGCGTCGTCCTGGCTGATGCCCTGCGCGGCGGCGCGCGCGTCGATCTGCTTCTGCACCAGCGGCGTCAGCACCCAGCCCGGGCAGATCGCGTTGCAGGTGATCCCGGTGCGCGCGTTCTCCAGCGCAACCACCTTGGTCAGCCCGACGATGCCGTGCTTGGCCGCGACGTAGGCGGCCTTCTCGGCCGAGGCGACCAGCCCGTGCGCGGAGGCGATGTTGACGATCCGGCCCCAATTGCGCTTCTGCATCCACGGCAAGGCGCAGCGCGTGGTGTGGAAGGCGGCCGACAGGTTCAGCGCGATGACGGCGTCCCAGCGCTCGGGCGGGAAGCTCTGCACCGGCGCCACGTGCTGGATGCCGGCGTTGTTCACGAGGATGTCCACGCCGCCCAGACGCCTGGCGATCGACGCGAACATCGGGTCGATCTGCGCCGGTTGCATCAGGTCGGCGCCTTCGTAGACGACCTTCACCCCGAACTCGCCCTCGAGCGCTGCGCGGATCCGTTCGATCTCGGCAGCATCGCCGAAGCCGTTGAGGACGAGGTTGGCGCCCTGGCGCGCCAGTGCCCGGGCCACGCCCAGTCCGATTCCGCTGGTCGAGCCGGTGACGAGGGCAGTCTTGTCCTTCAGCATGTGCGCTCCCTGTTAAGATTCCAGGCGATTCTACAGGGGAGCCCACAGTGACCGAACCCGTGCTTCGCCACGTCACCTGCGCCAGCCCGAAGGGCCTGCATCGCATCGGCTATGCAGAATGGGGACGGCGCGACGCGCCGGTCCTGCTGTGCGTGCACGGCCTGACCCGCAACGGCCGCGACTTCGACGCGCTCGCCGAACGCCTGGCCGATCGCTACCGCGTCGTGTGCCCGGACATGATCGGGCGCGGCACTTCCGACCGCGCGCCAGATGCGTCGCTCTACGCGGTGCCCCAGTATGTGGCCGACTGCATCACCCTGATCGCGCGGCTCGACGTCGACGAACTCACCTGGCTGGGCACCTCGATGGGCGGGATCATCGGCATGGTCGTCGCCGCGACGCCGGGCAACGCGATCCGCCGCCTGGTGCTGAACGACATCGGCCCGGAAGTCGGGCAGGTCGGCCTGGGCCGCATCGGTGGCGACATCGGCGACGATCCGAAGTTCGACAGCTTCGAGGATGGCGAGCGGGCGCTGCGCGCGCGGATGTCCGAGTTCGGCCCGCACACCGACGCGCAGTTCCGCTACCTGTCGCGCCACTACGTGGTGCAGCGTGGCGCGCACTGGGGCTTCCACTACGATCCGGCGATCGCCGAGGCCTTCCGTGCAGCGTCGGCCCAGCCTGCGGTTCCGCTGTGGCCGCTGTACGACGCGATCCGCTGCCCGGTGGGCGTGATCCGCGGCTCGACGTCCGACATCCTGTCGGCAGAGACGACGCTCGAGATGACCCGGCGCGGCCCGAAGGCGAAGGTCGAGGAGGTGGCCGGCGTCGGCCATGCGCCCTCGCTGATCGCCGACGACCAGATCGCCGCAGTCGAGCGCCTGCTGGCTGGCTGAGCCCGGTCAGCTGACCGCAGTCCGGCAGCGACCTGCCCGATCATCGGCGATCGGGCGCAGCGCTGCCGGAAGCCGGCGCTCCGCTCGTGAGCGCCAGCCGATCCATCCGATGGATCAGCGCCAGCCGGCGCGGTCGATGATCTTGGCCGCGGTGAGCTGGCTGCGCCCGATCGACCCGATCGGCAGTTCATCCACCTTGAACTTGCCCAGCGAATCCAGCTCCGGGTTCTTCGGCACGACCGAACTGACCACCGGCCATTCGTTGTTTCCGACTGCGAAGTAGATCTGCGCGTCGTCGCTCGCGAGGTACTCGAGGAACTTCACCGCCGCGTCGCGATGCGGCGCGTTGCGTGCGACGCCCGCGCCCGAGACGTTGACGTGGGTACCCCAGCTCGACTGGTTGGGCATCACCATGCCCACCTTGGCGACGACGTCGCGATCGGCCTGCTTGTCCGAGCGCATCAGTCGCACGAAGTAGTAGGTGTTGGTGAGTGCGACGCCGCACTCACCGGAGGCCACGGCCTTGATCTGATCGGTGTCGCCGCCACGCGGGCTGCGGGCGAAGTTCCCCACCACCCCTTTGGCCCAGGCCTCGGCCCTGGCCTCGCCGAGATGTTCCGAAACCGCGCCGATCAGCGAGAGCATGTAGGGGTGCGCGCCCGAGCGGGTGCACACCTGCCCCTGGAGCTCTGGTCTGGCAAGGTCTTCGTAGTTCTGCACCTGCTCCGGCCTGATCTTCTGCTTGTTGTAGACGATCACCCGGGCGCGGGTCGAGAAGCCGAACCACTGGCTGCCCTTGCCCTCGTCGTGACTGCGCAGGAAGGCGGGAATGCGCTCCTCGAGCACCTTCGAGCGGACCGGCTGGAAGAGGCCCTCGGTCTCGGCCTTCCAGAGACGCGCGGCGTCGACCAGCAGGATCACGTCGGCCGGACTGTTCTTGCCTTCGTTGCGCATGCGCTCGAGCAGCGCTTCGTCGCCAGCCTCGATCCGGTTGATCCGGATTCCGGTGGCGCGCGTGAAGTTCGAATACAGGGCTTCGTCCGCCTGGTAGTGACGGGCGGAATAGAGGTTCAGCACCTTGTCCTGCGCATGCGCGGGCGCCGCGACCAGCACGGCGTTCATGGCCAGGGCGAGGCCAGTGATCAGGGATTTCATCGACGGGGTCCTGTGAGTTCGGTTGTCCGACTGATTGCCGGCAGCGCACGCCGTGGGCTGCGGCTTGCCACGGCCGCTCGCCTCATGGCAGCAGGCTCCGGCGGATTCGGAGCCTAGCATGAATGCGAATTGTTCGCATTGCGCGATGGCAGCAGATGCCGGCTGGCGATGGCCCGGGAGCAAAGCCTTGCTGCCGCCCGCAGCAAACGTGCCGCGCCGCTTCAGGCGCGTGCGCGTCACGCCGCCTCAGTTGGCGCCGTGGTTGCGTGCCTGCACGGCGTCGGAATCGAAGATGCGACGGCCGCCGTTGAAGCGCCGGGTCCAGTAGGAGGTCGTGAGCCGCTCGACCCGCACGGCACCGCCGGCGGAGGGCGCGTGGACGAAGCGGCCATCGCCGATGTAGATGCCCACGTGCGAGAAGGTGCGACGCAGCGTGTCGAAGAAGACCAGGTCGCCCGGACGCAGTTCGCTGCGCGCCACCGGGACACCGGTGCGACTGATCTCTTCGGAGCGGCGCGGCAGCACGAGGCCAGCGGCCTCGGCGAAGACGTGGCGGACCAGTCCGCTGCAGTCCAGCCCGGTCTCGGGTGTGTTTCCTCCCCACCTGTAGCGCACGCCGAGCAGCCCCAGCGCCTGCAGCACCAGATCGGAGGCAAGCGCACTGGCGCTGCGCTGTTCGGGTTCGGGTTCGGCGTACGCCCGGGGAGGGTCGGCCATCGCGGCTGCCGATGCGAGCAGGAGCCCGGCCAGCGTTCGCGTCGCAAGGTTTCTGGCGCGCCCGCGCCGGCTGGGTGTCGTCCGCATGGCGGGCAAGCCTATTCGAAGGGCCGTGGTGCTGTCAAAAACGCTGACGAATGGCGTCCGGACGGGTCACAATCGGTGCGGACACCGGCGGCGGTGCGCGTGTGGGTGGCGAGTGCGCCTGAAGGCGATGCCTTGCGAGAGCTCGCAGCGCTTCCGGGGCGAAGAACCAAGGACGGGGAGGGGAAACGTGGATCTGGAGAGCTTTCATCGACGCTCGATCGAGGACCGGGACGGGTTCTGGGCGGAGCAGGCAGGGCTGATCGAGTGGCACAAGCCCTTTGGCAAGGTGCTCGACTACTCGCGCCCGCCGTTTGCGCGCTGGTACGTCGGCGGCGAGACCAACCTGTGCCACAACGCGGTCGATCGCTACCTGCGCACCCAGCCCGATGCGCCTGCGCTGCACTTCATCTCCACCGAGACCGGCGAGGAGCGCAGCTACAGCTTTGCGCAACTGCATCGCGAGGTGGTGCGCATGGCTGCGATCATGCGCGGGCTCGGCGTGGGCCGCGGCGACCGGGTGCTCCTGTACATGCCGATGATCCCGGAAGCGGCGTTCGCGATGCTGGCCTGCGCGCGCCTGGGCGCGATCCACTCGGTGGTGTTCGGCGGCTTCGCTTCGCGCAGCCTCGCCAGCCGGATCGACGATGCCCGCCCGAAGCTGGTGGTGTCGGCCGACGCAGGCTCGCGCAACGGCCGCGTGATCGCCTACAAGCCGCTGCTGGACACCGCGATCGGGCTGGCCGCGCACAAGCCCGAACGGGTGCTGATGGTCGATCGCGGGCTCGCGCCCTTCGAGAGCGTCGCCGGCCGGGACCTCGGCTACGCCGCGCTGCGCGAGCAGCACCTGGGCGACGACGTGCCGGTGACCTGGCTCGAGAGCAACGAGATCAGCTACACGCTGTACACCTCCGGCACCACGGGCAGCCCCAAGGGCGTGCAGCGCGACGTGGGCGGCTACGCGGTCGCCCTGGCCGCGTCGATGAAGTACATCTTCTGCGGCAACCCGGGGGAGACCTACTTCTGCACCAGCGACATCGGCTGGGTGGTCGGGCACTCGTACATCGTCTACGGCCCGCTGATCGGCGGGATGGCGACCATCCTCTACGAGGGGACGCCGCTGCGCCCGGACCCCGGCATCCTGTGGCAGCTCGTCGAGCGGCATCGCGTCTCGGTGATGTTCTCGGCGCCCACCGCGATCCGCGTGCTCAAGAAGCAGGACCCGTCCTGGCTGAGCCGCCACGACCTCTCCTCGCTGCGCACCCTGTTCCTGGCCGGCGAGCCGCTGGACGAGCCCACTGCGCGCTGGATCTCCGAAGGGCTCGGCCGCCCGGTGATCGACAACTACTGGCAGACCGAGACCGGCTGGCCGATTCTCACCGTCGCCCACGGCGTCGAGAAGACGCCCACGCGCTTCGGCAGCCCCGGCAAGGCGATGTACGGCTACGACGTGCGCCTGCTGCACGAGCAGACGGGCGAGGAGGTGGGCACGAACGAGAAGGGCGTGGTCGCCATCGTCCCGCCGCTGCCGCCGGGCTGCATGCAGACCATCTGGGGCGACGACGAACGCTTCGTGCGCACCTACTTCACGTCGATCCCCGGCCGGCAGGTCTACTCGACCTTCGACTGGGGCGTGCGCGACCCCGACGGCTACTACTTCATCCTCGGTCGAACCGACGACGTGATCAACGTCGCCGGCCACCGGCTCGGCACCCGCGAGATCGAGGAATCGCTGTCCAGCCACCAGGCGGTCGCCGAGTGCGCCGTGGTCGGCGTTGCCGATGCGCTGAAGGGGCAGGTCGCGGTGGCCTTCGCCGTGCTGAGGGATCCCGCACAGGCGCAGGACGCCCGGGCACGCGAGGCGCTGGAAGGCGAGCTGATGGCGGTGGTCGACCGCCAGCTCGGCGCGGTGGCGCGCCCGGCGCGGGTGCACTTCGTCGGCATGCTGCCCAAGACCCGCTCGGGCAAGGTGCTGCGGCGCGCGATCCAGGCGCTCAGCGAGGGCAGGGACCCTGGCGAGCTCACGACGATCGAGGATCCGGCAGCGCTCGAGCAGGTGCGCGAGGCGCTGACCGGATAAGCCGGGTAGGCGGGCGGCGGTCCTGCGCAAGCGCAGGCGCTGTCCGCCCGGGGCTCGGGCAGCGTGCTGTAGCCCTGGCTGCCCGAGCGGCGCTCGGCCAGCGTCCTGCGACCCTGTCTGCCCGCCTGGCATCCGGGCAGCGTCGTGCAGCCCTGGCTGCCCGCTCAGTGAGGCTGCAGCGGCGGCTCCGACATCGTTGCCACCTGCTCGCGCAGTTCGAGGATGCGGTCCTGCCAGTAGCGGGGCGTGCCGAACCACGGGAAGGCTGCCGGGAAGGCCGGGTCGCTCCAGCGCCGCGCGATCCAGGCCGAGTAGTGGATCAGCCGCAGCGTGCGCAGCGGCTCGATCAGCCCGAGCTCGCTGCGGTCGAAGTCGGCGAAGTCCTCGTAGCCGGCCAGCACCTGGGCGAGCTGGCGCGACATCGCGTCCGCGTCGCCCGAGAGCAGCATCCACAGATCCTGCACCGCCGGCCCGTTGCGCGCGTCGTCGAAGTCCACGAAGTGGGGGCCGTCGTCGGTCCAGAGGATGTTGCCCGGGTGACAGTCGCCGTGCAGCCGCAGCACGCGCGATGCCGGTCGGCTCTCGAAGGCGACCCGCACGGCGTCGAGCGCCTGGTCGACGATTCCACGCCAGGCCGGCAGCAGCTCTTCGGGGATGCATTGCCTGGCCAGGAGCCAGTCGCGAGGCTCCTCGCCGAAACTGACGATGTCCAGCGCCGGCCGATGCTCGAAGGGCCGGATCGCGCCGAACGCGTGGATGCGGCCGATGAAGCGGCCGATCCATTCGAGCGCTCCGGGGGCGTCGAGCTCGGGCGCGCGCCCGCCGCGGCGCGGGTAGAGCGCGAAGCGGTAGCCCGCGTGCGCGTGCAGCGTGGCGCCGGCCACGGGCAGCGGCGCAACCACCGGGACCTCATGCTGCGCGAGCTCGACAGTGAACGCATGCTCCTCGAGGATCTGCGCATCGCTCCAGCGCCCGGGGCGGTAGAACTTCGCGATCGTCGAGCTCCCGTCCTCGAGCCAGACCTGGTAGACCCGGTTCTCGAAGCTGTTGAGCGCGAGCAGCCGGCCGTCGCCGCGCAGGCCGACGGTCTCGAGCGCATCGAGCAGGCAGCTCGGGGTGAGGGCTGCATAGGGTTCGTCCATCGGTCGATTCTATGCGAGGCAGCCTCGGGACCTGCCGCACGGATGGCGCGCGCCTGGCGCGAGCCCGCCCTGACGCTCGAATAGAATCCCTGCCATGGACTGGGTCGCGCTGCGCTGGCTGTTCTCGAACCTGCTGATGCCGCCGGCGCTGCCGCTGCTGCTGGCCATCGCAGGCTTCCTGCTGCTGCGGCGCGTGCGCGACCGGCGCAACCGGGCAGCCCGCGCGCTGCTGGTGCTGGGGCTGATCTGCGGCTGGGTGCTCTCGATGCCGCTGGGCGCGCAGTTCATCGCGCGCGCGGTCGAGGGCGGCGTGCAGTCGCTGGACGATGCGCAACTGCGCGGGGCGCTTGCTGCCCCCGCTGCGCCGGGCGCCATCGTGATCCTCGCCGGCGGCGTCACGCACGACGCCCGCGAGCGCCCTCACCAGGATTCGGTCAATGGACTGACGCTGCAGCGGCTCGCCTACGGCGCGCGACTGGCGCGGATCTCCGGGCTGCCGATCCTGCTCAGCGGCGGGCTGCCGCCGCAGCGCGAGCACTCCGAGGCCGAGCTGATGGCGCGGGTGCTGTCCGAGAGCTTCGGGCTGCACGCGCGCTGGATCGAGGACAGCTCACGCGACACCGCCGGCAACGCCCGGGAGAGCGCACGCCGGCTCGGCGAGGCCGGCGTGCAGCGCATCGTGCTGGTGACGCATGCGTATCACATGCGCCGGGCACAGGCCAGCTTCGAGGCGGCCGGCCTCCAGGTGCTCGCTGCGCCGCACAACTTCCTCGGCGGTATCCGGATCGACGGGATTGCGAGCTTCCTGCCCAGCGCCGGGGCAGTCCACACGAGCTGGCTCGCGCTGCACGAGGCGCTCGGGCTGGCCTGGTACAGGCTGAGGGGGCATGCGTAGCGCGCAGTTGCAGCTATCCCTGGGCGGGGTGGGCAGGCGCAGTGGCGATCGAATCCATCCTTGCCTGCACCACTGCCGTTCGCAAGCCCGGGTCCCCCGGTCGGCTGCTACGATCCTGCGATGCGCGAGTCCGTCCGTTCCGTGCTGAATCCCGGCGTCGCGCCCCGCGAGGTCTTCGCATGGGCGATGTACGACTTCGCCAACTCGGGCTACACCACGGTGGTGCTGACCGCGGTGTTCAACGCCTACTTCGTCGGCGCAGTCGCCGGCAACGCGAACTGGGCGACGCTGGCCTGGACCTTGGCGCTCGCGGCCTCGAGCCTGCTGGTGATGCTCAGCGCACCGGCAATCGGCGCCTGGGCGGACGCGCATCGCGCGAAGAAGCGGCTGCTGCTGCTCGCGACCCTGGGCTGCCTCGGCGGCACGCTCGCGCTCGCCTTCGCGCAACCGGGAACCGTCGTGCTCGCGGTGATCGCAGTGATCGTCTCGAACTACTTCTTCAGCCTCGGCGAGGGGCTGATCGCGGCCTTCCTGCCGGAACTCGCACGTCGGGAGGCGCTGGGCCGGGTCTCGGGCTGGGGATGGAGCTTCGGCTACTTCGGCGGGATGCTGACGCTCGGACTCTGTCTGCTGGTCGTCCTGTCGGCGCAGGCCGCGGGTCGACCGGCAAGCGAGTTCGTGCCGTGGACGATGCTGATCACGGCTGCGGTCTTCGCACTGGCTGCCACGCCGAGCTTCCTGCTGCTGAAGGAGCGTTCGCCACCGGGTCAGCCCGCCCATGTGCTCGAGGGTGGTACGCGGCAGCGGCTTGCGCGTACCTGGCGGGAGTCGGCGCGGTTTCGCGACTTCCGCATGCTGCTGGCCTGCGGCTGCAGCTATCAGGCGGGAATCGCGGTGGTGATCGCGCTCGCGGCAGTCTATGCGGAGCAGGCGATGGGCTTCACGCAGGCGCAGACGATGACGCTGGTCTTCCTGGTCAACATCGCGTCGGCCGTCGGCGCCTTCCTGTTCGGCCACGCCGAGGATCGGATCGGGCACAAGCGCGGGCTCGCCTGGACGCTCTGGGCCTGGGTGGCGATGGTCGCGATCGCCTCGACCGGGCGTTCGGTGGAATCCTTCTGGGCGGCGGCGACGCTGGCCGGCCTGGCGATGGGCTCGAGCCAGTCCTGCGGTCGGGCGATGGTGGGGGCGATGGCGCCTGCGGACCGGCTCGCCGAGTTCTACGGCCTGTGGACCTTCGCGGTGCGGCTCGCGGCGATCATCGGGCCGGTGAGCTACGGGATGGTCACCTGGCTCACCGGCGGCAATCACCGGCTGGCGATTGCGATCACCGGGCTGTTCTTCCTCGTCGCGCTTGCGCTGTTGCGCAAAATCGACCTGGAGCGCGGCATGGCGGCCGCGCGCTGAGCCTAGCCGGCCGAGGAGGCGTCGACAGGCGGCTGCAGGTCCGGGCGCTGCGGCCCGAGCGCGGTGGCGTCGAGACCAGTGTCGGCGATGTGTCCAGGCAGGGGCAGCCCGCGCACCAGTGCCGCGCAGGCTTCGCCCATCGCCGCGCTGGTCTGGATTCCGTAGCCGCCCTGTGCCGCGACCCAGAAGAAGCCGGGCGTCTGCGGCGCGAAGCCGCCGACCAGGTCGCCATCGGCGACGAAGGAACGCAGACCGGCCCAGGTGCGGATCGGCCGGCGGATCGTGAGCGTGGTCGCCGTCTGGATGCGATCGATCGCGATCGCGATGTCCAGTTCCTCCGGCTGCACGTCGTGCGGGGGCACGGGGTTGGCGTTGGCCGGCGAGCCCAGCAGCGCCCCGGCGTCGGGCCTGATGTAGAAGGTCTCGTCGACGTCGAGCAGCATCGGCCACTCGCGCGTGTCCAGCCCCGCGGGCGCGGCGAAGGTGAAGGCGGAGCGGCGCCGGGGCGACAGCCCCAGAGGGGGCACGCCCGCCAATCGGGCGATCTCGTCACACCAGGCGCCGGCCGCGTTCACCAGCACCCCGGCGCGCCAGCGTCCTCGCGGTGTGCGCACCAGCCAGCCGCCGCGGTCGCGCTCGATGCCGAGCACTTCGGCGTTGGTGACCACGCTGGCCCCCTGGCGCCGCAGCGAGCGCAGGAAGCCCTGGTGCAGCGCGTGCACGTCGATGTCGAAGGCCTCGGGCTCGAGAAGGGCGGCTGCCGCCGCCTGCGGGCGCAGCACCGGCACGCGGGCGCACGCCCGGGCGCCGTCGATCCAGCGCATTGCCGGCGCGGTGTCGCGGATCTCGTCGTGCATCGCCTGCAGCGCGTCGAGGCGGGCCGCGGCAGCGACGATCATCACCTCGCGCGGCGTCACCAGCGCAGTGTCGGCGAAGCCGGTCGGTGGCGAAACCAGGAAGGGGCGGGTGGCCGCAGTCAGGGCGCGCACCTGCGCAGTACCGTAGCCGGCCCACCAGAGCGCAGCCGAGCGGCCGGTGGAGTGGTAGCCGGGCTGCGATTCGCGCTCGAGCAGCGCAAGTCGCCCGTGCGGCGCGAGGAAATGGCCGATCGAGGCGCCGGCGATCCCGCCGCCGACGACCAGCCAGTCGACCTCGGTGAGTTCGCCGGAGAAATCGGCCCCTTGAAGGCTCATGGCTGCAGGCTCGCGGGCGCAGCAGCCTGCCGCAGGCGCAGCCCGGGCCGCATGCTCATCCGCAACGGGCTCAGGTGGCGGCCACGGGAATCTTCCCGATGCGCCTGCGCCACTCGGCCGGACCGGTCTCGTGCACCGAGCTGCCGCTGGAGTCGACCGCGACGGTCACCGGCATGTCGCGCACGTCGAACTCGTAGATCGCCTCCATGCCGAGGTCCTCGAAGCCGACCACCTTCGCGTGCTTGATCGCCTTGGACACCAGATAGGCAGCCCCGCCCACCGCCATCAGGTAGGCGGCCTTGTGGCGACGGATGGCCTCGATCCCGATCGGGCCGCGCTCGGCCTTGCCGATCATCGCGATCAGCCCGGTCTGCGCAAGCATCGTCTCGGTGAACTTGTCCATCCGCGTGGCGGTGGTCGGCCCTGCCGGCCCGACCACCTCGTCGCGCACCGGGTCCACTGGGCCCACGTAGTAGATGACGCGATTGGTGAAGTCGACCGGCAGCTTCTCGCCGCGCGCGAGCATGTCCTGGATGCGCTTGTGCGCGGCGTCGCGCCCGGTGAGCATCCTGCCGTTGAGCAGCAGCCGCTGCCCCGGTTTCCACGAGGCCACTTCCTCGGGGGTGAGCGTGTCGAGGTTCACGCGGGTGGAAGTGCGGGTGTCGGGCACCCAGTCGACCTTCGGCCAGTCGTCGAGGCTGGGCGGCACGCAGAAGGCAGGGCCGGAGCCATCGAGCGTGAAGTGCGCGTGCCGCGTGGCCGCGCAGTTCGGGATCATCGCCACCGGCTTGGAGGCCGCGTGCGTCGGGTACATCTCGATCTTGACGTCGAGCACGGTGGTCAGGCCGCCCAGACCCTGCGCCCCGATCCCCAGCGCGTTGACCTTCTCGTAGAGCTCGATGCGCAGCTCTTCGAGCTTGTCCTGCGGTCCGCGGGCCAGCAGCTCGTGCATGTCCAGCGGCGCCATCAGCGACTCCTTGGCCATCAGCATCGCCTTCTCGGCCGTGCCGCCGATGCCGATGCCCAGCATTCCCGGCGGGCACCAGCCCGCGCCCATGGTGGGCACGGTCTTCATCACCCAGTCGACCAGGGAATCCGACGGGTTGAGCATCACGAACTTGGACTTGTTCTCCGAACCGCCGCCCTTGGCGGCTACGGTGACCTCGACGGTGTCGCCCGGCACCAGTTCCATGTGGATCACCGCAGGCGTGTTGTCGCGCGTGTTCTTGCGCTCGAAGTGCGGATCGGCCACCACCGAGGCGCGCAGCAGGTTCCCGGGGTTCAGGTAGCCGCGGCGCACGCCCTCGTTGACCGCGTCGGCGATCGAACGCTCGCCGAAGCCCTCGAAGCGCACCCCCATGCCGATCTTCAGGAAGACGTTGACGATCCCGGTGTCCTGGCAGATCGGCCGATGGCCCTCGGCGCACATCCGCGAGTTGGTGAGGATCTGCGCGATCGCGTCCTTTGCGGCGGGGCTCTGCTCGCTCTCGTAGGCGCGCGCGAGGTGCCGGATGTAGTCGGCCGGGTGGTAGTAACTGATGAACTGCAGCGCTGCGGCAACCGATTCGACGAGGTCGTCCTGCTTGATGACGGTCATGGAGTGAGGTCCGTTGGGTGGGATTCGGTCGGCGTGCCCGGATCGCTGCGGCCCGGTGTGCGTGCCCTGTCCACCGTTGCCGGACCGGCAGACGAGGTCGTTCTCACCGCGCCTCGGCGGTTCGCCGTAAGATTCGATCGGATTTTATCGGAATTGCGTCGCAGCACCGGAGCCTCCATGAGGCCCGTGCGGTGTCCCCGGAAGCCTGCCGGTCCGAGGGCATCGTGGTCGCTGTCGTGCAGGCAGCGGCGATGGTCGCCGTAAGCAGACTGTAAGCCCCGCTGCTTAGCTTGCGCGTGATCGGAGACGGCTGCGTCGCAGACGCACAACCAGGCAAGCAGAAGGAAGGAGACACCCGGAAATGGCTGCGCAGATCACCTCGGTGCTTCAGGAAACCCGCCTCTTCCCGCCGCCGCAGGCGCTCGTGCAGAAGGCGACGATCTCGGGAATGGCCCAGTACGAGGCGCTGTGCGCCGAGGCCGAGCGCGACCACCGCGGTTTCTGGGCCCGACTGGCACGCGAGCACGTCCTGTGGCACAAGCCCTTCACCCGTGACCTCGACGACTCCAATGCTCCGTTCTACAAGTGGTTCGAGGACGGCGAGCTCAACGTCTCCTACAACTGCCTCGACCGCCACCTGGGCACGCCCGTCGAGAACAAGACGGCGCTCGTCTTCGAGGCCGACGACGGCGCGGTCACCAACGTCACCTATCGTGATCTCTACCATCGGGTCTGCCGCTTCGCCAACGGCCTGAAGGCGCTGGGCCACGGCAAGGGCGAGCGCGCCATCATCTACATGCCGATGTCGATCGAGGGCATCGTCGCGATGCAGGCCTGCGCGCGGCTGGGCATCATCCACTCGGTGGTGTTCGGTGGCTTCTCCGCCAAGAGCCTGCACGAGCGCATCCAGGACGTGGGCGCCACCCTGGTGATCACCGCCGACGAGCAGGTGCGCGGCGGCCGCAAGATCCCCCTCAAGCCCGCGGTGGACGAGGCCTTCGCGATGGGCGGCTGCGATGCCGTGCGCAACGTGGTGGTCTACAAGCGCACCGGCGGGCAGGTCGCGATGGTCGCGGGCAGGGATCGCCCCTGGGACGAGGTCATCGCCGGCCAGGCCGACACCTGCGAACCCGAGTGGGTGAGCGCGGAGCACCCGCTGTTCATCCTCTACACCTCGGGCTCCACCGGCAAGCCCAAGGGAGTGCAGCACTCCTCGGGCGGCTATCTGCTGCAGGTCGCGCTGTCGATGAAGTGGAGCTTCGACCTGAAGCCCGACGACGTCTTCTGGTGCACCGCCGACATCGGCTGGGTCACCGGGCACAGCTACATCACCTACGGCCCGCTGGCCTGCGGCGCGACCGAGATCGTCTTCGAGGGCGTGCCCACCTTCCCGAACGCGGGCCGCTTCTGGGAGATGATCCAGCGCCACCGCGCGAGCATCTTCTACACCGCGCCCACCGCGATCCGTTCGCTGATCAAGGCCGGCGAGACTTCTCCCGAGCACCACCCGCGCAACTACGACCTGTCCTCGCTGCGGATCATCGGCTCGGTGGGCGAGCCGATCAACCCCGAGGCCTGGGTCTGGTACCACGCCAACGTGGGCGGCGAACGCTGCCCGGTGGTCGACACCTGGTGGCAGACCGAGACCGGCGCGCACATGATCAACCCGCTGCCGGGCGTGCACTCGCTCAAGCCCGGTTCCTGCACGATGCCGCTGCCCGGAATCGACGTCACCATCGTCGACGAGACAGGAGCTGAGGCCGAGCGAGGCAAGGGCGGCTTCCTGGTGGTCAGGAAGCCCTGGCCCTCGATGATCCGCACCATCTGGGGCGACCCTGACCGCTTCCGCAAGTCCTATTTCCCCGAGGATTTCAAGGGCCGCTACTACGTCGCTGGCGACGGCGCTTCGCGCGACCAGGACGGCTACTTCTGGATCATGGGGCGCATCGACGACGTCCTGAACGTCTCGGGGCACCGGTTGGGTACGATGGAGATCGAGTCGGCGCTGGTGGCAAACCCGCTGGTGGCCGAGGCCGCGGTCGTCGGGCGCCCCGACGACGTCACCGGCGAGGCAGTGGTCGCCTTCGTGGTGCTCAAGCAGGCGCGCCCGGTCGATGCGGAAGCGGCGAAACTCGCCGACGAACTGCGCAACTGGGTCGCCAGGGAGATCGGCCCGATCGCCAAGCCCAAGGACATCCGCTTCGGCGAGAACCTGCCCAAGACGCGCTCCGGCAAGATCATGCGCCGGCTGCTGCGCGCCGTGGCCAAGGGCGAGGAGATCACGCAGGACGTCTCCACGCTCGAGAACCCCGCGATCCTGGAGCAGCTCAAGCAGTCCAACTGAGCGACCGTGCGTCGCCGGCGCCGGGAGTTCCGGCGCCGGCCGCCCGAAGGAGCCCCGAACCGGATGCAGTTGCTGCTCGCCCTGCTGCACGAACTGGTGAAGTTCGCTGGCCTGCTGCTGATCGGCCGGGGGCTCACGTTCGTGGCGAGCCTGGGCCGGCACGAGACCAATCCGGTCTATCGCTTCTTCCGCTTCCTCACTTCGCCGCTCACGCGCGCCGCGCGCCTGGTCAGCCCGGCGAAGCTGGCCGACCGGCACCTGCCGCTGGTCGCCTTCCTGCTGCTGTTCTGGCTGTGGCTGGCGCTGATCTTCGTGCGGCGCTCGCTGATCCTGCAGGCTGGGAGCTGACCAGCATGAGCGCCACGCGTGCGCTCGAGGGCTGGTGCTGGCGACAATTCGCGACCTGGGCGCAGGTCTTCGGTCAGCGCGGCTTCGCCTGGCGATGCTGGACGCGACTGCGCGCGCTGCGCCCGCACGATCCATCGCCGATCGAGGCGCTTGCCCATCTGCGCGCCACGAGCGGTGCGCACGACGAGGCCATCGCGCTCTACGGGTGCGCGCTCGCCGCCGACCCGACCCGCACCGACGCCTGGTTCAACCTCGGCTACCTGCATCAGGAGAGCGGCGCGCACGAGCAGGCGCTCGAAGCCTTTGCCCGCGCGCTCGCGCTCGACCCGCGGCACGACCGCGCGCTGTACGGCCAAGGGCTCTCGCTCATGCAACTGGGCAAGCTGGAGGAGGGCGCGGTCGCGTTCCGGCGCAATGCCGAGTTGCAGCCGATGAGCCCCTACGGCTGGTATCAGCTGGCGCACGCGCTGCACCGGCTCGGGCGGCGTGACGAGGCCGCCGATGCGATCGGCCGGCTGGCCGGCTTCGAACCCGGCGTGGCGCGGCGACTGCAGCGCGAGACGGGAATCGAGCCCCGCCCGCGGCGCACGACCTGAGCACGCCGGCGATCGACGCACAGGGCAGGGCGGGGCGCCAGCACCGGAACGAATGTCCGCACCACCGGAGAACAGGATGCAGGTATCGCAGGAGCACCGGGAGTACTGGCGCAGGAACCTGAGGGTGACCGCGGTGCTGCTCGCGATCTGGTTCGTGGTGAGCTTCGTGCTCACCTACTTCGCGCGCGAGCTCAGCTTCAACTTCTTCGGCTGGCCCTTCTCCTTCTACATGGCCGCGCAGGGCGCGCTCATCGTCTACCTGCTGATCATCTGGTACTACGCGCGCCACATGGACAGGCTCGACCACGAGTTCGGCGTGGACGAAGGAGACGAGCAGTGAGCCAGGGCCGCTTCTCGCAGCGCGAATTCAACGCGCAACTGCGCTGGGTCTACGTCTTCTACACCGGCGGCTTCGCCGCTTTCGTCGTCGCCCTGGCGATCCTCGAGCAACTGGGGATGCCGCGCTCGACCATGGGCTACGTGTTCCTGCTCGCGACCATCCTGCTCTACGCCGGCATCGGCATCATGAGCCGAACCAGCAATGCCGTGGAGTACTACGTGGCCGGGCGCCGCGTACCCGCGGTGTTCAACGGCATGGCCACCGGAGCCGACTGGATGTCGGCCGCCTCGTTCATCGGAATGGCCGGAACCCTCTACCTGAGCGGTTTCAACGGGCTGGCCTTCGTGATGGGCTGGACCGGCGGCTACGTCCTGGTGGCGCTGCTGCTGGCGCCGTACATGCGCAGCTTCGGGCAGTTCACGATCCCGGATTTCCTCGGCGCGCGCTACGGCGGACACCTGCCGCGCCTGGTGGGCATCATGGTGGCGATCCTGTGCTCGTTCACCTACGTGCTCGCGCAGATCTACGGCATGGGCATCATCACCACCCGCCTGACCGGAGTCGACTTCACCGTGGGCGTGTTCCTCGGGCTCGCCGGAATCCTCGTCTGCTCCTTCCTGGGCGGGATGCGGGCCGTGACCTGGACCCAGGTGGCCCAGTACATCATCCTCATCATTGCCTACCTGATCCCCGTGGTCTGGCTGTCGGTCAAGCAGACCGGCGTGCCGCTCCCGCAGCTCGTCTATGGCAAGCAGCTCGAGAAGGTCACCCAGCTCGAGGAGAAGCTGCTCGACGACCCGAGGGAACGCGAGGTCCGCGAGATCTTCAGGCGCCGCGCCGCCGAGGCCGACGCCAGGCTGAAGGACTCGGCGGTCGCCTTCCGCGCCGGCAGGGCCGCGCTGGAGCACGCCGTGGCCGAGGCCCGCGCCACCAACGACCTCGAGGGCCTGAAGGAGGCCACGGCGGCGCTTGCGCGCTACCCGCGCACCGAGGAGCAGGCCAGGCTCGCCTGGACGCGGGAAAAGGGCCTGGCGGCGCGCGCCAATCCGCCGATACGCCACGGCGAGGCCTTCGCCGGCAAGGACGAGAAGGCGCGCGAGATCTCGCGCAGGAACTTCCTGGCCCTGGTGTTCTGCCTGATGGTGGGCACCGCCGCGCTGCCGCACATCCTGATGCGCTACTACACGACGCCCTCGGTGCGCGCCGCGCGCAACTCGGTGACCTGGTCGCTGTTCTTCATCTTCCTGCTGTACTTCACCGCGCCCGCGCTCGCGGTGCTGGTCAAGTTCGTCGTCTACAGCGACGTGGTCGGCTCGGCCTTCGCCGATCTGCCCCGATGGGTGCAGTCCTGGGCCAGGGTGGACCCGAGCCTGATGGCGATCAACGACGTCAACCAGGACGGCATCGTGCAGCTCGCCGAGATCACCATCGGCGGCGACATCGTCGTGCTCGCCACCCCCGAGATCGCAGGGCTTCCCTACGTGATCTCGGGACTGGTGGCCGCGGGCGGCCTGGCCGCAGCGCTGTCGACCGCCGACGGGCTGCTGCTGACCATCGCCAACGCGCTCTCGCACGACCTCTACTACAAGATGATCGACCCGACCGCGCCCACCGGCCGGCGCGTCATGCTCTCCAAGATGCTGCTGCTGATCGTCGCGCTGCTCGCCGCGCTGGTGGCCGCGCAGAAGCCCGCGGACATCCTGCTGATGGTGTCGGCCGCCTTCTCGATCGCCGCCGCCGGCTTCTTCCCCGCGCTGGTGATGGGCATCTTCTGGAAGCGCACCACCGGCATCGCCGCCACGCTCGGGATGCTCGCCGGCGTCGGGGTCACCTTCTACTACATGGCCAGCACCCACCCCTGGCTGCGCGAAGTGTTCACCGGCATCCCGCGCGAGGCGCCGGTGACCAACCTGTGGTGGGACATCCAGCCCGTCTCGGCCGGAGTCTTCGGCGTGCCGCTGGGCTTCATCGTGATCTTCGTCGTGAGCCTGCTCACGCCGGCACCGTCGGAAGAGATGCAGGAACTCGCGGAACGGGTCCGCTATCCGAAGCTTCGGGCAGCCTGAGTGCTTTCGGCTATAATCGCGCCCCTCGGAGGGATGGATGAGTGGTTTAAGTCGCACGCCTGGAAAGCGTGTAAGGGTTAACAGCCCTTCGGGGGTTCGAATCCCCCTCCCTCCGCCAGAGAACACTAGGGTTGGCACGGCCTTCAGCCGCTCGAAGTCTTTGGCCCAACATCCGGGCCAGGCGCCAGGAAACGGTTGCAGCCTGGATTCCGCAGGCTCGCACATGCAGTCATCGGATCCACCGGCCACTGGGCCATCGCAGGGCGCCGGGTTCACGTTTCCCAGATCCGTACCGTCTTGGATCCGCCTCGCGCGGAACCGACGTAAACCGTGATAGGCTTCCTGCACCTCTTATAGAAGAACGGCCGACGGCGGGCTACTATCCAAGAGGGAACCTGTTCCCCGCCTGCCTGACGCCTCCTCATCGATGGTTCCCTTTGCCATCCTGATGGACGGCGGGTTCGTCCGCCAGAAAGTTGGATCCTCATCTGCGCCGCTTGACGCCAAGCGCGTGGGTGAGTTGATTGACTGGATTGCGAAGCACCCCGTTCTCGACGGCTGTCGGCTACATCGCGTCTACTTCTACGATGCGCGCCCTTTGG
>CAUJHG010000039.1 GCA_963204785.1 Pseudomonadota bacterium | reverse complement strand
GCAGCGTCTCCGCGATCACCACCGCGACGTGGTCGCCGACGTAGCGGACCTTGCCCTCGGCCAGCAGCGGATGCTTGGGTTCCTTCATCGGGGTGCCGTCGATGCTGGTGATCAGCCAGCCGCAGGGCAGGCCGCCCACCGAGGCGGTGTCGGCGCCGGTGAAGACCTCGATCACTCCGGGGGCCGCCTTCGCGGCGGAGGTGTCGATCGAGACGATGCGCGCGTGCGCGTAGGGCGAGCGCAGGAAATGGGCGTAGGTCTGGCCTTGCAGGGTGATGTCGTCTGTGTACTGGCCGTTGCCCGTGAGGAAGCGGTAGTCCTCGCGGCGCTTGACCGACTGGCCGACGAAGCCGGCGGCAGGTGCGTTCATGGGGTGTCCCTTCGTGTTCGCGGTTCGCGTTGGCCCGGGCGCGCTCAGGCGGCCATGTCGCGGGCGCCTTTCTGCACCGCGCGCACGATGTTCTGGTAGCCGGTGCAGCGGCAGAAGTTGCCGTCGAGCAGTTCGCGGATCTCGCGCTCGCTGCCATGGGGGTGGTGCTGCACGAGATCGATCGAGCTCAGCACCATTCCGGGCGTGCAGAAGCCGCACTGCAGGCCGTGGCATTCCTTGAACGCAGCCTGCATCGGGTGCATGGTGCCGTCCGGGGCGGCGAGACCTTCGATCGTGGTGATCTCGGCGCCGTCGAGCTGCGCGACGAGCACGTTGCACGCCTTGGTGGCGCGTCCGCCGACCAGCACGGTGCAGGCGCCACACTGGGCGGTGTCGCAGCCGACGTGGGTGCCGGTCAGGTGCAGGTGCTCGCGGATGAACTCGACCAGCAGCGTCTGCGGCGGCACGTCGGCCGTGACCGGCCTGCCGTTCACGGTGAGGGACACGGGAATGCCCATGGAGTCTCCTTCGGGGGTTTGGTCCTGGTGCGGCAGTGGTCCGGGTGCAATGGCCCCGCCGTCGATTTCGGACGAAAATAACCGTCAACACGAACCGGCGCAAGCGAAGCCATGGACAACAACGACATCCTGGTACTGAAGACGGCGGTCGACTGGGCCGCGCAGGGGCACCGCGCGGTGCTGGGCACCATCGTGCGCACCTGGGGCTCGGCCCCGCGGCCGGTCGGTTCGAACGTCGTGATCCGCGACGACGGCCGGGTGATGGGCTCGGTCTCAGGGGGCTGCATCGAGGACGACCTGATCGAGCGGGTGCGCTCGAGCGCAGTGGCGGCGCAGGCGCCGGAGCTGATCCGCTACGGGGTCTCGGCCGAGGAGGCCACCCGCTTCGGGCTGCCCTGCGGCGGCACGATCGAACTGCTGCTCGAGCCGCTGGCAGCGCGCTCGCGGCTGCCGGAACTGCTCGCGCGGCTCGAGGCGGGCAGGGCGACGCGGCGCACCGTCGCGCGGGCCACGGGTGAGGTGACGCTCGAGGACGCCGACCGCGCCGACGAACTGGTGATCGACGAGCAGCGCCTGGTCGCGGTCTTCGGCCCGAGCTGGCGGATGCTGATGATCGGCGCCGGCCAGCTGAGCCAGTACCTGGCCGAAATGGCCGGCCTGCTCGGCTACCAGGTGACCGTCTGCGACCCGCGCGAGGAATACGCGGACACCTGGCCGGCGCAGGCCGGCGCGCTGGTGCGCACGATGCCCGACGACGCGGTGATCGCGTTCGCGCCGGATCCGCACACCGCGATCGTCGCGCTCACCCACGATCCGAAGCTCGACGACCTGGCCCTGCTCGAGGCGCTGCGCTCGCAGGCCTTCTACGTCGGCGCGATCGGCTCGGTGGCGAACCAGCGCAAGCGGCGCGAGCGGCTGATCGAGCACTTCGAGATGACCGACGAGGAGCACGACCGGCTGCACGGGCCGGTCGGGATCAAGAACGGCGCGCGCACCCCGCCGGAGATCGCGGTGTCGATCCTGGCCGAGCTCACCGCGGTGCGCTACGGCTACCGGATCCCGCCGCCGGTGAAGCTGGAAGGGGCGGGCGGGGTCGAGGCGGGCTGCGTGCTGGCCTGAGCGGCCTCAGGCGCCCCGCAGCGCGCGCCAGACGCGCTCGGCGGTCAGCGGCATCTGCAGCGCGAAGGCGCGCTCGCCGGCGCCGGCCCGCGACACCGCGTCGATCACCGCGTTGACCACCGCGGGGGTGGCGCCGATGGTGCCGAGCTCGCCCACGCCCTTGACCCCGAGCGGGTTGGTCAGGCAGGGCGTCGACTGGTCCATCTCGGTGCGGAAGGCCTTGACGATCCCGGCCCGCGGCATCGCGTAGTCGAGGAAGCTCGCGTTCAGCGGCTGGCCGCTCTCGCGGTCGTAGACCAGGTGCTCGCACAGCGCCTGCCCGATGCCCTGCACCGCGCCGCCGTCGAGCTGGCCGCGCACGATCATCGGGTTGACCACGCGACCGACGTCGTTGACCGACGCGTAGCCGACCACCTCGACCACGCCGGTGTCCGGGTCGATCTCGACCTCGCAGACGTGGCAGCCATTGGGCCAACTCGGCCCCTCGACGCTGCTGGTGGAGTCGATGAAGACCTGGCGATCGGGCTGGCGGCGGGCGAGCTCGAACAGCTCGATCGAGCGGTCGGTGCCGGCGATCCGGAACACGCCGGCCTGGTATTCGATGTCCGCCGGCGCGGCCTCGAGCGCGTCGGCGGCGAGGTCGGTGGCCTTCTCGATGGTCCTGCGCGAGGCGACCTGCACTGCCGAGCCGCCGGTGAACAGCGAGCGCGAGCCGGCGCTGCCGAAGCCGGTGCCCCGGTCGGTGTCGCCCTGGACGATGCGGATCCGCTCGATCGGCACCCCGAAGACGTCGACCGCGAGCTGCGCGTAGGTGGTCGCGATTCCCTGGCCCATCGCCTGGGTCGCGGAGAAGATCTCGATGAAGCCGTCGCCCGAGACCTGGACCGTGACCCGCTCCTCGAAGACGTTGCCTCCGGTCCACTCCAGGAAGGTGGCCAGGCCGCGGCCGCGCAGTCGCCCGCGGGCGCGCGAGGCCGCCTCGCGCGCCTCGAAGCCGTTCCAGTCGGCCAGCGCCAGCCCCTGGTCCATCACCGACTCGAAGCTGCCGCTGTCGTAGGTCTGCCCCATGGGGTTGCGGTAGGGCATCTGGTCCGGCCGGATCATGTTGCGGCGCCGGATCTCGGTGCGGTCGATCCCGGTCTTTGCGGCCGCTGCATCCATCAGGCGCTCGACGATGTAGATGTTCTCCGGCCGGCCGGCGCCGCGATAGGCGCCGGTGGGCGCGCAGTTGGTGAGCACGGCACGCAGGTCGAAGTCGATCACCGGGATGTCGTAGATGCTTGTGGCGACCCACGGGCCGATCAGCAGCTGGATCGCGACGCCGGTGGCGGTCGCGTAGGCGCCGACGTTGGCCAGCGACTTCACGCGCATCGCGAGCACCTTGCCCTGCGCGTCCAGGGCGAACTCGGCAACGCTGTGCAGGTCGCGGCCGTGCACCGCGGCGAGGAAGTCGTCGCTGCGCTCGGCGATCCACTTGACCGGGCGCTTCAGCTCGCGCGCCGCCCATGCGAGCACCGCGTCCTCGGGGTACACGCCGGTCTTCATCCCGAAGCCGCCGCCCACGTCGCCCACGGTGACGCGGATCTTCTCCTTGGGGATGCCGAGCACCTCGTCGGCGAGCGTGTTGCGCACCGCCGTGGGCATCTGGCTGCTCAGGCGCACGTCGATGCGGTCGGTGGTCTCGTCGTAGCTGGCGATGACGCCGCGGGTCTCCATCGGCGAGGGCGCAAGCCGCTGGTTGTCGAGCTCGATCTTCACGACGTGGGCGGCCGTGGCGAAGGCGGCCTCGGCCTTCGCCGGGTCACCGTGGCGGATGCCGGCGGCGCAGTTGTCCGGTGCCGGCGGCCAGACCTTCGGTGCGCCCTCGGCGAGCGCGTCGCGCAGGTCGACGACCGCGGGAAGATCCTCGTAGTCGACGAACACCGCGTCGCGGGCATCGCGGGCCTGGTCGCGCGTGTGCGCGACGATCGCGGCGACCGCCTCGCCGGCGAAGCGCGCCACCTCGTGGGCCAGCGCGTGGCGCGGCGGCGAGACTCCTGGCGAACCGTCGGGACGCGGGAAGCCGGTCGACACCGGCAGCGGACGCACGCCGGCGGCAACCAGGTCGGCGCCGGTGATCACCGCGAGCACTCCGGGCATCGCGAGCGCCGCCGAGGCATCGATCGAGGTGATCCGGGCGTGCGCGTGCGGGGAGCGCAAAAAGACCAGGTGGCCCAACCCTTCGGGGGCGAGGTCGTCGACGAAGCGGCCGCGGCCGGTGACCAGGGCAGGGTCCTCGATGCGGCGGACCGCGTGGCCGCTGCCGAAGCGGCCGTAGGTGGCGTCGTTGCTCACGCGGGAATCTCCGGTCGGGGTCAGCGGGGGCGGGCGAGGGGCTTGCCGGCCATCGTGGCCGAGGCCTGGCGCACCGCCTCGACGATGTTGGTGTAGCCGGTGCAGCGGCACAGGTTGCCGTCGAGCGCCTCGCGGATCGTGTCCTCGTCCGGCTCCGGCGTCTCGGCGAGCAGCCCCGCGGTGCTCATGATCATTCCCGGCGTGCAGAAGCCGCACTGCAGGCCGTGGCAGTCGATGAAGGCCTGCTGGATCGGGTGCAGCGCCTCGGGGCTGCCGAGGCCCTCGATCGTGGTGATCGTGCAGCCCTCGGCCTGGACGGCGAGCATCGTGCAGCTCTTGACTGCGCTGCCGTCGACCAGCACGGTGCAGCAGCCGCACTGGCTGGTGTCACAGCCCTGGTGGGTCCCGGTGAGTCCCAGCCCCTCGCGCAGGAACTCGACGAGCAGCTTGCGGTTCTCGACTTCACTGGTGACGGCCTGGCCGTTCACGGTCATCTTGACGGTGGTCATGGCGGATCGCTGGGACGAAGGTCGTTCGATGTTAACCCGGGCGCTGCGCGATCCCCAGGCGAAGGTCGGCGCCCATGGAACGCGCCGCGCTGGTCGATGCGGGCTTGCGCAGCACCGGCGCCTGTCGACGATGGCGGTGCCGCAGTGTTCCGCGGCAGCCAGGGCGCTCCACGGCACAATGGCGTGCGTAGCGCTTGCTCGGGACCGCCGCGCGCAGCGCGCTCGTCCGGCGCCGCTGCCTCGGGCGCAAACCACGGAAGAGGACGACGGATGACATTCCAGACCAGACGCATCGGGGTGCTGACCGGAGGCGGAGACTGTCCCGGGCTCAACGGCGTGATCCGCGCGGTCACCAAGACCGCGCAGAACGAGCACGGCGCGTCCGTGATCGGCATCGAGGACGGTTTCGAAGGTCTGGTCGAGGGACGGATGCGCGAACTCAGCCACCAGGAGGTGTCGGGAATCCTCGGGCTGGGCGGCACCATCCTGGGCTCATCGAGCAAGGGCGATCCCTGGCACTATCCGGTCGAGGTGGCGCAGGGGCGCATCGAGACGCAGGACCTGTCCTACCGCGCGCTGCGCAACGTCGAGCGCTGGGGACTGGATGCACTGATCGCGATCGGTGGTGACGGCACGATGCACATCGCCCGCAGGATGATGGAGGCGGGAGTGAACGTGATCGGCGTCCCCAAGACCATCGACAACGACGTTCCGGGCACGGACGTGACCTTCGGCTTCGACACCGCGACGACGGTGGTCTGCGGCGCGATCGACCGGCTCGCCACCACCGCCTCCTCGCATCACCGGGTGATGGTGGTCGAGGTGATGGGCCGCTACGCCGGCTGGATAGCGCTGATGGGCGGGATCGCCGGCGGCGCCGACGTGATCCTGATTCCCGAGATCCCTTTCTCGTGGGCGCCTGTGTTCGACAAGGTCCACGAACGACAGAGCCTGCACAAGCGCTTCACGATCGTCTGCGTCGCCGAGGGCGCGCGACTTCCCGACGGCAGCGAGGTGGTGGCCGGGCTCGACGCGAAGCGCACCGATCCGAAGCGGCTCGGCGGGATCGGCGCCGTGGTGGCGAAGGCGATCGAGGCGGGCACCGGCCACGAGACCCGTGCCACGGTGCTGGGTCACCTGCAGCGCGGCGGCGCACCGACCGTGGCCGACCGGGTGCTGGCCACCGGCTTCGGCGCGGCGGCGGCGCACTGCGCCGCGCGCGGCGAGTTCGGCGTGATGGTGGCCGTGCGCGACGGAACGATCCGCCCGGTGCCGATCGCCGAGGCGACCGCGGCGCAGCGACTGGTGGCGCCCGATCACCACCTGGTCGCGGCGGCGCGCTCGGTGGGCACCTGCTTCGGCGACCGGTGATCGCGCGCCGCCCGCCCGATCGCGTATCTTCGGGCTGAGCGCGCGCCAGCGCATTCCCATCCTCCTCCATCGAAGGCAATCAGCTTGGCAGCGAACCGGGACGACACCCCGAACATGGCGGTGTTCTGCGATTTCGAGAACGTGGCGCTCGGGGTGAAGGATGCCCGTTACAGCCAGTTCGACATCAACAAGGTGCTCGAGCGCCTGCTGCTCAAGGGCAGCATCCTCGTGAAGAAGGCCTACTGCGACTGGGAGCGCTACCGCGAGTTCAAGGCGGCGATGCACCAGGCATCCTTCGAGCTGATCGAGATTCCGCACGTGCGCCAGTCCGGCAAGAACTCGGCCGACATCCGCCTGGTGGTCGACGCGCTGGACCTCTGCTACACGAAGTCGCACGTCGACACCTTCGTGATCATCAGCGGCGACTCGGACTTCTCGCCCCTGGTGAGCAAGCTGCGCGAGAACGCCAAGACGGTGATCGGGGTCGGAGTGAAGAACTCGACCTCCGACCTGCTGATCGCAAACTGCGACGAGTTCATCTACTACGACGATCTGGTGCGGGGGCAGCCGCGCGCCGCAGCGGCGAAGGCCCAGGCGCGTGCGGGCGCGACGAAGCCTCCGGCAGCCAGGGCGGCGCCAGCCCGGACGGCCGCCAAGGCGGAGACGGCCGCGAAGGCGGAGACGGCCGCCAAGGCGGAGACGGCCGCGAAGGCCGAGAGCGCGGCGAAGGCCGAGAGCGCAGCGAAGGCCGAGACCGCGGCCAGGTCGGAGCGCGGGGCCAGGGAGGAGACCGCGGCCAGAGCGGAAGGGCGGAAGGCGGCCGCAGCGAAGGCCGGGCCAGTCAGGTCCAGGAGCGCGAAGTCCGCCGCGGGCGCAGGCGAGGAAGCGAAGCCCGAGTCGGCTGCGCCCGAGGTGGCGCCTTCCGAGGCGGTGGCTGCGGAGACGATCGCTCCCGAACCGGTCTCTTCCGAGTCACCCCTGGTCGAGGTCACCGCCGAGGAGCGCGCGCAGCAGGCGCTCGACCTGGTGGTGGACACGATCGAGGCGCTGGCCGACGAGCGCGGCGAGGACGAGAAGATCTGGGGGTCGATGGTCAAGCAGACGCTCAGGCGTCGCCGGCCAGGCTTCAACGAGGCCTACTACGGCTACCGCTCGTTCAATCGCCTGCTCGAGGAGGCGCGCGAGCGCGGGCTGATCGAACTGGAGCGCGACGAGAAGTCCGGCGGCTACACGGTGCGCAGCCTGCACTGAGCGGCGCGCCGCAATTCGAGACCTCCGCAGGCGCCGCTGCCGGGGGGCTTGTCCGGCCCGAGCCTGCGGTGCGTTAGCATTCCGGACTTCCCCACTGCATCGAGCTGCCTGCCATGCTGCCTGCCCTCGAGATCGAGCGCATCCCCGCAGAGGACGAAGCGCTGCGGCCCGCGATCCGGGCCTTCCTCGACGCGGAACTGCCGCGCACTTCGGCCGCCCAGCGCTCGCGCTCGTGGATGGGCTACGACGAGGCCTTCAGCCGCAGGCTTGCCGCTGCGGGCTTCGTGGGCATGATGCTGCCGCGCGAGTACGGCGGCGGCGGCCGCTCGCCCTACGCCCGATTCGTCGTCGTCGAGGAACTGCTCGCGCGCGGCGCGCCGGTGGCGGCGCACTGGATCGCCGACCGCCAGAGCGGCCCGCTGATCAACCGCTTCGGCACCGAGGAGCAGCGTCGTTTCTACCTGCCGCGGATCTGCCGTGGCGAGGCCTTCTTCTGCATCGGGATGAGCGAGCCGAACTCCGGTTCCGACCTCGCCAGCGTGCGTTCGCGCGCGGTCAGGGTGGATGGCGGCTGGAAGCTCAACGGAAGCAAGATCTGGACGACCATCGCCCATCACGCGCATTACATGATCGCGCTGGTGCGCACCTCCGGAGCGCCCGAGGATCGGCACAAGGGCCTGTCGCAAGTGGTCATCGACCTGAAGACTCCCGGCGTGAAGGTGCGACCGATCCGCGACCAGGCGGGCGACGAGCACTTCAACGAGGTGCACTTCGAGGACGTCCTGCTGCCCGAGGATGCGCTGGTGGGCACCGAGGGTGGCGGCTGGGCCCAGGTCAACGCGGAACTCGCCTTCGAGCGCAGCGGCCCGGAGCGGCTGCAGTCGAGCATCGTGCTGCTCGACGAACTGATCGCCTGGCAGCGCGCGCGCGGCGGCAGCGACGCGATCGCGGCCGCGGAGATCGGCGCGATCCAGGCGCGACTGGTGGCGCTGCGCGCGATGTGCCTCGCGGTCAACGGCAAGGTGGCCCGTGGCGAACAGCCGCTGCTCGAGGCGGCAGTGGTCAAGGACCTGGGCACCGAGGTGGAGCAGGCGATCGGAACCATCGCCGCACGCCTGTGCGCCGCGGACCCCGCCGAGCCGGCGCCGGCCTCGCTGCTCGATGCGGTCGGGTACGTGCTGCAGATGGCGCCGACCTTCTCGCTGCGCGGCGGAACACGTGAAATCCTGCGCGGGATGATCGCCCGCGGGCTGGGGCTGCGATGAACGAACTGCAAGGACGTGGGGACGCGCAGACGCGCGAGATGCTCGCCGACTCGGCCGAGCGCCTGCTGGCGGAGCTGTGCACGCCGGCGCTGCTGCGCCAGGTCGACCTGGATGGAGCGGGGAGGACAGCGCAGCCAGCGGGCGCAGCGGGCGCTGCGCAGGGGCTTTGGCAGGCGCTCGAGGACGCCGGGCTGCCGCTGGCCACTGCGCCGGAGGAGGCCGGGGGCGTCGGGCTGGGCTGGTGTGACGTCGAGCCGCTGGTGCGGCTGGCCGGACGCTTCGGTGCGCCGGCGCCGCTGGCCGAGATGCTCGCCGCGCACGCGCTCGCGCGGCTGGCGGGCGTGGAGCTCCCCGAGGGCGTGGCCACGCTGGGCGTGGTGCAGCGTGGCACCGACGCAAGCGCGCTGGTGGCCGGTGAGGTGCCCTTCGCATCCGCCGCGCGCTGGGTGCTGGTCTCGGTGCCCGACGAGGCGGCCGGCGGCGCACACCGGCTGCTGGTGCTGGAGCGCGCGGCGGCACGCGCGCAGCGCAGCACGAACACTGCCGGAGAGGAGCGGGCGCGACTTGCCTGGGATGCGGTCCGGCCTGCTGTCTCGGGCCGGCTTCCCGAGGGAACGAGCGTGCTGCTGGCAGGGGCTGCGATCCGGGCGGCGCAGCTCGCGGGCGGCTGCGCGCAGGTGCTCGGGATGTCCACCCGCTACGCGAACGACCGGATCCAGTTCGGGCGGCCGATCGGGAAGTTCCAGGCGATCCAGCAGCAGCTCGCGCTTGCGGGCTCCTGGACGGCGCTGGCGGCGATTGCCTCGCAGCTCGCGCTGGCCGACACCTCGGTCGGGCTGGATCCGACCCGGGTCGCGAGTGCGAAACACGTGGCCGCCAGTGCCGCCGAGCTGTGCACCGGCATCGCCCATGGGGTTCATGGCGCGATCGGCGTGACCGAGGAGTACGACCTGCAGTTGTATTCCCGCCGGCTGCACGCCTGGGCCGGCGAGTTCGGCTCGGCGCTGCACTGGAGTCGCAGGCTGGGCGAGGCCACGCTGGCCGGGACGCAGGCGCGCTGCTGGGACGGGATCGTTCGCGCGACGAGCGTCTAGCAGCGGCTCGGGGCGCGTACCCGGGCAAGCCGGCCGGCGTGAGCGCCCGTACGCGCCAGCAGGGGGTTCAATCCGGCAGGCGCAGACCGATCCGGCTCGCGGCGATGACCGCCTGGGTCCGGTTCTGCACGCCGAGCGCGCGCAGCACTGCGCTGACGTGAACCTTGACGGTGCCTTCGGCAAGCGCCAGTTGCCGACAGATCAGCTTGTTGGGCAGCCCGCGCAGGATCAGCCGCAGGACATCGACCTGGCGCTCGGTGAGACCGAGGCGGCGTGGGTCGGAGCTCCTGAGCGCGGCGCCGTGCTCGCTGCGCAGCCGCTCGCCGGCCAGGATCTGCGGGGGCACGTAGGCGCAGCCCGAGACCACCAGCCGCAGCGCGCTGCGCACGGTCTCGCCCGGCAGGTTCTTCGGGATGTAGCCTGCGGCGCCGAGATCCAGGCAGCGGACGATCATCGGGGAGTCGGCCTCGGCCGAGAAGACCACGACCCGGCACTCCGGATGGTGCTTGCGCAGGGTGGCCAGCCCCTCGATTCCGGAGACGTCCGGCAGGCGCAGGTCGAACAGGATCAGGTCGAAGCGCATGCCGTTGCGCATCATGCGCAGGGCGTCCTCGAGGCGCCCGGCGAGGCTGACCTGGCAGCCGGGTTCGATCTCCTCGAACTCCTGGGCGATGGCTCGCTGCAGGATGGGGTGGTCGTCGACGATCAGGAACTGCCTGGCCATGTGCTTTCTCCCCGGGATGATCCGGCTGCGCCGGTGATTGTCGTGTTTGTCCCGGAACGCTATTCCCGGCCCCGGCCGAAGTAAAGTCTGCCCAATGGATGATCCGATCGCTCGCGGGGCTGCGTCCAGCGCCGACCCCCACCGCTTCTGCGTCGCGCCGATGCTCGACTGGACCGATCGCCACTGCCGCTTCTTCCACCGGCTGCTGAGCCGGCGCGCCCGCCTCTACACCGAAATGGTGACCACCGGCGCGCTGGTCCACGGCGACCGGGCGCGCCACCTCGACTTCGATCCCGCCGAGCACCCGCTGGCGCTGCAGCTCGGAGGCAGCGAACCGGCGGAGCTCGCGGCCTGCGCGCGCCTTGCGCAGCGCTGGGGATACGACGAGGTCAACCTGAACTGCGGCTGCCCGAGCGAGCGGGTCCAGCGGGGCGCCTTCGGCGCCTGCCTGATGGCCGAACCGGCGCTGGTGCGCGACTGTGTGAAGGCGATGGCCGACGCGGTGTCGATTCCGGTCACGGTCAAGCACCGGATCGGCATCGACCGCGTGGAGGACTACGGCTTCGTGCGCGACTTCGTCGGAACGGTCGCTGCGGGCGGTGCGCGCACCTTCATCGTCCACGCCCGCAACGCCTGGCTGAAAGGGCTGAGCCCGAAGGAGAACCGCGAGCTGCCGCCGCTGCGCTACGCCTTCGCGCACGCGCTCGCGCGCGACTTCCCGGACCTGCGCTTCGTGCTCAACGGCGGCCTGGCCACGCTGGAGGACTGCCTGCCGCACCTGGAACAGGTCGACGGGGTCATGCTCGGGCGCGCCGCCTACCACGAACCCTGGCTGCTGGCCGGCGTGGACCGACGCCTCTTCGGACAGCCCGCGCCGGTGGAGGATCGCTTCGCGCTGATCGATCCGCTGGTCGACTACGCGACGCGGCACGTCCGCGCGGGCGGGCGCCTGCGCGAGCTCACCCGCCACCTGCTGGGACTGTTCAACGGGCTGCCGGGCGCCCGGCGCTGGCGGCAGACGCTGTCGGACGCGCGGCGGCTTGCAGACGAAGACCCTCGCCTGATCGCGCAGGCTGCTGCGCTGGTTCAGCCCCCGGGTGCGCGCGACCCGAACGCGGAGGTCATCCCTGGCGCGCGCAGCGCGCGCTGCTGATCGAGCAGCACCTGCACCGCCTCGTGCGGCAGGCCGCAGCGCTCGGTCACCGCACCGGCCAGCTGCAGTCCGGCTTCGAGGGTCTCGGGAATCACCGTGCTGGCGCCCGCCTCGAGCAGCGCCTGGGCGTGCGGTTCGTCGCGCGCGCGGGCGAGGATCGCGACGTCGGGCGACGCGGTTCGGATCGCCAGCACCGCGCGCAGTGCGGCCGGCGGGTCGTCCATCGTGAGCACCACTGCGCTGGCTGCCTGGACTCCCAGCGCGCCGAGCAGTTCGGCGCGGCCCGCGTCACCGACGAAGACCGGGGCGCCGCGGCGGTGGTGCTCGGTGACCGCTGCAGCGTCGTTGTCCAGCGCGACGTAGGGAATCTGCTGCTGCTCGAGGATCTCGGCGATCAGGCGGCCGACGCGTCCGAAACCGGCGAGCACCACGTGCCCTTCGAGCGCCGGCAGTTCGGGCATCGCGCTGGGCGCGGCAGGCTCGGCGCTGCGGGCCGCGATCCAGGCCGAAAGGCCGCGCCCACCGGCGGCGGCCAGCGGCGTGAGCATCATCGACAGCCCGACCACCAGCATCATGAAGCGCACCGCGTCGGCGGGCAGCAGGCCGTTGGCGAGCGCCACGCCGAGCACGACGAAGGCGAACTCCCCGCCCTGGCCGAGCAGGATCCCGGCCTCGATCGCGGTCGCGCGCGGCAGCCCGTAACGGGCGAGGATCGCCGTGATGATCGCCGCCTTCAGCGCCAGCAGCCCGAGCACCGACAGCGGAAGCCAGAGCGGGTCGCGCACGATCGCCATCAGGTCGATGTTCGCGCCCACCGAGAGGAAGAACAGCCCCATCAGCAGCTGGCGGAAGGGCTCGATCATCACCTCGATCTCGTGCCGGTACTCGGTCTCCGCCAGCAGCAGCCCGGCCAGCAGCGCGCCCAGCGCCATCGACAGGCCGACGCGCTCGGTCAGTGCGCCGATGCCCAGCGCGCTGAGCACGGTCAGCGCCATCAGCACGTCCGGCTGGCGGGCCGAGGCGATGCGGCGGAACACCGGGCGCACCACGCGGCTGCCGATTCCGTAGATCAGCACGATCGCCCCCGCCGCTTTCAGGAGCGACAGCCCCAGCGCCGGCAGCAGCGCGTCCACCCCCTGGCCCAGCGCCTGCGCGAGGATCAGCACCGGAACGACCGCGAGGTCCTGGAACAGCAGGATCGCGAAGCTCGCCCTGCCCAGTTGCGTGCCCAGCTGGCGTCGGCTGGCCAGCAGCTGCATGACGATCGCGGTCGACGAGAACGAGAGCACCAGCCCGAGCAGGATCGCCGACTGCGCCGAGCTGCCCAGCAGCCAGGCGATCAGTCCGGCGACCAGGCTGCACAGCAGCACCTGCAGCGTGCCCGCACCGAACACCCAGCGGCGCATCGCCCACATCCGCTCGACCGAGAGGTCCAGGCCGATCGCGAACATCAGGAAGAGCACGCCGACCTCCGCGAGCGCCTGCGCGCCTTCCTCGCGGGGCACGGTGAACCAGGCGAGCCAGGGCAGCTGCTCGACCAGCGCGCCCAGGCCGAAGGGTCCGAGGACCGAGCCCACCAGCAGGAAACCGAGGACCGCGTGCACCCGGAAGCGCTGCAGGAACGGGATCAGGACTCCGGCCAGGGCCAGGAAGACCAGCACCTCGCGCAGGTGCGGCAGGCTGCTCGTGGCCTCGGTCATCGGGGCGGGGTGGGCGCAAGGGAGGCTTCGGCGCGGCTGGCTCGCGCGAAGCCGAGAATTGCGGCGAACGCAGCCACAGCGAGCAGGACCTCGAGCGTCGCCAGCAGGGCGCTGGCTCCGGTGTCGCTGGTGGCGCGGACCAGGCCCTCGGCCAGGTAGGCCAGAATGCCCATCGACCACCACTGGTAGCTGCGCAGCCGCCCACGGGTCAGCCCGGGCAGGGCCAGTGCGAGGGGCAGCGTCTTGAGCGCGAGCATCGAGCCGCCGGGGCGCAGCGGCGCGAGCCAGAGCTCCCAGGCCAGACCGAGCGCGATGAGGCCGGCGAAGGCAGCGATCGTCAGTCGGCGGGCGGTCTTCATCAGGCTGCGAGGCTATCATAGGCGCGCATGAGGCCAGCGTCCGATTCCCTGCCGCCGCGCGCCCGCGGCCTGGCGCTCGCGCTGGTCCGACAGGGCGCACGGCTGCAGCTGCCGCAGACCGCCGCAAGCCTGGTGCTGCTCTCGCTGCTCGCGCTGGTGCCGGTGGTCACGATCGCGGTGTCGCTGCTCGGCGCGCTGCCGGCCTTCTCCTCGCTGCGCGAGGCGCTGCTGCGTTTCCTGGCTGCCAACTTCCTGCTGCCGAGCTTCAGCGAGACCGTGGTCCGGCTGCTGAACCAGTTCTCCGCGAAGGCGAGCGAGCTCTCCGCGGTGGGGGCGGTGCTGTTCTTCGCGACCGCGTTCTCGGCGCTGCTCACGCTCGACCACGCGCTGAACCGGATCTGGGCGGCGCCGCAGCCGCGGCCGATCGCGCGCCGGCTGACCGTCTACTGGACCTTCCTGACCCTGGGGCCGCTGCTGCTGGCCGCGAGCATCGCGGTCAACGGGCTGATCGTGAGCGAGCTGTTCGCGGCCGCCGGGATGCGCCAGGTCGAGCATGCCTGGCTGTCGATCCTGCCCTGGCTGACCACGATCGCCGGGCTCACGCTGCTCTATCGGCTGGTGCCCAACGCGCCAGTGCGCTGGGGCGAGGCTTTCGCCGGCGCGCTGGCAGCGGCCGTGGTGCTCGAGCTGCTCAAGCGTGGGCTGGCATTCCAGGTCGCGAAGCTGCCGACCTACACGGTGGTCTACGGCACCTTCGCCGCGCTGCCGCTGTTCCTGATCTGGCTCTACCTGCTCTGGCTCACGGTGCTCGCGGGGGCGCTGCTGGCGGCAAGCATCCCGTACCGGGGGGCCGGCGCGGGCGTGCATCTCCAGCCGAGCCTGTCGGACCGGTTCGGGATGGCGGCCGGGGTGCTCGAGGCGCTGGTGCGCGCGGCGGACGGCGGACGCCAGGCGGTGGCGGCCGGCGAGATGCGAGGGCTGCTCGAGCGCGACCCTGCGCGCGCGATCGAGACCGCGCGGCTGCTCTCGGAACTCGGCTATCTCGATCGCTACTGGCGGCTGGGCGACGCCGCGGGCGACGGGGAACGCGAGATCTGGGCGGAGCACTGGGCCCTGGCGCCTGGCGCGGCGCAGCGCTCGATGCGGGCGCTCTTCGAGCGGCTGTGGAATGCGCGCGATGGGGTCCCGCGTGTACCGGCGCCACCCTTCGACTTCAGCCGGGTGGAGCTCCCGCTGGCGGCGCTGGTGCAGCCACGCGAGCCGGCACCCTGAAGAGGGCGCAGGCGCCAGGCCGGAGCGCGGGCCTCTTCAGGCAGCGACGGCCGCGGCGCGCATCGGCGCGAGGAAGCCGCGCAGGGCGTCGAGCACCGCGTCGGGGCGCTCGTCGGTCATCGCGTGGCCGCAGCGCGGGATCTCGACCACCCGGCTGTCCGGGATCGCGTCGATCAGGCTGCGCGCGGCGCGCATCGGGGTCATCAGGTCGCTTGCGCCGAGCACGAACAGCGCCGGGCAGGCGAGCGCGCGCGCGCGCTCCAGGCCGCCCTGATAGGCGTTGCAGGCGTTGAAGTCGTTGAAGAGCACGCCGGGCTTCTGCCGCTCCATCAGCCGTCGGCCCTGGTTGAGCACCGAGAAGCCGGGCGCGGGGCAGCCTGGACGGTGGCTGATGCCGCTGCGCGACCAGAGGTTGATCATGTCGAAGGCCTTCGGCTCGTCGTCGCGCGCGGCCGCGAGCAGCGCGTCGGAGACCTTCATCGGGTAGGCAGTGCCCACCAGCGCGATCCGCTCGACGCGTGCGGGGGCGCTGCCTGCCGCGTCGATCGCGATCAGGGACCCCATGCTGTGGCCGACGATCGCGGCCCGGGCGACCCCCGCGGCGTCGAGCAGCGCGAGCAGCCAGCCGGTCATCGCTTCGATCGTGGTCAGTGGCGCCCCTGCGCTGCGGCCGTGGCCCGGCAGGTCGACCGCCAGCACCGAGTATCCGTGGTGCGCGAGGTAGCGCGTCTGCAGGATCCAGATGCTGTGGTCCTGCTGGGCGCCGTGGACGAAGACCACGGTGGGCAGCGTGGGATCGAAGGGGCGTCCGCCGGTGTAGGCGTAGGCCTGCTGGCCTGCGACGTCGAGCAGCATCGGGTCAGTCTCCTGTGACGGGCTTCGCGGCGCGGCGGAGGTGGCGAAACCGGCTCACGCCTTGCCGGCGGCCCTGAAGGCGCGCTTGAGGTCGTCGATCAGGTCATCGGGATCCTCCAGCCCGACCGACAGGCGCAGCGTGCCTTCGCCGATCCCGGCTGCGGCCAGCGCGGCGGCGTCCATCCGGAAGTGCGTGGTCGAGGCCGGGTGGATCACCAGCGAGCGGGCGTCGCCCACGTTGGCCAGGTGCGAGAACAGCTGCAGCGCCTCGACGAAGCGCCGCCCTGCGGCGCGGTCGCCGGCGAGGTCGAAGCTGAAGACCGCACCCGCGCCGCGCGGCATCAGCCGCCGCGCCAGCGCGTGGTCCGAATGCGAATCGAGCATCGGGTAGGAGACCCGCGCGACCATCGGGTGGCCGGCGAGGAACTCGGCGACCTTCAGCGCGTTCTCGACGTGGCGCGCCATGCGCAGCGACAGGGTCTCGATCCCCTGGAGGATCTGGAAGGCGTTCATCGGGCTCAGGCAGGCGCCGAAGTCGCGCAGGCCCTCGCGCCGCGCCCGCAGCAGGAAGGGGGCGACCGTGGACTCCTCGGCGAACACCATGCCGTGGAAGCCCTCGTAGGGTTCGGTGAGCTCCGGGAACTTGCCGGAGGCGAGCCAGTCGAAGCTGCCCGAGTCCACGAGGAGCCCGCCGACCACGGTGCCGTGGCCGCACAGGAACTTGGTGGCCGAGTGGTAGACGAGGTCGGCGCCGTGATCGAAGGGGCGGATCAGCCAGGGAGTGGTGAAGGTGGAGTCCACGAGCAGCGGCACGCGGTGCGCGTGGGCAATCTCGGCCACTGCCGGGATGTCCAGCACGTCCAGGCCGGGGTTGCCGAGCGTCTCGCCGAACAGCAGGCGCGTCTCGGGACGCAGCGCTGCGCGCCAGGCGGAGAGGTCGCGCGGATCGACGAAGCTGGTCTCGATGCCGAAGCGCTTCAGCGTGTACTGCAGCAGGTTGTGCGAGCCGCCGTACAGGGCCCGCGAGGCCACGATGTGGGCGCCGGCGCCGGCGAGCGTTGCGATCGCCAGGTGCAGCGCCGCCTGGCCGCTCGCGGTGGCGATCGCCCCGACCCCGCGCTCGAGCGCCGAGATCCGCTCCTCGAGCACCGCCACCGTGGGGTTGCTGATCCGGGAGTAGACGTGGCCGGACTGTTCCATGTTGAACAGCGACGCCGCCTGGTCTGCGTCCCGGAACGTGAAGGCCGTCGACAGGTAGATTGGGGTGGCGCGGGCGCCGAAGTCGGAGTCGGGCAGGGCGCCGGCGTGCAGCGCGAGCGTGTCGAATCCGTGGTAGTCGCGTTGGCTCATGCGAGGATGCTAGCACGCAGCCGGAGCCGATCCGAGCGGTGTGCGACGGGGCCGGAGCGACCCTTGCCGACGAGCGATTGCGCCGTGCCGATCGTCGGATCGCGTGCGAACGGTTGGTGAAACGCGACACCAGCGATTACGCTGCCGGCCGGGCGCTGTGAAAATGCGGATGACGCAGGCGGGCGGATCCGCAGGCTCACCGCGCCCGGAAGGCGCCACCGGTCGGGGTGCCTGGGCGCGGCGGGAGCGACGAGGATGCACGAAAAATCGGTATTCAGGGTGGGGGCCGCGGGCCTCGATCCCCGGGACTGGCGGCTCATCGAGATCGTCTTCCGGCACAGTCAGTACAACCGCTACGAATTCAGGCTGGTGGCACGCGTCGAGACCGACGGCGTCGACATCCTGATCGCGAACCGGACCGAGGCGCAGGGGCTCGAGGCGATCGAGCGCGTGGGCGAATCGATCGCTCCGGTTCCGGTGATCGATGCTGTCCCGCGCGGGGCGACGAGCAGTTCGCGACACGCGATCTCGATCGATCGGCTGACCCTGCAACTGTTGCCCATCCTCAATCGCGTGGTCGAGACGGAACTGCTGCCGGCGCAGGAGCCCGCCGCGGGTGGCGCCGGCATCGCTGCGCGGCCGGCTGCGGCACCCGCCGCGGCGGAGCCTGCCGCCGCAGCCTCCACCGCAGCAGCCTCCACCGCCGCAGCCTCCACCGCAGCAGCCTCCACCGCAGCAGCCACCCGGATTTCAGCGCCTCCCGTCAGGGAATCCACCGCGGCAGTGTTCCCTGGCGCAGTGCATCCTGCCGCGACGCCGGTGCGGCAGGCCCCTGCCGAAGCGGGGGTGTCCGAGGCGTCGACTGCGCCGCAGCCCTCAGGGGTATCGCAGGCCCCGGGCGCGCCTCGATGCCCTCGCGTCACCGGTGGTTCCGAGAACCCCGATGCCCTGGCGGGGATGGCGACCGGCGCGGCGACGCACAGTGCCTTGCCGGCGGCGCAAGCCCCTCGCGCGACCCAGGAGCCGTCCCTGCCGACAGCGGTGCACCCCGAGGCGGCGCTCCCGGAGCCGCCACCGGAGCCGCCACCGGAGCCGATGCACCGCGAGCCCACCCACCGCGAGTCGATGGGCCGTCAACCGCTTCCCGAGCCGATGCATCGCGGCCCGCCGCGTCCCGAGTCGCCGCTGCCCGAGACGGCGCAGCCCCAGCCGCGCTCGAACCTGCTGCAGTTTCCGCGCGCACCATCGACAGAGGGGGCGGGACGCCTGCGCGTGCTCGTCGTCGACGACAGCCCGACGGTGCGCAGGCAGCTCGCCATGGCCTTCGAGCGGCTCGGACTGGCCTGCGATGCCGCTTCCAGTGCGGCCGAGGCGCTGGACCGGCTCGAGGAGCTGCACTACGACCTGGTGCTGGTCGACGTCGTGATGCCGGACATGGACGGCTACAAGCTCACGCGCGAGATCAGGCGCGATCGGCGTCTGCGCGGCCTGCCGGTGATCATCCTGACCAGCCGTTCCTCGCCCTTCGACCTGGCTCGCGGCGCGCTGGCGGGCTGCGACACCTACCTGACCAAGCCCGTTCCCTTCCGGGCGCTGGAGGCGGCGGTGCTGCGGCAGTTGCGGCGCTCGCTGGCGATCGACGACCTCGCCGGGCTCGTTCGCAGTCCGGACGATGCCCAGGGGGGCGCGCCGGAGCGCCCGGCGCCGGTGCGTTCGCGTGTCGCGCGTTTCTTCGGGCGCTGAGCGGCATCGCCGGGACGCACGGATGAGCAGGGAGCGGCTCGCCCTGGTGGTCGACGACTTCGCGCCGGAACGCGAGCGGATCGCCGCGATCCTGAGCGGTGCCGGATGGCGGGTGAGCAGTGCGGCAAACGGCAGCGACGCGCTGGAGCGGGCCCGCATCGAACAGCCGGAGATCATCTTCATGGACATCGTGATGCCGGGAATGGATGGCTTCGAAGCCTGCCGCCGGCTCGCGGGCGACCCGGGAACCCGCGCGATCCCGGTGGTGTTCGTATCGACCAAGTGCCAGCGTGCCGACCAGGTCTGGGCCCGCACCCAGGGAGCGCGGGAGCTGATCGGCAAGCCCTTCACCGCATCCCAGCTCCTGGGAGCGCTCAGGCATGCCGACTGATCCGGTGCACGAGGACCGCGACCGGCAGCACGACGGGCAGCAGCGCCGCTTCGGCGTGCGGGTCGCCGGCGTATCCCTGCTGCTGCCGCAGACCGCGCTCGAGCACGTCCAGGCGGCGAGCGTGTTCCCTCTTCCGGGGGCCGCCCAGGGGGTCCTGGGGCTGGCCCAGGTGCGCGGTCAGCCGGTGGTGGTCCTGGACCCCGCGGTAGCGGACGGGCAGGGGCGCTCGCCGACGCCGCGACAGGCCCTGCTGGTGATCGGCGCCCCTCCGGAGGCGGCGGCGCTGGCGGTGGACGCGCCGCCGCAGCCGGTTCGCCTCGGCGCGCAGCAGGCCGCGGCGATTCCGCCTGCGGCAGGCTTCGCCGGCGTGCTCGACCAGGCCTTCGCCGATGCCGAGGAGCCGGGCGTGCTGTGGTGGAGCTTCGAGCCGCGCCGGCTGTTCGAGGCGCTGGCGGGTCGCTGAATGGACGATCTCGACTTCCGGTCGACCAGCGCGCGGCTGTCCTTGCGCCTGCGCGTGCTGGCGGGGCTGACCGGCCTGCTGCCGGTGGCGCTGATGCTCGCCGCGCTCGCGGCGCTGGGGGCGCTGCCCGAGGGCGGGGCGCTCTGGGCGACCGCGGGGCTGGCACTGGGCTGCGGCGCCGTGCTCGCGGTCGTGCTGGCACGCTGGTTCGCGCGGACGGTCGATCGTCCGAGCGTGCGGCTCGCCGAGGTGATCGAGGCGCTGACCGAAGGCGAACTCGGCGCGCGCACCCGCCTGCCGGCCGGGGAGGACCTCGGCGCGCTCGGAAGCGCTCTCGATCGCTTCCTCGATCGCCGCATCGAGGGTCTGCAGCGGGCCGCGCGCGACAGCGAGGCGCTCAACGACTCGGTGATCGAGATCATGCAGGCGGTCGGCACCATCGCCACGAGCAAGGACCTGACGATCCGCGTGCCGGTGACCGAGAACGTCACCGGTGCGATCGCCGACGCGCTGAACCTGCTCACCGAGGAGACGCGCAGCCTGCTGCTCAGTGTGCGGACCGTCTCGCAGGAGGTCGCGCGGGCGACGGTCGCGGTCAAGAGCCAGTCGGACACCGCGAGTCGGGCCGCGGCGCGCGAGCAGCGGGAAGTGGAGTTCGCTGCACGCGAACTCGCTGCGGCGGCCCAGGCGCTCGATGCGATCGCCGAGCGCGCGCGGACCTGCAACGACGCTGCCGGCCGGGCAGTGGCCGCCGCGGGAGAGGCGATGCGCACGGTGGACGGCACGGCCCAGGGGATCGCCAGTTCGCGGGCCCTGATCCGCGAAACCGAGAAGCGGATCAAGCGCCTGGGCGAGCGTTCGCAGGAGGTCGGGCAGGTGGTCGGGATCATCCGGGACATCGCCGAGCGCACCGGAATCCTGGCGCTGAACGCGTCGATGCGGGCCGCAGCAGCCGGCTCCGCGGGGCGCAGCTTCGCGATCGTCGCCGACGAGGTCAAGCGCCTGTCGGAGTCGGCGCGCGAGGCCACCGCCGAGATCGGCGAACTGGTCGGCGCGATCCAGGCCGAGACCGGCGACACCGTGATCGCGATGAACCAGGCGATCTCGCGGATCGTCCAGGTCAGCCGGCTCTCCGAGGAGGCAGGCAGCGGCATGCTGCGCACCCGCGAGGAGACCGACGCGCTCGCGGCGACCGTGCGCGAGATCGCACGCACCTCCGCGGAGCAGGCCAAGGTGGGCGCGGCGCTGCAGGAGCGGGCGCGGATCATCCAGGAGGCGAGCAGCGAGACTGCGCGGCAGCTCTCCCACCAGGCGACCGAGACGCTGAGGCTGGTCGAGAGCGCCAAGGCACTGATGCGCGAGATCAGCGTGTTCAAGGTGAGCGATCGATGAGCAGGGCAGGGTCGCAGGTGGGCGAGGGTGATGCCTTCGAGCGGCTGAACCGCGCGTCGGTCGCGCTGCTCGATCCCCTGTTCGAGGATCACGACGCGGCGGCGCCGGCGCAGCTGGTCGCGCGGCTCGGGCAGGCGATCACGCGCTGCGCGCAGGAGGCCGATGCGCTCGGCGTGCGCAGCGTCAACTACCTGGCCACGCTGCTGCTCCCCCACCTGCAGCGGGAGGCCGAAGGCGGGGCCTGGCCGGCGGCGCGCGAGCGCGTCGAGGCCTGGATCGCGCAGCTCATCGCCTTCTGCGCCGGGCATGCATCGCCGCAGGAGGCGGTCGAACTGGTCTTCGACCTGCAGCGCTGGCCCGGGCTGCCGGCGGTGCCTGCGCAGTTCGTGGACATGATCGCCAACCGCCTGCGGGAGGACGCGGGCCGCATCTCGGCGATGGCCGAAGAGGCGAATGCACGGCTCGAAACCCCTGTCACATCGTCGGCGCAGGTCGACCCGGCCGGTCCGGGCGCCGACGCCGGCGCCGACGGCAGCAGCCTGGCGCCGGCCACGGTCGCGCTCGACGAACTGGCGATGCTGGCCGAGGCAGTGGACGCGCTGTCGAGCGAGGTGATCGTGCCGCTCGCGTCGATCCGGCTGCCGCCCGCGGGTCCCGAAGTCGCGGCCGTCGCCGATCTCGCCGATCTGTGCGAGCAGCGCCTGGGCAACCTCGCCGCGGCGATGGGCTACGTCGGCCTTGCACCGGCCGCGCAGCTGCTCGAACCCTGTCGCGAGGGCCTGCGCCGCTGGCGCGATGCGCCGCAGACCTGCGCGGACGAGGCGGTCGGGCTGCTCGGGAACCTGACATCGGCGCTCGCGGCCTTCTTTGCCACGCCTGCGGCGCCGGCGCTCGAGCGCCTGCAGGCTGTCTGCGCCGATCCTCGCTGGCCTGGAGGGTCTGCGCTCCCAGGCCGCGCAGACCTCGGGATGCTGGGCGCGCTGACGATCGTGGGATCGCGCCAGGTGGCCGCCCACGGGGCGCTCGACGAGGAGGATCTCTCGCTGGCGCTTCCGGAGGACGCCGACCCTTCGGTGCTGGACAACCTGCTGCGCGAACTGCCGACGCTGTCGGCCGAGTTCGCGCTGCAGATCGAGCAGCTGGTCGCGCTTTCGCCTGCGGCGCCGATGCACGGGGAGCCCGTGCAGGACGGGTCCTCGGTGCACGATGCGCTCGCCGGTGCGCGTCGGGTCGCGCACACGCTCAAGGGCGCGGCGAACACCGTCGGCATCCGCGGGATCGCGACGCTGACGCACAGGCTCGAGGATCTCCTGCAGCTGCTCGGCGATCGCAGGGAGACGCCGGATGCGAGCGTGCGCGCGATGCTCGCCGAGGCGTCCGACTGCCTGGGCGAGATGACCGACGCGGTCGCCGGGCTCGGACCGGCGCCCGAGGATGCGCTCGGCCTGTGCCGACGCCTGGGGGAGCTGATCGAGGGCCGCATCGCAGGGCCTGCCACGGACACCGGAGCCGGAAACGTGCCGGATGCGCCTGGCGAGGATCCGGCGCCGGCGCAGGCATCCCCGGCAGCCGCGCCGGTCCTGCCCGAGGCTCCCGTGCCCGGTGCGGCGGGCGTCGATGGCGAACTGCTGCGCGTCCCCTCGGTGCTGCTGGATCGTGTGCTCGATCTCGCCAGCGAGGCCGCAATCCTGCTCGCGCAGGTCCAGGAACAGGTGGCGCAGCTCGCCGAACTGCGGCATGCGTTCAGGGGCGACAGCGAGCGGCTGCGCGGGCTGGCCGGCGAGCTCGAGCGCCTGGTCGACCTGCGCGGCGTCTCGCTCGCGGGGCGACGGGGGCGCGGCGACTTCGATCCGCTGGAACTCGACGACTACGACGAACTGCACACGGTGTCGCGGCGCATCGGTGAGGCCGCTGCCGACGCCAGGCTGATGGATCAGCAGATCGAGCGCCAGGGTGCGGACCTGGGCGAGGCGGTCGGTCGGCTCGAACGCATGCAGACCGACCTGCGCGAGGCGGTCATGCAGTCGCGGATGGTGCCGGTGCGCGGGATCGTTCCCAGGCTGCAGCGGGTGGTGCGCCAGGCGGCCCGCATGGCGAACAAGTCGGCACAGCTCGAGATCTCAGGGCAGGAGACCGAGGTCGATGCGCGGCTGCTGCAGTCGCTGGTCGAGCCGATCGGCCAGCTGCTGCGCAACGCGATCGCCCACGGCATCGAGGCGCCGCAGGAACGCGAACGATCCGGCAAGCCGGCGACCGGGCGCGTGTCGCTCGGCTTCCGCCGCGATGGTCGTCGGCTGCGGATCAGCTGCTCGGACGACGGGCAGGGCCTGGACCTGGATGCGATCCGCCAGCGCGCCGAGCAGCAGGGCCTGCTCGCGCCCGGAGCGCCGGCCGAGCCGTCGGCGCTCGCGGCGCTGGTGATGGAGCCCGGGTTCACCACGCGCGATGACGCCACCCAGCTCTCGGGCAGGGGCTTCGGTCTGGAAGTGGTGCGGCGGGTGGTGCGTGAACTACGCGGCGAGATCGCGCTGTCGCGTTCGCCCGCGGGCGGCCTTCTTGTCGAGCTCGATCTGCCCGAGGGCATGGTCGCGATTCCCGTGGTCGTGGTGCGCACGCGCAGCCACGTGCTCGCGCTGTCGATCCGGGGCATCGAGCGGATCCTGCCGGCCACCGGTGCGGTGCGCGACGATGCCGGCGCCTTGCGCTTCGTGGGTCAGGAAGGCCTGCTGCCGGCCTCGGGTCTGGACGAGCTGATCGGGCTGCCGCAGGGGTTCTTCGCGCGCGAGGCGCAGGCGGCACGGCTTTCCGGGTCGCGTCGCGCCGAGGTCATGCGAGAGGCGGGCACGGAGGAGGTCGCGCTGCTCGTGCGGGGCGCCGACGGCGCGCTGCACGCGGTGCTCGCGCCGGCGCCGGGGCAGACGCGCAGCGTGGTGGTGCGTCCGCTGCCCTCGTGGCTGCCGGCGATCCCGGCGGTCGAAGGCGCGACCGTCCTGGGCGACGGCGCGGTCGCGACCGTGCTCGACCTGCCGGCGCTGCTCGGCGCGGGACACTCGCTGGCCCCTTCGCGCTGGAGCGAGCACCCGGCGGTGCAGCTTCCGCTGTGCCTGGTCGTGGACGACTCGGTCAGCGTGCGCCGCTCGATGGAGCTGTTCCTGCGCGACCTGGGACTGGAGGTGGAGTCGGCAGGCGACGGGGTCGATGCGCTCGAACTCGCGCAGCGCCGGCCGCCGGCGCTCGCGATCGTCGATCTCGAGATGCCCCGGATGAACGGGGTCGAACTGTGCCGGGCGCTGCGCGCCGACGAGGCGACCCGGCGGGTGCCGGTGATCATGATCACCTCGCGCAGTTCAGAGCGGCATCGCAGGCTTGCGCTGGAGGCCGGCGTCGACGTCTTCCTGACCAAGCCCTACTCGGAGGACGAACTCGCCGCCGAGGTCCGGCGCTGTCTTGTGGAGCACCCCGCAAAGGGCTAGCATGGTCTTCACTAGGCGCGGCCAACGGAGGGGGTCATGCAGGTCAGCGAGATTCTTCGGGTCAAGGGCAGCAAGCTGTTCACGGTTTCGCCGGAAACGATGCTGTCCGAGTGCGTGATCACCATGGCCGACCACGACATCGGTTCGCTGGTGGTGATGGAGCACGGCAGGCTGGTCGGCATGCTCACCTTCCGCGAGGTGGTGCGGGTGCTCGCAGCGCGCCAGCGCGAGCACAGAACCGGCCCCACGCCGCCAGTGGCCGAGATCGTGGTGCGCGAGGTCATGAACACCGCTCCGATGGTCGCGACGCCGGTGATGGAGGTCAACGAGCTGCGGCGCTCGATGCTCGAGACCCACCAGCGCTATCTTCCAGTGATGGACGGCAGCGTGCTGCTCGGGGTGGTCTCCTTCCACGACGTGGCCCGTGCGATGCTCGAGGAACAGGGCTTCGAGAACAAGATGCTCAAGGCCTACATACGCGACTGGCCCGCCGAGGTCTAGGCGGGCGCGCACCGATCATCCGGACTTCGTCGATCCGGCCGCAGGGCTGCGGCAGCGCCCGCGTGGGGGTAGGCGCGGCTGCGGCACCGGGATTCGCTAGAATCCGGGCATGAGGATCCTGGTCAGCAACGACGACGGCTACTTCGCGCCGGGAATCGAGGCGCTCGCGCGGCGGCTGCAGGCGTTCGCGCAGGTCACGGTGGTCGCTCCGGAGCGTGATCGCAGCGCGGCGTCGAACTCGCTCACGCTGGATCGCCCGCTGACGGTGCGTCGCGCGGCCAACGGTTTCCACTATGTCAACGGCACGCCCACCGACTGCGTGCACGTCGCGATCACCGGCCTGTTCGACCAGCCTCCGGATCTGGTCGTCTCGGGGATCAACGACGGCGCGAACATGGGCGACGACACGCTCTACTCGGGCACGGTTGCCGCCGCCACCGAGGGCTATCTGCTGGGCGTGCCCGCGATCGCGTTCTCCCTGGTCGAGAGAGGCCACCGCCACCTCGAAGCCGCGGCGGATCTCGCCGCCGAACTGGTGCGACGCTTCGCCGGCAGGCTCGGGCAGCGGCCGATGCTGCTCAACGTCAACCTGCCCAGCGTCGCGGCCGGCGAGATCCAGGGGATGGAAGTGACCAGGCTCGGTCGCCGCCACGCTGCCGATCCGGTGATCCGCGGCACCAATCCGCGCGGCGAGACCGTCTACTGGATCGGCGCTGCGGGCAGGGCGCGCGAGGCCGGGCCGGGCACCGATTTCCACGCGATCGCGCAGAATCGGGTGTCGGTGACGCCGCTGGACGTCGATCTCACCGCCGGCCACTGGATCGATCCGGTGCGTGCCTGGCTGGACGCCTAGTCCATTGACCCGCTCCCCCATGGCCCCCGGCTTGCCGGCGCCCAGCAGAACCCCGCCCACACGCGCATGAGCATCCGTCGCCCTGCCTCCAAGCCCACGCCTCCGGTCGCCGTGCCCGGGCTGCCGCCGGTGCCTGCCGGGCTCGGGCTGGCGTCCGAGCGCGCGCGCCAGCGGATGGTCGACGCGCTGCGCGCCGCCGGGATTCGCGACGAGGGCGTGCTGGCCGCGATGAACCGGGTGCCGCGACACCAGTTCATCGATGCCGGGCTCGCGAGCCGCGCCTACGAGGACGTCGCGCTGCCGATCGGGCACGGCCAGACCATCTCGAAGCCCAGCACCGTTGCCCGGATGATCGAGCTGCTGGTGGCGCCGATCCCCGCCGAGCGACGGGCACAGGCCCGGGTGCTCGAGGTCGGCACCGGCTGCGGCTACCAGGCCGCGGTGCTCGCCGCGGTCTTCGGCGAGGTGATCTCGATCGAACGGGTGCGCGGCCTGCACGAGGCGGCGCGAACCCACCTGCGCCCGATGCGCCTGCCCAACCTTCGACTGGTGTTCGGCGACGGCAGGCTCGGCGCGCCCACCGCCGCCCCCTTCGATGCGGTGATCGTGGCGGCGGCCGGCGACGAGATTCCCGAGCCGCTGCTGACCCAGATGGCCGTGCCGTCGCGGCTGCTCGCACCCATCGAAGCGAGCGGACGCCAGGCGCTGCACCTGGTCGAGCGCACTGCGCGCGAGACCTGGCAGCTGACGGTGCTCGACTCGGTGCGTTTCGTCCCGCTGCGGGCAGGCACCAGCTAGTCAGAGGAGACAATCTCCAGGATGCAATGTTTCGACCGACGCCTCGCGGCGCTCGCTGCGGCCCTGACACTGGCAGGCTGCGCGTCGCCGCCGCCCGCTCCCGTCGAGAGCCGCACCCGCCCCCCGGTGGTGGCGGCGCGGCCGGCCCATGCCTTGCCGCCACCCCAGCCGGCCGCGCAGGTTGCCGCCGCCCCCGCAACCGGGGCGTCCGTGGTGCCTCCGCCGCCCCCTGAGGTCCAGGCTGCGCCGGTGCGCTCCTCGGGGCTGCAGGTGCGTCCGCTCGGACCGGTCGAGGAGCGCGCTGCGGGCGTTCCGCTGCGCAGCGGCCCCAGCGGCACCCGCCAGCCCTGGTCGGAGGACGCGCTGGCGCAGGTGCGCAGGTCCGGCGGCGCTGCGCCGGTCGCAGCGGCTTCGCAGCCCTCGGGCGCGGCGGCCAGCCCGACACCCGCTGCGCCGGCGGCGCCCGCCGCGCCTGCGACCACGGCGCCGCCGCCCGCAGCGACCTCGGCTGCGGGCTTCGCGTGGCCGGCGCGTGGCCGGGTGCTGCACGGCTTCTCGGCGCCCAACAGCATGGGGATCGCGATCGCCGGCGCGGTCGGCGATCCGGTGAGCGCGGCGGCCGACGGACGGGTGATCTTCAGCGGCCCGGGTCCGCGCGGCTACGGCAACCTGGTGATCGTCAAGCACGACGGCGACACCGTCTCGGTCTACGGTCACAACAGCGTGCTCCTGGTCAAGGAAGGCCAGCAGGTCACGCGCGGACAGAAGCTGGCCGAGCTCGGCGCCTCGGGCACCGATTCCCCGAAGCTGCACTTCGAGATCCGCAAGGCGGGCAAGCCGGTCGATCCGCAGAAGCTGCTGCCGGCGCGCTGATGGCTGCGACGCTCGTCTTCGACCTCGAGACCGTTCCGGACGTCGCAGGCCTGCGACGCCTGAACCGCCTGCCGCAGGAGATGCCCGACGAGGAGGTCGCGCAGTTCGCCTTCGCGCAGCGCCGCGAGAAGACCGGCAGCGACTTCCTCCCCCTGCACCTGCATCGCGTGATCGCGATCGGCTACCTGTTTCGCGATGGCGACAGCGTGCGCGTCGGCTGCCTGCCCGAGCCTGCAGACCCTCACGAGAGCGGCCAGCCGGACGAGGCGCGCCAGATCCAGCAGTTCTTCAGGCTGGTCGAGAGGTACACCCCGCAGCTGGTGTCGTGGAACGGCAGCGGCTTCGATCTGCAGGTGCTGCACTACCGCGGGCTGATCCACGGCGTACAGGCGGCGCGCTACTGGGAGCAGGGCGAGACCGATCGCGAGTTCCGCTTCGACAACTACCTCAGTCGCTACCACGCGCGCCACCTCGACCTGATGGACCTGCTCGCGCTGTACAACGGCCGCGCGAACGCGCCGCTGGACCAGCTCGCGCAGCTCTGCGGCTTCCCCGGCAAGCTGGGGATGGACGGTTCGCAGGTCTGGCCCGCCTTCCGCGAGGGGCGGCTCGCCGAGATCCGCGCCTACTGCGAGACCGACGTCGCCAACACCTGGCTGGTGTTCTGCCGTTTCCAGCGGATGCGCGGCGTCTGGAGCCTCGAGCGCTATCGCGAGGAGATGGCGCTGCTGCGCCGGACGCTCGCGGCGCAGGGCGGAACACACTGGAAGGAATTCCTCGATGAGTGGCGCGAAGACCCGGCAGCCTGAGGCGCTCCTCGAGGTCGAGTCGCTCGACCTCGAGGCCAACGGCGTGGCCCGGCTGGACGGCAAGGTGGTGTTCGTCCGTGGCGCGCTGCCCGGGGAGCGGGTGCGCGCGGCGATCGTTCGCCGCAAGCCGAAGTTCGATGTGGCGCAGACCCTCGAGGTGCTGCGGCCCGCGTCCATGCGCGTGCCGCCGCGCTGCAGGCATTTCGACGTCTGCGGCGGCTGCTCGATGCAGCATCTGGACGCCCGCACCCAGCTCGCGATCAAGCAGCGTGCTCTCGAGGATCAGCTCTGGCACATCGGCAAAGTGCGCGCGCAGACCATCCTGCGTCCGATCGCCGGCCCGAGCTGGGCCTACCGCTTCCGCGCGCGCCTGTCGGTGCGGCATGTGCCGAAGAAGGGCGGGGTGCTGGTGGGCTTCCACGAGCGCGGATCGAGCTACGTCGCCGACATGCGCGAGTGCCACGTCCTCGACCCGCGGGCGGCGGCGCTGCTGATGCCGCTGCGCGAACTCGTCGCCGGCCTGGACATGCGGGACCGGATGCCCCAGATCGAGGTCGCCGCGAGCGACGAAGTGCTCGCGCTGGTGTTCCGGGTGCTCGATCCGCCGAGCGCGGCCGATCGTGCGCGCCTGGTCGACTTCGCGCGTGCGCACTGCTTCGAACTGTGGTTCCAGCCCAAGGGCCCGGACTCGATCGAGCTCATCCACGCGCCCGGGTCGCCGGACGAGTCGCCGCAATCGCGGCTGGCCTATGCGCTGCCCGAGTTCTCGGTCCGGCTGCCCTTTCGCCCGACGGACTTCACGCAGGTCAACCACCGCATCAACGAGGTGCTGGTGTCGCGGGCGCTGCGGCTGCTCGCGCCGCGCGCGGGCGAGCGGGTCGCCGATCTCTTCTGCGGACTGGGCAACTTCTCGCTGCCGCTGGCGCGGCGGGCGCGCGAAGTGGTGGGAATCGAAGGCAGCCCGACGCTGACTGCGCGGGCGCGCGAGGCCGCGGCAGCCAACGGCATCGGCGAGGAGCGCGCCCGCTTCGAGACCGCGAACCTGTTCGAGCTGACGCCGCAGCGCTGGCAGGCGCTGGGCCGCTTCGACCGGGTGCTGGTCGACCCGCCACGCGAGGGCGCGCTCGAGGTCTGCAAGGCGCTCGCGGCCGATCGGCACAAGCCGCTGCGGGTGGTCTACGTCTCGTGCAACCCGGCGACGCTCGCGCGCGATGCCGGGGTGCTCGTTCACACTGGAGGCTTCCGGCTGCGTGCCGCGGGCGCGGTCAACATGTTCCCGCACACTTCGCACGTCGAGTCGATGGCCGTCTTCGACGCACGGTCGCAGGAGGAAGGGGAATGACGCAAGGTGGAGCTGGCGACTTCGCGGCGCTGGTCGCGCTGGCGCGCCCGCTGGGCGAAGCCCTGAAGGCAAGGGGCGAGACGATCACGATTTTCGAGTCCTCGGCGGGCGGCCTGATCTCGGCGGCGCTGCTGGCGCTGCCCGGGGCCTCCGCCTACTACCTCGGGGGCGGGGTGATCTACACGCAGCGTGCGCGCAAGCGGATCGCGGGGATCGGGCGCGAGGCGGTCGAAGGGATGCGCTCGTCGAGCGAGCCCTACGCGCTGCTGCTGGCGCACAGCGCACGCGAGCGGCTTTCGGCGACCTGGGCGCTGTCGGAGACCGGAGCGGCCGGGCCCGACGGCAACCGCTACGGCGACCCGGCAGGGCACAGCTGCATGGCGGTCGCCGGGCCGACGGAGCGGGTGCTCACGCTGCGCACCGGCAGCGCAGACCGGGTGGCGAACATGCACGCCTTCGCGGCCCGCGCGCTGGCGCTGCTCGGCGAGGCACTGGTTGCCGCGCCCGGTCCTGAGCCGGCCTGAGTCGCGCCGCGCCCGGCGGCCGTGCCGGGCGCGGGCAGGGGTTTGTCAGTCCCCGTCGCCGCCGAAGATGCCCAGCAGGGCGAGCAGGTTGCTGAACACGTTGTAGACGCTCAGGTAGACCGCCAGGGTTGCGCTCACGTAGTTGGTTTCGCCGCCGTTGACCACCCGCTGCAGGTCCACCAGGATGAAGGCCGAGAAGATCAGGATCGCCAGTGCGGAGATCGTGAGCATCAGGGCGGGCATCTGCAGCCAGATGTTGGCGATCGCGGCCACGAAGATCACCAGGAAGCCGACGAAAAGCCAGCGACCCATCCCGGAGAAATCGCGCTTCGAGACGCTGGCCACCGTGGCCATCACGGCGAAGATCGCCGCGGTGCCGCCGAAGGCGGTCATGATCAGCTGCGCGCCGTTGCCGAAGCCCAGCACGTGGCCGACCAGTCGCGACAGCATCAGGCCCATGAAGAAGGTGAAGCCCAGCAGCAGCGCCACCCCGATGCCGCTGTTCTTGAACTTCTCGATGGCGAAGAAGAAGCCGAAGGCGATCGCCAGGAAGGCGATCAGCCCCATGAACGGGCTGCCGGCGAAGAAGGAGAAGCCGGTGCTCACGCCGATCCATGCGCCGAGCACGGTCGGCACCATCGACAGGGCCAGCAGCCAGTAGGTGTTGCGCAACACGCGGTTGCGCTGCGCGGCGCCGACCACGCCGCCGAAACTGCCCTGGTTGCGGGGGGCGAGCCGGTCTTGTCCGAATGCCATGTTTCGAGTCTCCTGATGAGTTGGGCAAGGGCTGCGCAAGCCGCGCTGCCCTTGCGGCCGGAAGGCGTCGACGATCGCCTTCCGGGCTGCGGGTTGGTGATGCAGTCGGGCCGGCGCGGGCAAGCTTTCATCTTGCGCGCAGCGGCGCCTGCGGCACGTGGCTATGCTAGAATCATCTGTTCGGAAAAATACTGAATAGTTGCTCTAAGCTTCTCTTTTTACACGACTTTTCCATCGACGCCAATTGGTGCGCCGAAGGGGTGCCCGAGAGGGCGCCGAAGAAGACGCCCCGGGGAGGGCGCTCTCTTCGGGGCGCCAGAGGGCGCTCCGGTGCCGGCTGCGGCGATGGAACCCGATTCGAGGATCACCCGACCATGGCCACCGAGCGCACCCTGTCCATCATCAAGCCCGATGCCGTCGCCAAGAACGCGATCGGCCAGATCTATGCCCGCTTCGAGGGCGCCGGCCTGAAGATCGTCGCTGCCCGCATGATGCATCTGTCGCGCAACCAGGCCGAGGCGTTCTACGGCGTGCATCGCGAGCGCCCCTTCTTCAAGGACCTGGTCGACTTCATGATCTCCGGTCCCGTGATGGTCCAGGTGCTCGAGGGCGAGAACGCGATCCTGAAGAACCGCGACCTGATGGGCGCGACCGATCCCCGCAAGGCCGCCGCCGGCACCATTCGCGCCGATTTCGCCGACAGCATCGACGCCAACGCGGTGCACGGCTCCGATGCCCCCGAGACCGCGGCGGTCGAGGTGGCCTTCTTCTTCCCGTCGATGGATGTCCACTCCCGCTGAGGGAGCCTGACGCCGGTGCTGCCCGCCACTCCCGCGCCGGTCAACCTGCTGGGTCTCGACGCCCAGGGGCTGGCCGCCCTGTGCGCCGACTGGGGCGAGAAGCCCTTCCGTGCGCGACAGCTGATGCGCTGGGTGCACCAGCGCGGCGTGGCCGACTTCGCCGAGATGACCGACCTGGCCAAGGCCTTCCGTGCCAGGCTCGCCGAGCGCGCGACGGTGCGCGCTCCCGCAGTGCTCGCGGACCACGTCTCGGCCGACGGCACCCGCAAGTGGCTGCTGGACGTCGGGCAGGGCAATGCCGTCGAGTCGGTGTTCATCCCCGAGGCCAACCGCGGCACGCTGTGCATCTCCACGCAGGCGGGCTGCGCGGTGAACTGCCTGTTCTGCTCCACCGGCAAGCAGGGTTTCAGCCGCAACCTCGACGCTGCCGAGATCGTCGCCCAGCTCTGGTGGGCCAACCGCGCGCTGGGCGCCTCGCCCGATGGCGAGCGCATCATCGGCAACGTGGTCTTCATGGGAATGGGCGAGCCGCTGCAGAACTACTCGGCGACGCTCACCGCGCTGCGCATCCTGCTCGACGACGACGCCTACGGGCTGTCGCGGCGCCGGGTCACGGTGTCGACCTCGGGCGTGGTGCCCATGATCGACCGGCTGCGCAACGACTGTCCGGTGGCCCTCGCGGTCTCGCTGCATGCGCCCGACGACGCACTGCGCAACGAACTCGTGCCCCTGAACCGGAAGTACCCGCTGGCCGAGCTGATGGCCGCCTGCAGGGGCTACCTGGAGCGGGCTCCGCGCGACTTCATCACCTTCGAGTACGTGATGCTCGACGGCGTCAACGACACCGACGCCCACGCGCGGGCGCTGCTGGCGCTGGTGGACGATCTCCCCTGCAAGTTCAACCTGATTCCCTTCAATCCCTTCCCGGGCTCGGGGCTGCGGCGCTCACCGGGTGACCGGATCCGCCGCTTCGCCCAGATCCTGATCGACGCAGGCATCGTCACCACGATCCGGCGCACCCGCGGCGACGACATCGACGCGGCCTGCGGCCAGCTCGCCGGCGAGGTCCAGGACCGCACCCGGCTGAAGGAGCGCAGCCGGCGGGTGGTTCCGCTCATGGAGGTCCGCGGATGAGCCGAGCGCGCTCTACGGCCTGGGGCGCGGCGCTGTTCGCGACGATGCTGATGCTCCTGGGCGCCTGCGCGGCGCCAGGAGCTGGCAGCGCACCACCGGTGTCCGACACCGCCGGCCCGAACGCTGCGCTGCCGACCGGCGGCGAGGAGTCCGACCTGCGCCGGCGCGCGCGCATCCGCCTCGAGCTGGCGGCGAGCTACTACCAGCAGGGCAACTACAAGGTGGCGCTCGATGAGCTGCGGCAGTCGCTGGGCATCGATCCCGAGTACGCGGCGGCCCACGGAATGCTCGCCCTGGTCTACATGGATCTCGGTGATCGGCCCCGCGCCGAGGAATCCTTCCTGCGCGCGCTGCGCATCGCTCCCGACGATTCCGAGCTGAACAACAACTACGGCTGGTTCCTCTGCCAGACCGGGCGCGAGCGCGAGTCGATCGCGCGCTTCCGCAATGCCCTGCGCAACCCGCTGTACCAGACCCCGGCCAAGCCGATGCACAACGCCGGGATCTGCTCGCTGCGCATGGGCGACGAGACCGCTGCCGAGGCCTGGTTCCAGCGCTCCTTCCAGGCCGATCCGTCCAATCCGGTCGCGATGTACAACCTCGGCGAGCTGTACCTGAAGCGGGGCGACATCGAACGCGCGCGCTTCTTCGCGCGGCGCCTGACCGGGTCCTTCGAGCCGACGGCGCAGGTCCTCTGGCTGGCCCTGCGGGTCGAGCGCCTGGCCGGCGATCGCGACGCCGAGGCCAGCCTTGCGGCGCAACTGCGCCGGCGCTTCCCGGAGTCGGCCGAGGCCGGGCGGCTGGCAGCCGGCAGGTACGGAGACTGACCGGTGTCCGAGCGCATTGCCACCGTGCAGGACCTCATCGCCGCCCGCGAAGCGCGCGGGTTCGCGCCCGAGGACGTGATGCGCCAGCTGAAGCTGCACCCGAGGCAGCTGCACGCGCTGGAGGCCGGCGACTGGCACGCGCTTCCCGGGCAGGCCTTCGTGCGCGGGGTGCTCAGGGGCTACGGTCGCATGCTCGAGGTCGACGTCGAGCCGCTGGTCGAGGCGATGTCGGCGACGCTGCACGCGGCGGACCTGCGCCCGGCCGCATCGCTGGACGAGCCGCTGCCCAGCCGCAGCATGCTCGGCTTCGGCAGCGGCGGCTCCGGCAGCCGCGTGGCCTGGATCCTCCTGCTCGCCGCCGGCGTGCTCGTGCTCGCCTTCTTCTTCGGCGGCTCCGACCTGGGCGGAGTGGGCTCCTGGCTGTCGCGCGAGAACGCGGTCGAGACCGCCCCGGGCCCGCAGCCCGAGGCGAGCGCCGAGCGCGGTGCGCCCGGAACGACCACCGAGGCGATTTCCCTCGGCCAGCTTGCATCGGAGCAGCCAGGCAGCTCGGCGGGGCAGGGCGCACCGGCCGCGGAGCCCGGGCCGCCGGCCCTCGCGGGTCCGACGGAATCGACCGGGCCATCGGCGCCCGCAGCGCCGGCGCCGTCCGGCCAGGCTGCCGGGACTGCCACGGCGGACGCGTCCGCGGCGTCGGCGGCAGACGCAGCCAGGCCCGGCGACGCGAGCCCCTCCGGCCCGGTGCTGCGGCTGAGCTTCGAGCGCGAGGCCTGGCTCGAGGCCAGGCGCGACGGCAAGGTGCTGGTGTCGGGCAACCAGCCGGCCGGGTCGACGCGCGAGCTGCCGATCGACGGAACGACCGCGCTGGTGATCGGAAATGCGGCCGCCGTGCGCGCCGAGTTCGCCGGCCGACCCCTCGATCTCACTCCTCACGTCCGCGGCAGCGTCGCCCGGCTGAACCTGCCGTGAGAACCATGGAGCCTCCGCGGGCCGGGATCCGCGGTCACCGACGATGAAGACGATCCAGCACGGCGCAGCCGCCGTCGATTCCGTCCGTCCCGGGGCGGATGCGTCCGGGCCCTCGCCCTGTCCGGCGGGAGCGCTTGCACGGCGACCCACCCGGGCGGTCTCGGTGCGGGCCGGCAGCCGGCAGGTGACGATCGGCGGTTCAGCGCCGGTGGTCGTCCAGTCGATGACCAACACCGACACTGCGGACCCGATCGCGACCGCGATCCAGGTCAAGGCGCTCGCGCAGGCCGGCTCGGAGCTGGTGCGCATCACCGTGAACACGCCCGAGGCCGCTGCGGCAGTGCCGGCGATCCGCGACCAGCTCGCGCGCATGGGGCTGGAGGTGCCGCTGGTGGGCGACTTCCACTACAACGGCCACAAGCTGCTCACGCAGCATCCGGAGTGCGCGCAGGCGCTGGCGAAGTACCGGATCAACCCCGGCAACGTCGGCAGCGGCAAACGCCGGGACGACAACTTCGCGCAGATGGTCGAGGTGGCCTGCCGCTGGGGCAAGCCTGTGCGCATCGGGGTGAACTGGGGCAGTCTCGACCAGACGGTGCTTGCGCGGATGATGGATGCCAACGCGGCGCGGGCGATGCCCTGGGACGCCGCGCAGGTGATGCGCGAGGCGCTGGTCGTGTCGGCGATCGAGAGCGCGCAGCGCGCCGAGGAACTGGGGCTGCCGGGCGATGCGATCGTGCTGTCGGCAAAGGTCTCGAGCGTGCAGGACCTGATCGCCGTCTATCGCGACCTCTCCGCGCGCTGTGACTATCCGCTGCACCTGGGGCTGACCGAGGCCGGGATGGGCAGCAAGGGGATCGTCGCCTCCACTGCGGCGCTGGCAGTGCTGCTGCAGGAGGGCATCGGCGACACGATCCGCATCTCGCTCACGCCGGAGCCCAACGGCGATCGCACGCGCGAGGTGGTGGTCGGGCAGGAGATCCTGCAGGCGCTGGGGCTGCGCGCCTTCACTCCGCAGGTGATCGCCTGCCCCGGTTGCGGTCGCACCAGCAGCACCTTCTTCCAGGAACTCGCCGACCGCATCCAGCGCCACCTGCGCGAGCGCATGCCGCAGTGGCGCAGGCAGTATCCGGGCGTGGGGTCGATGCAGGTGGCGGTGATGGGCTGCGTGGTCAACGGCCCCGGCGAGAGCCGGCACGCGGACATCGGGATCTCGCTGCCCGGCTCGGGCGAGGCGCCGGTGGCGCCGGTCTTCGTCGATGGTCAGCGCACCGTCACCTTGAAGGGCGACCGGATCGCCGAGGAATTCCAGGCGATCGTCGACGACTACGTGGCGCGGCGCTACGGCGCGGCCACACCGGCAGGGCAGCAATGAGCAAGACCGAGAAGATCCGCGGCGTACGCGGCATGAACGACGTGCTGCCCGCCGACGAGGCGCACTGGCGCAGGCTCGAGGACGTGGTCGCCGCCTGCATGCGGGGCTACGGCTACCAGCGGATCCGCACCCCGATCGTCGAGCAGACCCGGTTGTTCGTGCGCGGAATCGGCGAAGTCACCGACATCGTCGAGAAGGAGATGTACTCGTTCACGGACTCGCTCAACGGGGAGGCGCTCACGCTGCGCCCGGAGTGCACCGCGGGCGTGGTGCGCGCGGCCATCGAGCACAATCTCACCTACGACGGCCCCCGGCGGCTCTGGTACACCGGGCCGATGTTCCGTCATGAGCGCCCGCAGAAAGGGCGCTACCGCCAGTTCCACCAGGTGGGCGCCGAGGCGCTGGGCTTCGGCGGCCCCGACGCCGATGCCGAGGTGATCCTGCTGTGCCAGCGGCTGTGGGACGATCTCGGCCTGCCCGGAGTGCAGCTCGAGATCAACTCGCTGGGGCAGTCGCAGGAGCGGCACGCGCATCGCGAGGCGCTGATCGCCTACCTCGAGGCCAATGCCGACCAGCTCGACGAGGACGCGCGCCGGCGCCTGCACAGCAATCCGCTGCGCATCCTCGACACCAAGAACCCTGCGATGCAGGCGCTGGTCGAGGCGGCCCCGAAGCTGATCGCCTTCCTCGGCGAGGAGTCGCTCGCCCACTTCGACCGCCTGCAGGCGCTGCTGCGCGCGCAGAACCTGCCTTACCGGATCAACCCCAGGCTGGTGCGCGGGCTCGACTACTACAACCTCACGGTGTTCGAGTGGGTGGTCGACGGCCTGACGATCTGCGGCGGCGGTCGTTATGATCCGCTGGTCGAGATGCTCGGCGGCCGGCCGACCCCCGCCTGCGGCTTCGCGCTCGGGGTCGAGCGGGTGATCGAGCTGATGCGCCGCGCCGAGCCGCAAGGCGCCGAGGCGTCCTGCGACGTGTACGTGGTCCATCAGGGCGCGCAGGCCGAGCTCGCAGCCTTCCAGGCAGCCGAGCGGCTGCGCGACACCGGACTCGACGTCGTGATGCACTGCGGCGGGGGCAGCTTCAAGGCCCAGTTCCGGCGCGCGGATGCCAGCGGCGCATTCGTGGCCGTGGTGCTGGGCGACGACGAGATCGCCGCCGGCGAGGCGACGCTCAAGTGGCTGCGCGCCGACGATGGGCAGGCTGCGGACGCTCGCCAGTTCCGGGTGCCGCTCGGGCGGCTGACCGAGGCGATCGTCGAGCGGGTGCGCGACGAGGGCTGAGAACCGGATGCGCGCGGCCTGCGCAGGTCGCGGGCGCAGCGCACGAGGAACGCACAATCTGACGGGAGCGTGAGGCAATGGCCTACGACTTGCAGGAACAGGAACAGCTCGAGGAACTGAAGGCCTTCTGGAAGCGCTACGGCAACTTCCTGATGACGCTGCTGACCGTCGTGCTGCTCGCGTTTGCCGCCTACCGCGGCTGGGGCTGGTACCAGGCACGACAGTCGGCAGCGGCCTCGGCAGTCTACGAGGAACTGCGCGTTGCCGCGGCGGCGAAGGACCCCGCGAAGGTCTCGCAGGTGGCCGGCACGCTGTTCGAGCAGTACGGCGGCACCATCTATGCGCAGATGGGCGCGCTGCTGGCCGCGAAGGTCCACGCCGATGCGGGTGACCTCGAGGCAGCGAAGCCGCCCCTCGAGTGGGCCGCCTCCAGGGGCAGCGACCAGGAATACGCGCATCTGGCGCGCATCCGCCTTGCCGGGCTGCTGCTGGACGAGAAGGACTACGACGCGGGGCTCGCGCTGCTGCCGATGAACGAGGCAGGCGCGTTCGCCGCCGCGTACGCAGACCGTCGTGGCGACCTGCTGTTTGCACAGGGCAAGACCGACGAGGCGCGTGCCGCGTGGCAGCAGGCGCTCGCCAGCCTGCCGCCACGCAGCCCGCTGCGCGCGGTGGTGGAGATCAAGCTCGACGCCCTGGGTGGAGCCGGCGCATGAGGGCGCTCGCCTTCGAGGCTGCCCGCGCGCTGGCGGCCGGGCGCAGGGCGCTGCTGGTCGCCGGGGCGCTCGCGCTGGCCGGCTGCGGCAGCTTCTGGCCCTGGTCAGGCGACTCGGGCAAGATTCCCGAGCCCCCGGCGATCACCGCACGGGTCGCTGCCACCCAGGCCTGGAGCCTGCGGCTGGGCCCCGCCGGGCCGGGTTTCGCGCCGGTGTCGGCCGCGGGCAGCGTCTTCGTCGCCACGGCCGCGGGAACGATCGCGCGCATCGATCCTGCCACCGGCGGGCTGCTCTGGAAGACCGACACAGGCAGGCGCCTGTCGGCCGGCGTCGGCAGCGACGGGGACGTCGTGGTCGTCGCCGCGCGCGACGGCGCGCTGCTCGCCTTCGACGCACGGGGCGAGCGGCGCTGGAGCGCGCAACTGGGCGGGGAGGCGGTCACGGTGCCTGCGGTCGGCATGGGGCTGGTGGTCGTGCGCAGCAGCGACAACCGGATCACTGCCTTCGACGCCGACAGCGGCCGGCGCCGGTGGTCATTCCAGCGCCAGAACCCGCCGCTGGTGCTGCGCCAGACCGCCTCGGTGGCGATCGCGCCGGATGCGATCTACGTCGGGATGCCGGGGGGCCGGCTGGTCTCGCTGAGCATCGAGTCCGGCGCGCTGCGCTGGGAGGCGACGGTCTCGCAGCCGCGTGGCGCCACCGAGATCGAGCGGATCGCCGACGTGCTCGGCTCGCCGCTGGTCAGCGGCCGCGAGGTCTGCGCCGCGAGCTTCCAGGGGCGGCTGGCCTGCTTCGACGCACCCAGCGGGCGCGCGCAGTGGTCGCGCGAACTGAAGGCTGCGGGCGGGATCGACGTCGACGCGAGCATGGTGGCGGCGATCGACGATCGCGATCGCCTGCACGCCTACTCGCGCAGCGGCGCGAGCCTGTGGCGCCAGGACGGCCTGTCGGGCCGCGGGCTGTCGGCACCGCTGTCGCTCGGGCCCGTGCTGGTGGTGGGCGACTCGCAGGGGCTGGTGCACCTGGTGTCGCGCTCCGACGGCGCGATCGCGGGCCGCTTCGCCACCGATGGCAGTGCGGTCGTCTCGCCCCCGGTGGCGGCAGGGCGCAGCGCGATCGTCCAGACCAGCGCCGGTGCGGTGGTCGGCATCAGCCTAGACTAGTCCAGCGCGGCAGTGACCGCATCCGGCGCGCCCGGATGCCGCTGCAGCCTGCATCCGGAAGCCTCGAACCGTGAGTCGCCTGCCAGTCGTCGCCCTCGTCGGACGCCCCAACGTCGGCAAGTCGACGCTCTTCAACCGCCTGACGCGCAGCCGCGCCGCGCTGGTCGCCGACCGGCCGGGGCTGACGCGCGACCGGCACTACGGCCGCGGCCGGCTCGGCGCAATCCCCAGCATCGTGATCGACACCGGCGGCTTCGAGCCGGTGGCCAAGGAGGGGATCGAGGTCGAGATGGCCCGCCAGGCACGCCAGGCAGTGCTCGAGGCGGACGTGGTGATCTTCGTGGTCGACGGCCGCCAGGGGCTGACCGCCCACGATCGCGAGATCGGCGTCGAACTGCGGCGCAGCGCGCGGCGCATCCTGGTCGCGGTCAACAAGGCCGAGGGCATGCGCCGCGAAACCGTGGCGGCGGAATTCCACGAGCTCGGGCTGGGCGAACCGCTGGTGATCTCCGCAGCCCACGGCGACGGGGTGCGGGAACTGGCCGAGATCGCGCTCGAACCCTTCGTCGGGCACGCAGGCCCGGAACCGGAGGCCTGCGACGACGCGACGATCCCGGCGCCCGAGAGCCCGATCGGAGAGCCCGCGGGAACTGCCGCCGGGGCCGGCGATGCAGGCGCAGGCGAGGGCGCGGCCACAGCGGAGCGGCCGGCGGACGGACAGGCGCAGGCCCGTGGGTCGCGCCGTGTGCGGGTCGCGGTGGTGGGCAGGCCCAACGCCGGCAAGTCCACGCTGATCAACGCGCTGCTCGGCGAGGAGCGGCTGATCGCCTACGACCAGCCGGGCACCACGCGCGATGCGGTCGAGATCGACTTCGAGCGCGGCCGCAAGCCCTACACGCTGATCGACACTGCCGGGGTGCGCCGCCGCGGCAAGGTCACCGACCTGGTCGAGAAGTTCTCGGTGGTCAAGACCCTGCAGGCGATCGAGGACTGCAACGTCTGCGTGCTGATGCTCGATGCGCGCGAAGGCGTCGCCGACCAGGACGCGAACATCGCCGGCTACATCCTCGAGGCGGGGCGCTCGGTGGTGGTCGCCGTCAACAAGTGGGACGCGCTCGACGCCGACCAGCGCGAGCGGCTGAAGTCGGATCTCGAGCGCCGGCTGCAGTTCCTGCGCTTCGCAAGAGTGCACTACATCTCCGCGCTGCATGGCAGCGGCCTCGGTGCGCTGATGCGCTCGGTCGACGATGCCTTTGCCGCTGCGATGCGCAAGCTGCCCACGCCGAAGCTGACCCGGGCGCTGCTCGAGGCCGTGCAGCGCCAGCAGCCACCGCGGCGCGGCCCGCGCCGCCCGAAGCTGCGCTACGCGCACCAGGGCGGACAGAATCCCCCGATCGTCGTGATCCACGGCAGTTCGCTGGACGCGGTGCCCGACACCTACCGGCGCTACCTGGAGTCCTGGTTCCGCGAGCAGTTCTCGCTGGAGGGGACGCCGCTGCGCATCGAGTTCCGCACGACGGACAATCCCTACGCTCCCTGAGGCCGCGGCCGATCCTCGCGCGCCGCTCCGGTCCGCCCGCGGCGCGCCGTCCCCGCCGCGCTGCGATATTGCGGGTATATTGCCCGTCCGGGGGCGCGAAGCCCCTTGAAACCGCCGGTAATGCCCCGACACTACCTGCATCGATCACCGGAGCCGCGATGAGCAACAAAGGGCAGCAGCTACAAGACCCCTTCCTGAACATGCTTCGCAAGGAGCACGTTCCCGTGTCCGTCTACCTGGTCAACGGCATCAAGCTGCAAGGGCACGTCGAGTCCTTCGACCAGTATGTCGTCCTGCTGCGCAATACCGTCACCCAGATGGTCTACAAGCACGCGATCTCCACCGTGGTGCCTGCGCGAGCAGTCAACTTCCAGCACGAGAGCCCCGAAAGCTGAGCAACTCACCTGTTTCCGACCGAGCCCTGATCGTCGGCGTCACCTTCGGGTCGGCGCCTGCGGGCGGGCAATCCCTCGACGAGATCTGCGCGCTGGCGGTCTCCGCCGGCTATCTTCCGGTCGATCGTGTCGCGCTGCGCCGTGCGCGACCGGACGCGGCGCTGTCCATGGGCGCCGGCAAGGCCGAGGAGCTCGGCGCCCGCATCCAGGCCGAGGAAATCGGCTTCGTCATCTTCGACAACCCGCTGTCGCCGATCCAGCAGCGCAACCTGAGCCGGCTGTGGGGCGTGCCCGTGCTCGATCGCACCGAGCTGATCCTCGACATCTTCGCCCAGCGCGCCCGCAGCAGTGAAGGCAAGCTGCAGGTCGAGCTCGCGCGGATCGAGCACCAGCTCACCCGCCTGGTGCGGGGCTGGACCCACCTGGAGCGCCAGCGCGGCGGCATCGGCCAGCGCGGCGGCCCGGGGGAGAAGCAGATCGAGCTCGATCGCAGGATGCTCGACTCCAAGGCCCGGCAGCTGCGCCAGCGGCTGGCCAGGCTCGAGCGTCAGCGCCGCACGCGGCGCCGCGCCCGGGCGCGCAACGAGGCCTTCACGGTGTCGCTGGTCGGCTACACGAACGCAGGCAAGTCCACCCTGTTCAACGCGCTGACCGGCGCCGGCACCTTCACTGCCGATCAGCTCTTCGCCACGCTGGACACCCTGACCCGGCGCCTGCGCCTGCCCGGCGGCGAGACCGTCGTGCTGTCGGACACCGTCGGCTTCGTGCGCGAGCTGCCGCACCAGCTGGTCGAAGCCTTCCGGGCGACGCTCGAGGAGACCGCGCAGGCCGACCTGCTGCTGCACGTGGTCGATGCCTCGGCGCCGGACCGCAACGAGCAGATCGAACAGGTTGAGCGGGTGCTCGAGGAGATCGGTGCGGCCGAGGTGCCGACCATCCTCGTCTACAACAAGGCGGACCTCGCCGGTCTGGCGCCCGAGGTGGGGCTTGACCCCTGTGGTAAGATCGACCGTTTGTGGCTGAGCGCCCGCACAGGCGCCGGCCTGGATGCGTTGCGCGCGCTCCTGGCCGAGCGGGCGGCTGCGCACAGGTCCGGCGGGCAAGGTGCCGCGCCACATCTCGAAAACCCCGCCGGCGCTGTCGCCGATGCGGAGCACGGCGCCGACACTCAACCGGTTGTGGTTTGCGCAGCCCGCGTCGGAGCCTTCGGGGCCGGTGCCTCCTGATTCCTCGATGGTTTCCATGATGCGGCATGCGATTGGCAGGATCTTCTCGCTGAACGACCCGGGCTGGGGCCGCGGCCAGGGGTCCGGCGGAAACGACGACGACCGACGCCAGCGCCCGCGGCAGTCCGGTGACGGTCCGCCCGATCTCGACGAGCTCTGGCGCGACTTCAACCGGCGCCTCAACGGCCTCTTCGGCCGGCGTCCGGGTGGTCCCTCGCCCTCGGGCCCTCCCGGGGGCGGTGGCTTCGACAGGGGCCCCTCGCTGAAGGGCGCCGGCAAGGGGGCAGGGCTGCTCGTGCTCGTGGCGGTGCTGCTCTGGCTGGGCAGCGGCTTCTACATCGTCCCGGAAGGCCAGGCGGCGGCGATCCTGCGCTTCGGCGAGTTCAAGTACGTGAACGAGCGCGCGGGCTTCACCTGGCGCATGCCGTACCCGATCGAGTCCCACGAACTGGTCAACGTCCAGCAGCTGCGCCAGATCGAGATCGGCTACCGCGGCAACGTGCGCAACAAGTCACTGAAGGAATCGCTGATGCTCACGCAGGACCAGAGCATCGTCGACATGCAGTTCGCGGTCCAGTACCGGCTCAGCGATCCCGTCGCCTGGCTGTTCAACAACAACCCGGGTCCGGCTCCGGACGAGCTGATCCGGCAGGGCGCCGAGGCCGCGATGCGCGAGATCGTCGGGCGCCGCGGGATCGACCAGGTCCTGTACGAGGAGAAGGAGGCGGTGGCCAAGGACGCCCGCCAGCTGATGCAGTCGATCGTCGACCGCTACAAGGCCGGCGTGACCATCGTCGACGTGACGATCCAGCAGGCCCAGCCCCCCGAGGAGGTGCAGGCCGCCTTCGAGGACGCCAACAAGGCGGCGCAGGACCGCGAGCGCCTGATCAACGAGGGCCGCGCCTACGCCAACGACGTGATCCCGCGCGCCAGCGGCACCGCCGCCCGCCTTGGCCAGGAGTCCGAGGCCTATCGCGAGCGGGTGGTGGCCACTGCAGAGGGCGACGCCGCACGCTTCCGCCAGGTGCTGGCCGAGTACGCGAAGGCGCCCCGGGTCACCCGCGACCGCATGTACCTCGAGACGATGCAGCAGGTCTTCTCCAATACGAGCAAGGTCTACGTCGAATCACGCTCGGGCAGCAACCTGCTCTACCTGCCGCTGGACAAGCTGGTGCAGCAGTCCTCGGGGGCCGAGCCCGGGCGCGCCGTGGCAGCGGCGCCGGCGTCGACCGCTGCGGCTGCCCCGCGTCCTGCCGCCGAGGCCTCGCGGGCTCGCGAGGACCTGCGTTCGCGCGACCGCGAATCGACGCGCTGAGGAGAAGCGATGCAACGACTCGTCCCCGTCCTGCTGCTCGTGCTGGTGGCGCTCGCGCTGCTCTCGGGCAGCGTCTTCGTGGTCGACCAGCGCCAGTACGCGGTCGTCTACGCGCTCGGCGAGATCCGCCAGGTGATCGACAAGCCGGGGCTGCACTTCAAGCTGCCGCCGCCGTTCCAGAACGTCCAGTACTTCGACCGGCGCATCCTGACGATCGACACCGCCGACACCGACCGCTTCATCACGTCGGAGAAGCTCAACATCCAGATCGACACCTTCGTGAAGTGGCGCATCGTCGATCCGCGCACCTTCGTGCGCTCGGTGCAGGGCAGCGAGCTGATCGCCGCCGATCGCATCTCGCGCAGCCTGCGCGACGCGCTGAACAACGAGATCGCCAAGCGCACCGTCGCCGACGCGATCTCCGGGCAGCGTGACGAGATCACCGAGAGCGTGCGCAGCAAGGTCAACGAGGACTCCAAGCAGATCGGCGCCGAGATCGTCGACGTGCGGCTCAAGCGGGTGGATTTCGCCCCCGAGGTGGCCGAGCGGGTGTACGACCGGATGCAGTCCGAGCGCAAGCGGGTCGCCAACGAGCGCCGGGCCACGGGTTCCGCCGAGTCCGAGAAGATCCGCGCCGACGCCGACCGCCAGCGCGAGGTGATCCTGGCCGAAGCCTATCGCGATGCGCAGAAGGTCAAGGGTGAGGGAGACGGGAAGGCCGCAGCGATCTACGCGAGCGCCTTCGGGCAGAACCCGGAGTTCGCCGAGTTCTACCGCAGCCTCGAGGCCTACCGCGCCGCCTTCCGCAATCGCAGCGACGTGCTCGTGCTCGATCCCTCGTCGGAGTTCTTCCGCTACTTCAAGGGGACCACGCTCTCCGGGGCGAAGTGAGGCGGCATGAGGTCCGTGCTGCTGGCCATCGGGCTGGTGCTGCTGATCGAGGGCCTGCTGCCCTTCCTGGCGCCGGCGCAGTGGCGTGGCGCGATGGCCCGGATCGCGCAGCTTCGCGACGGGCAACTGCGCTTCCTCGGCTTGTCCTCGATTCTCGCAGGGCTCTTGCTGATCGCCCTCTGATTGCAGGAAAATAAAGGGTTTGCGCGCGACAGCCTGCGGACGCGGGCTGTCCGGGCCGGCGGGGCCGGCACGGGCGCAAGGCCGCCGGGGCTGCCTGGCCAGGCAGCCCCGGGGTCGCTCACCAGGCAGCCCGGGGCAGCCGCGAGGCGGTCCAGGCACAGCCAGACACTCCACCTTCCACCAGAACAGACGGACCAGGAACGCGACATGCCGCGCTGGCTTCTTCCCGAGAACATCGCCGACGTCCTGCCCTCGGAGGCCAGGGCGATCGAGGATCTGCGCCGGCGGCTGCTCGACCTGTACCGCTCCTTCGGCTACGAGCTGGTGATGCCGCCGCTGCTCGAGCACATCGAGTCGCTGCTGACCGGCTCCGGGCGCGAGCTCGGACTGCGCACCTTCAAGCTGGTCGACCAGCTCTCCGGGCGCACGCTGGGCCTGCGCGCCGACATGACGCCGCAGGTAGCGCGCATCGACGCCCATCTGCTGAACCGGATGGGCGTCGCGCGGCTCTGCTACGCGGGCTCGGTACTGCACGCGCGGGCCGCAGGGATCTTCGCCACCCGCGAGCCCCTGCAGGTGGGGGCGGAGATCTACGGGCACGCGGGCATGGAAGCCGATCTCGAGGTGATCGAGCTGATGCTGGCCTCGCTTGCGGCTGCGGGGGTCGGAGGGGTGCGGCTGGACCTGTGCCATGTCGGGGTCGCGCCGGCGCTGCTCGCGATGGACCCGTCGCTGGACGCGGCCGAGATCCACGCCGGGCTGCAGCGCAAGGATCGCCCCGCGCTGGAGGAGGCGCTGGCAGGTACCGAGCCGATCGCGCGCGAAGCCCTGCTCGAACTGACCGGGCTCTACGGCGAGGCGAGCGGCCCGCACTCGGTCCTGGCACGGGCCCGGGCGGTGCTGCCGTCGCTGGCAGCGGTCGACGCCGCGCTCGACGAGCTCGACCGGCTGGTGGGCTCGCCGATGTGGGCGCGCTTCCCGCAGGTCGAGCTCTCGGTCGACCTCGCCGACCTGCGTGGCTACCAGTATCACACCGGCGTCACCTTCGCCGCCTACGTCGACGCGATGCCGAACGCGGTCGCCCGCGGCGGCCGCTACGACGACATCGGCCAGGCCTTCGGGCGGGCGCGTCCGGCCACCGGGTTCTCGCTCGAACTGCGCGAGCTGGCTTCGCTTGCGCGGGCGGAGGAACCCGGCCGCGCGATCCGCGCGCCCTGGTCCGAGGACGCGGCGCTGGCCGCCCGGATCGCCGCGCTGCGCGCGGCCGGCGAGATCGTCGTGCGCGTGCTGCCCGGACACGAGCACGAGCAGCAGGAGTTCGCCTGCGACCGGGAGCTCGAACTGAAGGGCGGGGTCTGGGAGTTGCGCACGATCGCGCCGGCGAAGTAGGCGCGCCACGCCCACCGGGCAGGAGCCGGGCGGATCCGGCAGGAATCAGGTTGCGCGGCGCCGCCGCGCGAGGACGGAGAGAGATGGGAAAGAACGTCGTTGTCATCGGCACCCAGTGGGGCGATGAGGGCAAGGGCAAGCTGGTCGACTGGCTGACCGAATCGGCCCAGGGGGTGGTGCGCTTCCAGGGAGGGCACAACGCCGGGCACACGCTGGTGATCGGCGATCGCAAGCAGGTGCTGCGGCTGATTCCCTCGGGGATCCTGCGCGAGGCCGTCACCTGCTACATCGGCAACGGCGTGGTGCTGTCGCCCGAGGCCCTGTTCACCGAGATCGAGGAGCTCGAGCGTGCCGGAGTCTCGGTGCGCGACCGCCTGCGCATCAGCGAGGCCTGTCCGCTGATCCTGCCCTACCACGTCGCCCTCGACCAGGCGCGCGAGGCGAAGAAGGGCGAGGGGAAGATCGGCACCACGGGGCGCGGCATCGGGCCGGCCTACGAGGACAAGGTGGCCCGTCGCGCGCTGCGGGTGCGCGACCTCTTCGCGCCCCAGCGTTTCCGCGAGCGGCTGGAAGAGGCGCTCGACCTGCACAACTTCACGCTCCGGCACTACCTGGGCGCGCAGCCGCTGGACCTGGAGCGCGTGCTCGACGGTGCGCTCGCCAACGCCGAGCGGATCAGGCCGATGGTCGCCGACGTGCCGGCGCTGCTGGCCGCGGCAATGACGCGCGGCGACAACCTGCTGTTCGAGGGTGCGCAGGGTGCGCTGCTCGACGTCGACCACGGCACCTACCCCTACGTGACCAGCAGCAACACCGTCGCCGGCGCTGCTGCGGCCGGCGCGGGGGTCGGGCCGCAGGCGCTGCAGTACGTGCTCGGGATCACCAAGGCCTACACCACCCGCGTGGGCTCCGGGCCCTTCCCGACCGAGCTCTTCGACGACACCGGACGGCACCTGGCCGAGAAGGGCAACGAGTTCGGTTCGGTCACCGGGCGACCGCGGCGCACCGGATGGTTCGATGCGCCTGCGCTCGAGCGTTCGATCCAGCTCAACGGCGTGAGCGGCCTGTGCCTGACCAAGCTCGATGTGCTCGACGGTCTGTCGACGGTGAAGATCTGCGTCGGCTATCGCGAGAAGGGCGCTGCCGGGGGGGCGATCAGCCACGTCCTGCCTTTCGGTGCGGACGCGGTCGAATCGCTCGAACCGGTCTTCGAGGAGATGCCGGGCTGGTCCGAGTCGACCTTCGGGGTGCGCAGCTGGGAGGAGCTTCCCGTCAACGCGCGCCGTTACCTGGAGCGGCTCTCGCAACTGGTCGGCGCCCCGATCGACATGGTGTCCACCGGCCCCGAGCGTGACGAGACCATCCTGGTGCGCCATCCTTTCGAATGAGCGCGGAGGCGATGAAGGATCTGTACGTCTCGTGGGACGAGTACAACCGCCTGATCGAGGATCTCGCGGTGCAGATCCACGACTCCGGCTGGAGCTTCGATGCCATCGTCTGCCTGGCGCGTGGCGGACTGAGGGTCGGCGACGTCCTGTCCCGCCTGTTCGAGCGTCCGCTGGGCGTGATGTTCGCCAGCTCCTATCGCGAGGCCGAGGGCATGCGCCAGGGGGGGCTGTACGTCTCCGAGTGCCTGTCGAGCGCGCGGCCGCTTCCGCCCGGCCGCTGGCTGATGGCCGATGACCTCGCGGATTCCGGAACCACCCTGCTGGAACTCCCGCCGGTGATCCGCGCGCGTTTTCCGCAGGTGTCCGAACTGCGCACCGCGGTGATCTGGTGCAAGGGCGTCTCGGCAGCGATGCCCGACTACTGCGTGCAGACCCTGCCCGACAGTCCGTGGATCCACCAGCCCTTCGAGGAGTACGATCACCTGCGCCCGGCCGACCTGAAGGCGCGTCGCGGGTGAAGAAGATGCCGCGAAGCACGCAGGTGCTTCGCTTTCCGGGCCTGAAACGGGGAAAGCCTGCTTGCGCAGGCTTTCGTATTGGTGCCCAGAAGAGGACTCGAACCTCCACAGTGTTGCCACCGCCAGGACCTGAACCTGGTGCGTCTACCAATTCCGCCATCTGGGCTGCGGTCCGCACGGCGTACCGTGCAGAAGCTGCGAATTATAGGGTGCGCACGGAATCTGTCAAATCAACGAACCGGACCTCTCATCGTGACCCATAAGACCGGGGTGCTCCCGACCCGCGAGGAAATCCTCGCAGCCCTGCGCGAGGCCGAAGGCCCGCTGACGCCGGCGCAGCTCGCACTCGCGCTCGGGGTGCCTGCCGGGCAGGCCGAAGGGCTCAGGCGACGGCTCGCGGCCATGGAGCGTGACGGGCAGCTGATGCCCAACCGCAAGGGCGTGCTGCTGCTGGCGAGCAAGCTGGATTTCGTCGCCGGCCGCGTGCAGGGCCACCGCGACGGCTTCGGGTTCCTGATCCCCGACGCAGGCGGGCCCGACATGTTCCTGCCGCCGCGGGAGATGCAGAAGGTGATGCACGGCGACCGGGTCCTGGCCCGGCGCGCGGGCTTCGACGCCCGCGGCCGACCCGAGGGCGAGATCGTCGAGGTGACCGCGCGCGCCCAGCGCAGGCTGGTCGGCCGGCTGCTGTCGGAGCGCGGCGTGACCATCGTCGTCCCGGAGGATCAGCGGATCAAGCACGACATCCTGATCCCGCCCGGCGACGCGGGCCACGCGCAGCCCGGGCAGGTGGTCACCGTGGAGATCACCGATCCACCCTCGGGGCACGCGGCACCGATCGGGCGCGTGATCGAGGTGCTCGGGGAGATCGACGATCCAGGCATGGAGATCGAGATCGCGGTGCGCAAGTTCGAGGTGCCGCACGTGTTCAGCGAGGCGGCGCTCGCGCTGGCGGCCAAGCTGCCGTCGGCGGTGCGCCCGGCGCAGCTGCGCGGCCGGGTCGACCTGCGCGACGTCCCGCTGGTGACGATCGACGGCATCGATGCGCGCGACTTCGACGACGCGGTCTACTGCGAGCCCTTCGGCGAAGGGCGCAGCGCCGGCTGGCGCCTGATCGTCGCGATCGCCGACGTCTCGCACTACGTGAAGCCCGACGACGCGCTGGACCGCGAGGCTGCGTTGCGCTCGACCTCGGTGTACTTCCCGCGCCGCGTGATCCCGATGCTGCCGGAGAAGCTCTCCAACGGTCTGTGCTCGCTGAACCCGCAGGTCGACCGCCTGGTGCTGGTCTGCGACATGGTGGTCGGCGCGCGCGGGCAGGTCAGCGCCTATCAGTTCTACGAGGCGGTGATGCACTCGGCGGCGCGCCTGAACTACGACGAGGTCTGGGGAATCCTGTCCGGGCGCGACCTGCAGGCGATCCGGCACCGCGCTGCGCTGGTGCCGCAGCTGCAGCACCTGCACGAGCTCTACCGGGCGCTGGCACGTGCCCGTGAGGCGCGCGGTGCGATGGACTTCGATACGGTGGAGACGAAGATCGTCTGCGACGCGGCCGGGCGCATCGAGCGCATCGAGCCGCTGGTGCGCAACGATGCGCACCGGCTGATCGAGGAGTGCATGCTCGCGGCCAACGTGTGCGCGGGCGACTTCATGCAGCGCAGCCGGCATCCCGGGCTCTACCGGGTGCACGAGGGCCCCACCGCGGAGAAGCTGCGTCTGCTGCGCGAGTTCCTGCAGACGGTGGGCCTGGCGCTGGGCGGCGGCGACGAGCCCGCGCCGCGCGACTACGCCGTGCTCGCCGCGCAGGTGCGCAGCCGCCCCGATGCGCCGCTGCTGCAGACGATGATGCTGCGCTCGATGCAGCAGGCGGTCTATTCGCCCCACAACTGCGGGCACTTCGGGCTGGCCTACGAGGTCTACACCCACTTCACTTCGCCGATCCGGCGCTATCCGGACCTCCTGACGCACCGGGTGATCAAGGCCCTGCTGCGCGGCGAGCGGCATCCGCTTGCTCCGCTGGAACCGGGGGCGGACGAGGACAACTGCGCTGCCGCCGTCAAGCTGGCGAGCCCGGGCGCGCGGGCGCAGCAGGCGAGCGCGAAGTCGGTCGCACTGCAGCGCTCGATCGAGGCCTGGGAGCAGCGCGGGGCGCTGTGCTCGGCCAACGAGCGCCGCGCCGACGAGGCTTCGCGCGACGTCGAGGCCTGGCTCAAGTGCCAGTACATGCGCGAGCGGGTCGGCGAGCAGTTCGCCGGCCGGGTCACCGGAGTCGCGCCCTTCGGAGTGTTCGTCACGCTCGAGGAGCTCTACGTCGACGGGCTGGTGCACGTCTCCGAACTGGGCAGCGAGTATTTCCAGTACAACGAGGCTGCGCATGAACTGCGCGGAGAGCGCACCGGGCGACGCTTCCGGCTGACCGACGAGCTGCACGTGCAGGTCTCGCGCGTCGACCTGGAGGCGCGGCGCATCGAGTTCCGGCTCGTGCAGCGACTGGGCTATCGCGAGGTGGTCGGCGCCGGCAGGGCGTCGGACGCGGCGCCCGTGGCCCGGCGCAAGGCGGCGCCGCCCAAGAGCGAGGAGGCACGGCGGGCGAGCGCCGCGCGACGCGAGGCGCGCAAGCTGTCCTCGTCCGCGACCGGCAGGAAGCAGAACGGCAACGGCAGGCACAAGCGCCGCCGCAGCGGCTGAACCCATCCAGGAAAGACATGCTGATCCACGGTTTCCATGCAGTCGCTGCGCGCCTGAAGCGCGGCGCCCAGGGCATCACCGAGCTCTACGTCGCCGCCGGGCGCGACGATCCCAGGCTGCGCGACCTGGTCCGGCTGGCCCAAGGGGCGGGAATCCGGCCGAGCCAGGTGGACATGGTGCGCCTGGATCGCCTGGCGCCGGGACGTCGGCACCAGGGCGTGGTGATGATCGCCGAGGACCTGCTGCCGACGGCCGACCTCGACGAGGTCCTTGCGCGCGTGGAGAAGCCGCTGCTGCTGCTGCTCGACGGCGTCACCGATCCGCGCAATCTCGGCGCCTGCCTGCGGGTGGCCGATGGTGCGGGCGCGGATGCGGTGATCGCGCCCAAGGACCATGCCTGCCCGCTCACCGAGGTGGCGATCCAGACCGCGTCGGGGGCCGCCGAGAGCATTCCCTACGTGATGGTGACCAACCTGGCGCGCACCATCGAGGACCTGCAGGAGCACGGCGTCTGGGTGATCGGCACGGCCGACCAGGCGCCGACCTCGCTGTACGACTGCGCGATCCCGGCCTCGGTCGCCTGGGTGCTCGGCGCGGAAGGCAAGGGCCTGCGCCGCCTGGTGCGCGAGCGCTGCGATGCGCTGGTGCACATCCCGATGGCAGGGCAGGTGAGCAGCCTGAACGTCTCGGTGGCGGCAGGGGTCGTGCTCTACGAAACGGTGCGCCAGACCCGCCAGGCGCGCGCGCCTGCGGCCTCCTGAGGCCGCGTCAGCGGGGGGCGCGCTGCCCGCGGCGGAAGTCCCAGGGCGGCAGCGGCTTCGGGTCGCGCCAAAGCCCGAGCCGGGCCTGGCGCGCAGTCGCCTCGGCCTGCGCGTAGGCACGCCGCTGCGCCGGCGGCTGCTCGGACGCGTAGCGACGAAAGAACCAGGCCAGTCCGGCCTCGAGCTGCGCGAGCCCTGCGTCCCGTCCCGCCGCGTCGCTCACCTGGGCGACCTCGCGTCCGAAGACGTCGGTCTTGCTCACCTGCAGCCGCAGTTGCCCTCCGGCGAGCAGTTGCGCCAGGTGACGACGGGACACGTCGGCGAAGGGCTGACCGCGCTCGGGAGCGTCGATTCCGGCGATCCTGATGCGCAGCTTGCGGCCGTCGACGGTGCGCAGCACGAAGGAATCGCCGTCCTGCACCGCGATCGATTCGCCGATCAGGCTCGTTCGGGTGTCGGTCCGGGACGGCGCCTGGGCCGAGGGCGCTGCGGGAGCGGCTGCCCGGGGCGGCGCAGCGGGCGCGACCGGTGTCGCGGGGCGCGCGCAGGCCGACAGCGCCCAGGCCAGGGCCAGCGCGACCGCCGTGACGGCGATCGGGTTGCGCCGCATCAGCGGTGCGAGCAGCGCAGCACCGCAGCGCCCACCTGCCGTCCGGCGCGCAGGTCGTCGAGCGCCTGCCGGGCATCGGCGAGCGGACGCTCGGTGACCTCGGTGTGCAGCTTGAACCCGGCGGCGATGCGCAGGAACTCCTCGCCGTCGGCGCGAGTCAGGTTGGCCACCGAGCGCAGGCTGCGCTCGCCCCAGAGGATCGAATACGGGAAGGCGGGAATCTCGCTCATGTGGATTCCGGCGCAGACCACGGCGCCGCCGGGGACGACCGCGCGCAGCGCGGCGGGCACCAGCGCGCCGACCGGGGCGAAGATCAGCGCTGCGTCCAGCGGCTGCGGCGCGGGCTCGTCGGAGCCGCCCGCCCAGGCCGCTCCGAGCCTGAGTGCGAAGGCCTGCGCGGCGGCGTCGCCGGGCCGGGTGAAGGCATGGACGCTGCGGCCCTGGTGCAGCGCCACCTGGGCCACCAGGTGCGCGGCGGCGCCGAAGCCGTAGATTCCCAGCCGCCGCGCCTCACCGGCCATCTTCAGCGCGCGATAGCCGATCAGGCCGGCGCACAGCAGCGGCGCGGCTTCGAGGTCGTCGTAGTTGTCGGGCAGCGCGAAGCAGAAGCGTTCGTCGGCGAGCGCGTACTCGGCGTAGCCGCCGTCGAGCGTGTAGCCGGTGAACTGCGCCTGCGGGCAGAGGTTCTCGCGTCCGCTCGTGCACCAGGCGCATCGCCCGCAGCTCGATCCGAGCCAGGGAACTCCGACGCGCTGCCCCAGGGTGAAGCGCTGCGCCCCCGCGCCGAGCTCCTCGACGATCCCGACGATCTCGTGCCCCGGCACCACGGGTCGCCGGGGCGAATCGAGTTCGCCGTCGACCACGTGCAGGTCCGTGCGGCACACGCCGCAGGTGCGCACCCGCAGCAGCAGCTGGCCCGGCCCGGGCGTCGGCACGGGCAGCGCGTGCTCGCTCAGCTCGCCTGGCAGCCCTTCGAACAGCATCGCCCGCATCGTCTGCACCGTCTGCATCGTCTCCTCGCTGCTGCCACGCCTTGGCTTGCGGTTCCGCTTCGAGCGGACCCGGTGCGCCGACTATAGCGGATCGAAGGCTCGCCTCCGGGCGGACCGGCCGGCGCTCCACGGTGCAGCGGACGGCGCTCCCCGGCACAGCGGCTGCCGGCCCCCGGGCGCAAGGGCCACCGGCTCCCCTCCGGGGCGCTCCCCGGCAGGGCGGCCTGCGGCGTCTGTGGCAGAGTCGGGCCTGACGGACAGGTGGAGGGAGCGATGGACCGGCTGCTGCTGGGCGTGGACCTGGGCGGCACGAAGGGGCTGCTCGGCCTCTTCGAGGCGGACGCGACGCGGCCCCTGCTGCAGTTGCGCTACGCGTGTGCGGACTTCGACGGCTTCGAGCCGATGCTCGCGCGTTTCCTGGACGATGCCGCGGCCCGGCTGGGAGGCGCGGTGCGCCCGCTTGCCGCCTGCATCGGGCTGGCCGGGCCGGTTGCCGCGGGGCGCGCGCGGATGACGAACCTGCCCTGGACCCTGGAGGCCGGCCCGCTGCGACGGCGCTTCGGGCTCGGACCGGTGCGGCTGGTCAACGACTTCGTCGCCGCGGCCGCCGGCGTGGACGCGCTGGGTCCGGGCGAGATCCGGACCCTGCAGCCGGGCCAGGCCCAGGCCGGTGTGCCGCGCGTTATCTTCGGACCGGGCACCGGGCTCGGGGTGGCGACCATGTTCCCGGTGGGGCGGCGCTGGCGGATCGCGGGCGGCGAGGGCGGCCACGTCGGGCTGGCCCCGCGCAGCGAGACCGAGCTCGAATTCTGGCGCTGGCTGCATCGCCTGCACGAGGGCCGGGTCAGCGCGGAACGGGCGCTCAGCGGCCCCGGGCTGATCAGCCTCTACCGTTTCCTGCTCGAGCGCGACCGGATCGACGCCGACGCCCTGCTCGACGCAGACGATCCTGCCGCGGCAATCTCGTCGACGGCGCTTGCCGCGGGTGCGGATCCGCGCGGCGCAGTGGCGCTGCGGGCTGCGGCCGCGCTGGATCTGTTCGCGTCGATGCTCGGCGCCTTCGCCGGCGACCTGGCGCTGCTGCTGCTGGCCCGCGGCGGGGTCTACGTCGGCGGAGGCATCGCGCCGCGGGTGCTGGATCCCCGGCGCAGCGCGTGCTTCCTCGAAGGCTTCCTCGACAAGGGGCGCCACACCGGGCTGCTTGCCGGGATGCCGGTGCGGCTGGTGACCGAGCCGGCGCTCGGCCTGCTCGGTGCCGGGGCGATCGCGGCCGGGCGGGCCTCGGTACCGGTGGCCCGCCGGCGCCGGGAAGCGGCGCCGATCTGAGGGCTCTCGGGCATTTGTCGCCGATCCGCCGCGGCGGATGCGTTAGGCTTCAGACATGGACGCAGCGCAGGCGGGTGAGCGCCGGCTGCGATCGGGCAGGGTGCCGCTTCGGCCCTGCGCAGGACAGGGGAGCGCCAGGATGAGCGAGGCTCGAGAGGAGCGACGGGCAGCGCGCAAGGACGACGGACTGCGCTTCGTCAGCGAGCTCACGCGCGACGCGTACGCGCTCGTGCTCGCCGGCGGCCGCGGCAGCCGTCTGCACGAGCTGACCGACTGGCGGGCCAAGCCCGCGGTGCCCTTCGGCGGCAAGTTCCGCATCATCGACTTCACCCTGTCGAACTGCGTGAACTCGGGGGTGCGGCGCATCGGCGTGGCCACGCAGTACAAGGCGCAGAGCCTGATCCGCCACATCCAGCGGGGCTGGAGCTTCCTCGACGGCCGCTTCGGCGACTTCATCGACGTGATGCCGGCGCAGCAGCAGATCCAGGAGAACTGGTATCAGGGCACTGCCGACGCGGTCTACCAGAACCTGGACGCGATCCTCGACGCGCAGCCGGGCTACGTGCTGGTGCTCTCGGGCGACCACGTCTACAAGATGAACTACGAGAAGCTCCTCGCCTTCCACGTGCGCAAGGAAGCCGACCTGACCGTGGCCTGCGTGGAGGCGCCGCTGGAGCAGGCGAGCGCCTTCGGCGTGATGGGGGTCGACGCCGAAGGGCGCGTCGAGGACTTCGTCGAGAAGCCTGCCCAGCCCAAGGCGATTCCGGGCCGCCCGGACACCGCGCTGGTCAACATGGGCGTCTACGTGTTCAGCGCGGAATTCCTCTACCGGGAGCTCTCGCGCGACGCCGCCGACCCCGATTCGCGGCACGACTTCGGCCACGACCTGATCCCGCACGCGGTGCGCCACCACCGCGTGTTCGCGCAGTCCTTCTCCGAGAGCTACGCCGGCGCGCCCGGCTCGCAGCCCTACTGGCGCGACGTCGGCACGATCGACGCCTACTGGAGCGCGAACATGGAGCTCGCCGGGGTCACTCCCGAGCTCAACCTCTACGACGAGGACTGGCCGATCTGGACCCACCAGGAGCAGACGCCGCCGGCGAAACTGGTCTTCGACGATGACGATCGGCGCGGAGTCGCGATCGACTCGATGCTGGCCGGCGGGACGATCATCAGCGGCGCGACGGTGCGCCGCTCGGTGCTGTTCGCCCGCGTGCGGGTGCACAGCTACGCCAGCGTCGAGGATTCGGTGCTGCTGCCCGACGTCGAGATCGGACGCAGTTGCGTGATCCGGCGCGCGGTGATCGACCGCGGCTGCCGCATTCCCGAGGGAACGCGCATCGGCGTCGATGCCGCGCAGGATCGCCGGCGTTTTCGGGTCTCCGGGCAGGGCGTGGTGCTGGTCACGCCCGACATGCTCGGCCAGGGAATCCACAGGGTCCGCTGAGCGATGTCCGACGCAGGCGCCCGGCTCGATCTGGTGCTGCTGTGGCACATGCACCAGCCCGACTATCGCGACGCGGGCAGCGGCCGCTACCTGATGCCGTGGGTCTACCTGCACGCGCTCAAGGACTACGCCGACATGGCCGCCCACGTCGAGCGGCACCCGGGCGTGCGCTGCACCTTCAACTTCGTGCCCATCCTGCTCGAGCAGCTCGAGGACTACGTGGCCCAGTTCGACCTCGGCCGCATCCGCGACCCGCTGCTGCGCCTGCTGCAGGTGCCGGACCTCGACCGCATCGAGCCTGCCGAGCGCAGGCTGATCCTGGACAGCTGCTTCCACTCGAACCACGACTCGATGCTGCAGCCCTATCCGCAGTATCGCCGGCTGCACGAGCTCTTCCGGCTGCTCGACGGACAGGATCGCCGCGGTTTCGACTACCTGTCCGGCGCCTATCTCGCCGACCTGCTCACCTGGTATCACCTGGTCTGGGTGGGCGAGACCGAGCGCCGCAGCGACCCGCTGTTCGGCCGGCTGATGGCCAAGGGCAGCGGCTTCGTGCACGGCGACCGGCTGCAACTGTTCGACGCGATCGGCGTGATCATGCGGCGGCTGCTCGGACGCTACCGGGCGCTGGCCGCCGACGGGCGCGTGGAACTGTCGAGCACCCCGCACGCGCACCCGATCGGCCCGCTGCTGCTGGACTTCAAGGCCGCGCACGACACGCTGCCCGACGCGCGGCTGCCGCGCGCGCCGACCTATCCCGGTGGCGCCGACCGCGTGCGCTGGCACCTGCACGAGGCGGTGAGCACCCACGAGCGCTGCTTCGGCGCGCCGCCCGCGGGGCTGTGGCCGGCCGAGGGCGCGATCTCCCAGCCCTTCGTCGAGGAAGTGGCGGCGGCGGGGCTGAAGTGGAGCGCCAGCAGCGAGAGCGTGCTCGCCAACAGCCTCGGCAGCCCGGGCTGGAGCCAGGCCGAGCGGCGCGCCGCGCTGTACCGGCCGTGGTGCGCGCCGGGCCAGTCGATGCCGCTTCTCTTCCGCGACGAGCGCCTGTCCGATCTGATCGGTTTCGAGTACTCGAAGTGGCATGGGCGCGATGCGGCCGCGCACTTCATCGCCGAGCTCGAATCGATCGCCGCGGAGGCGTCCGCCGGCGAGACGCCGCTGGTGCTGGTCGCGCTCGACGGCGAGAACGCCTGGGAGTACTACCCCTACAACGGCTTCTACTTCTTCGAGGAGCTGTACTCGGCGCTCGAAGCCCACCCGGCGATCCGCACCCGCACCGTCAGCGAGGCGCTGGCCCAGCCGGGACGCACGCCGCGGCAGCTGCCCCGGCTGAGCGCAGGAAGCTGGGTGATGGGGACGCTGTCCACCTGGATCGGTGAGGAGGACAAGAACCGGGCCTGGGATCTGCTGGTCGAGGCCAAGCAGGCCTGGGACGAAGCCGTCGCCGACGAGCGCTTCACGCCGGAGCGGATCGAGGCGGCACGGCGACAGCTCGCGGCCTGCGAGAGCTCGGACTGGTTCTGGTGGCTGGGTTCCTACAACCCGGCGCACGCGGTCGACCGTTTCGAGCGGCTGTACCGGCGCAACCTGCGCCGGCTCTACGAACTGATCGGGCGCCCGGCGCCGGTGGCGCTGAACCGCCCGCTCTCGCAGGGCCACGGGCGTCCCGAGGCCGGCGGAGCCATGCGTCGGGCTGCGCCGTCGGCCTGAACCTGCGAGGAGATCCGATGCGACTGCTCTTCGGGGTGCACGCGCACCAGCCGGTGGGCAACTTCCCGGCAGTGATCGACGAGGCGGTCGCGCTCAGCTACCGGCCCTTCCTGTCGACGCTGGCCGACTACCCCGAGTTCCGCTTCTCGCTGCACCTGTCGGGCTGGCTGCTGGGCGATCTGTGCGAGCGCCACGCCGATGTCGTCGGGCTGATCGTCGAGATGAGCGGGCGCGGGCAGCTCGAGCTCTTCGGCGCCGGTGACTGCGAACCGGTGCTCGCGGCGATTCCCGAGCGCGACCGCATCACCCAGCTCGAGGCGATGAACGAGCGGCTGCAGCGCTGCTTCGGCGTGCGGCCGGCCGGCGCCTGGCTGACCGAGCGCGTCTGGGAGTCGGGAGTGGTTCCGGCGCTGGTGCGCACCGGCACGCGCTACGTGGTGGTCGACGACTATCACTTCCTGTGCGCCGGGGTGCCCGCCGGGCACCTGGACCGGCACTTCGCCACCGAGGAGGGCGGCGCGCGGCTGGACGTCTTCCCGATCGCCGAGGCCCTGCGCTACCGGCTGCCCTTTGCCCCGGCTGCGGACGCGGTCGCCTTCCTGGAGTCGCTGGCCCGCGAAGGGCAGGCAGCGGCAATCCACTTCGACGACCTCGAGAAGTTCGGGGTCTGGCCCGAGACGCACGAGTGGGTCTACCAGCGCGGCTGGCTGCGCCAGTTCGTCGAGGCGGTGCTCGCCTCGCCGCTGCTGCGCGCCGAGACCTTCGCCGCCTTCCACGCCGAGCAGCCGCCGCGCGGGCTCGTCTACCTGCCCAGCACCTCCTACCTGGAGATGAACGCCTGGACGCTGCCGCCGGCGGCAGCGCACCGGTTCGCCGAGCTGCAGCGCCATGAGCGCGATGCCGGGCGCTTCGAGGTGAACAAGCCCTTCGTGCGCGGCGGCATCTGGCGCAACTTCCTGTCGCGCTACCCCGAGAGCAACTGGCTGCACAAGCGCAGCCTGCAGGCCTCGGCGCGCCTGGCGGCGCTGCCTCCCGGCGCCCGGGCCGACGAGCTGCGGCCCCTGCTGCACCGCGCGCAGTCGAACGACGCCTACTGGCACGGACTGTTCGGCGGGCTGTATCTGCCGCACCTGCGCCGCGAGACCTGGCGCAACCTCTGCGCGCTCGAGGCGCAGCTCGATCGCATCGACCCGCGCCCGCCGCTGCAGCGCGCCGATTTCGACCTCGACGGTCGCGACGAGTGGCTGCTCTGCGAGCCCCGCCTGCAGGCTGCGGTGCGCGACGACGGCCTGGCCGCGGTGCACGAGCTGCTCGCCTACCCGCTGCTGCACAATTTCGGCGACACGCTCGCGCGCCGCGAGGAGGCCTACCACGCCAGGGTAGGCGCGCAGGCGCAGTCGAACGCGACCAGCGGCGGAATCGCCTCGGCCCATGACCGCACCGCGACCAAGCACGAGATCCTCCCCGCCGACCTGGAGCCGGATGCGCTGCCGCGCGCGATCGGGGTCGACCGCATCGCTGCCCCGGACGGCGGGTGCGCGGCGCTCGACGGCTACCGGATCTGTGCGCAGCAGGGCGATGGCGCTCCCGCGCTCGAGTTCGAGGCCGGGCACCGCGAGGGGACGATCCGCAAGCGGCTGATGCTGGTCGACGGACGCCTGCGAATCGAGTGGCAGTGCCGCGGCCTTGCCGGCCATCGGCTGACGACCCAGCTCAACCTCGCGATGCCCAGTTGCGACGGCTTCGGGGGCCGCTACCTGCTCGCCGACGGCAGCATCCCCTGCGGCTTCGGCCAGCAGCTGGCGCTGGAGCAGGCCGTGCGGCTCACGCTGGACGATCGCACGCTCGACGGCTGGCTGCGCCTGGAGGCGAGCGAAGCCTGCGCGGTGCGCGCCGCGCCCCTGCACACGGTCTCCCTGTCCGAAGGCGGATTCGAGAAGATCATGCAGGCTGCGGTGGTGGAGCTCGGCTTCGAGCTGCGCGCCGATCACGCGAGCCTCGCCCTGGAACTGATCCCCGGCCGCTGAGCGCTGCGGCCCGTTGCACGACGACCCGGAGTCCCAATGCCCGGCACCCCTTTCCAGCTGGAGGTCGATCCCCGGCTTCCGGAACGCCTGTCCCGCATCGAAGAGCTCGCCAACGACCTCTGGTACAGCTGGGACCGCCCGACGCGCACCCTGTTCGCGCGCCTGAACCGCCAGGTCTGGCACGCGGTCGGCCACAGCCCGAAGGCTTTCCTCAAGCGCATCGACCAGCGCGAGCTCGAGGCGGCCGCCGAGGATCGGCTCTTCGTCGGCAACCTGCACCGGGTGCTGTCCTCCTACGACAGCTACCATGAGCGCAAGACGCGCAGCAATGGCCAGCGCAGCTTCGGCGACGACGAGCTGATCGCCTACTTCTGCGCCGAGTTCGGCTTCCACGAGAGCCTGCCGATCTACTCCGGCGGCCTCGGGATCCTGGCCGGGGACCACTGCAAGGCCGCCAGCGACATGCGGCTGCCCTTCGTCGGGGTGGGGCTGCTGTACCGGCAGGGCTACTTCTACCAGCGCATCGACGTCCACGGCCGCCAGCAGGCGACCTACACCGATTCCGACTTCGCCGACCTTCCGGTGTCGCCGGTGCCCGATCCGCGCGGCGCGCCGCTGTGCGTGCACGTCGGACTGCCCGGGCGCGAGGTGCGCCTGAAGGTGTGGCAGGCGCGGGTCGGGCACGTCCAGCTCTACCTGCTCGACGCCGACCTGCCCGAGAACGCGCCGGCCGACCGCGACATCACGCATCGGCTCTACGGCGGCGACCGCGCGATGCGCATCGAGCAGGAGATCCTGCTGGGCGTCGGCGGGGGCAGGGCGCTCGAGGCGATGGGCCTGCGGCCCACGGTCTGGCACATCAACGAGGGGCACGCGGCCTTCCTGATCCTCGAGCGCATGCGCCGGCTGCTGCGCGAGGGGCTGCCCTTCGATGCCGCGCTCGAAGCGGTGGCGGCCAACACGGTGTTCACCACGCACACTGCGGTGCCGGCCGGCCACGACCACTTCTCGCGCGAGATGATCGAGCGCTATTTCTCCGCCTGGTGCGCGCAGACCGGCGTCGACTTCGAGCGGCTGTGGGCCCTGGGGCAGACGCCCTCGGGAAGCGACTTCAACATGACCGCGCTGGCGATCCACGGGTCGCGGCACCACAACGGCGTCTCGCAGATCCACCGCGGGGTGTCTGCGCAGATGCTCGCTCCGCTGTGGCCGCAGATCGAGCCCGAGGAGAACCCGATCGACGGGATCACCAACGGAGTGCACATCCCGACCTTCCTGTCCGACGAGTGGGCGGAGATCTTCTCGCGCCACCTGGGCTCGGGCTGGAGCGTGCGGGTCACCGACCCCGAGTCCTGGGCCGGGGTGCACCGGATCCCGGACCAGCAGTTCTGGAGCGTGCGCCAGTCGCTGAAGTCGCAGATGCTGCACCTGGTGCGCCACCGGATGGTGCGTGCGCACCTGCGCAACCACGGGTCGGAGGCCCACCTGGACCGGTTGCTGCGGATGGCCGACCCGGACAACCCGAACGTGCTGACGATCGGCTTCGCCCGCCGCTTCGCCGCGTACAAGCGTGCGACCCTGCTGATGCAGGACCTCGACCGGCTGCACGAGATCGTCAGCGATCCGCAGCGGCCGGTGGTCCTGGTCTTCGCCGGCAAGGCGCATCCGGCCGACGAACCCGGCTGCGAGCTGATCCGGCGCATCCACGAGGTCGCGGCGATGCGCGAGTTCGAGGGTCACATCCTGCTGGTCGAGGGCTACGACCTGCGCCTCGGCCGGCGACTGGTGCAGGGCGTGGACGTCTGGCTGAACAATCCGATCTATCCGTTCGAGGCCTCGGGCACCTCGGGAATGAAGGCCGCGCTCAACGGGGTGATCAACCTGTCGGTGCTCGACGGCTGGTGGAACGAAGGCTACGACGGCAGCAACGGCTGGGCGATCACGCCGGTGCACAACGGCCTGGACGAGGCGCAGCGCGCGCGCGACGAGGCGGGCACCCTGTACGAGATCCTGCAGGACAAGGTGATTCCGCTCTACTACGAGCGTGGGCCGATGGGCTACTCGCCGGGCTGGGTGGCGATGGCCAAGCGTTCGATGGCGTCGATCGCGCCGCGCTTCAACGCCGAGCGGATGCTCTCCGAGTACCTGCACCGGTCCTACGCACCGGCGGCAGCGCAGTGGCGCGCGCACTCGGCCGATGGCTTCGCGCTCTCGCGCAGCCTCGGCGACTGGAAGGCGAAGGTGCGCGCCGCCTGGGCCGGGGTGAGCCTGCGCCGGCGCGATGGCACCCCGCCGAGGATCCGGTTCGGCGAGGGCGTGCGCTTCGAGGTCGCGGTCCAGCTCGGCGGGCTGGATCCCGGCGATGTCGCGGTGGAGATCGTGTTCGACCGGCGCGACCTCTACGAGGAGACCCGCGAGCGTCGCCTGGTCGGGCTGCGGCCGCTGCACCCGCTGGACGGCGGCGAGCACCTCTACGGAATCGACGTCGACCCGGACTGGTGCGGGCGGATGGAGTATCGCTTCCGCGCCTATCCGTTCAGCCAGCGGCTGACCCACCGCTTCGAGATGGGGCTGATGTGCTGGCTGTGAGCGCGGGCGCGCCCGGGGTGCTGTTCGCGAGTTCGGAGCTCTCGCCCTGGGTGAAGACCGGCGGGCTCGGCGACGTCTCGGCGGCGCTGCCCGCGGCGCTGGCGGCCTGTGGTTGCGAGGTGAAGCTGCTGCTGCCCGCCTATCCTGCGCTGCGCGAGGCCTTCGCCGACGCGCTGGTGCCACGCGCCCGGATCGCCCCGCCCGGCGGGGAGCTGCCCGGCGCGACGCTGCTGGGGGCGCCGCTCGCAGCGGCGTCGGGAGCGTCCGCGGGCGCGCGCCAGGAACCGCTCGGCCCGGATGCGCGACGCCGGGCCTCCCCGGGGCCTTCAGGGGCAGGTGCGGAACTGCTGCTGCTCGATGCGCCGGAGCTCTTCGATCGGCCCGGAAACCCCTACCTGGACGGCAGCGGCGCGGATCACCCGGACAACCTGCTGCGCTTCGGGCTGCTGTCGCGCGTCGCCGCGCTGCTGGCCTCGCCCGAATCGCCGCTGGCGTGGCGGCCGCAGATCCTGCACTGCAACGACTGGCAGACTGGCCTGGCCCCCGCCTTCCTACACTACCTGCACGACGGGCGCGGCGCAGCGAGCCTGCTGACCGTCCACAACCTCGCGTTCATGGGCCTGTTCGGCCAGGAAGCGCTCGCCGCGCTGGGGCTGCCGCCGCAGGCCTTCCGCTTCGACGGCGTCGAGTTCCACGGCCGGCTGTCCTTCCTGAAGGCCGGGCTGCAGTTCAGCGACCGCATCGCGACCGTGAGCCCGAGCTACGCCCGCGAGATCCTCACCGCCGAGTTCGGCTGCGGGCTCGAAGGCCTGCTGCGCCATCGGGCCGACCGGCTCGCCGGAATCCTCAACGGCATCGACACCGTCGACTGGAATCCCGCCGAAGACCGGCGGATCGCGGTGCGCTACGACGCGAACTCGCTCGCGCGCAAGGCCGACAACCGCCGCGACCTGCAGCAGCGGCTCGGGCTGGCGCCCCAGGATGGCGTGCCGCTGCTCGGCGTGGTCAGCCGTCTCACCGGGCAGAAGGGGCTGGACCTGCTGCTCGCGCTGGCCGATCGCCTGTGCGCCGACGGCGTGCAGATCGCGCTGCTGGGTTCGGGCGAGGCCGAGCTCCAGGCCGGCTGGCAGGCGGTCGCCGCGCGGCATCCCGGGCGCTGCGCGGTGGTGATCGGGTTCGACGAGACGCTTGCGCACCGGATCGAGGCCGGCGCGGACCTCTTCGTGATGCCTTCGCGCTTCGAGCCCTGCGGGCTGAACCAGATGTACAGCCTGCGCTATGGCACGCCACCGGTGGTGCGTCGCACCGGCGGACTGGCCGACACGGTGCGCGATGCCGACGAGGCGCAGCGCGAAGGGGCGCAGGGCAACGGCTTCGTCTTCGACGCTGCCGAACCGGCGGCGCTCGGGGATGCGCTGGCGCGCGCCTTCGCGGCGCTGCGGGATCCACCGCGCTGGCGCGCGATCCAGCGTGCGGGAATGGCCTGCGACTTCGGCTGGGAGCCGGCGGCGCGCGCCTATCTCGGGCTGATGCAGGCGGCCCTGGCCGGGCCGCGAACGAGGAGCTGAACTCATGGCCACCGAGAAACCCGACCGCTGGACCCGACCGGGACAGTGGAACCTCTGGTACCTGGCGCTCGCGCTGCTGGCGATCACGCTGATCAACGACGCCTGGCAGTCCTGGCGCACGGTCGGCCCGCTCGCCTACAGCGAGTTCGTCCAGCAGCTCGATGCCGGCAACGTCGCCGAGGTGGTGGTCTTCCCGGACCGCCTGGTCGGCGAGCTGCGCCAGCCGCTGCCCGACGGCCGCCGCCAGTTCGTCACGCTGCGTGTCGATCCCGACCTGGCCGCGCGCATGACCCAGCACGGGGTGAAGGTCAGCGGGGGCGTGCAGACCACCTTCTTTCGCGACCTGCTCGGCTGGGTGCTGCCGGCGCTGGTGTTCGTCGGGATCTGGCTGTTCCTGTCCAGACGGCTCGCCGAGCGCGGCGGCTTCGGCGGCGGGCTGATGTCGATCGGCAAGAGCAAGGCCCGCGTCTACATGGAGACCGACATCAAGGTCAGCTTCGAGGACGTCGCCGGAGTCGACGAGGCCAAGGCCGAACTGCAGGAGGTGGTGTCCTTCCTGAAGGATCCGCACAGCCACAGCCGGCTCGGCGCGCGCCTGCCCAAGGGCATCCTGCTGGTGGGGCCGCCCGGCACCGGCAAGACCCTGCTGGCGCGTGCGGTCGCCGGCGAGGCGGGCGTTCCCTTCTTCTCGATCAACGGCTCCGAGTTCGTCGAGATGTTCGTCGGAGTGGGGGCGGCCCGGGTGCGCGACCTGTTCGAGCAGGCGCGCCAGAAGGCGCCGGCGATCATCTTCATCGACGAGATCGACGCGCTCGGCCGCGCGCGCGGCGCCTTCGGCGGCATGGGCGGCCACGACGAGAAGGAGCAGACCCTCAACCAGCTGCTCGCCGAGCTCGACGGCTTCGACCCCTCCGGCGGGCTGGTGCTGCTGGCGGCGACCAACCGCCCCGAGATCCTCGATCCGGCGCTGCTGCGCGCCGGGCGCTTCGACCGGCAGGTGCTGGTCGACCGGCCGGACAAGCGGGGCAGGGTGCAGATCCTGCTGGTCCACCTGCGCAAGATCCGGCTCGCGCCCGATGCCGATCCCGAGAAGGTCGCCGAGCTCACGCCGGGCTTCTCGGGGGCCGATCTCGCCAACCTGGTCAACGAGGCGGCGCTGCTGGCCACCCGCCGCGGCGGCGAGGCGGTGACCCTGGCGGACTTCACCGGCGCAGTGGAGCGCATCGTCGCCGGGCTGGAGAAGCGCAACCGCCTGCTCAACCCGATGGAGCGGCGCACCGTTGCCCACCACGAGATGGGCCATGCGCTGATCGCGCTGAGCCTGCAGCCCGGCGAGAAGGTGCACAAGGTGTCGATCATCCCGCGCGGGATCGGTGCGCTCGGCTACACGATCCAGCGGCCCACCGAGGATCGCTTCCTGATGACCCGGCGCGAACTCGAGGACAAGATGGCGGTGCTGCTGGGCGGCCGCGCGGCCGAGAGCATCGTCTTCGGCGAGGTGTCCACCGGCGCGGCCGACGACCTCGCGCGGGTCACCGACATCGCACGCAGCATGGTGGTGCGCTTCGGGATGGACCAGGGGCTGGGCAACGTGGCCTACGAGCACGAACGCGCGCCGATGCTCGGTGCTGTCGCGGGCCTTCCGGATGCGCGCGAGTACTCGGACGACACTGCGCGGCGCATCGACATCGCGGTGCGCGAGCTCGTCGCGCAGGCGTTCGAGCGGGCGCAGGAACTGCTGCGCCAGCAGCGCGGGCGGCTCGACACCGGGGCGCGCTGGCTGCTCGAGCGCGAGACGCTCGACGAGGACGATCTCGCGCGGCTGCTGCGAGAAGTCGCGCCCGGTGCGCCTTCGTCGGATGGCCTTGCTGCGCCCCCGGGTGATGCTGCCCCGGCGGCGGATGCCAGCCCGGCAGGTGCTGCAATTGCAGCGATGACACCCGCCGCTGGCAGCTCCGGGCCTGGCGGAAACCACGAAAGGGAGGGGTGATGAAGATCTCCATGGAAGGGCGGCGGCTGGTCGTCGCCGGAGGCAGTCGGGGAATCGGCCTGGCGATCGCGAAGGCCTTCGCCGATGCCGGCGCGAGCGTATCGATCTGCGCGCGCGGCGAGGCCGGGCTGCGCGAGGCCGAGCGCGCGCTGCAGGGTCGCGGCGGCGCGGTGCACGCAGCAGTGTGCGACCTCGCCGACGGCGCTGCAGTGGCCCGCTACGTCGGCGAGGCGGCACGGGTGCTGGGCGGAATCGACGTGCTGGTGAACAACGCCTCGGGCTTCGGGCGCAGCGACGACGAGGCGGGGTGGGGGGCGAGCATCGGCGTCGACCTGATGGCGACGGTGCGGGCGTCGCACGCGGCGCTGCCGCACCTGCAGCGCGGTGCGTCGATCATCCACATCTCGTCGATCTCCGGCCTGCGCCCGAGCGTGCGCACTCCGCCCTACGGCGCAGTCAAGGCCGCGCTGATCCAGTACGCAACGACGCAGGCGCTCGCGCTCGCGCCGCGGGGCGTACGGGTGAACTGCATCGCCCCCGGGTCGATCGAGTTCCCGGGCGGCGTCTGGGACGACGCCCGCCGCAACAACCCGACGCTGTACGAGGGCACGCTGCGCGCGATCCCCTCCGGCCGGATGGGCCGCCCCGAGGAGGTCGCGTCGGTGGCGCTGTTCCTGGCCAGCGATCTCGCGAGCTGGGTGACCGGCCAGACGATCGCGGTCGACGGGGGGCAGGCGCTGGGCTGAAGGCCGCGTGCAGCGCAGCACCGGCCAGCGACGCGGCCTCACGCCGGGGCGCCGGCGAGACCCGCCGCGGGCTTGCTGCGCGGGCGAGCTGGTCGGGCCTGCGCGGGCAAGCGTCACACAGGCGCGCCGGCGCCACCTCAGCGGGCCGCACGCGCGGCCTTGATCCCTCGGGCGAAGGGGCGCAGATCCGGATAGCCGGTGGTCTGCCAGCCGCCATCGACGATCAGGTTCGAGCCGCTGACGTAAGCGGCGTCGTCGCTGGCCAGGAACAGCGCCGCGGCCGCGATCTCGTCCGGACTGGCCGCACGCGCCATGGGGATGCGCTGCAGGTAAGCTGCCTCGAGCTGCGGGTCCGCGCGCACGCCGGTGGTCAGCGGAGTTTCGGTCAGGCCCGGCGAGACCGTGTTGACGCGAATGGCCCGTGGCGCCAACTCCAGCGCCGCGTTGCGCGAGAGCATCTCCACTCCGGCCTTCGCGCAAGAGTAGGCGCCGCCCCCGTACATGGGGATCTGGCTGTTCAGCGAGGCGACGTTGACGATCGCTCCGCCGTGGGCCGCCATCGCGCGCGCCTCGTGCTTGACGCAAAGCCAGACGCCCTTCAGGCAGATGTCCAGCACCGTGTCCCACTGGGCCTCCTCGAGTTCGACGAGCTCGCCGAAGATGCCCAGCCCGGCGCAGTTGAAGCCCAGGTCGAGGCGGCCGAACTGCGCCAGCGCCGCCTCGGTCATCGCGGCCACCTGCGCCTCGACGCGCACATCCACCGTCGCGGGCCGCACCTGCGCGCCGAACTCCGACACCGCGCCCTGGAGCGCGGACCGGTTCACGTCCCCCAGCACTGCGCGCCCGCCTTCGGCGACCAGCCGACGCGCGATCGCCAGGCCGATCCCCGACGCGCCTCCGGCGATCACTGCGACCTTTCCATCGAACCGCCTTCCCATCGTCTCTCCTCGTTCACGTCGATCAGCACGCCCCGGATCCGCCTGCGACCCCAGGCGAGCGCGGCCCTGGCGCGGCGCGCCGGGCGCGCCGTCGCCCTTGCCCGCACGGGCCCCGTCCTTGCAGCCTTCCGCTTCCCGGAGATCGGGCTTGTCTTCGAGTGTCGTCCAAATCCATACTCGCTTCCACGGGGCGCCCGCATCACAAGCGAGGAAACGGGAGGATGAAGGCACTGGTCTACGAGGGGACGCGCCGGGTGCGCCTGCGCGAGGTCGCCGAGCCCGAGATCGGCCCGGGCGAGGTGCTGGTGCACGTGGACCGGGCGGGAGTCTGCGGCTCTGATCTCGGGCTGTTCCGCGATGGGATGGCCACGGCTGCGCCCCCCCTGGTGCCGGGGCACGAGTTCGGCGGCCGGCTCGACGACGGCAGCTTCGTCGTGGTCAACCCGATGGTGGGATGCGGCGACTGCGCAGCCTGCGCGGCCGGACGCACCAACCTCTGCCGACAGCGCAGGCTGATCGGCTATACGCGCGCCGGGGCCTTCGCCGAGCGCGTCTCGGTGCCGTGGCGCAACCTGGTGCCGGCGCCAGGGCTGACGCCCACGCAGGCGGCGCTGGTCGAGCCCCTTGCCAACGGCGTGCACGGCTGGAACCGGGCCGGCCGCCCGGAAGGCGCGGTGGCGATCATCGGCGCGGGCGCGATCGGCATGTGTCTGCTGCAGGTGCTGGTCGCGCGGGGGCTGTCGGACATCACCGTCGTCGACCCGGTGCCGGCGCGGCTCGATCTCGCGCTGGCGGCCGGGGCGCGCACCGTGCTGCCGCGCCTGTCGGGCAGCTTCGAGGCCGTGTTCGACGCTGCCGGTACCGGGGCCACGCGCACCGACGCGGTGAAGTGCACCGCCTTCGGCGGCACCGTGGCCTTGCTCGGCCTGCACGACGACCGGCTGCCGGCCTCGGCTGCCTCGCTGATCGTGGGCGACCGCAGCCTCGCCGGCTGCTTCGGCTATACGGAGCCCGAGTTCGTCGAGGCGGTGGAACTGGCGGCGCAGGTCGACGCGCCCTGGGCCCAGGATGTTCCGCTCGAGGACGCGCAGGCCGCGATCGACGAACTGATCGCCGGGCGCGGGCCCGCAGCCCGCATCAAGACCCTCATCCGTTTCGCTGCCTGAGCGCGCAGGCGCGCGGGAGGCGACCGATGAAGGCGTGGCGTGCAGCGCTGCTGGGTTTCGACGCCCGCAGGCAGCCCTGGCGGATCGACGACGGCATGCTGGTCGTGCAGCACGGGCGCATCCTCGAGCTCGGGCCATACGCCGAGCTTGCTGCACGCCATCCCGGGCTGGACGTCGTCGACTGGCGCGGCCTGACCCTCGCGCCGGGCTTCATCGACCCCCACGTCCACTTCCCGCAGATCGACCTGATCGGATCTCCCGGGCCCGGCCTGCTGCCCTGGCTGCAGCGCTACACCTTTCCGCTCGAGGCGCGCTTCGCCGACCCTGCGGTGGCGGCCGATGCGGCCGGCTTCTTCGTCGACGAACTGCTGCGCAACGGCGTCACCACCGCGATGGCCTGGGGCAGTTCGCATCCCGTCTCGGTGGACGCGCTGCTGCGCGAGGCGCAGGCGCGCCGCCTGCGGATGATCGCCGGCAAGTGCCTGATGGACCGCGAGGTTCCCGAGGCGGTGCGCGACCACAGCCAGCGCGGACTCGAGGACACCGATGCGCTGATCCGCCGCTGGCACGACGTCGATCGCCTCGGCATCGCGATCACGCCCCGCTTCGTTCCCTCGTGTTCGGCCAGCCAGCTTGGCGGGGCGGCCGAACTGGCCCGCGCCCACCCGGACGTCTGGGTGCAGACCCACGCCGCGGAGAACCGCGAGGAGCTCGCGCTGGTGCGCCGGCTGCACCCGCAGGCGCGCAGCTACCTCGACGTCTACGATGCCGTCGGCCTGCTGCGCCCGCGCAGCGTGCTGGCCCACTGCATCCACATCGACGACCAGGATCGCCGCCGGCTGGCACAGACCGGGGCGGCAGTGGCCGTGTGCCCGAGCTCGAACCTGTTCCTGGGCAGCGGCGTGTTCGACTTCGACGCGGCGCGCCGCAGCGGTTTTGCCTGGGCGCTGGCCAGCGACGTGGGCGCGGGGACCTCGCTGTCGCCCTTCCACACCATGCTCGACGCCTGGAAGCTCGCGCGACTCGGCGCAGGCGCGATGGAGGCCGCCGAGCTCTGGTGGCGGCACACTGCCGGCGCTGCGCGCGCGATCGATCTGGGCGGTCTCATCGGCAACCTCGCCCCGGGGCTCGAGGCCGATTTCATTGCGCTCGACGATCGCGCGACCCCACTGCTGGCCCGGCGCACTGCGGCCGCAGCCAGTCTCGACGAGTGGCTCGCGGCAATGATCGTGCTCGCCGACGACCGGGCGATCAGGCACACCGTGGTGCTGGGGGAGGTGGCGCGGCTGCGTTGCGCAGGCTGAGCGCGGCAGGGCGCGCGCCCGGGATCGGACCCGGCCGTGCGCTCGATCGGGCGGTGACGGGCCCGGCCGCGCGAGCCCGATCGGCCGGCGCCGGGCTCAGCCGCCCGGGTTCACTCGAACAGGGCCTCGAAGTCCCCGCCCACAGGCTCGAAGCGTCCCTGCCGATGGCGCAGCCGCGTCGGCCCCGGCATCGCGCGCTGCGCGACCGAGTGCTGCGGATCGCCCGGGTAGACGATCACCCGCATCCCGTCCAGGTCGAAGGGCTCCGGCTCGATCAGCGGGGGCGGGCGGCGCCGTGCCTCGGCCAGCACCTCGGCAGCGCGCGAGAAGCGCGCCAGGTGCGCCAGGCTCTGGATCTGCGGCGGCGCGAGCTCGATCTCCCGATCCCAGTAGCGCTCGAGCGCCGCGCGCGGGCGCATCCAGGCGGCGTCGGTCGCCTCGCGCTGGTCGTGCCGCGCGATCGCGCCCTCGGGAACCTGTGCGACGAAGAAGCGCGTGTCGAAGCGCTTGCGTGACACCGATGCGAGCCGCGGGGTGATCCAGCGGGTCCAGGGGACCATGTCGGCGATGCGCAGGCGCAGGTCCAGCTCGCTGACCAGTTCGCCGAAACCCAGGCCGTCGCGTGCGCGACGCATCGCGAACTCGGTGGCAGCCGCGTCGGCGCCGTGCGCCATCAGGATGCCGCACTCCTCGAAGGTCTCGCGCACCGCTGCGACGAAGAGCGCAGCAGCGGTCGATGCCTCGAGCTGCGGCTCGCCGAGCGCCGCGTGCAGGGTTTCGGAAGGCGCGTCGGCGCGCCCGAGCAGGGCAGGGGCGTGGTCTTCCGGATCGAGCTTGCCGCCGGGGAAGACGTAGGCGCCGCCGAAGGCGTCGGACTGCCCGTGGCGCTTCATCATCAGCACCTCGAGGCCGGCGCCGGCGTCGCGCAGCAGCACGACGGTGGCCGCGGGACGCGGCGGGGTGGTGATCTCTTCGGTGTTCAGTTCCATCGGCGGCACCTCGTTTCCTGGCTCAGCTTCGTGCTCCTTCGCCCTGCCTGGCGAGCCAGGCGCGATAGGTGGAGTAGCCGGGCTGATCGACTGCGAGCTTGTCCAGCGTCACCTGCCAGAGGTGGTCGAGCAGTCCGGGCGTTTCGGCATCGATCGCCCCGCTGGCGATCCGCTCGCACAGCAGGCTGTTCAGGGCCTCGAGCTCGCCCGTCTCGCCCAGCAGCTGCTCGAGGCGCGCGCGCTCGGCAGCCAGCGCCGGCGGCGACAGCGACAGCTCGCGACGGATGATGTCGACCGCATTGGCGGCCACGCGCGCGTGGAAAGCGGTGTGCCCGGGCAGCCGCGGCGCGGCTTCCTTGCGCAGGAACTCGGCGATGATGTCGAGCAGGGCGTCGACGCTTGGCTGGTTGTGCATGGGGACTCCGGTCGGGGCGCTGCCGCGCGCTCAGCGTGGGGCGAGGAGGTTCAGGAGGTCGATCTCGGCCTCGGAGGAGCGCCGGCCGATCGCGGCGCGCTCGACGTTGCGCTCGCCCGCCAGGAACGCGGCCGCCATGCCGTCGCACATCACGCCCCACTTGAGGCTGCCGAGCACCTCCCAGAAGCGCACTTCCTGCGGATCGACGCGCATCCCGCCCGCCGCCTCGTAGGCCTCGAACAGCTCCTCGCGGGTGCCGAAGCCGCCGACCGGCTTGTCGATGCGGCCGAAGCGCCAGGAGTTGACGCAGATCCAGCCCAGGTCCTCCATCGGATCGCCCAGGTGTGCGAGCTCCCAGTCGAGCACGCCGCGCAGCCCGTCGGGGCCGATCATCAGGTTGCCGTGCCGGAAGTCGCCGTGCACCAGCGCCAGCCGCGGCTTGGGCGGCGGCAGGTTCTGCTCGAGCCAGCGGAAGGCCAACTCGAAGACCGGCTTGGGCACGCCGCAGCTGCGATAGCGCCCGCGATAGGCGGCGACTTCGCCAGCGGCGTCTGCCGTGCGCAGCGCCGGCAGGCGCGCCAGCTCGATGCCGTGGATGCGGGCCAGCGCCTGCCCGCACTGCGCCGCCAGCTTCGGCAGCGCGGAGGCGAAGGCCGGATCCTTGAGGATCTTCGGCGGCAGCGCTTCGCCCTCGAGCCGGGTCATCACGAAGCCGTGGCCGATCCCGTCCTCGGGGCGCAGCACGTGCCCGACCCCGGGGACCGGGACGCCGGCCTGCGCGGCCAGCCGCAGCAGTTGCGCCTCCACCTCGAGCCCGCAGCCCATGTTGCTGCGCTGGTCCACGCCTGCGGGCGTGCGCCGCAGGATCCACTGCGATCCGGCGCCCGAGGGGCCCTCGATCGAGAAGGCCCAGGTCTCCTGGCTTGCGCCTCCCGAGAGGCGATCGAGCGCCGCGATTGCGGCTGCCCCGGGCACCAGCAGCGGTGCGATCCGGTCGAGCCCCTCGCGCAGCGCCTGGACTGCCGCAAGCGCCTCGGTTTCCTTGTTCTTCCCCGTCATGTCACTGGATCACGATCACGTCGTCCGCAGGCGATTCGGCGTACAGCCGATCGACGAGCGCGCTGCGCCGCTCGAGCGCGGCGCGCTGGTTGATGTAGCCCTTGTCGGTCAGCTCGTTGCCGTCGATCGACGGGGGTTCGATCATCAGCATCACGCGCGCGATCCGCATGCTCGACCCTGTGCTCGCGGCGTTGTGCTCCTTCAGTCCGCTGCGCACGCGTTCGATCACTGCCGGCTCGCGGATCAGTTCCTCGACCGCGGCCTCGGGCTTGCCGACGAGCTGACGGCAGGCGGGGATGTTGGGCCAGGCCAGCAGCGCGATGTACTCGCGGTCCTGCCCGGCCACCAGCGCGTCCTGGATCACCGGCGAAGCCGCTGCGATCGAGGCCACGCGCAGCGGGCCCACGTGCACGAAGGTGCCGGTCATCAGCTTGAAGTCCTCGACCACCCGGCCTGCGAAGATCAGCCCCTGGCTGGGGTCTTCCGGGTCGACGAAGGTGGCGGCGTCGCCGATCCTGTAGAAGCCTTCCTCGTCGAAGGCGCTCTCGGTGAGGTCAGGGCGCTGGTGGTAGCCCGGCGTGACGATCACGCTGCGCAGCCGGCACTCGTACTTGGGGCCGACCGGCACCAGCTTGAGTTCGACGCCGGGGTGGGGCAGCCCGATCAGCCCGACGCGCTCGGTGTCCCAGTAGGTGGACGTGGCGGTCGGGGAGGTTTCGGTGGAGCCCCAGCCGGTGGAGAAGACGATCCGGTTGCCGGTGTACTGCACGGCCAGCGCCTGCATCCGCAGGTACAGGTCGTCGGGGAGGGTTGCGCCGCCGTAGGCCATCAGCGAGAGCTGGCGGAAGAAGTTGCGCGCCAGCGCCTCGTCGTTCTCCAGGGCGGTGGCCAGCATCGCATAGCCTGCGGGGGCGTTCGCGTAGTAGGTGGGCGAGATCTCGCGCAGGTTGCGGATCGACTCGTCGAACTGGCCGGGAATCGGACGGCCGTCGTCGATGTAGAGGGTGCCCCCGTCGGCCAGCAGCGGATTGAAGATCGCGTTGCCGCCCATCGTGTGGTTCCAGGGCATCCAGTCCAGGATCACCGGCTTCGGGTCGTCGGGCGTGCGCTCGCGCGTCTGCTGGGTCATCGCGACGTTCGCGCACATCATCCGCTGGGTGTTGATCACCGCCTTGGGCATGCCGGTCGAGCCCGAGGTGAAGAGCAGCTTGCCGATGGAGTCCGGCGTGAGGCGATCGATCGCGGCCTGCACCGCGGGAGTGGTCGGCGTGGCGATCAGGTCGGACCAGGCGGCGCTCTCCATGCCTTCGGGCGCGCGATCGACGTGGATCAGCTTCACGCCGGTGAGGTCCAGCGCCTTCAGCGCGCGCCCGAACAGCACGCCGTCCTGCACCAGCACCACGGCAGGCTGGATCAGGCCGAAGATGTACTTCAGCTTCGCGTGGTCCTCGCTCAGCAGCGAATAGGCTGGCGAGACCGGGGCGGCCGGTGCGCTCGCCTGCTGGGCCGCGAGGGTCATCAGCGCATGCTCGATCGAGTTCCCGCTGAGGATTGCGACCGGGCGCCCGGGGCCGGCGCCCATGCCCAGCAGCGCCTCGGTGATCGCATCGACGGTCTGCTTGGCCTCGCGATAGCTCACCTTGCGCCAGGCGCGCTCGGGCCCCTTGCGCTGCGCGAGCCAGATCTGGTCCGGCGTCTCGTCGGCCCACTTGGCCAGCAGCGAGGGGATGTGCGGCGCGTAGGGCTTGAGCGGAACGTTCGAGCGCAGCACCATCACTCCGTCCGGGCGGCGCTCGAGCGAGACGTCGCGCTCCATCCAGTCGATCTTCTTGAACGGAACCTTGCCGAGGACTGCGGCGTCGATCGAACCCATGAGTGTCTCCTGTGAATGCCGGATGCGGGAATCGGGGCAATGATACCGGCCAGGGGGGCAGGGCCTGCCCATCCGGAAGCGGGTGCGTTCCGATCGCTTGCCCGCCCGGCACCGTGGGTCGCCATCGTGCGCCACGCTCCCTGCGCAGGGATCCTCCGGCGGCGCGGTGCGGCGCGCGACCGGGTTCCGGCCGCGCTCGCCGTCGGGCTGCTGCCGGTCGGCGCCTGCTAGGACGAGGACTGCGCCGGCTGCGCCCCGGCGGGCCGCGCCGCCCGCTTCGCCTCCTCGCGCGCGGTGCAGTCGCGTCCCACTGCGGAGACGCCGAACACCTGGCCATCGGCGTCGCGCAGCAGCGCGAAGCTGATGTCGACGTAGATCTTCGCGCCGCTGCCGTGCACTGCACGCGTCGTCATCACGCGCCCGGCATGCTTCGCGTGCCCGGTCTCGACCGCCCGCCGGAAACCGACGTCGTGGGCCTGCCAGAGCCGCTCGGGGACGATCGGCTCGAGTCCGTGGCCGACCATCTCGGCCGCCGTGCGGCCGAAGACGGTTTCGGCCGCGGCATTCCACAGCCGTACCGTTCCCTCGCGATCCACGACGATCACCGCTTCGTGCATCTGCTCGACCACTGCGCGGTGCACGCTCGATGCGTTCCAGTCCACCATCTCCGCCTCCTCCGTGCCGATGGTGCCAGTTTCGGCGCGGGACGGGCGCGGCGCCCCGATACCCCGGCTGCGACGATGGTCGCCTGGCGGGCGCACCGATCCGCAGCGGCCGGTGGCGAACTGCCGGTCGCGTCTCCTTTGCTGCGGCGCCGAAGGGCTTGCCGGCCTTGTGCCGCCGCCCGCACAATGCGCCCATGCCGGACGACAGCCAGATCACCGTGCCCGCGTCGTTCATCGCGCTCCATCTCGCGCCCGGGCGCCGCCGCCCGACGGCATCGCGCGAGCGGATCGCCGCCCGCCACGAGTTCTGCGAAGATCTCGCCGCCATGCTCTGCGAGACCGCGTCGACCAGGCGCTGGGAGCTCGGTGTGACCGGGGACGATGTCCTCGAACGGGTGCTCCGGGGACTGCTCGCCGGCGACAGCGTGAGCGCCGACGAGGCCGGCTGGGTGGTGTGGCGCCTCGCCGAGATGCTCGGCTGGGATCCGCCGTCCTTCCTGCCCCTGCCGGACATGGCAGCGCGCTGAACGGGCATGCCGGCTGGAGCCGCCGCTTCGCCCTGGCGATGCGGCGGCGCGCACGGATTCGATACGGAAGGGAAAGCTGGATGCGAGGGGAAACGGTGCTTCGGTGGTGGCGGCTTGCAATGGTCTTCGTGCTCGCGGCGCTGCTCGCCGCCTGCGGAGGCGGTGGCGCCACTGGCGACGAACTCGTGCCCGAGCCCCCGGTCGCGGATCCGACCGGCCCTGGCGAACTGCGCTCGGTGACGCCCCTGGGCGTCCTGCCGAAGGCGCAGATGGCCCAGGCACTGGAGGAGATGGGCGCTCCGCGGGGCTGGCAGGCGCGCTACGACGTCGCCGCCTACCGGCTGGAATACCTGAGCAGCGACGCCGAGGGCAATCCGGTCGCCGCTTCGGGGCTGCTTGCCGTTCCGGTGAAGGCGGCCGCAGCGCGCAGCCCGGTTCTGTCATGGCAGCACGCGACGCTGTTCCGCGATGCCGAAGCCCCGAGCAACAACGCGGTTCCCACCGAGCTGCCGATCATCTTCGCTTCCTTCGGTTACCTGGTGACGGCGGCGGACTACGTGGGCTACGGAGTCTCGCTCGGCAGGCCGCACCCCTACCTGCTGGCCGAACCCTCGGCCGCCGCGGTGGTCGATCTGCTCACGGCAGTCAACACCTGGCAACGCCGTGCAGGGGTGGGCGACAACGGTCAGCTCTTCCTGGCGGGCTATTCGGAGGGCGCCTACGTGAGCGTCGCCGCGCATCGCGCGCTGCAGGCCGCGGGCGGGGCGCAGCTCCAGTCGCTGCGCCTGGTGGTCGCGGGCGGCGGTCCCTACGATGTGCAGGCGACGCTGGACGGGCTGCTGGCGCTGGCGCGTGACGAGAACCCGATCGTGGGCGCGCTGCTGAGCCCGGGTCTGCTGCGCTATCTGGGCCACGATCTGCGCGAGTGGCTGCGCAAGGAACTGCTGAAGCGTCTGCTGCCCGACGACGCCGACGTGGTGCTGGACACCCGCTTCATCGACCGGTATCTCGCCGACGACCGGCAGGCGATCGCCCGCGACAGCAGCGTGCACGACTGGCGCCCGGCGGCGCCGCTGCGCCTGTTCCACGGGCGCGACGACCGGACCGTGCCCTATGCGAGCGCGCGCAGCACGCTGCAGACGATGCAGGCCAACGGCGCCGGTGAACTGGTCAGCCTCATCGACTGCAGTGCGCAGCCCTCGAGCCACCTGGGCTGCGTTCCGGAATTCCTCGGCCTGCTGGTGCAGCAGCTCGGGGCCGCGGCACAGGACCTGTGAGCCGCACGCCCTTGCGCCTCGACGCGCGGGCTCAGCGGCGGGTTTCCTTCTCCTCGCGCTCCATGTTCTTCAGGAAGAAGCGGATGAAGAACACCGCCATTCCGAGCATGAACAGGATCACGAACACACTCATCAGGCCGTAGTCGGTCGAGAAGAGGACGTCGAAGGCGGTCACGCGAGGCTCCATCAGGGGTCGAACGGAACATTGCACGCGGCCGAAGGCGCGGTGTCATTGCGAAATCGCAGGCGAGGCCAAAGAGGCATTCCGGACTGGCGCTCCGGATCAGCCCGCTGCGGTCGCGCCTGCGCGCCGGTTGTCGCGCCAGATCAGTGCGATCAGGAACGCGCAGACGACGCCGGAGACGATGGTTGCGGTCAGCCCCGGGAAGCTGAACGCAAAGCCGGCGGCCATCAGCGGCAGGCGCAGTGACGGGCGCACGCGTCCGACGCCCAGCAGATAGCCCTCGAGTCCGCCGGCCAGCAACCCGATCCCGATGACGATCGAAGGCAGCACGTAGATCAGCGGGGTCAGGTCACCCTGCAGGACCAGCGCCGGCTGGAAAAGGAAGAACAGCGGGATGAAGTAGATGACGACCCCCAGTCGCATTGCCGTCCAGGACGTCTGCATCGGCTTGGCGCCAGCGATCGTGGCCGCCAGGAACGACGCAGCGGCAACGGGCGGGGTGATCACTGCGAGCATCGCGTAGTAGACGATGAACAGGTGGACCGCGATGGTGTTCAGGCCTCCGATCTCGATGATCGCCGGTGCGAGCGTCACCGCCAGGAAGATGTAGGCGACGATCGACAGCCCGGCCATCCCCATCACGAAACAGGCCGCCACGCCGAAGAAGATCACCAGATAGAGGTTTCCGCCGCCGAGCGCCACCAGGCCGGAGGTCACCGATCCGGTGACGCCGGTGATCGTCAGTGCGCTCACCACGAAGGCGATCGGCACGATGATCGCAGCCGTCTGTGTGACCAGCACCCCGATCTGACGAGTGGTCTCGAGAAGCCGCCGCGGGGTCATCATGCTCTGCCGGTTCAGGAAGGAGAGCCCGATCATCAGCAGGCTCGCGTACCAGGGTGCGTAGTACTCCCACCGCTTGTAGAGAAGTCCCCAGATCAGGAACAGCAGCACCAGCAGATAGGGCCAGCCTCGCCGCAGCACCGGGCCGACCGCGGGCAGCTTCTCCGGCGGCTCGCCCCGCAGGTTCATCCGGGCCGCGTACGCGTCGACCTGCAGCAGCAGCCCGAGGTAGTAGAGCAGCGAGGGCAGGATCGACGCGACCATCACGGTTGCGTAGTCGACCCCGATCGTGATCGCCATCACGAACGCGATCGCTCCCATGACCGGTGGCATCACCACCCCGCCGGTCGATGCGCAGGCCTCGATCGCACCGGCATAGTGCGGCGGATAGCCCACCTTCTTCATCGTAGGGATCGTGATCGACCCGGTGCCGGCGATGTTCGAGAAAACGCTGCCCGAGAGGCTGCCGAAGAAGGCGCTGGCCACCACCGAGACCTTCGCGGGCCCTCCGCGGTAACGACCGAACCCCGCGTTGGCCAGGTCGATGAAGAATTGCCCCGCGCCGGTGGCGATCAGCACGCCGGCGAAGACCAGGAAGCCCAGGATGATCTCGGCGACGATCTTCGTCGTGATGCCCATCATCCCTTCGGTGCGGAAGACGTGCGCCTCGATCATCCGGTCGAAGTCGTACGGGATGCCCATCAGCAGGCCGGGCAGATGGTCCGCGACCAGCGGATAGATGCCGAGCACGACCACCACCAGCAGGAAGGGGATCCCGCCGCTGCGCCGGGAGAGCTCCATCATCAGCAGCCAGATCACGACCCCCATCGGCAGGTTGTACCAGCCGGCCTGGACCATGTCCCATGCGTGGGTCGCGAAGTACAGGCTGATCGCGAGCACCACCACGGCGGCAGCCAGGTCGTACCAGGGGATCTTCTTCTGTCCTGCGTAGGCGGGCAGGGCGATGAAGGCCGCAGCCGAGAACAGGCCGATGAAGACCCAGTAGTACTCGCCTTCGAGCAGGCGGGCCCCGCCCGCGGAGAAGCCGAAGATGTAGGCGAGCCCGAGCAGCAGACCGAGAGTGCACAGGAGCGTGAAGATCACGCTCTGCCAGGAGCCGAGCCCGCCGAGGCGCGTGACTTCGGAGGGGGGCAACAGATCGTCCGGATCCTTGGCGCCGGAGGGTGTCTCGGAGGTGTTCATGGGCCGCTGCCTTTCCAGTCACGACTGCCTTGAAGGGGGCTGCGCGACTCCGGAGAATCCCGGGCGTCGCGCGGTGCGAAGCTCTCGTCGCCCTGTACGCGGGCGGGTCCTGCTCAGAGCCGGGTCTTGAAGCCCTCGATCCCCTTGGTGTGCTTGTCGTGGATCCTGATGAAGGCCTCGTCCTTGAAGTCGATCTTCACGCCGGACTTGCGGGCTTCCTCCATGGCCGCCTTGCGCGCCGACACCCAGCGGTCCATCTTCTCGATCGCCGCCTTGTTCCAGGCATCGTCCTTGTCGGTCCACGCGCCGATCTCGCGCAGGTAGCGCACCGTGCCCTCGTGAACGGGCAGCGGGGTGCGGTTGAGGTATTCGCGCCAGAGCTCGAGCGACATGCGCGCGGCCAGCGGGTGCGTGTCCTTGTAGCTGGCGTAGGACTTGTGCATCCACTTCGCCACGTTGTAGACGAACTCTGCGTCCGTCTCCGGCGTGACCGCGTAGACGAAGTTCGACACCGAGGCCGGGACGCCGCGAGCGGTCGACACGCCGATCGCCATCGAGGCAGGGACCAGCATCGGTCGGTGCTCCAGATACCGGGCCCAGTTCTCGGTCTCCGTGGCCGGCATCGGGATCCAGCGGATGCTGCCTGGCGCGCCCTCGATCTCCGAGGTGATCGAACTGGTGGACGCGCAATACGCGATGTCGGCCTTGCCCTCGACCACCGAGCGGCAGTTCTCCGCGTAGCTGCTCGCGGGCACGAAGGTGAACTTCTTCTGCGCCTCCTCCTCGGTCATTCCGAGATAGCCGGGCAGCGCCCTCGTCACCGTGAACGACATCGGAGGGGAGAACACGCCCTGCGCGATCCGATAGCCGCCCTTCTTCAGGTCGTCCATCGTCCTGAGCTTAGAGTCACCCGACACGACGTATCCCCAAGGGGTGTCGTTGTGGTGCCAGATCAGCCGCTGCGCGGCGGGTGCGGTGGCTGCGTAGCCGCCGATCCCCTGGATCTGGAAGCGCATCTCGGCCGCGGACACCGAGGTGATCGCGATGTCCTTGCGCTCGGTGAGCCTGCGATAGCGCATCGGCTCGTTGTCCTCCGGCACGACCCGGATCGTGGTCCCCACTTCCTTCTGCAGGATCGGCGCCCAGCCGTTGGTGGAGGCGAAGCTGCCGGAGTTGGTGCCGGGCGTGCCGATCACCAGCAGACGGGGCCACTTGAACTCGGCCGCCTGGGCGCCGCCGGCGCCAGCCATGAGGATCGCCGCTGCGGAAACTGCTGTGGCGAGGGACAGTCGGATCGTGGGCTGCTTCACGTGTGCTTCTCCTTGTCTGTCGTGATCTTCGGGCAGAGCGCCGGGGCGCCGGTGGGCGCTGGCCAGGTTCTGCTGCATCCGCGCCAGCGGATGACCTGGTAGCGGCCGACGAGGGGATAGTCGCGTTGGTCGTCCATCGTGACAAGGCGGCGCAGCGGCGCGCCTTGCGGGTAAACCATGAGACGAGGCCAGGGAAACGGTGGATTCGCCGCGATCGCGGGGCTGAATCGATGGTTTGCGGAACGGGCGAGGCGGATCGATCCGACGCCGTGTGCTGCCGAGGCGCGGTCAGCGACCTGCCTCAGCGCCGCTGCGCGATGTGGCCAGGATGCGCAAAGCCCGCTGTCGAAGCTGTACGATTCGGTCCCTGCAACTGCGGCGCCGTCCTCGTTGCGCGACCTGGTCGCGCGCACGGGGGCTGGCGCCTGGAACAGGGAGCCCGTGCTGCGTGTCCGGCGCTCCAGAGGGAGGGGGATGCGTCGAGCGGGCCTGATGAGTGCGCTTGCGGGGCTGATCGCCATCGGCCTGGCGGCGCTTGCGCCGTGCACGAGAGCCTGGGCGCAGACGCCGGCGCCGACTGCGGTCGAGGACACCATGGCCCAGCGCATGCAGGCCTGCGTCGTGTGCCACGGCAAGGAGGGCAGGGCGACCCGCACCGGGTATCTCCCGCGCATTGCGGGCAAGCCCGAGGGCTACCTGTTCAATCAGCTCGGAAACTTCCGGGACGGGCGTCGCCACAACCGGGCGATGAACCACCTGACCCGACACATGTCCGACGATTACCTGCGCGAGATCGCGCGCCACTTCGCGGCGCTCGACCTTCCGTATCCGCCGGCGCAGGCGCACGGGCTGTCGGCGGACGAGCAGCGCCTGGCGCGCACGCTGGTCTTCGAGGGGGCGCAGGACCGGCAGATCCCGGCCTGCGTGTCCTGCCACGGGGCGGCGATGGCCGGGCGGCTGCCGGCGATGCCCGGGCTGCTGGCGCTGCCGGCGGACTACCTGATCGGTCAGCTCGGCGCCTGGCGCAACGGCCAGCGGCGGGCGAAGGCGCCGGACTGCATGGCCGAGATCGCCCGACGGCTGAGCGCGCAGGAGGTGGGTGCGCTCGCGCGCTGGCTGTCGGCGCAGACGCTGCCCCTGGGCACGCGGCCCGAGGCCGGCGCCACTCAGCCGCTGCCGATGCGCTGCGGGAGCGGTGAGCCGTGATGCGCGCGAGTCGTGGCGCCTGGGCGATCGCGTTCGCTGCAGCGGCGGCGGTGCTGCTTGCCGGCGCGCTGCTGGCCTGGCTGAACCTGCGCGGCGAGGCGCCGGTCGATCGGTCCGTGCCCGAGGGGCCGCCGCCTCGGGAGCAGGTGGAACGCGGCGCCTACCTGGCGCGGGCGGGCAACTGCATCGGCTGTCACACCGCGACGGGGGGCGCGCCGCTGGCCGGCGGGCGCGGCGTCGACACGCCGTTCGGAGTGGTCGTCGCCCCCAACATAACCCCCGATCCCGAGACCGGCATCGGGGGCTGGTCGGCCGACGAGTTCTGGCGCGCGCTGCACAACGGACGGGCCCGGGACGGTCGGCTGCTCTATCCCGCCTTCCCCTACCCGAGCTTCACCCGGGTGACCCGGGAGGACTCCGACGCCCTCTACGCCTACCTGCGCTCGATGCCTGCAGTCGCGCAGGCCAGCGCGCCCCACGCGCTGCGCTTCCCCTACGGCACGCAGGCGGCGCTGGCGGTCTGGCGCGCGCTGTACTTCCGGCCCGGCGCGTGGCGGCCGCAGCCGCAGCAGGACGACGAGTGGAACCGGGGCAGGTACCTGGTGGACGGGCTCGGGCACTGCGCAGCCTGCCATTCGAAGCGCAACGCGCTGGGCGGGATCGCCGCGGACGGCGAGCTCGCCGGGGGCCTGATGCCGGATTCGGCCTGGTATGCGCCGTCGCTCGCCTCGACTGCGGAGGCGGGGGTGCAGGACTGGCCACGCGAGCAGGTGGTCGCGCTGCTGCGCGACGGCGTCGCCGCGCACGCGTCGGTGTCCGGTCCCATGGCCGACGTGGTCTTCGACAGCACGCGGCACCTGAGCGACCCGGATCTGGCGGCGATGGCGCGCTATCTGGGGTCGATCCCGCTGCGCGGGGCGCAGCCGCGTCCGGCGGCGGCCGCCGCTGGCGATTCCTTCGCGCGCGGGGGCGCGCTCTACGAGCGCCACTGCGCCTCCTGTCACGGCGAGCGCGGCCAGGGCGCTGCGGGCATCTATCCGGCGCTGGCGGGCAACCGTGCAGTCACCATGACGGTGCCGAACAACCTGATCCAGGTGATCCGCCAGGGGGGCTTCGCGCCGACCACGGCGGGCAACCCGCGGCCCTTCGGGATGCCGCCCTACGGTGAGCTGCTGAGCGACGCGGAGATCGCCGCCGTGGCGACTTTCGTACGCCAGTCTTGGGGCAACGCGGCGGCGCCGGTGTCGACGCTGGACGTGCTGCGCGCCCGCTAGCCCCCGGACGCACCCGCTGCCGGCGCCCGGACCAGCGGGCTCCTGCTGCTCGCGTCGAACACCAGGCGTGTGACGTCCGGGCGCGCGTAGTGCCCGACGCAGTCGATCAGGTGCTTGGCTTCGCTGATCAGGCCCAGGTCGATCTCGCCATAGCAGATCCCCTCCTGGCCGATGATCGGCTCGGAGACCGCGCTGCCGAACGGGGAGTAGATCGCTGCGACCCCGCCGCCGGTCGTCATGCTCGCGCCCATCGCCGGGTCGAGCTCCCGGTAGAACTCGACCTCCTCCTGGCCGATGCACGAGGACGAGGCGATGACGAACATCTGTCCTTCCAGCGCGGCGAACTGCGAGGTGAGCTGGATGACCTGCGTGCGGTCGCGCGGCTGGCTCTTCAGTTCGTTGCCCGGCCAGTTCGCGATGTGGACCTGCTCGCCCATGCTGTAGAGCGCGTAGCGCGACAGCGCCATCATGTTCTCGTAGCAGATCAGCCCGCCCAGCCGACCCAGCGGGGTCTGCAGCACGAAGAGGTCGTTGCCGTAGCCGCGGCCCCAGACGGTGCGCTCCTCGCCGGTGGGGACGAGCTTGCGGCGACAGCCGATGATCTGCCCGGCGTCGTCGATGAACACCTGCGAGTTGTAGATCGTGCCGCCGTCGCGCTCGTTGATGCCGACCGCGAGGAACACGCCGTGCCTGGCTGCGCGCGCGGCCAGGCGCTGAAGCGCAGGCCCGTCGAGGTCGACCGACTGGTCGTAGAGCCGCCTGTAGAGCTGGCCGCGCCGCACGTTGTCCACCGCCATCCAGATCCACCACGGGTACATCGGGAGGAAGGTCTCGGGAAACGCGATCAGCCGCGCGCCCTGGGCTGCGGCCTCGTCGACGATCGCGCAGCACTTGTCGACGGTGCGATCCAGATCGAACACATGGGGCGAGGCGATCACTGCCGCTGCCTTGAACTTCCTTTCCATTGCGCGCTCTCCTGCCGGTGGGGATGGACCTCGCGCAAGCATCGCCTTCCGGATTCCGGCGCGCAAGCGCCTGCATCAGGCTGCGAGGCGCCGTTTCTCGGGTATTCCCGGGCTTTGCTGGTGCCCCGGGGACTTCCTATGCTGGCGCAGCAGGCCGGGCCCCGCGCGCAGGAGCGGGGTGCGGCGCGGACGAATGCGTCCCGCGAGAGCCGGCCTGCAGTTGCGAGGAGCGGGGCCTGATCGGCCCGTCGGCTCCGCTTCGACGAATCCGGGCGGCTGGCGCGCAGATGTCGAGCACTGCCTCCGATCCGACACAAGAGGAGAGCACGATGCTCGTGTCCAGATGGACCAGATGGGCCTGCAGCGCGCTGACCATCGCCGCCTTCGGCGGCGTGGCGCAGGCGCAGGAGAAACCTCAGTACGGCGGCTCGCTGTCGATCGGCACGAACACGCCGACGCTGGCGCCGCTGTCCTGGGATCCGGCGGACTGGAACTACAAGACGGCACAGGACGCCGGCCTGTACTACGACCGGCTGTTCGGCGCGGACTTCTCCAAGTCGAAGGCCCAGGGCGGGCCCTACCTGTTCAAGTCGGATTCCTTCCTGCCCTCGGATGCGGTCGTCGGCGACCTGGCCGAGACCTGGAAGTGGCTGGAGAACCCGCTGCGCCTCGAGGTGCAGTTGCGCAAGGGCGTGATGTTCCCGGCCAAGCCCGGCGTGATGGCCTCGCGCGAGCTCACCTCGGCCGACGTTGTCTACAGCTACAACCGCCTGCTCACGAGCGCCAAGCGCTATCCGGAGTTCGTCGACTACGTCGACAAGGTCGAGGGCCCGGACAAGTACACCGTGGTGATCACCTTCAAGCACTTCCACGAGGACTGGAACTTCCGGCTCGGCGGCGGCGTGTACTCGTCGGTCTACCCGAAGGAGGTGGTCGACGCGGGCATCAGCGACTGGAAGAACGCCAACGGCAGCGGCCCGTTCATGCTCAGCGAGTACGTCAACGGCAACTCGCAGAACTACGTGAAGAACCCGCTGTACTGGGGCAAGCAGAAGATCGGCGGCACCGAGTACAAGCTGCCCTTCGTCGACAAGCTCAGCATCCGCATCCTGAAGGACGAGGCCACGCGCTACACGGCGCTGCGCACCGCCAAGATCGACCTGCTGCAGGCGATCAGCTGGACCGCGCACGAGGAGCTGAAGAAGAGCGCGCCGCAGCTCAAGTGGGCGCGCTGGCTGGCGCACGGGTCGAGCTACATCGCGATGCGCACCGACACCAAGCCCTTCGACGACGTGCGCGTGCGCCGGGCGCTGAACATGGCGGTGAACAAGCAGGAGATCATCACCAGCTTCTACGGCGGCAATGCCGAGCTCTTCGCCTACCCTCAGCACCCGGACTACGGCGCCTACTTCGAGCCGCTGTCGGCGATGCCCGAGTCGATCAAGGAGCTCTACACCTACAACCCTGACAAGGCGAAGAAGCTGCTCGCCGAGGCCGGCCATCCGAACGGCTTCTCGTTCAAGGCGCACATCTGCGCCTGCGACCCGGTGCTGATGGACCTGGCGCCGATGGTGGCCGCCTACCTGGCCAAGGTGGGCGTGAAGATGGAGCTCGAGCCGCTCGAGCAGGGCGCCTTCTTCTCGCTGATGCGCGCGGGCAAGAACCACCCGGGCATGGCCTACACGAACTCGCACGGAGGGCCCACCAGCGGCCTGCGCAAGAACTTCATGGTCGGCCAGTACAACAACAACTCGAAGTGGAACGACCCGGAGTTCGAGAAGAAGATGCAGGCGATGTTCCGCGAGCGTGACGAGCCGACGCGCCAGCGCATGGTCCGCGAGATGACCCGCGAGATCCTGGACAAGGCGCCCTACATCTTCCTGCCCACGCCCTACACCTACGCGGCCTGGTGGCCGTGGGTGAAGAACTACGCGGGCGAGATCTACGCCGGCGGCTTCTGGTGGGGGCCGGTCTACGCACGCATCTGGGTCGACCAGGAGCTCAAGAAGAAGATGGGCTACTGATCCGGGCCGGCGGCGCCGACCTGGGTCCGGGGCAGGGCTCCGGGCCCAGGGGGCGCCTGATGCCCGGTCCTCAGGCCGCGCGGCCGGGGATCGGCTGCGGCCGGGTCAGCTGGTCCGGCTGCATCACCCGGTCGAAGTCCTCCGAGGACATCAGCGCGCGCTCGAGCACGATCGCACGCACCGAGCGGCCGCTTGCGTGCGCCTCGGCGGCGACCGCGCTCGCGTTGGCGTAGCCGATGTACGGGTTCAGCGCGGTGACCGTGCCGATCGAGTTCTCGACGATCTCGCGCAGCCGCTCGCGATTGGCGCTGATGCCGCGCACGCAGCGCTCGGTGAGCGTCAGGCAGCCGTTGCGCAGGTGCGTGACGCTCTTGAACAGGCTGTGCGCGATGATCGGCTCGAAGGCGTTGAGCTGCAGCTGTCCGGCCTCGGCCGCGTAGGTGATCGTGACGTCGTTGCCGATCACCTCGTAGGCGATCTGGTTGACGACCTCCGGGATCACCGGGTTGACCTTGCCGGGCATGATCGAGGAGCCGGCCTGCATCGGCGGCAGGGCGATCTCGTTGAGCCCGGCGCGCGGGCCCGACGAGAGCAGCCGCAGGTCGTGGCAGGTCTTCGAGAGCTTGACCGCGACCCGCTTGAGCACCCCCGAGACCTGCACGAAGGCGCCGCAGTCCTGGGTCGCCTCGATCAGATCGGGGGCGGTGATCAGCTGCACGCCGGAGACCTCCGAGAGCCTTCGGCACACGAGCGCCGCGTAGTCCGGGTGGGCGGTGATGCCGGTGCCGATCGCCGTGGCGCCGAGGTTGATCTCGCGGATCAGGTCGGCCGCCTCGCGCAGGCGCTGCTGGTCCTCGCCGAGCATCGTCGCGTAGGTGTTGAACTCCTGGCCGAGCGTCATCGGGACCGCGTCCTGCAGCTGGGTGCGCCCCATCTTCAGCACGTCGGCGAACTCCGTGGCCTTGTCGGCGAAGGCCAGGCGCAGCGTCTGCATCGCGTCGAGCAGCCCCTCGATCCCGAACCAGGTGGCGAGCTTGAGCGCCGTCGGGTAGACGTCGTTGGTGCTCTGGCTCATGTTGACGTGGTCGATCGGGTGCAGCGCGCAGTAGTCGCCGCGCGCGCGCCCCATCAGCTCCAGCGCGCGGTTGCAGATCACCTCGTTGGCGTTCATGTTGGTCGAAGTGCCGGCGCCGCCCTGGATCACGTCGACCACGAACTGGTCGTGCAGGCTGCCTTCGCGCACCTCCTCGCAGGCGCGCACGATGGCCCGGGTGCGCGCGTCGTCGAGCAGGCCCAGCTCGTTGTTGGCCATCGCTGCCGCCTGCTTGATGCAGGCGAGCGCGCGGATCAGCTCGGGGTAGATCGAGATCGGCGTGTGGGTGATCGGGAAGTTCTCGAGCGCGCGCAGCGTGTGCACGCCGTAGTAGGCGCTGGTGGGAACGGCGCGATCGCCGAGCAGGTCGTGTTCGATGCGGGTGAGGGGTGAATCGAGGGGTGAATCCATGGGTCGTTCAATCCGGTTCCGAAGCGGGTTGGGGATGATGTGCAGCGGTGCGCGCCGGGGTGTCTTGCGGGCAGTCCGTTGATGGCCCCGTCGCGCGCGTGGTGCGCACTCTACCCTCGCTCGCGGGATCGGTCACGGCGCCGGCCTGCTGCGGATCGGCCTGCTGCGGATCGGCCTGCAGCGGTCGTCCTGCGCCCCGGGTGCGGTGCGCAAGCCGGGAAGGACAGGCTAGTCGCGCCCGTCCCTGCCGCGGATCACGTAGACCATGAACACCAGCGCCGCCAGCGGGTAGCCGCGGGTGAGCCAGGTCGGGTAGTGCATGTCGCTGACCAGGCCGTTGAGCCACATCACCAGCGCGGAGAGCCCCAGCGTGATCGCGGCCAGCAGCGCAGCCACGCGTGCGCCTTCCCGTTCGCGTCGAAAGAGCCGGATCCACGCGTAGAGCACGAGTGCGCTGAAAACGAAGGGGCGCATGAACAGGCGCGCCCCATAGCCGCCGGGCACCATCTGCGCAAGCTCCTCCCGGTGCGAAAGCACGTCGACGATGCCGATGGCCTCGAAGAACAGCAGGTAGGCGCAGGCGGCCTGCACCAGCCAGTAGAGCCAGCGCGGGGTCGAGCGGCTGCGAATCGGTGTCTGCATCATCGGGGATCGGTAGCAGGTGGGGGTCGGCGAGGCCTGCGCAAGGTGGAGTTCAGCGCCCGCCGACGCCCGGGCTTGCGAGCGAGCGTAACGGATGCGCCGGCGGCTCAGCCGGTGCCGGGATCCTGCCCGGCCGTCCAGGCCCACGCCTGCTCGGAGAGCTCGAGCACCCTGGGCAGTCCACCGAAGGGCAGTGCGAGCACCTCGGCAAGCTCCAGGTCGTGCCGGTCCAGGGTCTGGGTCAGCTCCAGGTAGTCGAACCAGGGGCCGCTTCGGTCGAGCACCGCCGCGACCGCCTCCGGCGCCAGCTCGATCGAGCGCAGGGCTTCGCTGGTCGAGGTGTCCAGCAGGGTGGGAAGCATCGAGGCC
>CAUJHG010000038.1 GCA_963204785.1 Pseudomonadota bacterium | reverse complement strand
CTGCCGGCGCTGATCCTGCCGGCGCTCACGCTGGGCAGCGTACTGATCGGGCCGGTGGCCAGGCTCACCCGCACCGCGGTGCTCGAGGTGCTGGGCGCCGACTTCGTCCGTACCGCACGGGCCAAGGGGCTGCGTGAATCGGTCGTCGTCGTCCACCACGCGCTGCGCAACGCGCTGATCCCGGTGGTCACCCTGGTCGGGCTGCAGGCGGCCTACCTGCTGGGTGGCGCGGTGGTCACCGAGACCATGTTCTCCTGGCCCGGCGTGGGCCGGCTGGCGGTGGGCGCGATCATCTCCAACGACTTCCCCACCGCGCAGGGCGCGATCATGATCCTGGCGCTCGCCTTCCTGCTGATCAACCTGCTGGTCGACGTCCTCTACGTCTACCTCGACCCGAGGGTGCAGCACGCATGAGTTCGAGCACTGCAGCCGCGGCGGCTCCCGCAGCCGCGACCTCCGGCGCATCGCGCCGCAGCGGGGTGCTCGCGCGCCTTGCGCGTGACCGGATCGCGCTGATCTCGGCGATCGTGCTCGGGCTCGTGGTGCTCGCGGCCCTGGCCGCGCCGCTGATCGCGCCTTACGACCCCTATTTCACCGACCTGCCGAAGGCGATGCAGCCGCCGAGCGCGGAGCACTGGTTCGGCGTCGACAACACCGGGCGCGACATCCTCAGCCGTGTGCTCTACGGCACCCGCAACACCCTGATGATGGGCCTGGCGGGCGTGCTGGTCGGCGGGCTGGTGGGCGGCGCGCTCGGGATCGTCGCAGCCTTCTACCGCAAGCTCGATCCGTGGATCATGCGCCTGGTCGACATCATGCTGGCCTTCCCGGCGATCCTGATCGGCCTGGCGGTCGCGGCGATCTTCGGCGCCGGCCTGACCGCAGTGATCATCGCGCTCGTGGTCTCGACGGTCCCGGACGTCGCCCGCGTGGCGCGTGGCGTCGCGATCGGCGTCATGGGCCAGGAGTTCATCGAGGCGGGCAGGGCGGTGGGGGTGTCCAACCGCGCCCTGATCTGGCGCTACCTGACGCTGAACTGCATTTCCACGATCTCGGTGTTCCTCACGCTGCGCTTCGGGCAGGTGATCCTGGTCGGCTCCGTGCTCGGCTTCCTCGGCATGGGGGCGCAGCCGCCGGTGGCCGAGCTCGGGATGATGGCCTCGCAGGGCCGCGACTACCTGTTCATGGCGCCGCACATCGCCACCATTCCCAGCCTCGCGATCTTCGTGATCGTGCTGGCTGCCAACCTGCTGGGCGACGCGGTGCGCGACGTGCTCGATCCGCGCCTGCAGCAGTGACCGATTCCCTCCGCATCATCATCACGACGAAACCCTAGGGGAGACACAGATGAGAGCTCTGCTGACGACGATGACGCTCGCCGCGGCTGCGGCAGCACCGCTGGCCAGCGCGCAGACGCTGACCATGGCCAAGGCGCTGGATTCTCCGCACTATGACGCGCAGCGCACCACCTGGTCGCCGACCTCCGACGTCACCCACATGATCCAGGACACGCTGGTGGCGCTGGACTGGGACGGCAAGACCCCGGTGCCGCTGCTGGCGAAGTCCTGGACGGTGAGCCCCGACGGCAAGCTCTACACCTTCAAGCTGCGCGACGACGTGCAGTTCTGCAGCGGCAAGAAGTTCACTGCCGCCGACGTGGTCTACAGCTTCAACCGGCAGAAGGATCCGGCCACGCGCGCGCCCTACGCGTGGCGCGCCGGCAAGATCAAGGAGCTGCGCGCACCGGACCCCTACACGGTCGAGTACGAACTCAGCGAACCCTACTCCGAGCTGCTGGTGCAGCTCGCGATGTACAACAACGCGATCCAGAACAAGGACAGCGTCGAGGCGCTGGGCAAGGACTACGGGATCAAGGGCATCGACGGCACCGGCCCCTGGTGCTGGGTCTCGTGGACGCCGCGCACCGAGCTCGTGCTCAAGCGCCATGACGCCTACAAGTGGGGCCCGTCGATGTACAAGAACCCGGGCCCGGTGAAGTTCGAGAAGCTGGTGATCAAGATCATCCCGGAGGAGTCCAGCCGGCTGGCCGCGATGATGAGCGGCAACTTCGACCTCACCCAGCACTTCCCGACCCAGTTCATCGCGCAGGCGAAGAAGTCGCCGGTGCTCAACGTGGTCGAGGCCAAGCCGAACTTCGCGCTCAACTACTACGGGATGAAGACCACCCGGCCGCTGATGTCGGACAAGCGGGTGCGCGAGGCGATGAACATCGCGATCAACCGCGCCGAGATCGTCCAGGCGGTCACCTTCGGCGAGGCGGAACCGGCGTACACCTACATCCACCCGGATGCGCTCGACTTCGCGCCGTCCACCAAGGGGATCATCAAGGAGGACGTGGCGCGCGCCAACAGGCTGCTCGACGAGGCGGGCTGGACCAAGCGTGACAAGGACGGCATCCGGATGAAGGACGGCGTGCGGCTTGCGCCGATCGTCTACATCCCGCAGGTCACCGTCTTCCCGCTGATCGCGCAGGCGATCCAGGGGCAGCTGCGCAAGGTGGGCATCGACTGGCAGATCACCGCGCTGGACTCCACGATCATGCCGGCGCGCCTGACCAGCCAGGACTTCGACCTCTGGACCGTGACCGTGCCCTATCTGTCGGCCGGCGAGCTGATGAACTTCTACTTCGACTCGTCGCAGATGCCGGTGCCGAACCGGATGAACTGGAAGGACGCCGCCACCGACGAGGCGATCCGCCTGGGGCGCACCGCGCTGACCGAAGCCGATCGCGCCAAGGGCAACCAGCGTGCCCAGGAGATCGTGATGGGTGAGCATCTGTGGATCCCGGTGATGAACGGCCGGATGTACCTGGTGACGAACAAGAAACTCAAGGGCACGCGCGCGCACGCGCTCTTCGGCTACTCCTGGTACAAGGGGCTCGACGCCTACCGTTGAGTCCGGATGCCGACCCCGGGGCGCTCGTGCAGGGGCCCCGGAGACGAACCGGCGGCGCCCACGGGCCGCCGGTTCCGTGCACGCGGGCGGTTCGTGCCGCCCCTGCCAACGACCGCTGAAGATCCGACGACGGAGACGCAATGAGACGCCTGCTGACGACGACCGCGCTTGCGGCGGCCGCCGCCCTTTCCCCTGTTCATGCACAGACCCTTAACGTCGCCAAGTCCGGCGACGCCCCGCACTTCGATGGCCATCGGGCCGGCTGGTCCGCGGCCGCCGACGTGGTCAACCTGGTCCAGGACACGCTGGTGGCGCTGGACTGGGACGGGAGGACGCCGATTCCGCTGCTGGCGAAGTCGTGGACGGTGAGTCCGGACGGCAAGCTCTACACCTTCAAGCTGCGCGACGACGTGCAGTTCTGCAGCGGCAAGAAGTTCACTGCCGCCGACGTGATCTACAGCTTCAACCGCCAGAAGGATCCGGCCACGCGCGCGCCCTACGCCTGGCGCGCGGGCAAGATCAAGGATCTGCGCGCGCCGGATCCCTACACGGTCGAATACGAGCTGAGCGAGCCCTACTCGGACCTGCTGCTGCAGCTGACCATGTACAACAACGCGATCCACAACAAGGAGAGCGTCGAGAAATGGGGCAAGGACTACGGACTGAAGGGGCTCGACGGCACCGGCCCGTGGTGCTTCGTGTCCTGGAAGCCGCGCACCGAGACCGTCCTGACGCGGCACGACGCCTACAGGTGGGGGCCGTCGATGTACAAGAACCCGGGCCCGGTGAAGTTCGAGAAGATGGTGATCAAGATCGTGCCGGAGGACTCGAGCCGCCTGGCGGCGATGATGAGCGGCCACTTCGATCTCACGACCCAGTTCCCGCTGCAGTTCATCGAGCAGGCGAAGAAGTCGCCGATGCTCCAGGTCAGCCAGGCCAACCCGAACTTCCAGCTGACGATGTTCGCCTTCCGGATGAAGGACCGCCCGCTGGTCGCCGATCGCCGGGTGCGCGAGGCGATGAACCTCGCGCTCAACCGCAAGGAACTCGTCCAGAGCGTGATGCTGGGCCAGGCCGAGCCGGCCTACACCTACGTGCACCCGAATGCCCGCGACTTCGCGCCGTCCACGCAGGGGATCATCAAGGAAGACGTGGCGCGCGCCAACAGGCTGCTCGACGAGGCGGGCTGGACCCAGCGTGACAAGGACGGCATCCGGATGAAGGACGGCGTGCGCCTTGCGCCCAAGGCGGTGATTCCGAACCTGACCTTCTACCCGCGCATGTCCGAGGCGATGCAGGGCTACTTCCGCAAGGTCGGCATCGACTGGCAGATCATTCCCGTCGACGTCAGCGCGATGGTCGGGCGCCTCGGGGCCGAGGACTACGACATGTGGACGGTCACCGTGCCCTACATGTCGGCCGGCGAGCTCATGACCTTCTACTTCGACTCGGCGAACATCCCGGTGCCCAATCGCTCCTTCTGGAAGGACGAGATCACCGACGCCGGCCTGAAGGAGGGGCGAACCGCGATCACCGACGCCGACCGGATGCGCGGCTTCGCGAAGGTCCAGGAGCGGGTCATGGGCGAGCACCTGATGATCCCGGTCAAGAACATCAACATGTACATGACCGCCAACAAGAGGCTCAAGAACGCGCGTGCGCACATGCTGTTCCAGCAGACCATCTACAAGGGACTGGACCTCTCGCTGTGAGCCAGACAGAACGAACCGGGGGCGCGGAGGCGCCGCCCGACAAGCTCCTCGAGGTGCGCAACCTGCGCACCTGGTTCGACACCGAGCGCGGGCTGTTCCGCGCGGTCGACGGGATCAGCTTCGACGTCCCCCGCGGCAAGTCGGTGGGGCTGGTCGGGGAGTCCGGCTGCGGCAAGAGCGTGACCTCGCTGTCGCTGATGGGGCTGGTCCCATCGCCGCCGGGCAAGGTCAGCGCGGATGCCATCGTCTTCGAGGGACGCGACCTCCTGACCATGTCGGCGCAGGAGCGCAGGCAGCTGCGCGGCGGGCGCATGTCGATGGTCTTCCAGGAGCCGATGACCTCGCTCAACCCGGTGCACACGATCGGGCGCCAGATCGTCGAGGCGATCCGTGCGCACTCGGACGTCTCGCCGGAGCAGGCGAAGAAGCGCGCGATCGAGGTGCTCGATCTGGTCAGGATCCCGTCGGCGGCGCAGCGCTTCGACGACTTCCCGCACAACATGTCCGGCGGCCAGCGCCAGCGGGTGATGATCGCGATGGCGCTCGCCTGCGAGCCCTCGCTGCTGATCGCCGACGAGCCGACCACCGCGCTGGACGTGACCATCCAGGCGCAGATCCTCGAACTGCTGCGCGACCTGCAGCAGCGGCTGGGGATGTCGATCCTGATCATCACCCATGACCTGGGCGTGATCGCCGAACTGGTCGACGAGGTGGTCGTGATGTACGCAGGCAAGGTCGCCGAGAAGGCGCCGGTGCACGCGCTCTTCGAGGACCCGCAGCATCCGTACACGATCGGGCTGCTGGGATCGATTCCCCGACTGGACGTCGAGCGCGAGCGCCTGGCGACCATCGAGGGCATGGTGCCCAGCCCGGCGAACCTGCCGGCAGGCTGCCGGTTCGCGCCGCGCTGCCCGTTTGCCGACGGCCGCTGCCACGGCGAGCCGCCGCCGCTGCGCGAGCTCGGCCCGGGGCATCTGGTCGCCTGCTGGAAGGCGCCGGTCGAGACGATCGGGCTGGCCACTGCCGAAGGGGAGGTCGCAGCGTGAGCGCCGAGAACCTCCTGAGCGTGCAGGGGCTGGTCAAGCATTTCCCGATCAGGCGTGGCGTGATCCTCAGCAGGACCGTCGGCCAGGTGAAGGCCGTCGACGACGTGAGCTTCGACATCGCCCGCGGCGAGACCCTGGCGCTGGTCGGCGAGTCCGGCTGCGGAAAGTCCACCACGGGCCGGCTGATCATCAAGCTGATGGAGCCCACCGGTGGCTCCGTTCGCTTCAAGGGCCAGGAGATCGCCGGACTGGGCGGCGACGAGATGCGCCGGATGCGCCAGCACCTGCAGATCATCTTCCAGGATCCCTACGCTTCGCTGAACCCCCGGATGACGATCCAGGACACCCTGCTCGAGCCGATGCGGGTGCACGGGATCGGAACGCCGGCCGAGCGCGAGGCGCGGGTGCGCGAGCTGCTCCAGCTGGTCGGGCTTGCGCCGGAGTTCGCGCGCCGCTATCCGCACCAGTTCTCCGGCGGCCAGCGTCAGCGGATCGGGATCGCCCGCGCGCTCACGGTGAACCCGGAGCTGATCGTCTGCGACGAGCCGGTGTCCGCGCTGGACGTGTCGATCCAGGCGCAGGTCGTGAACCTGCTGCAGAACCTGCAGCAGCGCTTCGGCCTGTCCTACCTGTTCATCGCGCACGACCTCGCGGTGGTCAAGCACATCAGCGACCGGGTCGCGGTGATGTACCTGGGCAAGCTGGTCGAGATCGCCGACAAGAAGACGCTGTACGCGCAGCCGCTGCACCCGTACACGCAGGCGCTGCTGTCGGCGATCCCGCGCCCGGATCCGCGCGCCGAGCGCCAGCGGATCATCCTCAGCGGCGACGTGCCCAGCGCGATGAAGCCGCCGCCCGGATGTCGCTTCAACACGCGCTGCCCGTACGCGCAGGATCGCTGCCGCCAGGAGGAGCCGGTGCTGCGTGATGCAGGGTCAGGACATCGGGTGGCCTGCCACTTCTTCGAGTCGATCCCGGCGAGCACGGGCGCGGCAACGGGTGCGAGGTCGGTGGGCGGCAAGTTCGCGGTGCGTCTCGAAGCCTTCGAGCGCGCGATGCGCGAGCGCAGCGTCGAAGCGGCCTGAGGGGGCTGCAGTGCGCGCCCGCGAGGCCGCCCCCAGGCGGGGCGGCTGGGGTGCGAGCGCGTGGGCGCCGAGCGTTCGGGCCCAGGGCGTGCTCAGAAGCTCAGGCGCAGGCCGGCGAGCACCCGCCGGCCCGCCAGCGGAGCGGCCTCCTTGACGTAGGAACTGTGCGAGAAGGCCAGCACATTGCCCAGGTTCTCGGCGGCGAGGTAGAGCAGGGCCTGCGCGTTGCCCAGCCTGAAGCTGCGGCTTGCGCCGAGGTTCAGCATGTTGTAGCCGGCGGTCGCGGTCTCGAAGTCGTCGATGCGCGACTGCCTTGCCACCCGGTAGAACTCCAGTGACGCGTCCCAGCCGCCGAGCCAGGTGTCCAGTCGCAGGCCATGGCGTGCCGGCGGAATCCGCGGCAGGTTCCGGTTGCCCTCGCCGCCGGCGAGGCGAGCGCGGACGAAGTCGCCGAACAGGGTCGCGTGCAGCGAAGGGCCGAGCCTGCGCCTGAGCTCGGCCTCCAGCCCGTGGAACAGCGCGTCGTGCTGCGCGTACTCGATCAGCCTGATCCCGTCGATTGCGTCCAGGGTGTCGGCGTGGATGTAGTCGCGGATCCGCTTGCGGAAGGCGGTCAGGGTCAGCCCGGTGTCGCCGGCCTGTCGGCGAAGCGTCAGGTCGACGCTGTTCGCGGTCTCCGGGCGCAGTCGGGGATTGCCGCGCTCGACGGTGCGCGTGGCGAGGTGCCGACCGTCGGCGAACAGTTCCTCCGCGACGGGCAGCCGCTGCGCGCGCGACAGCGTCAGCCCCAGCGACCAGGCGGGATCGAAGCGCCAGTGCGCCCCGCCGGAGATCGAGCTGCCCTGGTGGGTGAGCTGGAGATCGGTGGCCTTCGCGTCCACCGACTGCCAGTCGTGCCGCAGGCCGGCCTCCAGGCGCAGCGGGCCGAAGGCGCGCTCCTCGATCAGGAACAGCCCGTGGCGGCGCGTGCGCGTCGGCTGGACGTAGGCTTCTTCGCCGGTGGCGGCGAAGTCGCGCTGCGAGACCTGCAGGCCGAGCCTCCCGCGCCAGCCGGCGAGCCGATGATGCTCGAGGTCGATGCGCGCCTCGTGCCCCTGGTTGCGGAACCGGGTCGAGACCGTGCCGCCCTCGATCTCGTCGTGCGTATAGCGGGTCAGCCCGGCGCGCACGCGCACCCTGGCGACGCCCGCGAAAGGCTCGCGGTACTCGCCACGCAGCTCCCATCGGTTGCTGCGCAGGTCGACCCAGGGAGCGGGCCCGGTCGCCGCCTGCGCACCGCTGTCGACCGGCCTGTCGCCGTGCGCGTGGTGCTCGTGATCGTCGTCGGCCGTGCAATGCAGTCGGTCGCCGTCGGCGTGACAGCCATCGAAGCCGTGCGCGTGTCCCGGCAGGCCGTAGCGGTTCTGCTGGCGCGTGTAGGCAAGCCCCAGGTGGCCGTGCGTGCCGATCCACGAGAGTCCCAGGCTGCCGGTCTCGGTGCGCTGCTGGCTGGCGTCCACCCGTCTGCCTTCGCTCCAGCCGCGGCCGACCGCATAGTCACCGGCCCGGCGCGCCAGCCCTTCGGCGCGGATCGCGAAGCTGCCGGCGCCGGCGGTGAGGCCGAAGGCCTCGCTGTGCTCTTCCGGGGCACTGTTGCCGCGCAAGTCCACGCTGCCCTCGACGCCCCTGGCAGGCAGGCGGGTCGGGACTCGCTCGTCGAGCAGGTCGATCACGCCACCGATCGCTGCGCCGCCGTAGGCCAGCGCCGCCGGGCCGCGCAGCACCTCGATGCGTCGCGCGAGCATCGGCTCGATCGCCACTGCGTGATCGGGGCTCATTGCAGAGGCGTCCATCAGCTCGGCGCCCTCGGAGAACACGCCAACGCGGGCGCCATCCAGGCCCCGGAGCACCGGGCGGCTCGATGCGACCCCGAAGTGCGAGGCCCGGATTCCCGGCTGCCGCCCGAGAGTCTCGCCCAGCGAGCCGGCTGCCCGCTGGACGAGTTCGTCGCCCTCGAGCACGTTCACCGGGTCCAGGGCCTGGTCCTGCGAGCCGTCCGGGCCGCTGGCGGCGACGGTCACCTGCGGCAGCGTGGCCGCCTCCTGTACCGTCCCGGCAGTATTCGTGTCCCGGGCGCTCGCCGTGCCCGTGAGGCCTGCGAGCGCCGCACAGACGGCCCACGCCAGGCAGGCAGGAGGTGCACCGTGAAGGAAAATGCGCATCGGGCGGTTTCGTGCTTTATTGAGAAGGCGTTCGCAATAATACTCCCGGACCACCAGGCAGGCCCTTGCAGGCAGGCCACATCGACGAAGGCCTCGTGATGCTCCGATCGACCAGGCAGAAGACGGCGATCCGTTCGGTGCTCGAACTGGCGCGCAGGCCGCTGTCGCCGCAGGAGATCCTCCAGGAAGCCCGGCGACAGGTGCCGGAGCTGGGCATCGCCACGGTCTACCGCAACCTCAAGGCGCTCCAGGCGCGCGATGAGATCCGGGCGGTCTCCCTGCCTGGCGACGCACCGCGCTACGAACTGTCCAGCGTCGCCAGCGTCCACCACCACCACTTCCAGTGCACCGTCTGCGCGCGCGTGTTCGACCTGCACGCCTGCGGCCTGGACCTTGCTGCGATGATCCCGCCCGGCTTCACGCTGGAACGGCACGAGATCACCCTGTACGGACGCTGCGCCGAACATCGGCGCTGAGAGCCGGCGAAGCAGGGAAATCCAGCGTTGTGGACTGGCGGTGCGCTGGTGCAAGATCCACTGCAGATGCGGGTCCGATCGGCCCGTTCCGTGGTTTCGCGGGGCGGGCGGCGAGGCCCGCACGCCCGAATCCGCACGGAGGAGACGACATGAGCATCACCCGACGCAACTACCTGCAAGGGGCTGGCGGCCTGCTGGCCTCCGGCCTGATGGGGCGCATCGGCGTAAGCCCCGCAGCCGCCCAATCCGCCCCCAAGGGGCTGCCGTCCACGATGATCTGGAGCACCTACGACGTCGGCTCCACCGGCTACGTGGAGGCCTCGGCGATCGCTGACGCCTTCGGCAAGAAATACGGTTCGCGCGTGCGCCTGCAGCCCTCGGGCACCGCGATCGGCCGGGTGCGCCCCGTGACCGACGGGCGCGCTTCGCATGCCTGGCTGGCCAACGAGCTCTACTTCGCCACCGAAGGGCTCTACGAGTACTGCGCGCCCGACTGGGGTCCGCAGGACCTGCGCACGCTGCTCGGCCGGGTCAACTCGTTCTCGGTGGCCGCAACGAAGGTCAGCGGCGTCAGGGAGCCCAAGGACCTGAAGGGCAAGCGCTTCGCGATCGCACGGGCCAACAGCTCGGTCAACATCAAGGTCGAGCCGATCCTCGCCTTCGCCGGGCTCACCTGGAACGACATGGAGCTGATCGAGTTCCCGAGCTACGGCGCGACCATGAAGGCGCTGGTCGAGGGCAAGGCCGACTGCGTCGGCGTGGCGCCGGCGGCGGCAACGCTGCGCGAGCTCGAGGCCAGCCAGTACGGCATCGGCTGGGTTGCGCTGGATCCCGCCAACAAGGCCGGCTGGGCGCGCGCCAAGAAGGCGGTGCCTTTCGTCGAGCCCTTCCAGGAGACCATCGGCGCCGGACTGTCGGCGCAGAACCCGGTCTGGATGATGGGCTACCGCTACCCGATGATCACGGTGCCCGCCAAGGCGAACATCGACGAGGTCTATGCGATGACCAGGGCGGTGGCGGAAACCTACGATCTCTACAAGGACGCCAATCCGATCATGCCGCGCTGGAACGTCGCGAAGGCCGGAACGCCGCCGATGGACGCCGCATTCCACCCGGGCGCGATCCGCTACCTGAAGGAGGCCGGCATCTGGAAGCCCGAGCACGAGACCTGGCAGGCCGGGATGCTCGAGCGGCACGCGGCGCTGCAGGCCGCCTGGAAGAGCATGATGGTCGACGATCCCTCGGCCCGGGCCGCAGATGCTGCCGGCCTGCAGAAGATCTGGGAGGCGCGGCGCGCCAAGACCCTCGAGTCGCTCTGATCCGCCTCGCCCGTCCTTGCACGAGGCCCGGCCGACGCCGGGCCTTTTGCCGAGGGCCCTGCAGCTCTTGCCCGATCGGGATCCGCCATGTCCTCATCCGTCGACGCCGCACGCGTTCCCCAGGAAGTGACCGACCCGGAGGCGCGCTCGGTGCGGCTCGAAGGAGCGGCCTTCTGGGCCGCCTGCGTGCTCAGCACGATCGGGCTGCTGGTCTCGGTCAACCAGATCTTCAACCTCGGCCTGGGCGGCCTGCGGCTGGTGAGCACAGGCTACTACTACCTGATGATCGGCCTGTTCCTGGCGGTCGGCTTCCTGGCCTTCCCGGCGCGCAAGGGCCAGTTGCGGGTGCGCTGGTTCGACTGGCTGCTCGCGGCGCTGGCGCTGGGGATCTCGCTGTGGATGGCCGCCAACGCGCAGATGATCATCGATCGCGGCTGGAACCAGGAGGCGCCTGCGCACGCCACCTGGCTCGCGGGCGTTTACGTGCTGCTGGCGCTGGAGGGTGTGCGCCGCACCGGCGAAACCATCCTGCTGGTGTTCTGCCTGATCTTCGCCTGCTATCCGCTGTACGCGGGCCACATGCCGGGTTTCCTGTGGGGCGTCGACCTCGATCTCGGGCAGACGGTGCGTGAGCACGTCTACGGGCTCGAGAGCATCATCGGCATCCCGATGCAGGTGGTCTCGGACACGCTGGTGGGCTTCATCGTGTTCGGGGTGGTGCTCGCGAGCACCGGCGGCAGCGGCTTCTTCATGGACTTCGCCTCCTCGCTGATGGGTCGCTCGCGCGGCGGGCCGGCGAAGGTCGCGATCGTCTCCTCCGGGCTGTTCGGCATGCTCTCGGGCAGCCCCACGTCCAACGTGCTGACCACCGGGACGATCACGATCCCGACGATGAAGCGCTGCGGCTACGACCCCACCTACGCCGGGGCGGTCGAGGCCTGCGCGTCCACCGGCGGCTGCCTGATGCCGCCGGTGATGGGGGCGGCCGCCTTCATCATGGCGAGCTTCCTGAACGTCCCCTACGCGGAGGTGGTCACCGCCGCCTTCCTGCCGGCGATCCTCTTCTACCTGGCGCTGATGGTGCAGGCCGACCTCTACGCTGCGCGCCAGGGGCTGCGCGGCGTCGGCGCCGACGAGGTGCCGCCGCTGGGGCGCACCCTGGCCCGAGGCTGGTACTACATCCTCGCGCTGGTCGGGCTCACGCTGCTGCTGCTGGTCTGGCGCGTGGAGGCCGAGGCGCCGTTCTGGGTCTCGCTGTTCCTGCTCGCGGTCGCGGTGCTGCGCGCGCGCAGCACCGGCTTCGGCTGGCGCGCCTTCGCCCAGCTGCTGGTCGACGTCGGCCAGGCGGTCGCGCAGCTGGTCTGCCTGATCGCCGGGATCGGCCTGATCGTCGGCGCGATGTCGGTCACCGGCGTGGCCAACTCCTTCTCGCGCGAGCTGGTCCAGTACGCGGGCGGCAACCTGGCGCTGCTGCTGGCGGCCGGTGCGCTGACCAGCTTCATCCTCGGCATGGGGATGACCGCGTCGGCCTGCTACATCTTCCTTGCGATCGTGCTGGCGCCGGCGCTGGTGCAGGTCGGCATCGATCCGATGGCCGCGCACATGTACATCTTCTACTGGGGGATCGTCTCGTTCATCACTCCGCCGGTGGCGCTGGCGGCGATCGCGGCGGCCTCGATCGCGAAGGCCGACGCGATGGCGGTCGGTTTCAAGGCGCTGCGGGTGGGCAG
>CAUJHG010000037.1 GCA_963204785.1 Pseudomonadota bacterium | reverse complement strand
GGGCGTGATTCCAACGGGAAGTGAGCCTGAAGGGGGTGGGTTTTGGGATCATCGGAGGATGATCGTGAAACTGCACACCCAACGTCTCCAGACGCTCGAGGAAGTCCGCGCCTTCCTCGCCGGCACCCTGACACTGGACTTCCAGGTCCCGGCCCGTAGGGACGCCTACGGCTGGATCGAGGACTCGCTGCGCCGGCTTCGCTACCGGCAGCTCGGCAAGGCCGACAAGGGACTCGTCAGGGACTACCTGGCCAAGGTGAGCGGCTTCTCGCGCGCTCAGCTCACACGCCTGATCGCGCAGTACCGCAAGACCGGCTACGTGCGTGACCGCCGCGCCCGCCCGCCAACCAATGCCTTCCGTCGCCGTTACCTCGCCGAGGATGTGGCGTTGCTCGCCGAGCTCGACACCCTGCACGGCACACTCTGCGGGCCCACCACCCGCAAGCTCTGCGAGCGCGCGTTCCACGTCTTCGGCGATCCGCGCTTCGAGCGCCTCGCCCACATCTCCAACGGCGGGCTCTACAACCTGCGTCACTCGGCGGGCTACCAGCGCCAGCGGACGCACTTCGACAAGACACGTCCGACACCGGTCAGCATCGGCGAGCGGCGCAAACCCTTCCCCGACAACCGACCCGGGTTCCTGCGCGTGGATTCCGTGCACCAAGGCGATTTCGACGGTATCAAGGGGGTCTACCACATCAACGCCGTCGACGAGGTTACCCAGATGCAGGTGATCGTCTGCGTCGAGCGTATCAGCGAAGCCTTCCTGCTCCCCACCCTCGAGCAGCTCCTCGAGTGCTTCCCCTTCGTGATCCTCGGCTTCCATGCCGATAACGGTTCCGAGTACATCAACCACCGCGTCGCCAAGCTGCTGCGCAAACTCCACATCGAGCTCACCAAGAGCCGTGCTCGACACAGCAACGACAACGCCCTGGTCGAGAGCAAGAACGGCTCGGTCGTGCGCAAGCACCTCGGCTACGCACACATCCCTCAGCGCTTCGCGGCCCGCGTCAACGCCTTCACCATCGGCGTGCTCTCGCCCTACCTCAACTACCACCGCCCCTGCCTGTTCGCCGAGGAGCTCATCGAAGCCAACGGCAAACGGCGCAAGCGCTACCCCTACGCCAACCTGATGACGCCCTACGAGAAGCTCAAGTCGCTGCCTGAGGCCGCCCGCTACCTCAAGCCCGGCATCACCTTCGAACAGCTGGATGACATCGCCTTGCAGCACAGCGACAATGACGCCGCCCGGCTACTCAACGAGGCCCGGGCAGCGCTATTCCGGGCAATCAACAAATCCCACAAGCCCGCCGCCTGATGGCTCCTTCAGCCCGGCGCCTTCAGGCTCATGTCCGTATTGGAAAGTACTTCCTGCGCCATGGCCCCGGGGTCCAGTTGTCCGTCGTCATTGTTCGGAAAACTGGTGAATCCTTGTCTCGGTGAGGCTGGGTTTTGTGACGCGTTTCCGGTCTCCCGCCGCGCCCGCCGCTATCCTGACCGTTATGTATACTTCCTCACACAAGACGCTGTTTACGGCGCCGGAAACGCGAGCCGAAGGCCGCGCGCCGGCTTTCCCCTGGACCGATGCGGACAACGTGATGGCTGATGCGCCCCCGGACCGGCTCGCGACGCTGCGCACCCACACGCGCCGTGCCCTGCGCTACCTGCTGAACTACATGAACGCCAACGCCGAGCAGTTCCTGCAGGGCCTGGCGATGAAGACGCCGAGCAAGGTCGAGAAGGCGGATCTGCACATGGCCGCCCGCGAGTGGCAGATCAAGCGGCCGCGGCTGGAAGAGGCGTTCACGACGGCCGTGCTGGCCGAGTTCGACCAGTTCGCGCCCGCCCCCGCGGACGCTCGCGGCGCGGGCGCGAAGACGGACGCACCGTTCGAGCTCGCGCTCGAGCCGAAGGGCCTGGGGCTGGTGCAGGACGAGCGGCTCGAGGAGAGCATCGCGGTCGAGAACCTCGCTACGCGCGCGCTCGCGGACCATCGCGAGGCGCTGCTCGCGATCGGGCGCCACATCCTGCAGCAGACCGGGCAGCGGCGCCTGGACCCGACCACACTGCCGCTGGCGCCCGCGGTGCTGGGGCGGCATTTCTTCGCGGCGGTGAATGCGGTCGAGGTGATTCCCGACGCGCGGTCGGCGTTCGTGAAGCTGTTCGCCCGTTTCGTGCTCGACGAACTGCGGCCGTTCTATGCCGAATGCATGAGCGGGATCGAACCCGAGCCGGAGGAAGACGCGGGCGACGAGGCCACGGATGGCGGGGATTCCTCGCTCGCGCTGGAGGAACTGCCGACCGGCGCGCGTCCCGACGAGGAGCTCGATCCGCTCGCGCAGGCCGCGCCCGAGATCCTGTGGGACATCACGCGCACGCCGTTGCTGGCCGCCCCCGGCAAGGCGATGGCGCTGCCGCGCAGCGTGCTCGACGATGTGCTGCTGGGTCTGCAGCGCGCGCCCGTCGAGGGCGGCAAGTCGCTGGCGAATCTGAACCCGAAGGCGGGGATCCTGCCGTTCGAGGTGTTCGAGCTGGTCAACGGTGCGCTCGAGGAACTGGGGCACCAGAAGCCTATGGCGCTGACGCTGGAGGTGATCGAGGCGGTCAACCTGGTGCGCTTGCTGTTCGACCGCGTGCTGCGCGACCAGCGTCTGGCGCAGCCGGTACGGCGCCTGCTGCGCCTGCTGCAGATCCCCGTGCTGCGCGCGGCGCTGCGCGATCCCGAGGTGCTCAGCTCGGCGGCGAATCCGGTGCGGGTGTTCTTCGCCGAACTGGCCGAGGCCGCGATCGACTGGACACCGCAGGGTGAGCTGGCCAGCGACGCCTTTTTCCGCACGCTGCAGCATGCGGTGGGGCGCATCGTGACCGGGTACGGTGCCGATGCGTCGGTGTTCACCGGCGCGCTGGGGGAGTTGCGCGCGGCGGTGCGCTCGCGCGAGGCGCGGATCCGGTTGCTGGAGCAGCACACGCTGATCGCCGAGATGGGCCGCGTGGAGCGCGAGGCCGCGCGGGCGGCGGTGGCGCGGGCGGTCACCGCGGCGCTGGGCGATGCGGCGTTGCCGCGC
>CAUJHG010000036.1 GCA_963204785.1 Pseudomonadota bacterium | reverse complement strand
CGCTCGCGTGGGCGAAGTTCAGCACGCCCATCATGCTGAAGATCAGCGTCAGCCCGCTGGACAGCATGAACAGCAGCATGCCGTAGACCAGGCCGTTGAGCAGCGAGACGAGGAAGACTTCCACGTGGTCAGCCCTCTGAGGAGGTCGGCGCGCGGACCCTCACGCGCCCTGCCGCGTAGAAGCCGGCAGGAGCGGTGAGCGTCGTCGGTGCTGGCGAGCGGGCGCCTGGCTCTAGGAGGGACGTTTCATCTTGCAGCTGGTCGGCTGCATCAGGTCCTTGGCCTGGATGACGTTGACCGGCTCCCAGCCCAGCCCGGTGCCGTCGGAGTCGTACTTGGGCGCCTTGACGAACCTGCCGACGTAGTAGGGCATCATCACCTGGTGGTCGTCCTTGCGCATCAGCGTGTCGTAGCCGAGGAAGTCCTTGTGCTGCAGGCCCTCGAGCGCGAACGCGATCTTGGTGGGATCGACCGCTCCCGCCTTGTTGATCGCGATCTGCAGGTACTCGAAGATGTTGCGCATCATCGGCGCCGCGTAGAAGTCGATCTTGTGCGCATCGCGGAAGGTCTTGACGAAGCGCTCCGCGGTCTCGTTCTTCAGCACCGGCAGCTGGTTCTCGGTGAACTGCATCACCGAGTAGACCTTGCCCACGCCGGTCGGGCCGATGGCGGCGGCGCCGCCGATCAGGTGCGCGAACATCGTGTAGTAGCTGAGGTCGGCGCCGGACTCGATTCCAGCCTTGATCAGCAGGTTCATGTCAGGCCCCCAGTTGCCGGTGACCAGGGCCTGTGCGCCGGATGCCTTGATCTTCGTGATGTAGGGGGAGAAGTCCTTGATCTTGCCCAGCGGGATCAGCTCGTCCCCGACGATCTGGAGGTCCGGGCGCAGCTTGGCCGCGTAGGTCTTGAAGTCGCGCTGCACCGCCTGCCCGAACAGGTAGTCCTGGTTGAGCAGGTAGACCTTGGTGATCGACTTCGGCAGCGAGCGGATGATCGCTTCCACCTTCTGCGTGGCGCTCAGGTCGAAGCGGAAGTGCCAGAAGCTGCACTGCTCGTTGGTGAGCTCCGGGGCGATCGCCCCGCAGTTCAGGTAGATGATGCGGTTGTCCGGGTTGCGGGCATTGTGCTTGTTGACGCCTTCGATCAGCGCGGCAGCGATGTTCGAGCCGCTGCACTGCATGATGAAGGGCATTCCCTGGTCGGTTGCGTTCTTCAGTGCGAGCAGGGCGTCGCTGGGCTGGGACTTGTTGTCGAAGGGCACGAGTTCGAACTTGCGGCCAGCCGCGCCGCCGGTCGCGTTGACGTAGGAGATCGCGTACTGCCACTGCTTCAGGTTGGCGTCGCCGACCTGCGCGAACGGGCCGGACAGCGGGTCGGTGAACATCACCTTGATCGTCGGCTTGTCCTGGGCAGCGGCCGGCAGCGGTGCCGCCACTGCGAATGCGACCGTGGCGGCCGCTGCGATCGTCCGAAGGATCCTCATCTCGTATCTCCTTGTCCGTCCTGTTCGCTGGTTCGTCGTGGCTGCGCCCGTGGATGGCTGTGCGCAATCACGCAGTCCGACAGTCACGACTATGAAACTGTTGCCGGGCTTTGCCATCGGGGGAATCACTGATCGATGCCGGGCTCGATCTGGCGTAACCGCGGATGTAACCGCGGATTTCGGGACCGGATCCGCTGAGTCAGCGCTGTGCGTCGATCGCCGCTTGCGTTCCCATTGCCTCGCCCATCCGGACCGCGCGCTCCGGCGCCCATCGGGGATCGAAACGGATGCTTCCGGCCGGCATCAGCATCACCACGGTGGAGCCGAGCAGGAAGCGCCCCATCTCCTGGCCGCGCGCCAGGCGCAGCTCCTGCCCGTCGTAGCGCCACTCGCGCACCCTGCCCGGGCGCGGCGGGTTCACCAGGCCGTGCCAGACGGTCGCCATGCTGCCGACGATGGTCGCGCCCACCAGCACCATCACCATCGGGCCGGCGTCGGTCTCGAACACGCAGACCACGCGTTCGTTGCGCGCGAAGAGCCCGGGAATGCTGCGGGCGGTTGCCGGATTGACCGAGAACAGGCTCCCCGGCACGTGGATCATCCGCAGCAGCCGTGCGTCGCAGGGCATGTGGATGCGGTGGTAGTCGCGCGGGCTCAGGTACAGGGTGGCGAAGTGCCCTCCGGCGAACCGTGCGGCGAGCGAGGCATCGCCGCCGACCAGCGCGGTGGTGGTGAAGTCGTGCCCCTTGGCCTGGATGCAGCGTCCGTCCCGGATGTCTCCGAACTGGCTGATCGCACCGTCCACCGGACACAGCCAGCGCGCGTCGGCCAGTGGCCGTGCGCCATCGCGCAGGGCACGGGTGAAGAAGTCGTTGAAGGTGGCGTAGGAAGCCGGGTCGGGGGCGGCGGCCTCGGTCATGTCGACGCGGTAGCGCGCAACGAAGCGGCGGATCGCGGCCTGGGTCCAGAAGCCTGCGCGGGCGCGCGCGAAGCGCCCCGCGAGCACCGTGATCGCCCGCTTGGGAAGCAGGTATTGCAGGAAGGCGGCAAGGAAGTCGGGCACGGCAGTCCGGTCGGGCGGAGGAAGGGGCGGATTCTACGTGGCGAGATCGTTTGTCGCTTGTCAATACCTGCCTTTCGCCAATGGTCCAGAATACGGGTTTCCCTCGGCATTGGCCACGATGCCTCCCGCCTGAATCGTCCAGTGAATCCATGAAGACATCTCGTCAGCTTCCTCTCGAAGGAATCGCCGTCGACGCGGCCGCGAAGCCGGCCGTGAAACCTTCCGCCGGGGCCGGTTCGTCCGGTGCACGTCCACGCGCCGTGGCCGGGAAGACTGCAGGCGCGGCGAAGTCCGCCGACAGGCACCGCACGGGCGCTGCGCCCAGGGCCGCCCGGTCGGCGCAGGAGCCTGCATCGGTGCCCGCGCCTGCTGCCGTGGCGCCGAAGCCGCGAAGGAAGGCGCGGGCAGCGGCGACGCCCCCGGATCGCAAGGCACCGGCGCAGGGCGCCGCCTGGCCGGCCTCGCTCGACAATCCCTTTTCGTCGACCACGGTCGCCGAGCCGGCGTCGCCTCCGGTGAGGCGCAAGGCCGCAGACCGGGCCATGCCATCGGTCGCTGCGCGGGCCGCAGCGCCAGTCGCAGCACCGGTCACGGCGCCGGTCACGCAACTGGTCGGGCTGCCGCCCGAGCGCGACTCCTATGCGGCCACTGCCTTGAGCGAGATCGTCGATCGCACGGTGCACGCTGCCACGGCCCACGTGACCGGTGGCATGTCGCCCGCGGCGCTGGCGGGCGCGTACATGGACTGGGCCCTGCATCTGGCCACCGCGCCCGGCAAGCAGATGCGTCTGGTCGAGAAGGCGCTGCGCAAGTCCGGCCGTTTCGCGGCCTATGCGGCAGCCAGCGCCGCCGGTGCCGCCAGAGGCGGGAATTCGACCGGCATGTGCATCGAACCCCTGGCGCAGGACAAGCGCTTCACCGATCCGGCCTGGCAGGAGTGGCCGTTCAACCTGATCCACCAGGCCTTCCTGCTGCACCAGCAGTGGTGGCACAACGCGACCACCGATGTGCGCGGGGTGTCGGCCAGGCACGAGAACCAGGTGCAGTTCACCGCCCGCCAGATCCTCGACGTGTTCTCGCCGTCGAACTTCCTGCTCACCAATCCGGAGGTGCTCCAGCGCACCGTCCAGACCGGCGGCGCGAACCTGGCGCAGGGAATGCAGAACCTGTTCGAGGACTGGCAGCGCACGATTTCGGGGGGCAGGCCGCCGGGCAGCGAGGACTTCGTCCCGGGTCGCACGGTTGCGATCACCCCGGGCCAGGTGGTCTATCGCAACCGCCTGATGGAGCTGATCCAGTACGCGCCTGCCACCGACGCAGTGCGCCCCGAGCCGGTGCTGATCGTGCCGGCGTGGATCATGAAGTACTACATCCTCGACCTGAGCGCGCGCAACTCGATGGTGCGCTGGCTCACGCAGCAGGGCTACACAGTCTTCATGATCTCCTGGAAGAATCCGGATCCCGACGATCGCGACCTCGGGATGGACGACTACCGCACGCTCGGCGTGAAGGCGGCGCTCGAAGCGATCTCGGCGATCGTTCCGGACCGGCGGGTGCACGCTGTCGGCTACTGTTTGGGCGGAACCCTGCTCTCGATCGCTGCCGCGGCAATGGCGCGCGACGGCGACGACCTCCTCGCCTCGATCAGCTTCTTCGCCGCGCAGACCGATTTCACCGAGGCGGGCGAGCTCACGCTGTTCATCGACGAGAGCCAGCTCACCTTCCTCGAGGACATGATGTGGTCGCAGGGCTACCTGGACGCCAGCCAGATGGCTGGCGCCTTCCAGATGCTGCGCTCCAACGACCTCCTCTGGTCACGGGTGGTGCGCGACTACCTGATGGGCGAGCGCCAGCCGATCAACGACCTGATGGCCTGGAACGCCGACGCCACGCGCATGCCCTACCGGATGCACAGCGAGTACCTGCGCAAGCTCTTCCTGGACAACGACCTGGCCGAAGGCCGCTTCGCGGTCGACGGGCGTCCGGTGGCGCTCACCGACATCCGCGCACCCATCTTCGCGGTGGGCACCGAGCAGGACCACGTCGCACCCTGGCGCTCCGCCTTCAAGATCCACCTGCTCACCGACACCGAGGTCACCTTCGTGCTCACCGGTGGCGGTCACAATGCAGGCATCGTCACTCCGCCCGGGCATCCGCGCCGCGCGTATCGGGTGCTGCGGCAGGCCAATGACGACCGCTACCTCGATCCGGATGCCTGGCTGGCGGCCGCGCAGTCGTACCAGGGCTCCTGGTGGCCGGAGTGGGAGCGCTGGCTGGGCGAACGCTCGGGTGCGCCGGTCCCCCCGCCGCCGATGGGCAATCCGGAAGCGGGGTTCAGGGCCCTGTGCGACGCGCCGGGAAGCTACGTGATGCAGCCCTGACCAGGGCTCGCAGCGCAGGCCGCCTCGCTGGCGGGCCTGCGGCGCGCCGGCCGGCGGATATAGTGCGCGGATGGTTCGCGCACTGCTGCTCGCCCTCGCGCTGTCGTCCGGCCCGGTCGTTGCGAACGCATTCGCGCGTTTCGCGTACGCGCTGGTGCTTCCGGCGATGCGCGCCGACCTCGACTGGTCCTGGGCGCAGGCCGGCTGGCTGAACACCGCGAACGCGGCCGGCTACCTGGCCGGCGCGGTGCTGACGAGGCTGCTGGTGGTGCGGCTGGGCAATCGCCCGATCTTCCAGTGGGGGCTCCTGGTCACGGCGCTGGCCATTCTCGCCACCGGCCTCACCCGCGACCTCGGCCTGCTCTCGCTTGCCCGGGCGATCGCCGGAGTCAGCGGCGCGGCCGTGTTCATCTGCGGTGGAGCCCTCGCGGCCAACGTGTGGCCGCAGCGCCCATCCTTCGCGACCACCTCGATCACGGTCTACATCGGTGCGGCCGGAATCGGCATGATCGCAACCGGCGCCGGGATCCCTCTGCTGCTCGAGGCCAGGGGCGGGTCGGTCTGGCCCCTCGTGTGGCTGGTGATGGGCGCGCTGTCCATCGCAATGGCCCTGGGGGCGATCGTGGCGGCTGCCAGGGTCGCCGAACCGGGCGTGGCCTCCGGGCAGGCAAGCTGGAAGGTCCGCCCCTTCCTCTTCGAGATGCTCGGCTACCTGATGTTCGCCGTTGGCTACATCGGGTACATGACCTTCGTGATCGCGCTGATGCGCGAGAGTGGCGCCGGCACCGGGGCGGTCATCTTCACCTGGAGCCTGCTCGGGCTGGCTTCGCTGATAGCGCCCTTCCTGTGGCACGGTCCCTTCGATCGATGGCCGGGAGGGCGTCCGATGGCCGCAGGGCTCGGATGCCTCGCCGCCGGCGCGCTGCTTGCGCTGCTCGCTCCGGATGGCGGATGGATGCCGGTTTCGGCGGCGCTGTTCGGCATCGGCATGTTCTGCGTGCCGGCGTCGATCACGGTGTTCATCAAGCGGGGGCTGCCGTCGCCGGCCTGGGGCTCGGCGATGGCGGTGTTCACCATCGTCTTCGGCGTCGGACAGGTGCTCGGCCCGGTGCTCACCGGCTGGCTGGCCGATCTCACCGGCTCGCTGCGCCCCGGGCTGGGCGCCTCGGTGCTGGTGCTGGCCATCGGCGCGGGGCTGGCGCTGCTGCAGCGCGAGCCCGCAGGAGACGGCCCTCCGGCTTCCCGGGCCTAGCGCGCCGCGAAGGTGTCGCAGGCCTGCACGCTGCCGGTCTCGTAGCCGCGCGTGAACCACTGCACGCGTTGCGCAGAGGTGCCGTGGGTGAATGCCTCGGGGACGACGACGCCCTGGGTGCGGCGCTGGATGTTGTCGTCGCCCACTGCCGCGGCGGCCTGCATCGCCTCGTCGATGTCGCCGGGCTCCAGCCAGCGCCGGCTCTGCTGCGAGCGGTTCGCCCAGATTCCGGCGAAGCAGTCGGCCTGCAGTTCCAGCCGCATCGAGAGCTGGTTGTACTGCGCCTGGCTCACCCGAGCGCGCGCAGCCTGCACCTTGTCCATCGTCCCGATCAGGTTCTGCACGTGGTGGCCGACCTCGTGCGCGATCACGTAGGCCTGCGCGGCGTCGCCGGCCGCCCCGAAGCGCCGGTGCAGCACCTCGAAGAAGGACAGATCGACATAGAGCTTGCGGTCGCCCGGACAGTAGAAGGGGCCGGTGGCGGCGTCGCCCATGCCGCAGGCGCTGGGCGTGCGGCCGCTGAACAGCACGAGGGTGGGCGGTTGGTACTGCGCGCCAGCCTGCCGGAAGATCTCCTGCCAGGCATCCTCGGTGCTCGCCAGCACCACCGAGGCGAAGCGGCCGCCTTCGTCGCGTGGCGCCGGCGCGGGCCCTCGCGTCTGCTCGATCGGGGCGCTGCCGGGGTCGCCACCGAGCAGGTTCAGCACCGTCAGCGGACTGACCCCGAACAGCCAGGCCGCGATCACCGCGATCGCGATCGTGCCGATCCCCACCCCGCCACGTCCGATGGGCACGCCCATCCGCCCGCCGCCGCGCCGATCCTCGACGTTGGAGCTCTCGCGTCCGCCCTGCCAGCGCATCGTCTTCCCTCTCCCGGGGCCTGCGGGCACGCCACCGTGCGCCGCCGAAGCATATCCTCGAATGCTAACCCGGCGCGGGCATGGGTGCGCGGAGCGGTGCTGCCCGCTCCTGACGCCGTCGCCGGGTATGCTGCGCAATCGGCGCGACATCATCGCGCAGGGAGAGGGGCCATGGACGACATCAACCGCTGCCCGTACGCCCAGCGCGTGGCAGGCTGACCCGAAGAGCGACGCCATGTTCGGATTCACCGAGGAGCAGGTCGCCGACTTCGGCATCACCTTCGGGCTGGCCGGGTTCATCGGCTTCATGCTCTTCATCATCTGGAACCTCGCGCGCCAGTCCAAGGCGGGCAAGATGGGCACCTTCGTGCTGTTCTTCGTGCTCGCGTTCGGGATGCTCGGCTTCATCGCCAAGAGCCTGATCCAGTGGATGCTCGGGATCTGATCCGGTGGCTTCGCGCGGCGCGCCTTCGCAGGGCCTGACACCGCGACGGCGCACCGCGGCGGCGATCGCCGCCGCGACGGTGCTCAACCTGCCCTTCGGCACCATCTACGCGTTCAGCGTGTTCCTGCGCCCGATGGAGGCGATGCTGGGCATCGGCCGCGCGCAGATGTCGCTGGTGTTCGCGCTGGCCACGATCAGCCTCACCGTCGGGATGAACCTCGCCCCCTGGCTGTACCGGCGGCTCGCGCCGGTGACGCTCGTGCTTGCCTCGGGCGCGTGCAGCGCTGCCGGCCTGTGGATCACCGCCTCGGCGAGCGGCTTCGCCGGACTGCTCGTCGGCTACGGCCTGATGTTCGGCGCGGGCGGGGGCGTCGCGTTCATCCTGGTCCAGCAGGGCGTCAACCAGACCATTGCGGCGCCGAGCGGACTGGTCAACGGCTTCATCGTCGCGCTGTATCCGCTGGGCGCGATGATCGGCGCACCGGTCTTCGGCTGGGCGATCGCCGGCTGGGGCCTGCGCGCCACGCTGAGCGGGCTCGCCGCAGCGGTGCTGCTCGCGGCGCTCGCTGCGGCCGCGCTGCTGCACCTGGCGCGCATCGCGATGCACGACTCCGCCGCCGGCGGCGCAGCGCAGGCCGATCCGCGCTGGGGCATCTTCTTCCGGCTCTTCCTGGTCTTCTTCCTCGCCGCGGCTGCGGGGCTCACCGTGATGAGCCAGGCCGCCGGGATCGTCCAGGCCTACGGCGGGCGCACCACGCTCGCGCTGGGCGCGACCACGCTGATCACCGGACTGATCGCCGCGGCGCGCACCGGCGGCGGCTGGCTGGTCGACCGCTTCTCGGTGCCGCAGGTCGCGGTCGGCGCGCACCTGTGGTCGCTGGCCGGAGTCGCGCTGCTCACCCTGTGGCCTGGGCCCCTGGTCGCGGTGCCCGCGCTGTCGATGATCGGCATGGGCTACGGCTTCGTCTCCGGCCTGACCGCAGGAGCGATCGCGCAGTACTGGCACCGCAATGTGTTCGGCCTGGTCGCCGGCCGCCTCTACATCGCCTGGTGCGTCGCCGCGGTCAGCCTGCCGGTGCTCGCCGGCTGGCTCTTCGACCGGACGCAGGGTTACGGCGCCGCGATGCTGATCGCCGGCGCGGGCAACCTGCTGGGGGCGCTGGCGGCGATCGGACTGCCCGGACGCAAGGGGTGAGCGGGCTGCCTGGCGCTGGCGATCGTCGCAGGGGGCGCGATGCGCCGGCTCACGCGTCACGCAGCACGCTGAACCGGCGGAACAGCTCCGGGCTCAGCGGCTGCGCCAGTCTCCAGGTGATGCCGATCGGCCCCTGGCCACCGTACTCGTACGATTCCAGCCCGACCTTCCCGACGAACGCGAAGGCGGCATCGCGATCCTCGCGCACGAACAGGAAGAAGCGCCAACCGTTGGCGGGGCTCTCGAGGTAACGGCGCCCCGAGGCGTTCGACGGGTTGGCGCGGTTCTGCGGGCGGCGCGTGGCGTCGGCATGCCCGACCGCAGCCTGCAGCTGCCGGCGAGCGTAGCGCGCATGCAGCACCAGCGGCCAGGCGGCCAGGGCGCCTTCTGCGGGCAGCGAGCCGGCATCGCTGGCGTCCCACAGGTACCGGAACAGCTCGCGCAGTTCCTGGGCAACTGCCGGGTGCGCGCGCAGCAGGTCCTGGAAATCGTCGACGCTCACGGGGGCCGATTCGTGCAGCATCTGGTGCGCAAGCATCAGCACCTGCCGCTCGCTGGCCGCGCCGCCGTCGAGCCAGCCGAGCCACGCGGCGAGCAGCGCGGGATCGTCGACGTGGACCAGCGTGCCGACGCGGGCCAGCAGATCGGCGTCGCGCGGGCCGGGTGGCGGAGCCGGCAGCCGGACCGCGCGCTCGAGCGCGGTCCACGAGCGGCGCGCGTCGTAGAGCTCGCGCGGCTCGATCATCTGGCTCGAGAGGAAGTCACCGAGCACCAGAGGCCCTTCGCGGCCGGCCGCCCATGCCGCCAGCTCGCGCTGCAGGCGCAGGGTGCCCATCTGCAGCGCCTGCCGCAGGTTGCTCAGCACCCTCTCCCGGGCCACGCGGTCCAGCTGCAGGTGGCAGCCCGCGGGCAGCAGTCCGAAGCCGTGCTCGACCGCGCCCTGGAGCTGACGTCGCCCCATGCCGGTGAGGCCGCGATAGAGGAGGTCGAAGCGATAGCTCGCGTCGACCTGACCGATGAAATCCAGCACCAGGCAGCTCGACTTGTCCGGGTGCAGGCGCAGGCCCCTGCCGATCTGCTGCTGGAAGACCACCGGGCTTTGCGTCGGCCTCAGCAGCAGCAGCGTGTTCACCGAGGGGATGTCCACGCCCTCGTTGAACAGGTTGACCGTGCACAGCACGCGCAGTTCGCCGGCCTCCAGCCGGCGGATCGCCGTGGCGCGCACCTCCTGCGGGTCCTCGCCGCAGAGCGCCTGCGCGGTCAGCCCCCTCGAGCAGAGGAAGTCGGCCATGAAGCGCGCGTGCTCCACGCTCACGCAGAAGGCGAGCGCCTTCATGGAGCCGAGATCGTCGACGTAGCGCTCGAGCGCCTGGAGAACGCTGCGTGCACGGACCTGGCTGGAGCCTACGATCCGGTCGAGCTGCTGCAGCTCGCCGGCGCGACCCCAGTCCACGCCGCGCAGGTCCAGCCCGTCACTGCTGGCGAAATACTCGAAAGGGCAGAGCAGCTGCTGCTCGAGCGCCTCCCACAGGCGAAGCGAGCAGGCGGGCGAACCGTCGGGGCGGGCATCGAACCAGGCGTTCAGCGTTTGCCCGTCCGCCCGCTCCGGGGTGGCCGTGAGCCCGAGCAGCAGTCTCGGGCGCACCTCGCTCAGCAGCGCGTCGAAGGTGGGCGCCGGCACGTGATGCGCCTCATCGACGATCACCATCGACCAGAAGTCGGCGCCCAGCTTGTGTACGAATCTCCGCGAGGCGAGGGTCTGGATCATCGCGAACAGGTGGTCGTGACTGGCGGGCCGGGTCTGCCCGTCGAGGATCTCGCCGAAGCTGCCGTCGCGCAGCACCTGCCGGAAGGTATCGCGGGCCTGTTCGAGGATGCGCCGCTGATGCGCGACGAACAGCAGCCGAGGACGGCCTCGCTGCTGCGCGCACAGTCGCTGGTAGTCGAAGGCCGACACCACGGTCTTGCCGGTGCCCGTCGCCGCGACCAGCAGGTTGCGGGTGCGTCCCTGCGCGCGTTCGTGCTCCAGGCGATCGAGCATCGCCTGCTGGAAGGGCCTGGGCTGCAGGTCGAACCAGGTCCGCACCGCCGGCATCGCACCCGCGGCACCCGTGCGCTGCTCGGCCAGCGCACGGTCCAGCGCGTCGCCGTGCGCGGGGTTGCGCGGGTCATAGGCCTGGAACTCGGGATCCTCCCAGTGCGCCTCGAAACTGGCGCGTGCCGATTCGAAGAGCGCGGGCTCGCGGGCCTGCGATATCTTCAGCGTCCACTCGATCCCGTCGATCAGCGCTGACTTCGAGAGGTTGGTGCTGCCCACGAAGGCGGTGCCGAAGCCGTTCGCGCGTCCGAACAGCCAGGCCTTTGCGTGCAGACGCTCCCGGCGGCCGTCCAGCGAGACGCGAACCTCCACACCGGGCAGGCCGGCCAGTGCGTCCACCGCGCGACGCTCGGTCGCCCCCATGTAGGTGGTGGTGAGGATGCGGATCCTGGTGCGCGTCGCTCCGCCTCGGCCTCCGGCCCGGTGCCGCCAGCCACCGCGTCCAGCAGTTCGGGCACGCGCGCAGCGAACTCGTCGGCCAGCAGCTGCCTGCGTTCAGCCTCGTCCGGAACGTCGATCCAGGCACGTCCCTCGTGCGCCAGGCGCTGCAGCTCCTCCCACTCGCCCTCCCGGATCAGGCGCTGGTAGATGCCGAGGGGCAGGGCAGGCAAGGGAGCCCCCGGGAACTGCAGGCTATTCCGGCGCCACCTGCACCAGCCGCTTGCCGATCGCCTCGCCCTTCATCATCCCGATGAGTGCCGCCGGCGCCTGCTCGAGCCCCTGGACGACGTCCTCGTGGAAGTGGATCTCGCCGTTGCGAACCCAGGGCGCGACCCGCGCGAGGTAGCCCGGCAGCTTGTGCAGGTGGTCGTAGATGATGAAACCGGTCATCTGGATGCGCTTGTTGAGCACCGCCTGCAGGCCGCGGATGCCCCGGTCCTCGGTCTCGTTGTAGGCCGAGATCATCCCGCACACCGGGAAGCGCGCCATCACGTTCGCGTGACGCAGCGCGGCCTCCAGCGTGCTGCCGCCCACGTTGTCGAAGTAGACGTCGATGCCGCCCGGACACAGCTCGGCCAGCGCCTCGTCGGTGTCGCGCGTCTTGTAGTTGAAGGCCGCGTCGAAGCCGCAGCGCTCGAGCACATAGGCCACCTTGTCGTCACTGCCCGCGGAGCCGATGACCCGCGCGCCCGCGCGCCTGGCGAACTGGCCGGCGAGCTGGCCCACGGTGCCCGCGGCCGACGAAATGAAGACCGTGTCGCCGGGCACGGGCCTGCCGAGCTCGATGGCGCCGATCCACGCGGTGAGCCCGGGCATGCCGAGCGCAGAGATCGCCAGACTGGGTCGGCCCAGCGCGGGATCGACCACGGTGAGCCCCTCGCCGCGCGCCACCCCGCAGCGCAGCGCCCAGGGCAGGAAGCCCCAGACCCAGTCGCCCGTGCGAAAGCGCGCGTTCTTCGACTCGAGCACCCGGCCCACCACGCGCGAGACCATCGGCTGGTCCAGCGCGAAGCCCGGGGCGTAGGACGGCCCTTCGTTCATCCGGCCGCGCAGATAGGGATCGAGCGACAGCCAGACCGCCTCGACGACCACGTCCTGCGGCCCGCAGGCGGGCTCCGGACACTGCTCGAGGCGGAAACAGGATGCGTCGGGCCAGCCGACGGGACGCTTGGCGAGGACGATTTGCTTGTTCATGGCCCAATGTAGCGCGAATCGCCGCCGGCGGCGTTTCACCGGCGCGGGTTGCGGAGCGCCGCCGGTATACTCGGCGCCACCTCGCGAAGGCGACGGGCCTCTAGCTCATGACGGTTAGAGCAGCGGACTCATAATCCGTTGGTGCCGGGTTCGACTCCCGGGAGGCCCACCAGGGATGGCCTCCAGTGCGTTCGCCCGGTAGGGCTCCAGGCCCACGCCGGCCAGCTTGGGAACGCGCTTGCAGCCGACCGACCCGACCTTCAGGCGCCGACTGACCGCGACGCCGAAGCCCTGCTCGGAGCTGTGCGTCGTCAGCGCCACCTGAAGCGCGTTCCGGTCGGTGCTTCTGCGTTCCATCTGCGAACGAACCGGACATGATCCGGACATTGCAGGAGTCGCGTTCCACACGAACCGCCGAAGGGCCCTTGGCAAGGAGCTTGTCTGACAAAGTCAATGTAGTAACATGACTACATTAACTTTGTCGCCGGAGGCACTCCATGACCATCACGACCCTATCCAGTCGAGAGCTGAACCAGGATGTGAGTCGAGCAAAGAAGGCCACCAGGAACGGCCCGGTGTTCATCACGGATCGGGGCAAGCCTGCGCACGTGCTGTTGAGCTTCGAGGATTATCAGCGGCTGACGAAGCAGCGGCGCAACATTGCCGATGCGCTGGCGATGCCAGGCGTTGCGGACATCGAGTTCGAGCCGCCGCGTGTGACCATTGGAGCCCAGCCGGCTGATCTCTCGTGATGTACGTGCTGGATACCAACGTGCTGTCCGAGCTGCGCAAGGTACGGCTTGGCAAGGCCGATGCGAATGTGAGGGCATGGACCGAAAGCGTTGATGCCGCGGATCTCTTTGTATCGGCCATCACCATCATGGAGCTGGAGCTTGGCGTCCTGTCGATCGAACGCAAGGATGCCACCCAGGGGGCGATGCTGCGCTCGTGGCTGGAGCGGCGCGTATTGCCCGAGTTCTCCGGGCGCACATTGCCAGTCGATACCGCTGTGGCGCAACGCTGCGCTCGACTGCATGTGCCTGACAGGCGCGACGAGCGTGACGCGCTCATCGCAGCGACGGCGCTGGTACATGGCATGGCGGTGGTCACGCGCAACGCGGCTGATTTCGAGCCGACTGGAGTGACCATCGTCAATCCGTGGGAGCCGTTGCCATGATCGCCTGCGGGCTCGAGATTGTCGGGGATTGATTTCCAAAATCATCGCGCCAGCCGATGTCGATGCGGGTTTTTCCCCCGTCGAGGCAGGCGCCGGCGAAATCGACACGCGACCTCGGACTCGTCGAGCGGCTGCACGCTCAGACGCAGCCCCATCGCGTGCAGCGCCTTGTGAACCGTCGTCAGTGTCGGATTGCCTGTGGGGCTCAGCGCACGGAACAGGGATTTCTCCCCCATGCCGGCGCGGCGCGTCACCGCCGCCATGCCGTGCGCCTGCGCAACGTGGCGCATGGCCACCAGCAGCGCGGCCGGGTCATCCAGTTCGAGCGCGGCTTCGATGTACGCAGCGGCCTCGACGGGGTCTTTGAGTGCTTCGGCCAGGTAGTCGCTGAAACTCGAATCACGCGGATGGTTCATGGTTGGCCTCGCTGCTTGCCGTCGCCCAGGTTGCCGGCCTCGATGGTGGCGGCGCAAATCGATGTGCGCCGCGAACGCCGTCGACCACAGCGCTCCCGAGTACAGGTGCTCTGCACCTGGAACATGGGCTGGACGAGCGGCCCGAACACCCGGATCACCGCTGCGACAGTCAGCAGCAGACAACTGGCGATGTCCTGGCCGTCGGCCCTCAGTGCGCGTCGGGCGCTGCGTAGCTCCCGCCGGAAGAGCCGTCAGGCGTGCACGAGCGCCGCTGCAGCGGAAAGCACCATCGGCACCAGCGCGGCAGTCGGAGGAGATCCGCGACCAGCAGTCCGTCGGGCGCGCCCACCGCCAGTCGCCCGACGTTCTGCGGGCAGGCCAGGAGGGGCGAAAGCCCGGTTGTCGGAGCGCGAGCCCGCGCCCTGCTGTCAGCCGCAGCTTCCGCAGCAGTTCCCGGGCGCCTTGCCGATGCGCGCGCGCCAGGTCTGCGGGCCCTCTTCGAGGGTGTCCCAGGTGAACGCGCCGTGGAAGTGCCCCTTGAACCGGCGGTACACCGGGGCGGGATCCTGGTTGCTGACCAGCTCCAGCGCGGCGCCCTGGGGCAGGGCGTTGAAGGCCGAGAAGAGGAGGTCGTTCTGCTCCTCGGGGGCGGTGGTGCGGAAGTCGATGATGCGCGGGAGCGCTGCGACGATGGTTGCAGAATCGCTTGTTCGTGAGCGGATGATCTCTCGCATGGCTGCCTGTTCTCCGTTGGGTTCGGCTATAAGATGCATCTGAAGTATATCTTTTCCCGCGCGCGGCGCGCGCTCCAGGGTCTTCAGCTGCCGCCCAGGCGGGCGGCCAGCGCCAGCGCCCACACGAGTGCGCACAGCAGCAGCGCGACCAGCACCGCGGCGCTTCCCATGTCCTTGGCGCCCTTGGCGAGCGGGTGGCTCTCGAGCGAGATGCGGTCGACCGTGGCCTCGATCGCCGAATTGAGCAGCTCGACGATCAGCACCAGCCCGAGCACCGCGCACAGGACTGCGGTCTGCGTCCAGTCGCGTCCGACCCAGAAGGCTGCGGGCGTCAGCACCGCGGCGATGCAGCTCTCCTGCCGGAACGCGGGGGAGCTCGTCCAGGCGGTGCGCAGGCCTGCGAGCGAGTAGCCGAGGGCCCACCAGAGCCTGTGCAGCCCGTTGCGCTCGCGGTGGCGCAGCCACTGCGCATCGGGTGTCGGTTCAGGTCGCGCGGCGGTGGGCGCGGCGAGCGCGTTCCCGTCCCCGTTGCCGCCGTCGCCGGGCGGGCGCGCCGGGCTCAGAACAGCTCCATCAGCCGCTGGTGGTCGGACAGGGGCTCGGGGGCGCCGTCGTAGATCTTGCGCCCGGTCTTGAAGACCACCGCGTGGTGTGCGATGGGCAGGCTGGCCTTGACGTTCTGCTCGACGATCAGGATCGTGGTGCCCATCTCGCGGTTGATCTGCGCCACGCTCTGCATCACCTTGTCGACCAGGTTCGGCGCCAGGCCGATCGAGGGCTCGTCGAGCACCAGGAAGCGCGGGGCGTGCATCAGGGCGATGCCGATCGCGAGCATCTGCTGCTGGCCGCCGGACATGGTGCCGGCGAGCTGGGCGCGCCGCTCCGCGAGGATCGGGAACATCGCGAAGATCCGCTCGCGGCGCTCGGGCAGCAGGCTGCGGTCGTGCACCGCGAAGCCGCCGAGCTCGAGGTTGTCCGCCACGCTGAGGGTGCGGAAGACGCCGTGCCCCTGCGGGACGAAGGCGAAGCCGTCGGCGACGTTGCGCGCCGGCGAGCGTCCGGTGATCTCCTGCTCGCCCAGGCGCACCGTGCCTGCCTCGGGTTTCATCAGGCCGAACAGCGCGCGCACGAAGGTGGTCTTGCCTGCCCCGTTGTGGCCGAGCAGCAGCAGGATGGACCCCTTGTCCACCGTGAGGTCGATCCCGTCGACCACCCGTTTCTTGCCGTAGCCTGCCACCAGGCCGGCGACGCTCAGCGACACGCTCATCTGAAGTAGCGCTCCGAGAGTTCGGGGTCGTGTATCAGCTGCTCCGGCGTGCCCTGGGCCATCTTGCGTCCTTCGTCGAGGAACACGACGGTGTCGCACAGCTCGCGGATCACGTCCAGGTTGTGCTCGATGATGCACAGCGTGCGGCCCGACTGCGCCAGCCGCCTGAAGATCGGCATCACCCTGGCGAGCGCATTGGGCGCAAGCCCCGAGAGCGGCTCGTCGAACAGCAGCGCTTCGGCGCCGGTGGCCAGCAGGCGCGCCACCACCAGCAGCTTCTCCTCGGCGTAGGAGAGGTCCGAGGCGAGCTCGCCGGCGCGCTCGGCCAGGCCGACGAACTCGAGGATCGACATTGCCTTCGCGAGGTTCTCGCGCTCCTCGCGCCGCACCACCCAGGGCGCGAAGTACACGTAGCGCAGCAGGTCGCCGCGCTGGCGGGGAAGCGCGACCAGCACGTTCTCGAGCACCGTGAGCCCGGTGAAGAGCTTGAGGTCCTGGAAGGAGCGGGCCACGCCGGCGGACACGATCTGGTGCGGCTTGAGCCCTCGCAGCGAGCGGCCCCGGTAGCGCACTTCGCCGCCGTTGGGCTGCAGGAAACCGGTGAGCAGGTTGAACGCAGTGGTCTTGCCGGCGCCATTGGGGCCGATCAGGCCGGTGATCCGTCCCGGCTCGATCGTGATGTCGAAGCTCGAGACCGCGACGATCCCGCCGAATCGCTTCGACAGCCCCGTCCCTTCGAGCGCCGCCCCGGCCACTGCGGCGGCCACCGGAGGGCGCTCGGGAGGTGCGTCGTAGCTGTGCGCGGACGCCGACTCCGGCAGCAGCCCCTGCGGGCGCAGCCGCAGCATCACGATCAGCAGCACGCCGTACATCATCAGCCGGATCTTGTCGGCGATGTCGGAGGGCATGTCGATGAACTTCAGCGCCTCGGGCAGCAGCGTCAGCACCAGCGCGCCGACCAGCGAACCCGCGAGGTTGCCGGTGCCGCCGACGATCACCATGGTCAGCAGGTAGATCGTGAGCTCGACCGTGAAGGTGTCCGCCGAGACGAAGGTGACGTAGTGCGCGTAGAGCCAGCCGGCGACCGACGCGAGCGCGGCGGCGATTGCGAACACGGTGAGCTTCATCGCGACCACGTTCTTGCCCACGGCCTGCACCGCCGCCTCGTTCTCGCGCATCGCCTTGAGCGCCCGGCCGAAGGGCGAGGCGCCCAGCCGCCAGGCGATCAGGTAGCAGATCGCGGCCACGAGCGCGGCCATCGGCAGGAACCTGCCCGGGGTGTCCAGCGGCGTGCCGAACACGCTCAGGCGCGGGATCGCGCGGATCCCGTCGGTGCCGCCGGTCATCCCGGTCCAGTTCAGCAGGATCGTGGTCACGATGACCTGCAGCGCGAGCGTGACGATGACGAGATAGTCGCCGCCGATGCGCAGCGCCGGCAGCGCGACCACGACGCCAAGCGCCGCCGTGATCGCGATCCCCGCCAGCAGCGGCACCGGGAAGGGCAGGCCGTGGGTGGCCGCGAGCACCGCAGTGGCATAGGCGCCCACGCCGAAGAAGGCGGCGTGCGACAGCGCGAACAGCCCTGCGTAGCCGATCAGCAGGTTGAAGGAGCTCACCAGGATCGCGTAGATCGCGACCATGACCAGCACGTGCAGCAGATAGTCCATGTCCTCGGGCCCCCCTGGGCTAGCGCCCGCCGAACAGGCCGCGGGGCCGGAACAGCAGCACGACGAAGAGCACGACGAAGGCCACCGAGCTCTGCCACTCGGTGGGGATGCGCACCATCCCGGTGCTCTCGACCAGGCCCAGCACCAGCCCGCCGATCACCGCGCCGCGCAGCGAGCCGACGCCGCCGACCACCACCGCGACGAAGGCCATGAACACCGCGAGGAAGCCCATGTGCGCGGTGGCGCCGTCCTTGACCAGGATCAGCCCGGCGGGCACCGCGGCGATCGCCGAGCCGATCGCGAAGGCGAGGATCGACACCCGCAGCGTGTCGATGCCGATCACGCGCGCCATCTCGGGGTTGTCGGTCATCGCGAGCACCGCCTTGCCCATCCGGGTGCGCGTCAGGTACAGCCACAGCGCCAGGCCGACGATCGGCAGGGCCGCGAGCTGCGCGAGCTGGACGCCGGTGACCACCAGTGGCCCCCAGAGGAAGATCCCCGAGGGCGGCGAGGGCACCACCTTGGTGTCCGTGCCGAACACCACGCCGATCGCGTTCTCCAGGACGATGAACAGCCCCAGCGATGCGATCAGGAGCACGAACGAGGGGCTGCCCTTGCGCTCGAAGGGCCGGTAGACCAGCAGGTAGGACAGCACCCCGACCAGCGCGCCGGTCAGCACGCCCGCGACCCCGGCGAGCCACAGGGGCGCGCCGAGGGTGTCGGCGGCGAACCAGCAGCCGTAGGCCGACACCGCGTAGACCGGGCCGAACGCGAAGTGGGTGACCCGGGTGGTGCCGAAGATCAGCCCGAAGCCCAGCGCCAGCAGCGCGTAGTGGCTGCCGTTGACCAGGCCGTTGGCGATCAGTTGTGCGAGAAGGTCCACGGCAGCCTCGAGCGTCGCCGGTCAGGCGATCAGCGAACCTCGACGAACTTCTGGAAGACGCCCTTGCCGTCGACCACCTTGAACAGCCCGACGCGCTTTTGCGCCACGCCGTTGGGCTTGAAGCTCATCTGGCCGCCGTAGACGCTGTCGAACTTCGGGTTCTCGTACAGCGCCTTCTTGAACACCTCGGCGTCCATGTAGTCGCCGCCCTTGGCGCGGGCGCGCTTGAGCAGCTCGGCGAGCATGTAGACGCCCTCGTAGTAGTTCGCCGCGTAGAACTCGGGCTTGGCGCCGTACTTCTTCTCGTAGGCCTCGGCGAAGGACTTCGACCACGGCTGGTCGGCCGAGGGCTCGAAGTAGTCGTTGATGTAGAGATAGCCGTCGGCGGCCGGTCCGGCGATCTTCGCGTCGTTCTGCGTGAACTCGACGCCGATCACCGGCTGCTTCATCCCGAACTCGCGGATCCGCTTGACCGCGAGCCCGACCTCGGGCGCCCACATCCAGATGCCGATCGCGTCCGGGTTGGCCGAGCGCAGCTTGGCGATCTGCGTGTCCATGTTGGTGGCGCCCTGCGGCACGGATTCCACCGCCACGACCGAGCCGCCCTTGCCCTGCCAGTAGGGGTTCACCGCGCTGGTGACGCTGTCGCCCGCGTCGTTCTTCCACTGCAGCGCGGCGAGCTTCTTCGCGCCCTCCGAGTTCAGGTACGAGGCGGCGACCAGGCCGAGGTCGGCGGCCAGCGAGCGGTTGTGGAACATGTACTTCGACACGCCCACCAGGTTGTTGGACACTCCGCCGCCGTTGAGCAGCAGGATGTGGTGCTGGTCGGCCAGCGGCGCAACCGCCTGCGTGGGCGCGCTGTACGAGGTCATCACCATCTTCACGTCGTGGAGGGTGATCATCCGGTTCATCGCCGACACCGCCTCCTGGGCGTTGCCGGACTTGTGGTCCTCGATCACCGCCTCGAGCGGGATGCCGTTGACGCCGCCCTTGGCGTTGATCTCCTCGATCGCCAGCTTCATGCCCTGGCTCATCACGGTGCCGTAGAAGCTGCCGCCGCCGCTCATCGCGAAGATCGCGCCGATCTTGTAGCTCTTCGGGTCCTTCGGCTGGGCGTGCGCGACGCCCACCGCGAGCGCCGAGGCGGCTGCGATTGCGGCGATCGAGATCGTGGTCCTGCGCTTGTTCGTGTCCATGTCGTCTCCTCGTCGGCGGGCACGCTGCGTGTCCTGCGGTCTTGCGCAACGGGTCCGGAGTGTTCGTCCATCGGTGAAGCGGGTCCGTCCGAAGCTGTCGCCCCGTAGCCCCCGCGACGCCGGTGGCACCGGTCGCCGCGGGCCGCAATCGGCGCGCATCGGTCGAAACGCGCAGAAAGTAGCACGCCGCGGCCGCCGAGCGCAGGGGGTCGATGCATCCGTGGCGAAGCGGTGCGCTAGTATCGGCCCGCCGGGGGGCGCCGCGCAGTTCGCGCGCGCCGGGTCGATGGGCCCCTCGGTCGACGCACCACACAGACGAAGACGAGGGCAGGACGATGGAATTCGACGAGGTGATCCGCAGCCGCCGAAGCATCCGGGGCTTCCTGCCAAAGCCGGTGCCCAGGGCCCTGGTGCGCGAGGTGCTCGAGCTCGCGATGCGCGCGCCCACCTCGCTGAACACCCAGCCCTGGAACTTCTACGTGGTCGCCGGCGAGGTCCTGGACCGCATCCGCAAGGGCACCGTCGAGCGCAACCTGGCGGGCGTGCCGGACTCGCGCGAGTTCCGCATGGGGCCCGGCTACGAAGGCGCGCACCGCGAGCGGCAGATCGAGATCGCCAAGCAGCTCTTTGCCGCGATGGGCATCGAGCGCCACGACAAGGAGAAGCGGCAGGACTGGGTGCTGCGCGGGTTCCGGCAGTTCGACGCGCCGGTCTCGATCGTGGTCACCTACGACCGCTCGATCCACGGCAGCGACATCGCCCCCTTCGACTGCGGCGGCGTGGTCAACGCGCTGGTCAACGCGGCCTGGTCGCGCGGACTGGGCTGCGTGATCAACAGCCAGGGGATCATGCAGTCGCCGGTCGTGCGCGCCGAGGCGGGCATTCCGGACGACCAGGTGATCCAGATCTGCGTCGCGATGGGCTGGCCCGATGAGTCCTTCCCCGCCAACGCGGTGGTCTCGCGGCGCAAGTCGGTCGACGAGGCGGCGGTGTTCCGCGGTTTCGAGGATTGAGCCCGGCGCGCCGGTCCGGGGCGGGCCTGCCGGTAGAATCCGTCGCGGTCCGGCGTGCGCCGGATGGCCGGGTATTCGTCACGAGCGCCGAACAGGCAGGAGCAATCACATGAAAATCGATTCGAGCATCAGCGCCGTCGTCACGGGCGGCGCTTCCGGCCTGGGACAGGCCTCCGCAGAGGCGCTGGCTGCGGCCGGCGCCAAGGTCGCGATCTTCGACATCAACGAGGAGAAGGGCGCTGCGGTCGCCAAGGCGATCGGCGGGCTCTTCTGCAAGGTCGACATCAACAGCGAGCAGAGCGTCGTCGACGGCTACGCCAAGGCGCGCGCCGCGCACGGCCAGGAGCGCGTGCTGGTGCACTGCGCGATGACTTCGCGCCGCGGCAAGACGCTCGCCTTCGACAAGGCGGCCAACAAGCTCAAGCGCCTGTCCACCGAGGACTACGAGGCCGGCGTGCAGGGCGTGCTCGTGGCCAGCTACCGGCTCGCCGCGCACGCGGCCGAGGGGATGGCCACGCTCGAGCCGCTCGAGGACGGCGAGCGCGGCGTGATCATCCTGACCGCGTCGGTCGCGGCCCAGGACGGGCAGATCGGGCAGGTCATCTACGCCTCGGCCAAGGCCGGGGTCAACGGGCTCGTGCTGCCGATGGCGCGCGACCTCTCGGACCTCGGGATCCGCGTGAACTCCATCATGCCGGGGATCTTCGCAACCCCGCTGATGCTGGGCGCCGCGCCCAAGGTGCTCGAGAGCCTCAGCGCCTCCGTGCCCTTCCCGAAGCGGCTGGGCAAGCCGCAGGAGTTCGGCAGCCTGGCGCTGGAGATCGCGCGCAACAGCTACTTCAACGGCCAGTGCGTGCGCCTGGACGGCGCAATCCGCATGGCGCCGCGCTGATCGCGCACTCCGGGCTGCGCCCGCGCGCGACGAAGGGCCGCCCCAGGGGCGGCCCTTTTCACGATGGGCCGCACGCCGGGCGGACCGGCGGGATTCACGATCCGACGACGCAGGCGTATCCTCGAAGCCGACCGCCGTTGCGCATCGTCCACGTTGGAGGCCGATGCGCAGTGACGGCCGGCGGCCTGCCGGCCGGATCGCGGCCCGCGCCTGCAGCGGGCCCCTTGCCGACGACGACGCGGGCCGAGGGAGGCCCGATGCGCGATCTCGACAAGCCGCTTCGCCTGCACCTGCCGGAACCCAGCGGGCGTCCGGGCCATCCCACCGATTTCACCTACCTGCGCCTGGCCCCGGCCGGCGCAGCGCGCAAGCCGCCGCTGCAGGTGCGCCCGGCCGAGACCGCTGAGCTCGCCGCGTCGCTGGTGCGCGTGCTCGACGACGAGGGGCGCGCGGTGGGCCCGTGGGCGCCCGGGCTCGCGCCCGAGCAGCTGCGCGCAGGGCTGCGGGCGATGCTGACCACGCGGATCTTCGATGCGCGGATGCTGCTCGCCCAGCGCCAGAAGAAGATCTCCTTCTACATGCAGTGCCTGGGCGAGGAGGCGATCGCGGTGGCGCACTCGATGGCGCTGCGCGAGGGCGACATGTGCTTCCCGACCTACCGGCAGCAGGGCCTGCTGATCGCGCGGGGCGTGCCGCTCGAGGAGCTGATCTGCCAGCTGCTGTCCAACGAGTGCGATCCGCTGAAGGGCCGCCAGCTTCCGGTGCTGTACTCGCGGCGGCGCGACGGCTTCTTCTCGGTGTCGGGCAACCTCGCCACCCAGTTCGTGCAGGCGGTGGGCTGGGCCATGGCCTCGGCGATCCGCGGCGACACGCGGATCGCCTCGGGGTGGATCGGCGACGGCTCGACCGCGGAGCCCGACTTCCACAACGCGCTCACCTTCGCCCACGTGTATCGCGCGCCGGTGATCCTGAACGTGGTCAACAACCAGTGGGCGATCTCCACCTTCCAGGCGATCGCGGGCGGCGAGCGCGCCACCTTCGCCTCGCGCGGCGTGGGCGCCGGGATCGCCTCGCTGCGCGTGGACGGCAACGACTTCCTCGCGGTCTGCGCGGTCTCGCAGTGGGCGGCACAGCGCGCGCGGCACAACCTCGGGCCGACGCTGATCGAGTGGATCACCTATCGCGGGGGCGCGCACTCGACCTCCGACGACCCGTCCCGATACCGGCCGGCCGACGACTGGCAGCGCTTCCCCCTCGGCGATCCGATCGCCAGGCTCGAGGCCCATCTGGTCCGGATCGGCGAGTGGAGCGCGCAGCAGGGCGAAGCGCTCAGGCAGGAGCTGCAGGAACTCGTGCTCCGGGCGCAGAAGGCCGCCGAGCGCCACGGGACGCTGGCCGACGGCCCGCTGCCTGCGCCCGAGTCGATCTTCGAGGACGTCTACGCCGCGATGCCCGCGCACCTGCTGCGCCAGCGCGAGCAGCTGCGGGCGGAGCTGGAGCAGGGATCGTGAGCGCCGGGGGTGTCGCCGCCGACGGGGGCCTGGTCCCGATGAGCATGGTCCAGGCCTTGCGCTCGGCGATGGACCTGATGCTCGAGCGCGACCCGCGCGTCGTCGTCTACGGCGAGGACGTCGGCTACTTCGGCGGAGTCTTCCGCGTCACCGAAGGACTGCAGCGCAGGCACGGCCGCACGCGGGTGTTCGATGCGCCGATCTCCGAGGGCGGCATCGTCGGCACCGCCATCGGCATGGCCGCCTATGGGCTGCGGCCGGTCGTGGAGATCCAGTTCGCCGACTACGCCTACCCCGCGTACGACCAGATCGTCTCGGAGGCGGCGCGGCTGCGCTATCGCTCGGCGGGCGACTTCACCGCGCCGCTGACCATCCGGATGCCCTGCGGCGGAGGAATCTACGGCGGACAGACGCACAGCCAGAGCCCGGAGGCGCTCTACACGCACGTCTGCGGGCTGCGCACCGTGATGCCGTCGAACCCCTACGACGCCAAGGGCCTGCTGATCGCCGCGATCGAGTGCGACGACCCGGTGATCTTCCTCGAGCCGAAGCGGCTCTACAACGGCCCCTTCGACGGTCACCACGAGCGGCCGCTGGCGTCCTGGTCGGGCCACCCGATGAGCCAGGTTCCCGAGGGCTACTACACGGTGCCGCTGGAGTCGGCGGCGGTGGCGCGCCCCGGGTCCGAGCTCACGGTGCTCGCCTACGGGACGATGGTGCACGTCGCTGCGGCCGCGGCGGCCGAGACCGGGATCGACGCCGAGATCCTCGATCTGCGCAGCCTGTGGCCGCTCGACCTCGACGCGATCGTCCGCTCGGTGCGCCGCACCGGGCGCTGCGTGGTGGCGCACGAGGCCACCCGCACCGGCGGCTTCGGCGCCGAGCTCGCGGCGCTGGTGCAGGAGCACTGCTTCTTCCACCTCGAGGCGCCGATCGAGCGGGCCACCGGCTGGGACACCCCGTATCCGCACGCGCAGGAGTGGGCCTACTTCCCCGGCCCGGCGCGGGTCGGCGCTGCGATGCGCCGGGCGATGCAGGCCTGAGCGATGGCGCTGCACGCGATCAGGGTGCCCGACATCGGCGAAGGCGTCGCCGAAGTCGAGCTCGTCGAGTGGCGGGTCGCGGTGGGCGATGCCGTCGCCGAGGACCAGTCGCTTGCCGTCGTGATGACCGAGAAGGCGAACGTCGAGATCCCGTCGCCGGTGGCCGGCGCCGTGGTGCGCCTGGGCGGAGAGGTCGGCGACACGCTCGCGGTGGGAAGCGAGCTCGCCGCGATCGAGACCTCGGCGCCGTCACGGCAGGCCGAGGAGCCGACGGGCGTGCCGCCGCGGGCGGCGGCGGAAATCCGAGCGGGAGCGCAGGCGGGGGAAGCCAGGCGGGAGGTGCGCGCGCTCCACGCGGTCGGCGGGCAGGGCACGGGCCGCGGCACGGCGACGAACCGGACCGGCGTCGGCGTGCCGGCCGCGGCGCAGCAGGCCCGGGCGCAGCGCCCCGGGGAGGATGGCAGCGGCAGGCCGCTGGCCTCGCCCTCCGTGCGACGGCACGCGCGCGAGCTCGGCGTGGACCTGCGCCAGGTGCCCGGCAGCGGCCCCGACGGGCGCGTCAGGCACGAGGATCTCCTGGCGTTCGCGGCCGCCGCAGCCCGGGTGCGCGAACTGCCGGTGATCGGGCTGCGGCGCAGGATCGCGCAGGCCATGCAGGAGTCGTGGCGGCGGATCCCGCACTTCAGCTACGTCGAGGAGGTCGACGTGACCGCGCTCGAGACGCTGCGCGCCGAGCTCAACGCGCGCCACGCCCAGACCCGCGGCAGGCTGACGCTGCTGCCTTTCGTGCTGCGCGCGGTCGTTCGGGCGGTGCGGGAGCACCCGAAGGTCAACGCGCGCTTCGACGACGAGGCCGGGGTGGTCGCGCTGCACTCGGCGGTCCACGCGGGGATCGCGACCCACACCGACGCCGGCCTGCTGGTCCCGGTGCTGCGCGACGCCCAGGAGCACGACCTCTGGTCGAGCGCGACGGAGATCGCGAGGCTGGCCGCGCTCGCCCGCAGCGGCAAGGCGGGACGCGACGAGCTGTCGGGCTCGACGATCACGATCACAAGCCTGGGCGCGCTGGGCGGGGTCGTGTCCACGCCGGTGATCAACCGCCCGGAGGTCGCGATCGTCGGGGTCAACCGGATCGTCGAGCGGCCGGCGATCCGTGCGGGCGTGGTGAGCGCCTGCCGGACGATGAACCTGTCCTCGTCCTTCGATCACCGGGTGATCGACGGGATGGACGCTGCGCGCTTCGTGCAGTCGGTGCGCGCGTTTCTGGAGTGCCCGGCGACCCTGTTCGTCGATTGAGCCTCGTAGAATCGGTCGGCATCGCCACCCGACCCGAGAAGCGAACGAACATGACTGATCCGATCCCCGATCCGGGCAAGCCGTCGATCGGCGCAGTGCGCGCCAACCAGCTGCTGGACGAGGCCGCGCTGGACCGGTGGTTCCGCGCGAACGTCGAGGACCCCGCCGAGCGCCTGGAGCTGAGCCAGTTCACCCGGGGCGCCTCGAACCCGACCTACCTGATCAGCGCCGGCCAGCGCCGCTGGGTGCTGCGCAAGAAGCCGCCGGGCCAGCTGCTGCCCAGCGCCCACCAGGTGGATCGCGAATACCGGGCGATGTCCGCGCTGGGCTCGATCGGCTTTCCGGTGCCCAGGATGCGCGCGTACTGCGGGGACGCCTCGGTGATCGGCACCGCGTTCTACGTGATGGACTTCCTCGAGGGCCGGATCTTCCGCGACGCCCGGCTGCCCGGGATGTCGCCGGCCGAACGCAGGGCGATCTACGACGACCTGAACGCCACCCTCGCGCGCCTGCACCAGGTGGACTACGGCGCGATCGGCCTGGGCGACTACGGCCGCCCGGGCAACTACTTCCAGCGCCAGATCGACCGCTGGATCAGGCAGTACCGCGGCGCGCAGACCGAGCAGATTGCGGCGATGGAGCGGCTGATCGAGGAGCTGCCCCGGCGCATCCCGGACAGCGACGAGGTGAGCATCGCCCACGGCGACTACCGGCTGGAGAACGTGATGTTCCACCCCACCGAGCCGCGCATCGTCGCCGTGCTCGACTGGGAGCTGTCCACGCTGGGACATCCGCTGGCCGACATCGCCTACGGCTGCATCCTGTACCACTCGCGCTCCGAGAGCTGGGGAACGCTCGAGGGGATCGAGGATCTGCAGGCGGCGGGAATTCCGACCGAGCAGGAGTACGTGGCCGCGTACTGCCGGCGCACCGGGCGCGCCTCGATCCCGGATTTCGACGTCTACCTCGCCTTCTCGATGTTCCGGCTGGCCTCGATCGGGCAGGGCGTGTTCAAGCGCAACCTGATCGGCATCGGCAACGCGCCGGGCTCGGTCGACAACTCCAACACGAAGCACCTGGCCGCGAAGGCCTGCGAGATCCTCGACCGCTGACTGCCGGGTTGCCGAGCGCCGACGGCGGCGCCCGGCAACCGGCGGTCGCCGGCAGCGCGCCGGCGCCGGCCGCGCCGCTCAGGAGCCTGCGGCTGCAGGCTGCCTGCCGCCAGCGTCCTGGAGGCGCCGGGTGCGCAGGGTCAGCCAGCCTGCGATCGAGAGGTTCAGCAGGTTCCAGCCGATGCCGTTGAGGAAGGCCGCGTCGTAGCTGCCGGTCAGGTCGAAGATCCAGCCCGACAGCCAGCCGCCCAGGGCCATCCCGATCAGCGTGGCGAGCACCACCGATCCCACCCGCGCGCCCACCTCCTGCGGCGCGAAGTGCTCGCGCACGATGATCGCGTAGGCGGGCACGATGCCTCCCTGGAACAGCCCGAACATCGCCGACACCAGGTAGAGCGACACCAGCCCGTCGAAGGGCAGGAACATCAGCAGGGCCACGCCCTGCAGCGCCGAACCCAGCAGCAGGGTGCGGATCCCGCCGATCCGGTCGCAGATCACCCCCGAGACCAGGCGGCTGACGATCCCGCAGGCCAGCATCAGCGAGAGCATCTCCGCTCCGCGCGCCGGGCCGAAGCCCAGGTCGGTGCAGTAGGCGACGATGTGCACCTGGGGCATCGACATCGCCACGCAGCAGGCCACCCCGGCGACGAACAGCAGCGCCTGCGCCTGCCCGGGACGCAGGCCGAAGGGGCGGCTGCGGTCGAGCGCCTCGGCCGTCGCGCCGGCGCCCGCGGCCGCTGGCACCGCCAGCGGCGGGCGCTGGCGCATCCGCAGCGACAGCGCGAACATCCCGACGCCGCAGACGACGCCGAGGATCAGGTAGGTGTCGCGCCAGCCAAGGGTGGCGATGCCGTGCTGGACGATCGGCGGCCACAGCGCGCCGGCGATGTAGTTGCCGCAGGCGCAGATCGCCACCGCGATGCCTCGGCGCCGGTTCCACCACAGCGCGGTGTCGGCCATCAGCGGCGCGAAGGTGGAGGATGCGCCGATGAAGCCGAGCAGGCCGTGCGCGAGGCCGAAGGCCCAGATGCTCCCGGACATCGCGGCCAGCACGAAGCCCGCGCAGGTGGCGATCGCACCCACCCAGAGCACCGGCATCAGGCCGTGGCGGTCGGCCAGGCGCCCGGTGAGCAGGCCGCCCAGCCCGAGGCTGATCATCATCAGCGTGTAGGGCAGCGAGGCGTCGCCGCGCCCGATCCCGAACTCGGCCTGCACCGCCGGCAGCACCACCGAGACCACGTACATGCTGCTGTTGCCGAGCACGACCAGCCCCAGCGTGTAGAGCAGGCGCCAGGCCGCCTGGCGGGAATCGACGAGGTCCGGGCTTGCAGGAGCGCTTTTCATCGCACGCACTGTACTGGATCGGCCGGCTCTGGCATCGTGCGTGCCGCCGGTTTCGGAAGACCGGCCTGCTTTCCCCCCGATCCCACCAGGAGATGACGATGCTCTTCGACGTGCGCACCTACACCTGCAAGCCCGGCATGATCAAGCGGCACCTCGCGCTGTACCGCGAGAAGGGACTGGAGCCGCAGGCGCGCCACCTGGGCGAGCCCTTCGCCTACCTGGTCACCGAGACCGGCAACGTCAACCAGTACATCCACATCTGGGCCTACGAGAACGCCGCCGACCGCGAACGGCGGCGCGCTGCGCTGTGGACCGACCCGCAGTGGCTGGCCTACACGGTCGAGAGCGCGAGCCTGGGCGCGCTCGAGGCGCAGGAGAACCGGCTGATGACGCCGGCGGAGTTCTTCCAGCCGAAGCGCTGAAGCCCGGATCGGACCTCGCCGCGCGCGGCCGATGCTGTCGCGAGCGGCGGCCTGCGCTAGGCTAGCGGATCGTCCACGGTGGAGGCCGCACATGAGCGACATCGACTACCGCACCGTCCTGCCCGAAGGCTGGGAGCGGCCCAGGGGCTTCTCCCACGCGACCGTCGCCCGCGGCGCGACGCAGGTGCGCATCGCCGGCCAGATCGGCAGGCGCCCGGGCGCACCGTCGGTGGCGCCGGATGCCGACGCGGGCGCGCAGTGGGCGCAGGCGCTGGCCAACCTGGTGAGCGTGCTCGCGGCCGCCGGCGGGCGTCCCGAGCACCTGGTCATGCTGCGCGCCTACGTCACCGACATCGGCGAGTTCCACAGCGCCGGCGCCGCGATCGGCAAGGCCTGGGGCGAGACCCTCGGCAGGCACTTTCCGGCGATGACCCTGGTGCAGGTGTCCGCGCTGATCGATCCGGCGGCCAAGGTCGAGATCGAGGGTGAGGCGCTGCTGCCCTGAGGGGGCCAATGCAGGCGCGATCGGAGTCGACGCGCCACGCAGCGGGCGCGTCGTGGGCTTCGGGCGCGGCGCGGCGATCTTCAGTCTCCGCAGGCTCCGGACCCGAAGCGGAAGATGTCGAGCACCGCGTGGCGCCGCCCGAGCAGGAGCGGCGGCAGCGCGAGCGCCAGGTGCAGTGCGAGCCAGAACCACAGCAGGTCGCCGGCGAACTCGTGGGCTTCCTTCAGAAGGTGCATCGCCCCGACGAGCCGCTCGCCGCGGCCGAGCGGGCCGTGCATCGTCCAGCCGGAGGCACCGAGGAAGACCAGCAGCGCGAGCCCCAGCCCCTGCACCGTGCGTGCCGTCTGGAAAAGCCTCTGCGAGGCTTCGCGCGGGCTGCGCAGCAGCGCCGCGCCTTCCTGCGCGAGCGCAGCGCGCCCCTGAGCGCGGGCCCACGGAACGAACACCGACAGGCCGCCGCGCCGGCGCATCGCGACGCAGCGCAACGCGAACGCGGCGACCACGCCCAGAAGGATCAGGCCGGCGCGGTCGTGGACCACGAAGTTGCCCAGCTGCCAGTCGGTGAGGACGCGGCCGGGACGCGGCGTCTTCATGAATTCGCTGGTGAACAGCTGGACGGCGATTCCCGCGATCAGCGCGAGGTGCAGGATTCTGACGATCAGCGGGTGGCGCATGTCGGCGCTCCGGTGTGCCGGGCGTGGTCGGCGTCGTCGGCGACGTCGGCTCCGTCGGCAGCGAGCGGCGGCGGAGCGAGGAACAGCAGGACCACGCACGCGGCGAGGATTGTCAGGGCGATCTGAAGGGCATCCATCTTCGGGTCGATCCGGATCGGCAGTCGTCGATGCCCGCCATCGTGCCGGCGCACCGATGAACCGATCCTGAACCGGAGCTCCTGCAGTGCCGAGGCGGCCCGCGCGGGCCGCCGCCGGGCTGCGCTCAGCGCTCGGGCGGTTCGCGCAGGATCCCGAGCGCCTCCTCGTAGAGCTCGATGCGCTGGGTCGCCATCCGGATGCCCGACTTCAGGATGAGGTGCTGGAGCCTGCGCTCGCGCGTGTGCCCGGTCCCGGAGAAGTCGCGCACCTCGATCTCGCGGTAGTGCTGGAGCATCGCGCGCTCCTCGTCGAGCTTTCGCACGATCTGCTTCTCCAGCCCGTTGCCGCCGAGCGCGGCCTCGGCGCGCAGGCGCACGACGAAAGCGTCGCGGATCACGCGCGGGCCGAGGTCCGAGGCGACCCAGCGGCGCAGCTCGCGCCGTCCCGCGGGCAGCACCCGCCAGGCGCGCTGCCTGCCCGGACCCTGCTCGACCGCCTCCGACGCGATCCAGCCGGCCTGTTCGAGGCGACCGAGCTCGCGGTAGATCTGCTGGTGGGTCGCCTGCCAGAAGTGGCCGAACGAGCGGTCGAAGCGGCGCGCCAGCCCCGCTCCGGTGCTGGGGCGTTCGGTCAGGGCGGTGAGGATCGCGTGGGGCAGGGACATGGGCGAGGCCAGGCGGAACGGGCGGGCGGCCGCGCCGGCCTCGCGGCACCGGCGCCGTCGCACTGGATGGAATTGCAACAGGTTGCACATTCTGATCCGCTTCGATAGAGTTTTGCAACCAGTTGCATTCAAACCCGCCGCACGGGTGCACCGTCCGGCCTGTTCATTCCCGGGAGCCGAACCCCATGTCCCTGCCTCCGATCCTGACCGAGCGCCTGCGCCTGCCGGTGGTGGCCTCGCCGCTGTTCATCATCTCCAACCCCGACCTGGTCATCGCGCAGTGCAAGGCCGGGATCGTCGGCTCCTTTCCGGCGCTGAACGCCCGCCCCGCGGAAGCGCTCGAGCAGTGGCTGACCCGCATCGAGACCGAGCTGGCCGAGCACGACAGGGCGAACCCGGATCGTCCCTCGGCGCCTTACGCGGTGAACCAGATCGTGCACAGGTCCAACGACCGTCTCGACCACGACCTCGAGGCCTGCGTGCGCCACAAGGTGCCGATCGTGATCACCTCGCTGGGCGCGCGCCGCGAGGTCAACGACGCGATCCACAGCTACGGCGGGATCGTCCTGCACGACGTGATCGACAACACCTTCGCGAAGAAGGCGATCGAGAAGGGCGCGGACGGACTGATCGCGGTGGCCGCAGGCGCGGGCGGCCACGCGGGCTTCCAGTCGCCGCTGGCGCTGATCCAGGAGATCCGCACCTGGTTCGACGGGCCGTTGCTGCTGTCCGGCGCGATCGCGTCCGGACGTTCGATCCTCGCGGCGCTGGCGATGGGCGCCGACATGGCCTACATCGGTTCGGCCTTCATCGCGACGAAGGAGGCCAACGCGGTCGAGGGCTACAAGAAGATGATCACCGAGTGCGGGGCGGGCGACATCGTCCACACGAACCTGATCACCGGCGTGCATGGCAACTACCTGAAGCCCTCGCTGGTCGCGGCGGGGCTCGATCCGGACAACCTGCCCACCAGCGACCCGAGCAAGATGGACTTCGGTTCGGATCGCCAGAAGCCGAAGGCCTGGAAGGACATCTGGGGTTGCGGCCAGGGGATCGGCGTGCTGAGCGAGGTGGTCGGCGCCGCCGAGCTGATCGACCGCTTCGCCGCAGAATACGAGGCAGCGCGCGCGGAGCTGTTCGCGCGGGCCGCCTGAGCAGGGCATACTGGCCGACGCCACTGGACTGGGAGCCCCGATGACCCTGACGATCGCCCCGATCGCCCGCCGGCGCGGCGACGCGCCGGCGCTGATCGACGAACACGGCAGCTTGAGCTGGGCCGAGCTCGAATCGCGCGCCAACCGCCTGGTGCGCGCGCTGCGCGCCGCCGGGCTGGCGCCTGGCGACCGGATCGCACTGTTCGCCGGCAACAGCCGCGCGGTGTACGAGCTCACGGCGGCCGCGTCGCACGCCGGGATCAGCTACGTGCCGGTCAACTGGCACTTCACGGTCGACGAGCTCGCCCACGTGCTCGCCGATTCCGGCGCGCTCGGCCTGTTCACCGACACCCGTTTCGCCGCAGTTGCTGCGCAGGCGCTCGAACGGGTTCCTGCCGCGGCGAGCCGCCTGAAGGTCTGCGCGTCGATCGGCCCCGGCGCGACGACGCCGGCCGGCTTCCAGGACTTCGAGGCGCTGGTCGGTTCGCAGACCGACGATTCCGATCCGGCCGGGCAGCTGCAGGGCGGGCCGATGTTCTACACCTCGGGCACCACCGGGCGGCCCAAGGGCGTGGTGCGCCCGGGCGCGCAGATGCAGCCGGCCGAGGCGCTGCAGATGATGGCCGAGGGCCTGGCAGCGAGCCTCGAACTGCCGGCCGACGGCGTGACGCTGCTGTGCGGGCCCTACTACCACTCCGCGCAGTTCGGCTGGTCCTTCTACCCGATGCTGACCGGCCTCTCGGTGGTGATGACCGAGCGCTTCGACGCGCAGCGCACGCTCGAGCTGATCGATGCGCACCGGGTCACCAACGTCCACATGGTGCCGACGCAGTTCATCCGCATGCTGCGGCTGCCGCCGGAGGTCCGCTCGCGCTTCGACGGCAGCTCGCTGGTGCGGGTCTGGCACGGCGCCGCGCCATGCCCGCCCCAGGTCAAGCGCGAGATGATCGACTGGTGGGGGCCGTGCATCCACGAGTACTACGGCTCGACCGAGGGCTCGGTGGTCACCGGGATCTCCTCGGCGGAGTGGCTCGAGCGCCCCGCGTCCGTGGGCCGCGCGACCTTCCAGACCGACGCGATCATCCTGCGCGACGACGGCAGCGAGGCGGCGCCCGGCGAGCAGGGCACGATCTACATGCGCAGCCGCCGCGGGATCGACGTCGCCTACCACAACGATCCGGAGAAGACCGCCGCGGCGCACCAGGGGGCCGGGCTGTTCACGACCGGAGACGTCGGCTGGATGGATGCCGAGGGTTACCTCTACCTGACCGACCGCAAGATCGACATGATCATCTCCGGGGGCGTGAACATCTATCCGGCCGAGATCGAGGCGGTGCTCGCGTCGCACCCGCAGGTGCAGGACGTCGCGGTGATCGGCGTGCCGCACCCGGAGTTCGGCGAGGAGGTCAAGGCAGTGGTGCAGCCTGCGCCGGGGGTGCAGGCCGACGCGGCGCTGGCCGGGGCGCTGGAGCGTCACTGCCGGGCCACGCTCGCGGGCTACAAGGTGCCGCGCAGCTTCGACTTCCGCCAGGACATGCCGCGCACCGAGACCGGCAAGCTGCAGAAGCGACTGCTGCGCGAGGCCTACTGGCAGCAGGCGCAGCGCAGGATCTGATGCGGGCGCAGGGCAGGCCCGGGCGGCGCGCGCAGGCCAGCGCCTGATCCCGGACAGGCCGCAGTGTCCGCGCCGCTGCCGCTGGACTAGAATCCGGGCGCGACACGAACCCGATCCTCACAAGGAGCTTCCGATGACCCGCCCGACCTCCTTGCGCCGCACCGCGGCGCACAGCCCCGCGCGCCGCGAACTGCTGCGCGGCGCAGCCGCCACAGCCGCCATCGGGGCTGTCCCCGCCGGCGCTGCCTTCGCGCAGGCCGCCTATCCGACCAAACCGGTGTCGGTGCTCGTTCCCTTTCCACCAGGCAGCGCCACCGACGCGATCCTGCGCGCGCTCGCGGTCCCGGTCGAGAAGGCGCTCGGGCAGCCCGTGGTGGTCGAGAACCGGCCCGGCGCGGCCGGCACGATGGCCTCCGGGATCGTCGCGCAGTCGAAGAACCCCGACGGCTACCAGATCGCAGTCGCCCCCGCGACGCTGTTCAAGGTGCCGCACATGCAGAAGGTCCCCTACGATCCGCTCAAGGACCTCACCTACATCATGGGCTTCTCCGGCTACACCTTCGCGCTGGTGGTGCCGGAGACCTCGCCCTGGAAGACCTACGAGGACTTCATCGCCTACGCGAAGGCCAACCCGGGCAAGATCAACGTGGGCACCAGCGGCGCCGCGAGCACCGGCCACGCGGCGACGATGCGCATGGTGCAGAAGACCGGCGCCGACCTCAACCACGTTCCGTTCAAGGGCGGCGCCGAGGTGCTGCAAGCCTTCGTCGGCGGCCACATCAACGCGGTCCTCGACGGCGGATGGGCCCAGGTGGAGAAGCAGGGCAAGGGCAGGGTGCTGCTGGCATTCACTGCCAAGCGCATGCCGCGCCTGCCCAACGTGCCTACCGCGCTCGAGGTCGGAATCAATCACGTCGCGCGCAGCCCGATCGGGCTGGTGGGGCCCAAGGGCATGGACCCGAAGGTCGTGAAGACCCTCCACGACGCCTTCAAGGGTGCGCTGGACGACCCGAAGTATCGCGGCTATCTCGAGACCTTCGACCTCGAGAATGCCTACCTGAGCGGCGAGGACTGGTACGCACTGGCCCAGCGGATGTGGGTCGACGAGCGCAAGGTGCTCGAGTCGCTGGACATGCTGCCCAAGTGAGCCGACCCCGGGGGTGCCCCCGGACGCCCCTGCCCCGCAGGGGCCGATCGCCCAGGGGCGCGCCCGCCGCGGCGGGCGCAGCCTGCAGGCTCAGGACTGCATCAGCTCGCCGAACAGCACCCAGCGCTTGCCGTCGTAGCGCATCAGCTGCATCTGCTCGATCGTGCCATGGTCGGTGGGCGAGGTGCTGATCCGGATTCCGGGCACCAGCGAGTCGAACTGCCAGTCCTTGACGCTCTCGGCCATGCGCATCAGGTTCTCGCGGGTCAGCTCGTCGCCGCAGCGCTCGAGCAGACGGTGCATGAAGCTGGCGATGTAGTAGCCGGTGACGTTGTAGACGTCGCTCTTGTTGCCGCTCGGGTAGTACTTGTCCATGAAGGCGTGCCAGCGCAGCATGCCTTCGTCCTTCGCCCAGCTCGGGTCGGTCGGATCCTTCATGTAGGCCGCGCTGATCGCGCCGACCGCGTACTGCGGCCCCGCGGGCTCGATCACCGTGCCGATCGAGTTGGCGACGTTGGTCAGCACCAGCAGCGGCTTCCAGCCGATCTCGCCCATCCGGCGCACCGCCTGCGCCGCGAACTTCGGCACCGCGGCCACGATCAGCACGTCCGCCCCCGAGGACTGCAGCTGCAGGATCTGGGCGTTGACCGTCGGGTCGGTGACTTCGTAGGAGACTTCGGCGGCGATGTGCTTGCTCGCGGCCGCGCCCAGGCCCTGGTGCAGGCCCTTCAGGTAGTCGCGACCGAGGTCGTCGTTCTGGTAGAGCACGCCGATGCGCGCGTTCGGATTCTGCTTCAGCGCGTACTTCGCGTAGATCGAGGCCTCCGCGTCGTAGGTGGGCAGCGCGGTCATGGTCATCGGGTAGGTCTTGGTGTCCAGCCATTTGCTCGCGCCGCTCGAGATCAGCAGCTGCGGCACCCGCTTCTGGTTCAGGTAGCGGGCCACCGAAGAGTTGCCCGGGGTGCCGAGCAGCCCGAAGATCGCCATCACCTCGTCCTGCTCCACCAGCCGGCGGATCATCTCGACGGTCTTGGGCGGCGAGTAGCCGTCGTCCAGGCTGATCAGGCGCACCTTGCGCCCGTTGATTCCGCCGTTGGCGTTGACCATGTCGAAGTAGGCGGATTCCGCGCGACCGATGGTGCCGTAGCTCGATGCGCCTCCGGAGTAGGGCTGGGTCTGGCCGAGCAGGATCTCCTTGTCGCTGGCGCCGGGGCCGTACTTCTTCTGTGCGAACACTGCCGGGGCGGCGAGCGCGCCGAGCATCGAGATCCCGAAGCTGCGTCTCGAGAGTGCGGTCATCTTCTTCTCCATGGGTCGTCACAAGGGGACGGGCCGGCGGGCGACTTCCCGGTGCGGCCACGTGCGAAAGCCGCACAGCATAGCGCTGGCCACCCATGCGCGCGCCGTCCGGAGCAGGAATGGACTGGCGCGCCGCCGCCCGCCCCGGCCTGGCGGGCCGGAACGCGGTAGATTCCCCCATCCCACCGACCACCCAGGATGCGATCGACCGATGAACAGGCTGCTTTCAGATCCCCTCGCCCTGCCGCGCGGACCGGCGATGAAGAACCGCTTCATGCTCGCGCCGCTCACGAACTTCCAGAGCAACGCCGACGGCACGCTCGGCGACGACGAGTACCAGTGGCTCGTGCTGCGCGCTGCCGGCGGCTTCGGCCTGACGATGACCTGCGCCTCGCACGTGCAGCCCGGCGGACAGGGCTTCCCCGGCCAGCTCGGCAGCTGGTCGGACAAGCACCTTCCGGGGCTGGAGCGGCTGGCCAGCGGCATCCGCGCGCAGGGCAGCCTCAGCTCGATCCAGCTCCAGCACTCGGGGGTGCGCGCCGAGACCAGGCTGAGCGGGCTGCCGCGGGTGGCCCCGTGGGACGATGCCGAGAGCGGCGCGCGCGCGCTGAGCACCGGCGAGGTCGAGCAGCTCGTGGAGGATTTCGTGCTCGCATCACTGCGCGCCGAGCGCGCCGGCTTCGATGGAGTCGAGCTGCACGGCGCCCACGGCTACCTGCTGTGCGAATTCCTCGACCCCGTGCACAACCAGCGCGGCGATCGCTACGGAGGTTCGCTGGAGAACCGCAGCCGGGTGTTCTGGGAGATCATCGACGGCATCCGCGCGCGCGCCGGCAAGGACTTCCAGGTCGGCGTGCGGCTGTCTCCGGAGCGCTTCGACATGGACATCGGCGACGTGCTCGGCTTCGCGCAGCAGCTGATGACCTCCGGGAAGATCGACTACCTCGACATGTCGCTGTGGGACTGCTTCAAGGAGCCGGTGGATCCGGTCTACCAGGGCAGGCCGCTGATCGACCTGTTCACCGGCCTGGAGCGCGGCGCCACGCCGCTGGGCGTGGCGGGCAAGATCATGGATGCAGCCACCGCGCGCAGGTGCCTCGAGCACGGCGCCGACTTCGTGCTGATCGGCCGCGGCGCGATCCTGCACCAGGACTTCCCGAAGCGCGCGCTCGCCGATCCGGACTTCCGCTCGGTGCCGCGGCCGGTGACGCGCGAGTACCTGCGCCAGCAAGGCCTGGGCCCGGCCTTCGTCGAGTACATGGCCACCGGATGGAAGAACTTCGTCGCCGACTGACCGGGGCGCCGGGCTAGCTAGCGCGGTCCCTGGCGCGTGCGCGCCTGCAGGAGGTTCTCCGCGGCGAGCGCGTGCCCGGGGTCCAGCGCAAGCGCCCGGCGCAGCACCGCCTCGGCCTGCGGCCAGCGCTGCGCGTCGAGGTAGGCGGCGCCCAGGTTGTTCAGGACGCGGACCTTGTTCGGCGATCCGCGCGCGGTCGCCTCCCAGAGGGCGATCTCGCTGCGGTAGTCGGCGTTTCGCGTCAGCGTCACGGCCGTGCACAGCAGCGCGGCGCCGACGAGCAGGCCGGTTCCGGTGCGGCCGGCCCGCGCGGCGGTCGTGCCGGCGAGCAGCGCGGCTGCCGCCAGTGCGGGGAGGAAGTGACGCTCCGCGATCGCGTCGTGTCGCAACTGGACCGCGTACAGCGGTGCGATGAAGACGCACGCCCAGAGCAGGGCGATCAGCAGCTCCGGACGGGTGCGCCGCGATCGCCAGGCGGCCAGTCCGAGGCTCGCCAGCAGCGCCATGCCGGCGAGCCGCGCAGCCGTCGGAAGGGTCATGGCCACGTCCGGATCGATGTTCGGATAGCGCGCGAGCACGATCAGTTCCGCGAAGTGGCGCAGGGCCACGAGAAAGCTCGGCGCGCCCAGCCGGTCGGCGCCGATCCGCAGCGACAGGCCGAGGAGCGCCGCGTAGCGGTCCGTGCAGGCCAGCCACGCGCCGGCCAGCGCAAGCAGGGCTGCGGCAGTGGCCGCCGCCGGGCCCAGTGTGCGCAGGCGTGCCGCCGAGAACGCAGGACCCGGCCGATCCAGGCGCGCCCACTCCCAGAGCGGCACGAGGAGCGCCGCGGCGACCATGGTCTCCCTGGCGAGCACGGCCGCGGCGAGCAGTCCCACTGCCAGCGCTCGCCGACCCCGGATCCAGCCGTCCAGCCCGGCGAAGACGAACAGGCTGCCCAGCGCCATCGACCGGCCGCTCAGATAGGCCACCGCCTCGGTGACGATCGGGTGCACCGCGTACAGGGCCGCCGCGCCGAACGCCGCCCGTGCTGCCGCCTCGCGCGTCAGCCCGGGGACGCAGCTGCGCAGCAGTGCCCGCAGCATCTGGTCCAGCGCGACGACCGCGAGCGCGTGCACGAGCAGGTTGCCCAGGTGGTGCGCGAACGCTTCCGAGCCGATCAGCCTGCCGGCGCTCGCGCTCAGCGCGAAACTCAGCTTGGTGAGCGGCCTGACGTGCGTCGCGAGGCCCGACCACCAGGCCGGGATCGATCGCGCGCCGGGATCGACCGCAAGGGTTGCGTGGTCGTCGAACTGGAGCGGTCCCCAGAGCGTCTGCACGTGCACCGTCAGGGCCAGCAGCACGAGCCACCAGGCGCTGCGCCGCATGCCGGCGGCTCAGCGCGGCCCGGCGAACGCCAGGTGCAGACCGCGCTCGAGCAGGCGCTCGGCGCTCTCCCAGCGGTCCTGCGCCCCCAGCAGCACGATCACCACCCGTGCGTCCGCCTCCTGCGCGCTCAGGATCAGGCAGGCGCCGGCGCCGCGGGTCCGGCCGGTCTTCAGTCCGTTGACCGAGCCCTGGCGCAGGAGCAGCGCATTGGAGCTGTTCGCGCTGATCGCCCGCCCTGCGTCGAGGGTGCGCACCGTGACCGAGCGCTCGGCCGCGGCGGCCGCGACGTCGGGGTGGGCGAGCGATGCGTCGGCCAGGCGCAGCAGGTCGCGCGCAGTGGTGGACTGCGAGGGGTGGTCGAAGCCGCAGGGGTCGGCGAACCGCGTCGAGCGCATGTCCAGCGAAGCCGCCAGCCGGTTCATCGCCGCGACGGCCCCGGCCACGCCTCCGGGGAACTGCTCGGCCAGCGCGATGCAGGCGTCGTTCGACGACGCCACGAGCAGCGCGCGCAGCAGGTCGGCGGCGCGGACGCGCTCGCCGGCGCGCAGGCCCAGGCGCGCCGCGGGCATTGCCGCGGCGCGCGGGCTGACGCTGACGACGCGCTCGGGATCGATCCTTCCACCGTCCTGCGCGGCCACGGCGAGCGCCAGTGCCAGCTTCGCCAGGCTCGCCGGTTGTCGCGGCGCGTCGCCGTGCCACGCTTCGACCAGCCTGCCGCGCACCTGCAGCGCGTACGCCGCAATCCGTTCGGGCGCAGCCGCGTGCGCGCGCACGCCGGCCGCAGCCGCAGGCGGGCTGGCCTGGCCGGCCGATGGCGCGACCATCGCCAGCACTGCGCCAAGCGAGCCCGCGCGCAGCGCGCGCCGGTCGAGCATTGCCATGCTAGCCCCGCGGCTGCGGGCAGGCGGATTCCTCCGGCTTGGGACGGGGGCGCGCAGGCGCGCAGTAGTCGATCGTGAACTCGCGCCTGCCGCGACGCTCGATCTCGAACAGCGAGCGGGGACACGAGGAGGCGAGCCTGCGCAGCTGGTCGAGGTTGTGGTCGATCTCGCGCCGATACGCGACCTTCTCCTCGAGCGCGATCGAGATCATCGACTGGCCGGCGCGGGTGTCCTCGAACATCGAGAGGAAGGGTGCGAAGAGCGACTGCTCGTCGCGCACGCGCCGTCTCTCCATGCACTCCAGCTGGTGGAATCGTTCGTGCGCGCCGAGCGATTCCGCAATGCAGCGGGTGGGGGGCTGCTGGTCGAACACGATGTTGCAGGCGTTGTTCGTCCTTGCGGTCCCCTTGCGTGCGCCAGAGTCGCTCACCGAGTTGATCGCCTCCTGCACGCACGGCTGCATCCGCTCCTCGTACAGCTGCGGCGTGTACTGCAGCGGCTTGCGCAGCACGTCCTTCTCGTAGCGCTGGATGCGTTCGATCTGACGATCGTATTCGGCGATCGCCGCCCGTGCCTCGCAGATCCGGTTGCGCAGGTCGCGCACGTCCTCGCAGCCGCAGGCCTGGCCCTGGGCCATTGCGCCGGTGCCGGCGAACGCGAGCAGCAGAGCGGTCAGGAGTCGTCGCATCGGATACCTCAGCGGCCGAAGAGTCCGCGCAGCCCGCGCACCGCCCGCTGGACCTCGTCGATGGTCTGGGTGGGCGTCGTCGCGGGCTGGGGGCTGGGGGACGGGAGCGGTGCATCGGCGGTCGTGGCGCTGCCTGCACCGGTCTGGGGGCTTCCTGCCGATCCCGGCGCGGACGCCGGCGCCGCAGGCCCGCCTCCCCAGGCGTGGCTGCGGATCTCCCCGCTTCCGTCGGGCCGGGCAGTGACCACGTCACCGAAGGGCTTGCCTGCGCGGAACTCCCCCGCAAGCCGGCTGCCGTCGGGCATCGTGCGCACGATGAAGCCGATCGGCTGTCCGTCGGGCGTGAAGAAACCCCGATCGACGCTGCCGTCGGGATGGGTGAGCGTGCCGTGTCCGTTGGGCCGCCCGTGGAGGGTATCGCCCTGGAAGCGCCTTCCGTCGGGCATCGTGATCCGCGCCTCGCCCACCAGGCCCCCGCGCACGAAGTTCCCCTCCTGGATCGTTCCGTCGCGGAATCTGCGGCTGCCCTGGCCTTCGAGCCGGTCGTGGTCGCCAAAGGTTCCTTCGAGGACTTCTCCGTCGCGGTAGCTGATCCTGCCTTTGCGCAGCTTGCCCTTGGCGAATTCGCCCTCGAAGCGGGCGCAGTCCCAGGTGACCACGGTGCCAGGCCCGGTGTGATCGGCGCGCGGGAGATTGATCTCCTGGCAGGTGGAGCCCTGTGCCTGTGCGACCAGCGGTGCGCTCAGCCAGAGCGCCCAGAGCCAGGCACCGAAGGACGGACGGCTGCGTGCTGCCATGACGTCTCCGTGCTGAACGATGGCGTGGGATCATCGTCGCAGATTTCGGACGACGACACCACCCGCGCATCGATTCGCTGCCGAGGCGAGCGCGGACCGACCTTCGTCGAAGCGGACGGCGAGCCGCCAAAGGGGAGTGTCGAAGCGTCGACGTCCGGATTGACGCTCCGGGCCGACACCGAAACAATCCTCCCTTTCGCCTTTCGCCTTTCGCCCTCCCCGCCGCCGCAGGTCAGGAATTCCGGCCGGACGGCATCGCCTGCTTCGAGACATGATCCAGAGCCGACCCCAGACCCCTCCCTCATGCGCCTACACCGCGCTCGACGCCCAGGCGTTCCGCGCGAGCGCGCTCACGCGCGGCCCGTGGGATCCCGCCCACCAGCACGCCGGGCCGCCGATCGCCCTGGCGTGCCGTGCGATCGAGCGCTCGGCGCACGGCCACGGGCTCACGCACGTGGCGCGGCTCACGGCGAACCTGCTGCGTCCGGTGCCGATCGGCAGGCTGTCCGTCGAGGTGATGACCGATTACGTCGGCCGCAACGCAGGCCACTTCTCGGCGCACCTGCTCGCAGGCGACAAGGAGGTGGCGCGCTTCACCGCGCTCGCGCAGCGCGAGACCCCGATCGAGTTGCCGGTCGAGCTTCCGGGACATCCTCTGCCGATGGCGCCCCGAACGCCCGAGGCTTCACCGCCGGGGAACTTCCCTTTCGCAGGTCAGCAACTGGGATATGCCGATCTGGTGGAGACACGATTGGCGCAAGGACATTTCTGGAATGGTCCCTGTGCCGTGTGGTTCCGCATGCGGCATCCCCTGGTCGAGGGGGAGACGCCCAGCCCCTACCAGCGGATCGCGGTTGCCGCCGATTCGGGCAACGGCGTGAGCGCGGTGCTCGACTACCGGCGCTACCTGTTCGTCAACTCCGACCTCACGATCAACCTGCTGCGCCGGCCGGTGGGCGAGTGGGTATGCCTGGAGGCGCGCACCTGTCTGGGGCCGGATGGCGGGGGCCTGGCGGAATCCGCGCTCTACGATGCGAGCGGCTTCGTCGGGCGGGCCACGCAGAGCCTGGCCGTGCGCGACCGCAACGCCTGAGTCCGTGCGCAGGACGGCGCTCGCGGTCCTTGCGCTGCTGCTCGGCGGATGCGCGGCGCTCGAGCGCCCCGAGAGCGGATCCGCGCGCACGATCCGCGCGGCGCGCGAAGCGGTCTCTTCCTGCGCCAGCGTGTCCTGGCCTGTGCCGCAGCAGGCTCGCGAGCGCGGAGACAGCCAGGAGGCGCGTGCGCACGCGTCGCCAACCGAAGCCGCGGCGGTGGCCGGGCTGCGCTTCTCGCCGAAGTCGATCCGCACTGCGGAGGCGATCGGCGCGCTGCCGGAGCTGGCCCGGCTGCACGAGCTCGCGGGCGCGGGCGACGACGAGCGCATCCTGCTGCACCGGCTCGCCGCCCGGCAGAAGGTGCTGGAGCGGATCTCGCTGGCGAGCCTCGAGGTGTCGGCGGTGCTCGCCGAGCTCGACTGCGAGGGCGAACGCACCGATCAGCTGCGCGATCGTCTGCAGCACCGCGAGGACTCCAGGCTTCGACGGCTCGCCCTCGGCGGGATCGTCGTGGGCGCGGTGACCGCGCTCGCCGGCGGCGCGCTGTCGCTGGCCGGGCATGGGCGAGCGGCCGACATCGCGCAGATCCTGGGCGGCGGCGCCGAGAGCGGGATCGGACTGTCCACCCTGTCCGAACCTGCACCTGCGTCCCTGGCTCACCCGCGCAATCCGCTCGCGGCGGTCTGGAGCGGCGACATCTCGGGCGGGGCACTGCCGCCGAGCGTCTGGAATCACCTCGGACAGCCGGTCGGCGACGTCCCGGACGGGCCGACGCACCGGCAGGTGCTGGTCTCGCAGTGGCGCAGCGCCGGACTGCTCGATGCCTCCGGTGCGGACGGCGCGACGCGCCGGCTCGCGCTGCTCACCGGGCAGGGCGGCGACTACACCCTGGCCGATCTGCACCTGCGCGACGCGATGCTCGATCTGCTCGAGGCGCGCGTCGCGCTCTTCCACCAGGATCTCGCCGCGCTGCTGCGCGAGGTGCTCGCCAGCGAGACAGGCAACCGTTAGCGCATCACCTGGTACACCGCGCGCTTGATCGCGAACGAGAAGGGGTGCCAGAAGGCCATCTGGCGCTGCGCCATCACGATGCCGGCGATGTTGCGCTGCGGGTTGATCCACCAGTGCGTTCCGGCGATCCCGCCCCACTGGAATTCGCCGATCGAATCGGGCGGATCGATCGACGAGGTGTCCACGGTCACCGCGCCGCCCAGGCCGAAGACCTTTCCCTTTGCCTCGCCGACCGTGGGGAAGCGGATGTTGACGCCGTCGGGGAGCTGGTTGCTCATCATCAGCCCGACCGTCTCGGGCTGCAGCAGCATCGGACCGCCCGGGATCAGGCTGCGGATCAGCGTGATCATGTCCGGCAGGCTCGACACCAGCCCGCCGCCCCCCGAGAGCCGCGCAACCGGCCTGCGATAGGCGCCGGGCCAGGGCGCGTCGTCGGTGCGGGTGAGGCCGGGTTCCATCGGCCGGGTCAGGCTGGCGCCGGCGTAGTAGGCAACCAGACGATCCTGCTGGTCCTCCGGGACCACGAAGCCGGTGTCCCTCATTCCCAGCGGCGCCAGGATGCGGGACTGGATGAACCGGTCGAAGCCCTGTCCGCTCACCACCTCGATCAGCCGCGACAGCACGTCGGTGGCGATCGAGTACTCCCAGTTCGTGCCGGGATGGAAGGACAGCGGCAACTGCGCGAGCTGATCGACCATCTGCGCGAGCGTGGTCGAAGGCGACAGCACCTTGCGCTCGTTGTAGGCCTTGAACATCGTGGTTCCGGGGTCGAGCAGGCCGTAGCTCAGCCCGGAGCTGTGGCTGAGCAGCTGCCGGATCGTGATCGACGAGCGCGCCGGCTCGGTGTCGTCGATCCGGGTGGCCCCGGGCCGCAGCACGCGGCGCTCGCCCAGTTGCGGAATGAAGGATTCGATCGCGTCGTCCAGGTCGATCCGCCCTTCCTCCCACAGCATCATCACTGCGCAGGACGTGACCAGCTTGGTGTTGGAGAAGATGCGGAACAGGTGATCGGCCCGCAGCGGCACGCCGGCTTCGCGGTCGGCCATGCCCTCGCAGTGCAGGTCGACGAGCTCGCGCCCATGCAGCACTGCCGAGGAGACGCCCGAAAGAAGGTCGGCATCGACCGCTTCGCGCATCACGGCATGGACGGGGGAGAAGTCGGAACGGGTGACGCAGGACATGGGGATGGGGCTCGTAAGGATCGTCGAAGGGCTCACCATAGCGGCGCAGGTCCCGGTCTGTCGACTCCCGGAACCGGCCGGTGTTCCGATGCGGCGGGGCCGGCATCGCTATCATGCGATCGGGATTCGCACTGGACACTGGAGGACGGCAATGGAGATCCGGGCAGGCCAGGTGGCAGTCGTCACCGCAATGAGCAGCGGGATCGGCCGCGCGCTGGCGCGGCAGCTCAGCGCAGCCGGGGCGCACGTCGCAGGTTGCGACCTCTCCGGGCAGGGGTTGCAGGAGACGCGCGAGATCTGCCTGGCCGGGGCGCCGACCCTCGGTCCGCGCAGCGAACCCACCACCCGGACCACCTGAATGCACGCCAGCGTCGATCTCTCCTACGTCGAAACCCTGTTGCGCCTGTCCCTCGGACTCTCGCTGGGTCTGCTGATCGGGCTCGAGCGCGAGCACAGCGCAAAGGAGGCGGGGCTGCGCACCTTCGCCTTCGTAGGCCTGGCGGGGACGCTGGGCGGGCTCATCGGGGAGGCCTTCGCGCTCGCATCGCTCGGGCTCACCGCGCTGCTGATCGTGCTGCTGAACCTGCGCACCCTGCTGGATCGGGAGGGCGCCGAGCTGACCACCTCGGCCGCGATGATGCTCACCTGCCTGGCCGGGATCCTGTGCGGGCTCGGGCATCGGCTCACCCCGGCGGCAGTGATCGTCTCGACGACCGCGCTGCTCGCCTGGAAGCGCCCGCTCTCCGGCTTCACCCGCGGCCTGACCGAGGCCGAGATCCGCTCGGCGATCGTCCTCGCGGTGCTCGCGATCGTGATCTACCCGGCGCTCCCGGAAGGCAGCGTCGGGCCGATGTCGCTGGTCGAACCGAGGGCGGCGTGGGCGACGGTGCTGCTGATCGCGGGGATCGGTTTCGTCAACTACATCCTGTGGAAGGTCTACGGCAGTCGTGGCGCCGACTTCGCAGGCTTCCTGGGCGGGCTGGTGAACAGCAGCGTCACGGTGAGCGAGCTCGCCTCGCGCGCGGCCGGCGGCAGCCCCGAGACGATCCACGGCGCCTACCGGGGCGTCATCCTCGCCACCAGCGCGATGCTCGCGCGCAACATCGTGCTGCTGGCGATCCTCGCGCCCCGGGCGCTGTTCCACTGCATCGGCGCATTCGGCCCGATGCTGCTGTGCTGTCTGGTGCTGCTGCGCCTGGATCGCCGGATCGACCTCTCCGACACCAGCGAGCAGACCTCCGACGTGCTCGAGCTGCCCTTCTCGCTCACCGTCGCCCTGAAGTACGGCCTGCTGTTCCTTGCGCTCACGGTGGCCAGCTCGCTCACGCTCAGCTTCCTCGGCGAGGCAGCGTTCTACGCAGTGAGCTTCGTCGGGGGCCTGCTCTCGAGCGCCAGTGCGGTCGCGTCGAGCGCGGCGATGATCGCGCAGCACACGGTGGATCCGTGGCAGGGCTCGATCGGGGTGCTGCTGGCGTCGCTGGCGAGCGTGGTGGTGAACCAGCCCTTCATCCTGCGCGCGCGCAACCGGCAGCTCACGCGACAGGTCAACATCGCGATGTCGATGGTCGCCGGCAGCGGAGTCGCCGGGATGCTGGTCTGGATGGTCGCGGGCCGGTGGATCGCCACCGCGATGGAGGGCTGGATCCCCGGTTAGGGCTGCGCCCCGGGTCCGGCGTCCGGAAGACCCGGCGATGCGGGCCTTCCGACGGAAGGGATCAGAACGCGTCTCCCGGGACCCGCACCGCGCCTTCCATCAGCACGCGCGCGCTGCGGCTCATGATCGCCTTGCTGACGACCCACTCGCCGTTCTCCTGCCGGGCCTCGGCGCCCACGCGCAGGGTTCCCGACGGATGGCCGAAGCGCACCGCGTTGCGCATGCCGCCGCCTGCGGCGAGGTTGACCAGCGTGCCGGGGATCGCGGCCGCGGTCCCGATCGCCACTGCGGCAGTGCCCATCATCGCGTGGTGCAGCTTGCCCATCGAGAGCGCGCGCACCAGCAGGTCGATGTCGACGGCGGAAACCTGCTTGCCGCTCGAGGCGAGGTAGTCGGCCGGCTTCGCGACGAAAGCAACCTTCGGCGTGTGCTGGCGCCTGGCTGCCTCGGAGATGTCCTTGATCAGGCCCATGCGCACCGCGCCGTGCGCGCGGATGGTCTCGAACATCGCGAGCGCCGCGGGATCGCCGTTGATCGCTTCCTGCAGTTCGGTGCCGGTGTAGCCGATCGCCTCCGCGTTCACGAAGATGGTCGGGATCCCGGCGTTGATCATGGTCGCCTTCAGCGTGCCGACTCCGGGGACCTCGAGATCGTCGACCAGGTTTCCGGTGGGGAACATCGCGCCGCCCGCACCTTCCTCCTCGGCGGCCGGATCCATGAACTCCAGCTGCACCTCGGCGGCGGGGAAGGTGACCCCGTCGAGTTCGAAGTCGCCGGTCTCCTGGACCTGGCCGTCGACGATCGGCACGTGCGCGACGATGGTCTTGCCGATGTTGGCCTGCCAGATGCGCACGATGCACACGCCGTCCCTGGGCACCCGCGCCGGGTCGACGAGGCCGCCGGCGATCGCGAAGGGGCCGACCGCCGCGGACAGGTTCCCGCAGTTGCCGCTCCAGTCGACGAAGGCGGAATCGATCGAGACCTGGCCGAACAGGTAGTCGACGTCGTGATCGGGTCGGCTGCTGCGGTCGACGAGCACGGTCTTGCTGGTGCTCGAGGTGGCGCCGCCCATTCCGTCGATCTGCTTGCCGTAGGGATCGGGGCTGCCGATCACGCGCATCAGGAGACGATCGCGCGCCTCGCCGGGCACGCGGGCGCTCTCGGGAAGATCCTGCACCCGGAAGAAGACGCCCTTGCTGGTGCCGCCACGAAGGTAGGTGGCGGGGATCTTGATCTGCGCAACGTGGGCCATGGTGTTCCTCAGGCAGCCTTGGATTCGGAGGCGAGGAAATCCTGCGCGAAGCGCTGCAGCACGCCGCCGGCCTCGTAGATCGAGACTTCCTCCGCAGTGTCGAGGCGGCAGACGACCGGAACCTCGAGCCTTTCGCCGCTGCTGCGATGGATCACCAGCATGAGCTTCGCGCGCGGCGTGCGCTCGCCGATGACGTCGTAGGTTTCGGTGCCGTCGATGCCGAGCGTCTTGCGGTTGGCGCCCGGCTCGAATTCGAGCGGCAGCACGCCCATGCCGATCAGGTTGGTGCGGTGGATGCGCTCGAAGCCTTCGGCGACGATGGCCTCGACGCCCGCCAGGCGTACGCCCTTGGCGGCCCAGTCGCGCGACGAACCCTGGCCGTAGTCGGCGCCGGCGACGATGATCAGCGGCTGCCTGCGGTTCATGTAGGTTTCGATGGCTTCCCACATCCGCATCACCTTGCCCTCGGGCTCGACGCGCGCCAGCGAACCCTTCTTCACCTTGCCATCGACCACTGCCATCTCGTTGATCAGCGTGGGATTGGCGAAGGTGGCGCGCTGGGCGGTGAGGTGGTCGCCCCGGTGCGTGGCGTAGGAGTTGAAGTCCTCCTCGGGCAGGCCCATCTTCGCCAGGTACTCGCCCGCTGCGCTGTCCATCATGATGGCGTTGGACGGTGACAGGTGATCGGTGGTGATGTTGTCGCCCAGCACCGCGAGCGGGCGCAGCCCTTTCAGCGTGCGCTCGCCGGCCAGCGCGCCTTCCCAGTAGGGCGGACGACGGATGTAGGTGCTCTGCGGGCGCCACTCGTACAGGGGGCTCACCTTCTCGCGGCCGCTCTGCCGCGGCGCGAACATCGGCGCGTAGACCTTGCGGAACATCTCCGGGCGGACCGAGGCCTTCACGACCGCATCGATCTCCTCGTCGCTCGGCCAGAGGTCCTTCAGGCGGATTTCCCTGCCGTCGACCACGCCGAGCACGTCCTTCTCGATGTCGAAGCGCACCGTGCCCGCGATCGCGTAGGCCACCACCAGCGGCGGCGAAGCCAGGAAGGCCTGCTTCGCGTACGGGTGGATGCGCCCGTCGAAGTTGCGGTTGCCCGAGAGCACTGCCACCGCGTAGAGATCGCGGTCGATGATCTCCTTCTGGATCACGGGGTCGAGCGCGCCGGACATGCCGTTGCAGGTGGTGCATGCGAAGGCGACGACGCCGAAGCCGAGCTTCTCGAGGTCGGCGGCGAGGCCGGCCTCCTTCAGGTACTCGGCGACCACGCGCGAGCCGGGGGCCAGCGAGGTCTTCACCCAGGGCTTGCGCGCCAGGCCGCAGCGCACCGCATTGCGCGCGAGCAGGCCCGCGGCGATCACGTTGCGCGGGTTGCTGGTGTTGGTGCAGCTGGTGATCGCTGCGATGATCACCGCGCCGTCGGGCATCTGGCCCGGCACCTCTTCCCAGCTGCCGGCGATTCCCCGGGCGGAGAGATCGGTAGTGGAAACGCGCGCATGGGGGTTGGACGGCCCGGCGACGTTGCGCACCACGGTGGAGAGGTCGAAGCGCAGCGTACGCTCGTACTCGGCGCTCTCGAGCGCGTCGGCCCACAGGCCCGTGTGCTTCGCGTAGAGCTCGACCAGACGGACCTGCTCGTCGTCGCGGCCGGTGAGCTTCAGGTAGTCGATGGTCTGCCGGTCGATGAAGAACATCGCCGCGGTGGCGCCGTACTCGGGCGCCATGTTGGAGATCGTTGCCCGGTCGCCGAGCGTCAGCGCGGCCGCGCCTTCGCCGCGGAACTCGAGGTAGGCGCCGACCACCTTCTCCTTGCGCAGGAACTCGGTGAGCGCGAGCACGACGTCGGTCGCGGTGATGCCGGGCTGCGGCCTGCCGCTGAGCTCGACCGCGACGATGTCGGGCAGGCGCATCCAGGACGCACGGCCCAGCATCACGCTCTCGGCCTCGAGGCCGCCGACGCCGATGGCAATCACCCCGAGCGAGTCGACGTGCGGCGTATGGCTGTCGGTGCCCACGCAGGTGTCGGGGAAGGCGACGCCCTCGCGGACCTGGATCACCGGCGACATCTTCTCCAGGTTGATCTGGTGCATGATGCCGTTGCCGGGGGGGATCACGTCGACGTTCTCGAAGGCCTTCTTCGTCCAGTCGATGAAATGGAAGCGATCCTCGTTGCGGCGATCCTCGATCGCGCGGTTCTTCGCGAAGGCGTCGGGGTCGAAGCCGCCGCACTCCACCGCCAGCGAGTGATCGACGATCAGCTGCACCGGCACCACCGGGTTGACCTTGGACGGGTCGCCGCCCTGGTCGGCGATCGCGTCGCGCAGGCCGGCGAGGTCGACGAGGGCGGTCTGGCCGAGGATGTCGTGGCAGACCACGCGCGCGGGGAACCAGGGGAAGTCGAGATCGCGCCGGCGCTCGATCAGCTGCTTCAGCGACTCGGTCAGCGTGGCCGGGTCGCAGCGTCGGACCAGGTTCTCGGCGAGCACGCGCGAGGTGTAGGGGAGTTTGTCGTAGGCGCCGGGCTGGATCGCGTCGACAGCCGCGCGGGCGTCGAAGTGGTCGAGGTCGGTGCCGGGCAGGCGGGTGCGGTATTGGGTGTTCATGGCGCCCGATTTTAGCCGATCGTCCCGTTGCGCCGTGCATAATGCCCTTGGCAGTGCGCCCCGACCCGTCGTGGTCGGGATCGTGCACGCAACGACGAACCAAACAGCACCCGAGGAGATCAGCATGCGACAGGCAGTCATCGTCTCTTACGCGCGCACCGGCCTTGCCAAGGCGGCGCGTGGCGGCTTCAACAACACCTCGAACATGGCGCTTCTGGCCGCCGCGGTCGAACAGGCGGTCAAGCGTTCCGGAGCCGCACCGGCGGAGATCGAGGACGTCATCGCCGGCTGCGTCGCCGCCTCGGGGAACGTCGCGCGCGGCGCGGCGCTGATGGCCGGCCTGCCGATCACCACCTCGGGGATGACGCTGCACCGCGCCTGCTCGTCCGGGCTGAACGCGATCGCGCACGCGGCGCACTACGTCGTGCACGAGGGCGCGCAGGTCGTCGTGGGCGGCGGCGTGGACTCCATCACCTTCCAGGGCGGCGGCGGCGGCGGCCCGGAGCCGCGCATCTCCGAGATGTACCCGGCCTACTGGATGCCGATGATCGACACCGCCGACATCGTCGCCGAGCGCTACAAGATCAGCCGCGAGTACCAGGACCAGTACTCGCTGCAGTCGCAGCAGCGGATGGCGGCGGCGCAGCAGGCGGGCAAGTTCAAGGACGAGATCATCCCGGTGCGCACGAAGATGAAGGTCGTCGACAAGGAGACCAAGGCCGAGTCGCTGGTCGACGTCACGGTCGACCGCGACGAGTGCAACCGCCCCGACACCACCCTCGAGGGGCTGGCCAAGCTGCAGCCGGTCAAGGGGCCGGGCAAGTACATCACCGCCGGCAACGCCAGCCAGCTCTCCGACGGCGCCGCTGCGGTGGTGATCATGGAGGCCAGGGAGGCCGAACGCCGCGGCCTGCAGCCGCTGGGCGCCTTCAAGGGCTGGGCGGTCGCCGGCTGCGAACCTGACGAGATGGGCATCGGCCCGGTGTTCGCGATCCCGCGCCTGCTCGAGCGCCACGGTCTGAAGATCGACGACATCGACCTCTGGGAGCTCAACGAGGCCTTCGCCAGCCAGTGCCTGTACTCGCGCGACAAGCTCGGGATCGACCCCGACAAGTACAACGTCAACGGCGGCTCGATCGCGATCGGCCACCCCTTCGGCATGACCGGCGCGCGCCTGACCGGCCACGTGCTGATGGAAGGCAAGCGCCGCGGCGCGAAGAACGTCGTCGTCTCGATGTGCATCGGCGGCGGCATGGGGGCGGCCGGCCTCTTCGAGGTCTTCTGAACGTCTTCTGAACGATCCTCGTCGGCGCGGGCACGACCGGGCCCGCGCCCCGTCTGCAGGAGAGAGGCAATGAAGAGCGAAGCCAGGCTGGACACGGTGCGCCTGCAGGGGCTCGCGCGGGCCTTCATCGGCTCGGCGAGCCTGTTCGCGGCGATCGACCTGAAGCTGTTCACCGCGGTTGCGGCAGGGCACGACACGGTCGAGGGCTTCGCCGGCTACGCGGGAATCCAGCCGATCCATGCGCAGCGGCTGATGACGATGTGCGCAGCGCTGGGCCTGCTGCGGCACGACAACGGCCGCTATGCCAACGCGCCCGACGTCGGGCGCTTCCTGGTCGAGGGCGAGGGCAGCTACGCGGGCGACTGGCTGCTGTTCAACCGACCCGACTGGGCCGACTGGGGCAGGCTCACCGGCCTGATGCGAAGCGAGGAGTCCCCGCGGCTGCTGAGCCCCATGTACGAGAGCATGACCGTGGAGCGCGCCCGCGACTACCACCGCGCGACCTCGAGCATCGGCTTCGGTGCCGCGCGCCGTTTCGTGCGCAGCGTGGACCTCTCCGCACGGCGCAGGCTGATGGACATCGGCGGGGGCTCGGGCGCCTATTCGATCGTCTCCGCCCAGACCTGGCCCGGTCTCGAGGCAGTCGTCTGCGACCTTCCGCCGGTCGTGGTGGTCACGCGCGAGTTCATCGAGCAGCACGGCGTGGGCGACCGGGTGCGGGCCCAGGCCTGCGACTTCACCCGCGATCCCTTCCCCGAGGGCTGCGACGCTGCGGTGATGGCGAGCAACCTGCCGCAGTACGGACCGGATGTGATCCAGGCGGTGATCGGCAAGGCCCACGCCGCGCTGCTTCCCGGTGGCGAGATGCACCTGGTGGGCGAGATGCTCGACGACGACGGCAACGGACCGGTCGACGCCGCCCTCTGGGGCCTGAACGAGGTGCTGCTGGGCAGCACCGGCGTGGCGCACACGCGCGCCGAGTGCATCGGCTACTTCGAGGCTGCCGGTTTTCGGGAGGTGCGCGTCGACGAGTTCATCCCCGGAATCCTTGCCCGCGTCTCCGGCAGGAAGTGAGTCGGGAGTGAACCGGGCGAAGCCGTCGCCGTCCACACGGGCCGGGCCGCCGCCGACCTGCGCGCACGGCCAGGCGCCGTCGCCTGCCGCGGGCAGCATCGGCATTGCGCGCGTCGGCGACTTCGATCCGGCAGCCTTCGAGGCTGCGGTCGAGAGCCTGCTGCGGGCCTGCGGAATCGCGCCGGATACGATCCACACCGGCAGGACGGCGCGACGGGTGCGCGAGCTCTGGGAGCGTCGCCTGCTGGGCGGCTACACCATCGACCCTGCCGATGCCCTCGGCGAAGGCTTCGCCGACGAGCGCGAGGACATGGTGGTGATCCGGGGCATCGCGGTGCACGGCGTGTGCCCGCACCACCTGGTGCCGTTTCGCGGCGTCGCGCACGTGGCCTACATCCCCGGAGGGCGACTCCACGGCTTCGGACGCATCGCGCGGATGGTCGACGCGATCGGGCAGCGCTTCACCTACCAGGAGTGGATGACGCGCGACATCGCCGACGCGATGGTTCGGCACGGCCGGGCGCGCGGCGCCGCCTGCGTGATCGACGCCGAACAGTTGTGCCTGCTGCTCGGCGAGGACCGGCGCGGCGACGAACGCGTGTTCACGCAGGCCTTCGCCGGGTGCTTCGCCGACAGCGAGCAGTTGCGCAGGGAGTTCGCGCAGGCGACCGCAGTGCGCTGATCCGGCGCCCGCTCGCGCAGCGGGGCCGCGTCAGCCTGCCACCACCTTCGCGGCCTCGAGCCGGCGGATCTCCTCGTCCGGGTAGCCGGCCTGGCGCAGCACTTCGACCGTGTGCTGGCCCAGTTCCGGGGCAGGTCGCGGACCGGCCTTCGGAACTCCGTCGATGGTGAACGGGCTCGCGACGGTCAGCCCCGGGGCGCCTTCGAAAGGCACCAGCGCCCCCACTGCCTGCAGTTGCGGATCCCGGATCACGTCGTCGAGCGTGCTGACCTCGCTGAAGGTCACGCCCGCGGCGTCGAGCGAGGCGCGCCAGTCGGCAGCGTCACGCAGCGCGAAGCGTTCGTCGAGGATCGCGATCAGTTCGCGGCTGCTGCTGCGGCGGGCATCGGGCGTCGCGAAGCGCGGGTCGGTGGCCAGTTCGGGGCAGCCGAGCGCCTCGATCAGGCCTCGGAACTCCTTCGCCTCGTTCAGCGAGACCAGGTTCAGCCATCGACCGTCGCGGCAGCGGTAGGGGTTGGTCATCGCGTTCGGGCACTCCTCGCGCGGCGCGCGCGGCTGCACCGGCGCATTGAACAGCCTGGCCTGCAGCAGGCAGGCGTTGGCCCACACCCCATTGGCAGCAAGCGAGGAGCGCACGAGGCTTCCCTGCCCGGTGCGCTCGCGCCGGAACAGCGCGGTGACGATGCCGGCGTACAGGGTCATCGCGCTCGGATGGTCGCCCATTCCCGCCGCGGAGCGGGCCGGCGGCGCCCGGTGTTCGGCCTTGACGAGGTCCATCAGTCCGGAGCGCGCCCAGTACGCAGTGGAGTCGAAGCCGGTCTTGTGCGCTTCGGCGCCAGCCTCGCCGTAGGCGGTGAGCGATGCGTAGACCAGGCGCGGGTTGAGCGCGCGAAGCGTCCCGGCATCGATTCCCAGCCGATCGCGCGCCGGCAACGGCAGGTTGGTCAGGAACACGTCGGCGTTGCCGACGAGCCGGTGCAGGACCTGCCTTCCCTGTGGATTCTTCAGGTCGATCGCCAGGCTGCGCTTGTTGCGGGCGTCGAGTTCCCAGCCGTAGTTGCGGCCATCGGGGCCGAATCCCGAGGGCCGGAACAGGTCGCGGTAGGGGTCGCCGCCGAGCGGCTCGACCTTGACGACGTCGGCGCCCAGATCCCCGAGGATGGTTGCGGCCGCGGGCGCCGCGATGAAGCTTGCGCAGTCGATCACTCTCAGGCCTTCGAAGGGCCGCTGTGCCTCATCCATGCATGGTCCTCGTGGCCTGGCGCCGCCGCAGGCGGATCGTGCTGCAGTCGGCGCCGGCCGTGATCCGTCGGTGTTGTGCGTGCGGCTGGCAGTCTGATGAAGTTCGGCGCAAAGATAAACGGGGGGAGCGTGCAGAATCGCGCCGTCCGGAATCCGGTCGATGTCGCTCGACGACGGGCGATCCGCCGCGGCGCTAGGATGCGCGGCATGCCCAAGCACTGCGCGAACCAGGACGCCGATGCCCTCGGCTGAGCGCGCCCGTCTGGGGCTGGCGATCGTCTGCCTGGGCATGCTGGTCGGTCCGCTCGACACGACGGTGAACACCGCCTTCCCGGTGATCACCCGGGCCTTCTCGCTGCCTTTGCGCGACATCCAGTGGGTGGTGATTCCCTTCGTGGTCGCGCAGTCGGCGTTCGCGCTGGTCTTCGGCCACCTCGGCGACCGCCTGGGCCATCGGCGGATCTTCGCCTTCGGCCTGATCGCGAGCGCGCTCACGCATGCAGCGGTGGCCCTCGCGCCCGACTACCCGATCATGGTGGCGATGCGGGCCGCACAGGGCGCCGCGGTCGGGATCACCCTGTCCTGCGCGCCCGCGCTGGTCACGCTGATGTTCGTTCCCGAGGCGAAGGGGCGGGTGCTCGCAGCCTACGCGGCCGCGAGCAGCCTGGGGATGGCGGTGGGCCCGTGGCTCGGGGGCCTGCTGCTGGATGTCTTCGACTGGCCTTCGGTGTACTGGTTCCGCGTGCCTCTGGCGCTGGCCGCGCTGGCGCTGCTGCCACTGGCGCCGCACACGCCGCTGCCGCGGGCCCCGGGGGCGCAGTCGGCATCGGCGCAGGGCGACTCCGGCTTCGACTGGGCAGGCGCGGCCGGGCTGCCGGCAGTGATGGCCTGCCTGGCGCTCGCGCTGGCCGAACTCACCCGGCCCGATGCCGGCGCTGCGACCGGGCTCGCGCTGCTCGCGGCGGGCGCGGCCGGCACGGTCTGGTTCGTCCGCCACGAGAACCGTGCGGCGCATCCGGTGCTGCGGATCGCCCCCTTCCGATCGCTGCCCTTCTCGGCCCTGCAGGCGGGGTCGGTGGCAGTGAGCCTGGCGGGATTCGCGAACCTGCTGCTGCTGCCCTACGTGTTCACGCAGGAGGCAGGAGTGTCGATCGCCACCGCCGGTCTGCTGCTGTCGACCTACCCGGGAGGGTCGGTGGTCGGCAGCCTGGTCCTGGGGCGCCTGGCGCACCGTTGGCCGGTCCGGTCTGCGATGGTCGTCGGCCTCGGCGGGTCGGCCGCCGGGCTGCTGCTCACTGCGGCGCTGCTCGCAGGTCCGCCCGTGCCGATGCTGCTTGCCCTGGGGATGTTCATCTGCGGCTTCGGCCAGGGCCTGTTCACGGTGGCCTACATGGACGCGACCACCTCGATGCTGCCGGTCGAGGAGCGCGGCGTTGCCGGCAGTCTGGTCAACGTCACCCGCCTGCTCGGGGTGGTGCTCGGCGCCACGCTGATCGGCTGGCTGCGCGAGATGACCGGGCACTCGGGAATCAGCTTCGCGATCGTGGGTGGGGCGCTTGCCGCCTTCACGCTGATCTTTGCCGGTCTCCAGCGGCGCGGCGTCGGTTCCTGATCCGGAGGCGGGCCCTCATCTTCCGGCCCGATCCCGGCCCGAGGCAGGGCTGCAGCGATTCCCGCAGACGCCGCGTGCGCGAGACGCCCGCGGCGTACGGGCGCTCAGAGCGGCGGCGAATCGGTCGGCCGCGTGTCCATCTCGAACGGATACAGCGGCCTGGGCCGCCGTCGGTAGTCGAAGAGCGCGATGTCCGATGCGGTGACGCCCAGCCCCTGGCACTCGACGATGTGGCGCGCGATCGGCTCGAAGCCGGCGCGGAAGTGCTGGCGCGACTTGATCAGCACGTAGCGCTTGCGCCGGGGGTCGATTCCGCAGTGGGTGAACACGCCCAGGTCGTGCGGCTCGACGCGGCCCTCGGAGACCACCACCTGCACGCGCCCGGTGTCCAGGACCGCGGTGCGGCCCATCCGGATGCGTGCGCCGGTGGCCATCGGGCCGGTGACGACGAACTCCCCGTCGGTGATCGCGCGCACCGTGCCCGAGAGCGCCATCGGGCGCCCTTGCAGGTTCAGCGCCGGCATGTCGACGCGGCCGCCGACCTCCAGGTGCACGCGGGCGCCGATGCCCGACTCGATCATCCTCGCCACCGCCTGCGGGTCGCAGAAGGGCCCTGCGACGACGTCCTCGAGCCCCTGCCGCACCACCTCCTCGAGCACGCTCATCACGTCCTGGGTTCCGCCGGATGCGGTGTTGTCGCCGTGGTCGACCAGGATCACCGGACCCTCGGTCATCGCGCGCGCCCTTGCGATCGACTCGGCCAGCGGCTCGCCCCGGTACATGAAGTCGGCGCGCCGCTCCCAGGCCTGGTCGAGCAGGCTCTCGCGCAGCGCGGCCGCGGTTTCGGCCGCGCCCTCGCGCAGCGCGTCGCGGACCAGCACCACCGACAGCCCCAGGTGCGGGATGTCCGCCTGCGGGAAGCCGCCGAACACCGAGGCGTTGAGCACCTGGCCGGCGGCCTCGGCCGCAATCGCGCGGTCCATGACGTCCTTCATCGGGTTGCGCGACGGCGTGTGCGACAGGGTGCTGCTCAGGATCGGCCTGCGCCCCCAGGTGATCACTGGTCTGACCTCGCCGGCCAGCGCGCGCAGCAGGGTCCGGCCGGCGCGCTCCCCGGTCAGCCGCATGTCGACGTGCGGGTAGGTGCGGTAGCCCGTGATCACGGTCGCGTTGACGGCCATCCTCCGGGTGATCTGCGCGTGGAAGTCGAGCGCCACCGCCACCGGCAGGCCAGGCGCAAGTGCGCGGATCCGCGCGAGCAGTTCGCCCTCGCCGTCGTCCAGGTGCTCGCAGACCATCGCCCCGTGCAGGTCGAGCATCACCGCGTCGCAGCCCTTGCGGATCTCGTCGAGGATGGCCGCGGCCATGGTCTCGTAGGCCTGCCGCGTGACCAGCCCGGACGGATTCGCGTGCGCTGCCAGCGGCACCGAGAACTCCGCGCCTGCGGCGCGCGCCACGCCGATGAAACCCCCGATCGCGTAGTTGGTGTCGGCCAGTTCGGCCACCGCCTGGGCGCCGCGCAGCGGACCGCCGGGCCCGAAGGAGGTCAGCGGCGTGGACAGCGGCGAGAAGGTGTTGGTCTCGTGCAGCATCGAGGCGATGACGAAACGGCGGGGCATGGGCTTTCCTTCGCGCGGTGTCCGTGGCTTGCGCGGCAAGGTACACCAGGCGTGCGGGAATCGGAACCAGTGATCGTAGCCCGCTGCACGCGGGCTGCTCCCGGCAGGGCCGCCGTGCCAGAATCGGCCGGCCGCGCGCGCCGCGCGCCGTCCCTTCACGTTCCCCCGGAGGCCAGGATGCACGACGCCAGCCCGATCACGCAGCGGCTCAACGAGGAGGTCCTCGCCGCGCTCGACTTCACCGACACCGAGGACTTCGCCGACGCGATGCGGGGCTTCGCCGGAACGATTCCGGGCGGGACCGTGCTGAACGCCAGCGGCCGGCCGGTGTGGTCGATGGAACCCTACGCCTTCCTCGAGGAGGAGCGCGCGCCGGCAAGCGTCAACCCGAGCCTGTGGCGGCAGGCCCGGCTGAACCGCCTGCACGGGCTGTTCCAGGTCTGCGGCCGGATCTGGCAGGTGCGCGGGCTGGACATCGCGAACGTCACCTTCATCGAGGGCGACACCGGGCTGATCGTGATCGACCCGCTGACCTTCGTCGAGTCCGCGCGGACGGCGCTCGAGCTCTACTACGCGCACCGGCCGCGCCGGCCGGTGGTCGCGGTGATCTACAGCCACAGCCACACCGACCACTACGGCGGCGTGCTCGGAGTGACCAGCGAGCAGCAGGTCGCTGCCGGCGAGGTCGAGGTGATCGCGCCCTGCGGATTCATGCAGGCCGCGGTGTCGGAGAACGTGCTGGCCGGCGTGCCGATGCGCAGGCGCGCGCAGTTCCAGTTCGGCAACACCCTGGCCGCGGGCGTGAAGTCGCACGTCGACTCGGGCCTGGGCAAGGGCATCGGGCGCGGCACCACCTCGCTGGTCCCGCCGACGCGCACGATCGACGCGCCGCGCGAGCGCCACGTCATCGACGGGGTCGAGATCGTCTTCCAGCTCACGCCCGAGAGCGAGGCGCCGGCGGAGATGCACTTCTTCTTCCCGCAGATGCGCGCGCTGAACCTCGCGGAGAACGCCACGCACAACATGCACAACCTGTGCCCGCTGCGCGGGGCGCAGGCCCGCGACGCGCTGGCCTGGTCGAAGTACCTGAACGAGGCGCTCGAGGAGTTCGTTCCGCACTCCGACGTGGTGTTCGCACAGCACCACTGGCCGGTCTGGGGGCGCGAGCGCATCGAGCGCTACGTCTCCGAGCAGCGCGATCTCTACCGCTTCCTGCACGACCAGACGCTTCGGCTGATGTCGCGGGGGCTCACGCCACGCGAGATCGCCGAGACGCTGTTCATGCCCACCGGGCTGTCGAAGCGCTGGCACGCGCGCGGCTACTACGGCGCGGTCGGGCACAACGTGAAGGCGATCTACCAGCGCTATCTCGGTTGGTACGACGGCAACCCGGCCTCGCTGAGTCCGCTGCCGCCGCAGCCGGCGGGGATCAGGTACGTGGAGTACATGGGCGGGGCCGACGCGATCCTGGCGCGGGCCCGCAGGGACTTCGAGCGCGGCGAATACCGGTGGGTGGTCCAGGTGCTCGATCACCTGGTGTTCGCGCAGCCCGACCACCGCGAGGCGCGCGAACTGGCCGCGGACGCGATGGAGCAGCTCGGCTACCAGACCGAGTCCGCGACCTGGCGCAACGCCTACCTGCTGGGCGCGCGCGAGCTGCGCGAAGGGGTGCGCAGGATGGGCAGCGGCGGCGCCGCCGCGCTCAACGCGAACGTGGTGTCGGTGCTGCCGATGGAGATGTTCTTCGACTACCTCGCGATCCGGGTCGACGGTATCCGGGCGCAGGACCTCGAGGCGCGCTTCGACTGGGTGATCCCCGATCGCGGCGAGCAGTGGCGGCTGACCCTGGTCAACGGGGTGCTGAACCACTCGAAGGGCAGCCACGGCGCGCGCGCGGACGCGACCGTGCGGCTGGACCACGCGACGCTCGTGCGCATGCTGCACGAGGGCACGAGCCTGGCGCAGGCGCTCGCCGAGGGGATGCTCGCGATCGAGGGCGCGCGCGAGCGATTCGACGCCTTCGTGCAGGTGCTCGAGGAGTTCGACCCCGGCTTCAACGTCGTGGAGCCGTGACCGCGTCGCGCTTCTTCAGCGCGCGCAGGTCGCAGGCGCCGGGGCGGGCGGTGGGGTCTTCGCCCTCGGGGAAGAGATTGCCCTTCTGCACCTTCTGCGTGCCGGTGGTGGGCAGCGCGTCGAGGAAGACGACCCAGCCCGGCGCCTTGTAGTAGGCGATCCGCGCCATGCACCAGTCGAAGATCTCGCGCGCCAGCGCCGGTCCTGGCGCCGCGCCGGGCATCGGCACCACGCAGGCCATCACCTCCTCGTCGCGCATCGGATCGGGCACCGCGATCACCGCCACCTGCGCCACGCGTTCGTGCGCCTGGATCACCGCCTCCACCTCGGCCGCGGCGATGTTCTCCCCCGAGCGCCGGATGATGTTCTTCTTCCGGTCGACGAAGTAGAGCATCCCGCTCTCGTCCTGGCGGACCACGTCGCCGGTGTGGAACCAGCCGCCGCGCCAGGCCTCGTCGGTGGCCTGCGGATTCTTCAGGTAGCCGGAGAAGAAGCCGCGACGCGGGTTCGGGCCCCTGCGCCGCACCGTGAGCTCGCCTTCGGTGCCCGGAGGCACTTCGCGATCCTGGTCGTCGACGACGCGGGCGAGCACGTCGCGGTCCGGGCGGCCGAAGGCGCGGGTGTCGATGTGGCGCGGCTCGCTGGCCGCGATGAAGCCGCCTCCGGTCTCGGTCATCCCCCACAGCTCCAGCAGCGGGAAGCCGAAGCGCTCCTCGAAGGCCTGGTGCAGCTGCGGCTCGACGCCTGCCCCGACTGCGAACCGGATCCGGTGGCGGCGCTCGTCGGGCCCTGGCGGCTGGTTCAGCAGGATCGGGGGGATCACGCCCAGGTAGTGGAAGATCGTGGCGCCGGTCTCGACGAGCTCGCTCCAGAAGCTGCCCGGATGGAAGCGGTCGGGCATCACCACTGCGTTGCCCGAGAGCATCATTCCCATGAACGAGAAGATGCCGGCGTTCATGTGGAACAGCGGCAGCGGGTTGTAGGTGCGTTCCTGCGCTTCGCGGATGCTGGCCAGGTCGCCGTAGCCCAGATAGGTTTCGCCGACCGCGAAGTGGTAGTCGTTGCTCAGCATGCAGCCCTTGGGCCGCGCAGTGGTTCCGGAGGTGTAGAGCAGCGCGGCCTCGGTGTCGCGGCCGGGCGTGCCGGCGACCGCCGGCGAGCGCGGGGCCGGCAGCGCCCCGGGCAGCGGCTCGACCGGAACCACCGGCGGCCGGTGCGCCGCCTGGCCCGCCGCTGCACGCAGGTCATCGACCCGTGAGGGGATCGACACCACGAGCTGCGCTTCGGAGTGGTCCAGCAGGTAGAGCACCTCGTCGGGCCGGTAGTCCGGGTTCACGGGGACGATCGAGGCGCCCAGCGCATTGAGCGCGAGGAAGTGCAGGAAGTGGTCCGGCCGGTTCTCGAGCAGCATCGCGACGCGGTGACCCAGCCCGTAGCCTGCCGCCGAATACAGCGCGCGCAACGACTCCACGCGCTCGGCGGCCTCGCGGTAGCTCAGCGTGAGCCCATCGGGCAGGTAGGCGCGCGCCGGTGCGCGCGGCACGATCATCATCGGCTGATCGGGCCATCGGGCGGCCGAGGCCTGGAAGGCGTCGTGGACGGTCTGTGCCTGCATGTTCTGCTCCATTTCCGGGCGCGGGGCTCAGGTGCTCCGCGGGAACCGGCCCATCTCGGTTTCCAGGACGTCGTTGCGGCAATCGTAGGCATTGCGCAGGTCGCGCATCCGGTCGACCGCGGCCTCGGCCGCCGCCAGGTCGCCGCGGCGCACGTGCATGCGCGCCTGTTCGCAGAGCGCGAAGTCCGGATCGGTCGAGCCGTCGGGCAGGTGGGCGCAGCCGGCGACCAGTGCGCACGCCGCCAGCGCGAGCACTCGCCGGAGCGCGCGCGTGGCGCAGGGAGAAGGTGGGAATCGCATCGTTCCTGCTCCTCAGCCAGGGCGGTCCGGGTCGGCGTGCTCGAAGTCGAGCACCAGGCGCCCGATCACGCGCCCCTCGCGCAGGTCGTCCAGGCACTCGTTGACCTGCGCTGCCGGGCGCAGCTGCACCGGCGAGGGCGCCAGCCTGCCGGAGCGGGCCAGCTCGACCACTTCACGCAGCTCGCGCAGGTTGCCCACGTAGGAGCCGCGCACCGCGATCGCGCGCTGCGCGATCGGCGGCAGGGGCAGGGCGATCTCGCCGCCGAACAGGCCGCACAGCACGTAGTGCCCGCCCTTGGCGAGCGCACCGATGCCCAGCTGGGCCGTGGCGGGCATGCCGACGAAGTCGAGCGCGCCGGCCACCGCGTTGCCGGCGACCGCCTGCAGCCGCGCGAGCGCATCCGGCGCGCGCGAGTCGACCACCGCTGCCGCGCCCTGCTCGCGCGCCCGCGCGAGCTTCGCCTCGTCGACGTCGCAGGCGACCACGTTGCTCACTCCGCGGGCGCGCAGCATCGCGATCGCTGCCATGCCCAGCCCCCCGCAGCCGAGCACCGCGACCCAGTCGCGCGGCGCCAGCGCCGGAAGCTTGGCGATCGCGCTCCAGGCGGTCAGCCCCGAGCAGGCCAGGGTGGCGGCCCAGCTCTCGTCGATCCCGTCGGCGTCCACCAGGTAGCGGGCGTCCGGGACGAGGACGTGGGTTGCGTAGGCGCCCGGACGCGCGACGCCGATCGTTCGCGGGCTCAGGCAGTAGTGATCGTCGCCGGCGGCGCAGACGGCGCACTTCCCGCAGCCGATCCAGGGGTAGACCAGCCGCCTGTCGCCGACCTTCACCCCCCTTGCCTGCGGGCCGAGCGCCGCGACCACCCCATAGGGCTCGTGGCCGACCGTGAAGGGCGGCGCGATGCCGCGGTCGCTCAGGTTGGCGCGCCTGCCGCCGCCGAGATCGAAGAAGCCTTCCTGCAGGTGCAGGTCGGAGTGGCAGACCCCGGAGCGGGTGATCCGGACCAGCACCTCCGTGCCCTGCGGCACCGGCGTCTCGCGCAGCTTAGCCTGCAGCGGCTTTCCGTGTTCGACGACTTCGTAGCTGAGCATCGCTGCCTCCTGGGTTGTCACCTCCGTCGGGATGGTAGCGCGCGTGCGGATGGTGCAGTGCACAAAATACTTGACATACGGATCCGGTGGTTCGAAAATGATTATTGTGCAGTGCAGCAAATCCGTTCGTTTCCACGGCCCGACTTCGGCACTGCGATTCGGCCACCCGATCCCAGGAGCATGACCATGGTCAAGACCAATCCCGATGACCTGATGAAGATGCAGACCGAGGCCTTCCGCATGAGCAGCGCGGCGGCCACCAAGACTCTGGAGGGTTTCCAGAAGCTCGCGGCGCTGAACATGGAAACCGCCAAGAGCTCACTGGAGCAGTCCGCCGAGCAGATCCGTGCGCTGCTGGCCGCGAAGGACGCCAAGACCCTGACCGAGCTGGTCACCAGCTACACCAGGCCGTCGCCCGAGAAGTTCACTGCCTACGCCAGGGCGGTGATGGCCATCACCAAGGAAGCCGGCTCCGACCTGAGCGCGATCGTCGAGAAGCAGGTCGCCGAGAGCAACGCGCAGCTCACGGCTGCGATCGAGGAACTGGCGAAGAATGCACCTGCCGGATCCGAGGGGATGATCGCCTTCGTGCGCCAGGCGCTCGCTGCGGCGTCCACTGCCTACGATCAGGTCAACAGCGCCACCCGGCAGTTCGCGGAGAAGGCGGAGGCATCGATCTCCGGCGCGAACAAGAAGCGCTGAGCGCATGCCCGGGCCCTTGCGCAGGTGCCCCCGGAAGGGGCGCCCCGCAATGGCATCCGTGCGAAGAGCCGCCGCAGGCGGGCCCGCGACCCTCGTCGCGGCCGCTCAGGCGGCGCCGGCCTCCAGCAACCTGACCAGCGTGTACAGCGTCCGGTTGACCGGCGCCGCGATCCCGAGCGCCCGGGCGCGCCGTGCCACGTAGCCGTTGAGGGCGTCCATCTCGGTCGGGCGCCCTGCCGCCAGGTCCTGCGCAGTCGACGAACTCGCTTCGCGCATGGCGTTCCCCAGGGCGAGCACCGCCTGCAGGAGTTCCTCGGCCGCGGGCAGTGCGACGCCCTCGGCGTACGCAACCGCGACGCATTCCTGCACCACCGCCCCGAGCAGATCGCGGGTGGCCGCGTCGTCGATCATCCGCCCGTAGCGTGTGCGGCCGAGCGCCGAAACCGGGTTCATCGCGCAGTTCATGACCAGCTTCGCCCAGAGGTCGGTGCGCACGTCCTGCGAGACCGGGCAGGGAACTCCGGCGCGCTCGAAGAGTCCGGCCACCGTTCGGACCCGATCGGGCTGTCGCATGGCTCCGGGTGGCGGCGCGCCGAACTCGCCGAGCACCAGATCGCCGCGTCCCGCGTGGCGCAGGTGCCCCGGACCGGACATCGACACCGCGACGTAGACGACCGCGGCGAGCGGATCGAGCCCTCCGGCCGCACGGATCAGCGGCACGTTCTCGACGCCGTTCTGCAGGCTCACCAGCAGCGCGCCAGGCTTCATCTCCCTGGCCAGCGTCGCTGCCGCTGTCGGAGTGTCGCGCGACTTCACGCAAAGCAGCACGAGGTCCGCGTCGGCGAGCGCATGCGGATCGGTGCTGGCTTCCAGCGCGATGCGTCGCTGCTCGCCGGCGCTCTCGAAGAGCAGGCCGTCGGCGCGGATCGCCTGCACGTGCGATGCGCGCCCGATCAGCACCACCGGTGCGCCAGCCTGCGCGAACTTCGCTCCGTGGAAGCAGCCGACCGCGCCGGCGCCGAACACCGCCACCCGCGGCCAGGGTCCGGGCGGCGAGGTGGGGGCGGGCCGCGGCTGCGCGGCGGGCAAGACGGTGCCTGGTCGGGTCATCGCGGCGTTCGCTGGGGAGGGGCGCTGGGCGGAAGTGTCCGCATTCTGCCGCTTGCCGCAAGCTCGCCGGTTCCGGGGATGCGCTTCGCGGGGCCCTGTACGTGATCGTCGGCAGGCGCGCAAGTGTCTGTAACATCACGGTACGGATGACCCCCGGGCCGCGTGCTGCGAGGCCGGCGCGCCCTCGGGCGCAACGGCCCGGCGGCGGCCCCTGCACTTGTGGAGAGACACCCAATGGCTGTACGCGGCTTGAGCGGCATGCTCGTCGGCAACGTCCTGGTGACTGCTGCGACGCGCTTCCAGGACCGGGAAGCCTTCTACTGCGCCGGCACCGGCCGTCGCTTCACCTTCAGGCAGGTCAACCAGCGGGTCAACCGGCTCGCCAACGGCCTGCTGGCAATGGGGCTGCGCAAGGGCGACGTGCTTGCCTTCCTGAGCACCAACCGGGTCGAGGTCGTCGAGATCTACTTCGCCCTGGCCAAGACCGGCATCGTCGGGCTGCCGCTGAACTACCGGCTGGCACCGGCCGAAATGGTCGAACTGGCGTCGAGCATGGGAGCCAGGGGCCTGGTGATCGAGGATGGACACGACGCGGCCGCTGCCGCGCTGCGCGCTGGCCTGCCGGACGTCGCGCGCACCATCGTGGTCGGCGAGAGCGAGCCGGAGCATGGCTTTGCCTACGAGGAGGTGCTCGCTCGCGCTTCGGACGAGGAGCCCGAGGCGCAGATCGACGAGGGCGATCCCTTCTACTTCAACCTGACCTCCGGGACCACGGGGCTGCCGAAGTCCTACGTGATGACGCAGTACAACATGAGCACCATGTTCCCGATGTTCCACGCGCACGGGCTGACCGAGCAGGACGTCGCGCTCACGGTGTTCCCGATGTTCGGGCGCGTCGGCTTCGGATGGGCGCTGGGCACCGTGATGTACGGCGCGCGCAACGTGATCGCGAACTTCGAGCCGACCGAGGCGCTGCGGCTGATCGAGACCGAGCGGGTGACGATCGTCAACCTGGTGGCGACGATGGCGGCGATGCTGCTCGCCAGCGATCGCCTCGCGTCCACCGATCTGTCCTCGCTGCGCGGCACCACCTTCGTCGGCTCGGCGCTGCCCGAGAAGATCCGCAACGAGACCATCGAGCGCATCTGCCCGAATCTCTACGAGTACTACGGGATGCAGGAGACCGGTGCGCTGGTGGTGAGCACCCCGGAGGACCGGGCGCGCCGGCCCGACTCCGTGGGACGGGCGATCCTCTTCGCCGAGGTGCGCGTGGTCGACGAGGCAGGCCGTCCGGTTGCGCCCGGCGAAGTGGGCGAGGTGATCGGCCGCAGCCCCAACAGCGTGACCGCCTACTGGGACAACCCGGAGAAGTCCGCCGAGACCTTCCGCGACGGCTGGATCCACACCGGTGACCTCGGCAGCATCGACCTCGAGGGCTACCTGTTCATCCGGGGACGCAAGAAGGACATGATCATCACCGGCGGACAGAACGTGCACTCCGCCGAGGTCGAGAGCGCGGTGCTCGGCTGCGAGGGGGTGGCCGACGCCGCGGTGATCGGGCTTCCCGACGATTTCTGGGGCGAGCGCGTCGCTGCGGTGGTCGTGGCCGCGCCGGGTGCGACGGTCGACGAGGACGCGGTGATCGCCGAGTGCCGCAGCCGACTGGCCGGCTTCAAGACGCCCAAGCAGGTGTTCGTCCAGCGCGAACCGCTGCCGCGCACGCCCACCGGCAAGGTCCAGAAATTCCTGCTGGTCGAGCGCTACGGCGCGCGCAGGTCCTGAACGACGAGGTTGCGATGAGCCAGGACGTCTGGGCGGACTGCCGCCTGCCCGCGTTGCGCCACGAGGCGCATTTCGGTGACCGGATCGTGCGCTGCTTCGCGCAGCGTCCCGGCAGCTTCCACGCGATGCTCGAGGGGCCGGTGCGCGAACGCCCGGACGCGGACGCCGTGGTGTTCGAGGGGCAGCGCTGGTCCTACCGGGAGTTCGATGCGATCGTCGGGCGGCTGGCGGCCGGGCTGCAGGCCGCGGGCGTGCGCGCAGGCGACCGCGTCGCGCTGCTGCTGTCGAACCGGCCGGAGTTCGTCGTGGCGCTGTACGCGACGCAGCGCCTCGGGGCGATCACGGTGCCCGTGAGCATCCGCGAGCAACGTCCGGGGCTCGAGTACATCTTCGGCCATTGCGGCGCAAGAGCGGTGCTGTACGACGCCGACCTCGAGGAGCGCCTGCCCGATCCGGCGACCTTGCCGACGCTGGCCTTGTGGGTGCGGCTGCCGGTGAACCAGGGCGCACCCGCATCCTCGCATTCGGCTGCGGCGCCCGCGGAACCCGGCGCCAGCCCGCCCGCCGCGCCGCCCGCAGTGGCCTACGAGTCGCTGCTGGGCGAGGCCTGCCGGCGGGAGGCCGAGCAGGTCCGCGAGGAGGACTGCGCAGTGATCCTCTACACCTCGGGCACCACTGGCCGCCCCAAGGGTGCGATGCTCACGCACCTGGGGATTGCGCACTCGGTGCTGCACTTCGTGCTGTGCATGAAGACCGAGGCCGACAGCCGCTCGATCCTCGCAGTGCCGGCGAGCCACGTCACCGGGCTGATCGCCAACATCGCGGCCACGGTCTTCGTGGGCGGCGCCAACCTGCTGATGGCGGCGTTCAAGGCAGGCGACTTCCTGCGGCTGGTCGAGCGCGAGCGCGCCACCGCCACCGTCCTGGTGCCGGCCATGTACAACCTGTGCCTGCTGCACCCCGACTTCGGACAGGCCGATCTCTCCACCTGGCGCGTTGGCGGCTACGGGGGCGCCCCGATGCCGGTGGCCACGATCGACGCGCTCGCGCGCAAGCTGCCGGGGCTGGAGCTGATGAACGCCTACGGCGCGACCGAGACCACCTCGCCGGTGACGCTGATGCCTGCGCGCTTGACGCGCGAGCACGGCGACAGCGTGGGCTTCGCGCTGCCCTGCGCCGACGTGATCGTCGTCGACGACGACGGAGTCGGGCTGCCGCCCGGCGAAGTCGGCGAGTTGTGGATCGGCGGCCCGATGGTGGTGCGCGGCTACTGGGACAACCCCGAGGCGACCGCCAGCGAGTTCACCGCGGGCTGGTGGCACTCGGGCGACCTGGGGTCGGTCGATCCCGATGGCTTCGTGCGCGTGTTCGACCGCAAGAAGGACATGCTCAACCGCGGCGGCTTCAAGATCTACAGCGTCGAGGTCGAGAACCTGCTGATGGCCTACCCCGGCGTGCTCGAGGCCGCCGTGGTGGGTCGGCCCTGCCCGGTGCTCGGCGAGCGGGTGCACGCGTTCGCGTGCGTCAGCGACCCGGGGATCACCGAGCAGACGCTGCGCGCCTGGTGCGCCAAGCACCTGGCCGACTACAAGGTCCCCGAGTCGGTCACGCTCACCGACAAGCCGCTGCCGCGCAACGCCAACGGCAAGCTGCTCAAGAGGGTGCTCAGGGACAGGCTCAGCGGCTGAGCCCCTGCACCCTTCCGCCCCCGTCCGCCGGTGCCGGCTGCGCCGGCAACCCCGATGAACCGCACATGACCGACGCCCCGCCGCCTTCCGGTTCCTCGCCAGGCTGGGAACCCGCGATCCCGAACACCTCGGCGTTCGCACCCTTCGCGCTGCCGGTCTTCCGCATGCTCTGGTCGGTCTGGCTGATCGCCAACACCTGCATGTGGATGAACGACGTGGCGGCGGCCTGGCTGATGACCTCGCTGACCACCTCGCCGGCGATGGTGGCGCTGGTGCAGTCGGCATCCACCCTGCCGGTGTTCCTGCTCGGGCTGCCCAGCGGGGCGATGGCCGACATCGTCGACCGGCGCCGCTACCTGATGGTCACGCAGTTGTGGATCGCGGCCAACGCAACGCTGCTGTGCCTGGCGCTGGCCACCGGGCTGGTCAGCGCGCCGCTGCTGCTGGTGCTCACCTTCGTCAACGGCGTGGGCCTCGCGATGCGCTGGCCGGTCTACTCGGCGATCATCCCCGAGCTCGTTCCCCGGCCGCAGATGCCGGCGGCGCTCGCGCTCAACGGGGTGGCGATGAACGCGTCGCGGATCATCGGGCCGGTCGTCGCGGGGATGCTGATCGCCGGAGCGGGGACCATCTTCGTCTTCCTGCTCAACGCGGTGCTCTCGCTGGTGGCGGTGTTCGTGATCTCGCGCTGGAAGCGCGAACCCCGGGCGAGCGCGCTGCCCGGCGAGCGCTTCCTGGGGGCGATGCGCGTGGGCGTGCAGTACGTGCGGCAGTCGGCCCGGATGCGCATCGTGCTCTTCCGGATCGCGATGTTCTTCGCGCAGTCCACCGCGCTGCTGGCGATGCTGCCGCTGATCGCGCGGCGCATGCCCGAGGGTGGCGCCGGGACCTACACGGCGCTGCTGGCCTGCATGGGGGCGGGGGCGATCACCTCGGCGCTCTTCCTGCCGCACTGGCGGCGCAGGCACAGCAACGACCAGCTGGTGCGCTGGGGCAGCCTCGTACAGGCGACGACGATGGTGCTGGTCGGCTTCTCGCCGAACGTCTGGGTGGCGGCGCCGATGATGCTCGTCTGCGGAGTCTCCTGGCTGACGGTGGCCAACACGCTGAGCGTCTCGGCGCAGATGTCGCTGCCCAACTGGGTGCGCGCGCGCGGGATGTCGATGTACCAGATGGCGCTGATGGGCGGAAGCGCCTTCGGCGCCGCGCTGTGGGGGCAGGTGGCCTCGCTGAGCTCGGTGCCGGTCGCGCTGCTGCTGTCGGCGCTGACCGGGACGACGGTGCTGTGGCTGACGCGCAGGCGCCTGCTCGGCGAGACTGCGCACGAGGACCTCGCGCCGCCGTCACGGCAGTCCGCGCCGCCGCAGGCGGCCTGGCCGGTGTCGCAGGACGACGGCCCCGTACTGGTGACGATCGAGTACCGGATCGACCCGGCGCGCGCCGACGAGTTCCGCGAGGTGATGCGCGAGACCCGGCGGCGCAGGCTCGCGCAGGGGGCACTGTCGTGGGAGCTGTTCCGCGACTCCGCCGACCCCGCGCGCTTCGTCGAGTACGTGGTC
>CAUJHG010000035.1 GCA_963204785.1 Pseudomonadota bacterium | reverse complement strand
TGACTCGCGGCGCCTGTCCGAACGGAGCGCGCTTTGCGCGCGTAGTGAGTTGCGCCGCGCCAGCCCGAGGCGAGCAGCGCAGGGAAGTCGGCCCACCGGGCCGACCGCCGCAGCCATCGCCCCCCGAAAGGCTTGCCTGACGCTCCCCGCCTGACGCTCCCCGCCTGACGCTCCCCGCCTGACGCTCCCCGCCTGACGCTCCCCGCCTGACGCTCCCCGCCCGACGCTCCCCGCCTGACGCTCCCCGCCCGACGCTCCCCGCCTGAACTCCGCCGACCCGCCGCCTCAGAACGACCGGAACGCCATCGCAGGCCTCACATGAGCCCGGCCCCCAGCCACTCCGCGACGAGCGCCGGCTTGTCCGAGCCCTCGATCTCCACGGTCACCTCGTAGGTGGTGGTCCAGCGCCCAGGCGTGCTCGTGTCCAGATCCTTCAGCCGGAAGCGCCCGCGCACCCGCTTGCCCGCGAGCACCGGCGAGATGAACCGCACCTTGTTGAAGCCGTAGTTGACCCCGGTCTTCGTCTCCTGGATCGACGGCGATGCCTGGTAGGCCATCTGCGCGAGCATCGACAGGGTCAGGAACCCGTGGGCGATGCTGCCGCCGAACGGAGTCTCCACGGCCGCGCGCGCCGGATCCACGTGAATGAAGTAGTGGTCGCCGGTGAGATCGGCGAAGGTGTCGATCATCTGCTGGGTGATCGGCATCCACTCGGAGCTGCCGACCTCGTTGCCGACCTGCTTCTTCAGCTCGGCCAGCGGGATCTTGCGCACGGGTCCTTCCATGTCACTGCACTCCTCGGTTCGCCCGGACGCATCGACGGCCCGGTGTTGCCAGTGTGCCTTCCCTGCTCCGCTGCTGCGCCTGCCCCACGTGTCGATTTCGGCGCAGGCGCGGCAGCGCCCTGCCCAAGGCTCAGGCTGCGCGGTGGCCCGATGCACCGAGCACCAGGCGCGGACCGCCGGGGGCCGTCGCCAGCAGATCCTCGAAGCGGGTGCGGATCGAGCGCTCGATTCCCGTTGCGTCGAGCCCGGCGTCGCGCAGCAGCTGCGCCTGGTCGCCATGGTCGATGAAGCGGTCGGGCAGCCCCAGCAGCAGCAGCGGCCGGGCAAGACCGTCCTCGGCGAGCGCCTCGGCGACCGCGCTGCCCGCTCCGCCCATCAGCACGTGCTCCTCGACGGTGACGAGCGCCTCGTGCGTTGCGGCGAGCTGGCGCAGCAGTTCGCGGTCCAGCGGCTTGACCCAGCGCATGTCGACGACGGTGGCGTCGAGCACCTCGCCCGCCGCCAGGGCCGGCGCGAGCACCGTGCCGAAGGCCAGGATGGCGATCCGCCGCCCCTGGCGCCGCAGCTCGGCCTTGCCGAAGGGGATCGTGTCGAGCTCGCGCAGCACCTCGGCGCCGACGCCCGCGCCGCGCGGAAAGCGCACCGCACTGGGGCCGTCGTGCTGGAAGGCGGTGCACAGCATCCGACGGCACTCGTTCTCGTCGGACGGCGCCAGCACCACCATGTTCGGAATGCAGCGCAGGAAGGCGTAGTCGAAGACTCCCGCGTGCGTCGCGCCGTCGGCGCCGACCAGGCCGGCGCGGTCGAGCGCGAACATCACCGGCAGGTCCTGCAGTGCAACGTCGTGGATCAGCTGGTCGTAGCCGCGCTGCAGGAAGGTCGAGTAGATCGCGACCACCGGCTTGAGCCCCTCGCAGGCCAGGCCGGCAGCGAAGGTGATTGCGTGCTGCTCGGCAATGCCGACGTCGAAGTAGCGGTCGGGGAAGCGGCGCTCGAACTCCTCGAGCCCGGAGCCCTCGCGCATCGCCGGCGTGATGCCGATCAGGCGCGGATCGGCTGCCGCCATGTCGCAGATCCAGTCGCCGAACACCTGGGTGAAGGTGGGCCTGGCAGCGGTGGCGGGCTTGCGGATGCCCTCGGCCGGGTCGAAGCGCCCGGGGCCGTGGTAGAGCACCGGGTCGGCCTCGGCGAGCTTGTAGCCCTGGCCCTTGCGCGTGACCACGTGCAGGAACTGCGGCCCGCGCAGTTCGCGCAGGTTCTGCAGCGTGGGGATCAGCGCGTCGAGGTCGTGGCCGTCGATCGGTCCGACGTAGTTGAAGCCGAACTCCTCGAACATGGTGCCGGCGGGCACGACGAAGCCCTTGGCGTGCTCCTCGATGCGCCGGGCCAGCTCGAAGACCGGCGGCACCTTCGAGAGCACCGCGCGGCCCACGTCGCGCGCCTTCGCGTAGAACTGCCCGGACATCAGCCGCGCCAGGTGGCGATTGAGCGCCCCCACCGGCGGCGAGATGGACATGTCGTTGTCGTTGAGCACCACCAGCAGGTCGATGTCGGGGGTGACCCCCGCGTTGTTCATCGCCTCGAAGGCCATTCCGGCGGTGAGCGCGCCGTCGCCGATCACCGCGACGTGCCGCCGCCGCCCGGGCCCGCGATTCTCGCCCTTGTTGCGCGAGGCCACCGCCATTCCGAGCGCGGCGGAGATCGAGGTCGACGAGTGTGCGGTGCCGAATGCGTCGTGCTCGGATTCGCTGCGCCTGGGAAACCCGGAGATGCCGCCCTGCTGGCGAAGCCCCGCCATCCGTTCACGCCTGCCGGTGAGGATCTTGTGCGGATAGCTCTGGTGGCCGACGTCCCAGATCAGCCGGTCGCGCGGCGTGTCGAAGACGTAGTGCAGCGCGATCGCGAGTTCGACGGTACCGAGGTTCGACGACAGGTGGCCGCCGGTGCGCGACACCGATTCGAGCACGAAGGCACGCAGCTCCGCGGCCAGCGGCCCGAGCTGCTGGCGATCGAGCGCGCGCAGCGCAACGGGGTCGTCGATCCGTTCGAGCAGGGTCCGGCCGCTCATGTTCAGGCGCTCCGCAGCACGATCAGGTCGGCCAGGCCGCGCAGGCGCGCGGCCGGTGCGCCCAGCGGCGCGAGCGCGTCGCAGGCCTCCCGATGCAGGGCCGCTGCCATCCGGCGCGACTGCGCAACCCCGAGCAGCGACACGTAGGTGGGCTTGTCGCTGGCGCTGTCCTTGCCGGCGGTCTTGCCCAGCGTCGTGGAGTCGCCCTCGACGTCGAGGATGTCGTCGACCACCTGGAAGGCCAGTCCGATCGCCTCGCCGTAGCGGGTGAGCGCCGCCATCCGTTCCACCGGCATCGCCGCACCGCACAGCGCGCCCAGGCGCACCGACACGCGCAGCATCGCGCCGGTCTTGCGCCGATGCATGTCCTCGAGCGCAGGGAGGTCGAGCCGACGCCCGACCGCGTCCAGGTCGATCGACTGGCCGCCAGCCATGCCGACGGACCCTGCAGCGCGCGCGAGTTCCGCGCACATCGCGGCCGCAGCGACCGTCGGCGCGCCACCGTCCGGGGCTGCGGCAAGCGCCTCGAAGGCCAGCGCCTGCAGCGCGTCACCGACCAGCATCGCGGTGGCCTCGCCGTAGGCGACGTGCACCGTCGGCTTGCCCCGGCGCAGCGCGTCGTCGTCCATGCAGGGCATGTCGTCGTGAACCAGCGAGTAGGCGTGGATCAGCTCGACCGCTGCCGCAGCGCAGTCCAGCGCCGCGGCCGGCGCCCCCGCGACCTCGCCCGCCGCGTGGACCAGCAGCGGCCGCACCCGCTTGCCCCCGCCGAGCACCGCGTAGCGCATTGCCTCGTGCAGGCGCTGCGGCACGACCGTGGCCGATGGCAACAGGCGCTCGAGGGCCGACTCGGTACGCGCTGCCGTGCGGTGCATCCACTGCGCGAAGTCGGCCCCCTGCTGCGGCGCAGCCGGTGCGAGGCCGGTCATCGGTTCAGCTCGCATCGGAATCCTCGTCATCCGCGGGCCCGGCGCCAGGCTCGAAGGGGCGCAGCATCTCGCCCTCCAGGACCCTGACCTGCTGCTGCACCGCCTCCAGCGAGCGCCGGCAGAACGCGGTGAGCTCGGCGCCGCGCCGGTAGGCCGCCAGCGAGCCCTCGAGCGACAGCGTGCCGCTCTCCATCTGCTGCACCAGGAGCTCGAGCTCCGCGATCGCCTCTTCGAACGAGGCTGGCGCAGCCTGCGGCGCAGCGCTCCCGAGCTCCGGTTGCGTGCCGGTTTTCCTGACCATTTGCGTGCCCGTCCCGCGCCGCGACCGGGCGCGGCAAAGCCAGATTTTACAGCCGAAACCGATCGGGCTCCTCCGCCGGCGAAAGCGCCGCCCCTGGACATCGGTCAATGCCCGCCTGAGCGGATTCGGGTATTCTTCGCCCCCTCTTCCATCGGCCGGCCGGCCAGCGCCTCCACAGGGAGCATGCGCCGGCCAGCAGACTTGGTTCGGCTCTTCGGCTTGCTTGCCCCGGAGGTTTCGGATGTCGGATCTGGGTCGGCGCGAATTCCTTGCGCGTTCACAAGCGCAGCTTCCCGTCTCCGCCTACTTCGACGAGGCGCTGTTCCAGCGCGAACTCGAACTGCTGTTCAGGAACGGCCCCGGCTACATCGGCCACCAGGCGATGGTGCCCGAGGCGGGGGACTACTTCACGCTGTGCGCCGAACGCAACGCACGGGTGCTGGTGCGCGGACAGGGAGGCGGTGTCGAACTGCTCTCCAACGTCTGCAGGCACCGCCAGGCGATCATGCTCGATGGCCGCGGCAATGCGCAGAACATCGTCTGCCCGGTCCATCGCTGGACCTACGACCTGGACGGCCGTCTGCTGGGCGCGCCGCACTTCGAGGAGCAGCCCTGCGTGCGGCTGTCCAGCACACCGCTGCAGGACTGGCGCGGGATGCTGTTCGAAGGTCCTCGCCCGGTCGCTGCGGATCTCGCCGGGGTGGGCCTCGAAGGCATCTTCGACTTCAGCGGCTACCTGTTCGACCACGTCGAGATCCACGAGTGCCAGTACAACTGGAAGACCTTCATCGAGGTCTACCTCGAGGACTACCACGTCGCCCCCTTCCACCCGGGGCTGGGCCACTTCGTGTCCTGCGACGACCTGCGCTGGAACTTCGGCGAGTGGTACTCGGTGCAGACGGTGGGCATCCACCAGGAACTGCGCAAGCCCGGCTCGCCGGCCTACGCGCGCTGGCACGAGCAGGTGCTGCGCCTTGGCGAAGGCCGCATGCCGCAGCACGGAGCGGTGTGGCTGACCTACTTCCCCAACGTGATGGTGGAGTGGTACCCGCAGGTGCTGGTGGTGTCGACGCTCGTGCCGCGCGGGCCGCAGCACACGACCAACATCGTCGAGTTCTACTATCCTGAGGAGATCGCGCTCTTCGAGCGCGAATTCGTCGAGGCCGAGCGCGCCGCCTACATGGAGACCGCGATCGAGGACGACGAGATCGCCCTGCGCATGGACGCCGGCCGGCGCGCGCTGCTCGAGCGCGGCGTCTCCGAGATCGGGCCCTACCAGAGCCCGATGGAAGACGGGATGCAGCACTTCCACGAGTTCTACCGGCGGCAGATGGCTTTCGACGCGCCCGGCGACAGGCTCGCGCGATGAGCCTCGCGCACCGGCCCGAGCGCGTGCCCCGGATCCGGAGAGACTGATTGCAGTCGCTTTGGATGGTGGGGGCCGCGCTCGCCTTTGCGGTGATGGGCGCGATCATCAAGCAGGTCTCGGCCTGGCACTCGGCCTTCGAGATCGTCTTCTATCGCGGACTGGTGTCGGCGCTGCTCGTGGGGGGCTGGGTCGCGCTCACCGGTCGCAGCGTGCGCACCGGCCGACCTGGCCTGCACGCGACGCGCTCGCTGATCGGCACCACCGCGATGGCCTGCTGGTTCAGCACCTTCGGCGCCCTGCCGCTGGCCACCTCGGTGACGCTGAACTACACCTCGCCCCTGTTCATTGCGCTGGCAGTGGCGGCCGCGGGCTGGTGGCATGGGCGCCGGGCGCCGATGCGCGGCCTGCTCTACCTTGCGATCGCCGCCAGCTTCGCCGGGGTGCTGATGATCCTGCGCCCTGCGATCGAGCAGGACCAGGCCGGCGTGCTGATGATCGGCCTGCTCTCGGGGATGCTCGCGGCGCTCGTCTACCTCCAGGTGCGCCGGCTCAGCCAGCTCGGCGAGCCGGACTGGGTGGTCGTGTTCTGGTTCGCAGTGACCAACGTGCTCTTCGGCGCCGTTGCCGCAACACTCCAGGGCTGGCACCCGGTGCAGTTGCGCAACCTCGCCCCCTTGCTGCTGATCGGCACGCTCGCCTCGGTCGGCCAGATGATGATGACCCGCGCCTTCGGGCGGGGCCGCACCCTGCTGACCGCCAACCTGCAGTATCTGGGCGTGATCTTCGCCACCGTGATCGGCTGGACCGTGTTCGACGACCGCTTCGAGTGGATCGAACTCGCCGGCATCGCGCTGATCGTCGCAAGCGGGGCCGTCGCCACGCGGGTCTCCTCGGCGGCGTCGGCGGCCGAGGCGGCGCCGGCGCGCCGCTGCGCGTCGGCCTGAAGAACCCCGACCCTGACCCGAGGAGGCTGCCCGATGACCTGGACCACTCTGATCTGCGCCGATGAACTGGCCGCAGCGATCGACCGCTGCACCGTGATCGACGCCCGTCACGACCTGATGGACCCGCAGGCCGGGCTGGCCGCCTACGCGGCCGGCCACATCCCCTCGGCCGTCTTCCTGCACCAGGATCACGACCTGGCCGGCATCAGGACCGGAAGCAACGGCCGCCATCCGCTGCCCGAGCGCGAGGCCTTCGCGGCGAAGCTGCGCGCCGCAGGCCTGGATCGTGGGCGCCAGCTCGTGGCCTACGACGGACAGGGCGGGATGTTCGCGGTGCGGGTGTGGTGGCTGGCGCGCTGGCTCGGGCACGAGGCGGTCGCGGTGCTCGACGGCGGGATGGACGCCTGGACGCGCGCCGGCTTCCCGCTGGAGACCGCGACCCCGACGCCGCGCCAGGGCGACTTCACGCCGGGCGCCTCCAGGGTCGCGCAGGTCGACGCGGACGCGGTGCTGGCGAACCTCGCGCGCGGCGAACGGCTGGTGGTCGATGCGCGCGCACCCGAGCGCTATCGCGGCGAGATCGAACCGCTCGACCCGGTCGCAGGCCACATCCCGGGCGCAGTCAACCGTCCATTCCAGCAGAACCTGCGCGCCGACGGTCGCTTCAAGCCGGCCCCGGTGCTGCGCCAGGAATTCGAGGCACTGCTCGGCGGACGCGCGCCGCAGTCGCTGATCCACCAGTGCGGTTCCGGCGTGACCGCCTGCCACAACCTGCTGGCGATGGAATTCGCAGGCCTGCCGGGCGGGGCGCTCTACGCGGGCTCGTGGAGCGAGTGGTGCGCCGATCCGGCCCGGCCGGTGGCGCGCGGCGACGCGCCCTGACCGGGGCGCACGCGCGGCGCCGTCGGCGCCCTCAGTGCTGGTGGATGAAGCCGGTGAGCAGTGCGATCACCGCCACGCCTGCCAGCATCAGCACGAACTGGCTGACCCAGCCGTTGACCCGCTGGCGCGTCTGCCGGTGCAGATCCGGGACCAGATCGGCCAGCGCAATGTAGACGAAGCTCGCGCTGGCGATCATCAGCACGTAGGGCACCGCCCCCTGCGCGCTGCCCAGCGCGAGGTAGCCGGCCACCCCGCCGACCACGCCCGACAGGCTCGAGAGCGCGTTGAACAGCAGCGCCCGCCGCCGCGTGTAGCCGGCATTGAGCAGGACGATGAAGTCGCCGATCTCCTGGGGCAGTTCGTGGGTGGCGATCGCGACGGTGGTGATCATCCCGAGCCGCAGGTCGGTGAGGAAGGCCGCGGCGATCAGCACTCCGTCGGCGAAGTTGTGGATCGTGTCTCCGACCAGGATCAGCGTTCCTCCCGGGCCTGCCGCGTCGCGGTCGTGACCGTGGTGATGGCCGTGGCCGTCGCCCTCGAAGTGATGGCTGTGACGCAGCACTTCCATCTTCTCGAGCACGAAGAAGCCGATCAGGCCGGCCAGCAGCGTGGCGGTGAGCGCGTGCAGCTCGGCCCCGGACTCGATCGCCTCGGGGATCATGTGCAGCATCGAGGTGGCCAGCAGCAGGCCCGCCGACAGGCTCACCAGCCGCTGGATCACGCCCGAGAGCAGCCGCATCGAGATCAGCGCCGCCGCGGCGACGCTCGCCAGCCCGGTCAGCAGGGTGGCGACGATGATCAGCGCGAGGATCAAGTGGAGCTCCGGTGCAGGTGTGGAGGGGACGGGCGGTGGCGGGTCGGACCCGCAGCCACGGACATCAGTGCGCCTGCTCCCAGTTGGGGCCGACGCCCACCTCGACCTCCAGCGGCACGCGCAACTGCGCCACCCCGGTCATCAGCTCCGGCAGTCTCGCCCGCACCTGCGGCAGCTCCGCCTCGGGCACCTCGAGCACCAGTTCGTCGTGCACCTGCATCACCAGGCGCGCGCCCAGCCGCTCGCGCTCGATCCAGTCCTGGACCCCGATCATCGCCAGCTTGATCAGGTCTGCTGCGGTGCCCTGCATCGGCGCGTTGATCGCGGCGCGCTCGGCGGCCTGCCGGCGCGGGCCGCTGGGGCTCGCGATCTCGGCCAGCCACAGCCGGCGCCCGAAGACGGTCTCGACCCAGCCCTGCGCCCGCGCCAGCTCGCGCGTGTCGTCCATGTAGCGGCGCACGCCCGGATAGCGGGCGAAGTAGCGGTCGATGTAGTTCTTCGCGGCGTCGCGGTCGATGCCCAGGTTCGAGGCCAGGCCGTAGGGGCTCATCCCGTAGATCAGGCCGAAGTTGATCACCTTCGCATAACGCCGCTGTTCCGGGCCGACCTCCGCCAGCGGCAGGCCGAAGATCTCGGCCGCGGTCGCGCGGTGCACGTCCAGGCCCTCGGCGAAGGCCCGCAGCAGGCTCTCGTCGCCCGACAGGTGGGCCATGATGCGCAGCTCGATCTGGGAGTAGTCGGCCGAGACGATGCTGGCGCCGGGGGGCGCGACGAAGGCCTCGCGGATGCGCCGGCCTTCCGGCGTGCGCACCGGGATGTTCTGCAGGTTCGGGTCGCTCGAGGCGAGGCGACCCGTGACCGCCACCGCCTGCGAGTAGCTGGTGTGCACGCGTCCGGTGCGCTGGTTCACCATCTTCGGCAGCTTGTCGGTGTAGGTGGACTTCAGCTTGGCCAGGGCCCGGTAGTCGAGCACCACCCGCGGCAGCGGGTAGTCCTCGGCCAGCTTCGCGAGCACCTCCTCGTCGGTGGACGGCGCGCCGCTGGCGGTCTTCTTGAGCACCGGAAGTCCGAGGCGCTGGAAGAGGATCTCGCCGAGCTGCTTGGGCGAATTCAGGTTGAAGGGCTGTTCGGCGACCTCGTAGGCCCGGGCCTCGATCTCGAGCAGCCGCCGCCCGAGCTCCCCGGACTGTTGCGCAAGCAGTGCGGCATCGACCAGCACGCCCGTGCGCTCCATGCGCTGCAGCACCCTGGAAGCGGGGATCTCGATGCTGCGGTAGACGAAGTCGAGCTTCGGGTCCGCAGCCACCCGGGGGTAGAGCGTGCGGTGCAGGTGCATCGTGACCTCGGCATCCTCCCCCGCGTAGCGCGTTGCCTGCTCGAGCGCGACCTGCTCGAAAGGGATGCGCCCGGCGCCCTTGCCGGTCACCGCGTCGTAGGTGATCGTCGTGCGCTCGAGGTGACGCCGCGCCAGCGAATCCATGTCGTGGCTGCGGTGCGCCTCGAGCACGTAGGACTCGAGCAGGGTGTCGTGCTGGATCCCGGCCAGCCGCACTCCGTGGTTCTCGAGCACGTGGGCGTCGTACTTGAGGTTCTGCCCGACCTTGGCGCGCTGCGGATCCTCGAGCCACGCGCGCAGGCGCTCGAGCACCTGCTCGCGCGCGAGCTGCTGCGGCGCCCCCGCGTAGCGGTGCCCGACCGGGACGTAGCAGGCGCGCCCCGGCTCGACCGACAGCGAGATGCCGAGGAGCTCGGCAGCCATCGGGTCCAGCGAGGTCGTCTCGGTGTCCAGCGAGACCAGCTGCGCCCGCTCGATCAGCGCGATCCAGCGCTCGAGCGCGTCGACGCTCAGCACCATCTCGTATTCCGGCTCGATCGGCGCGTTCGCCGCGGGCCCCGTCTGCGTGCTCCCGGCGCCCGCATCGACGACCGCGATCGGGTCGTCGCCCGCGGCGAGGTCCGCGTTCACGACGCGCGCTGGCGCCGCAGCCTCCGCGCCGCCGAGCTCGCTCAGCCAGCTGCGAAAGCCGCAGCGCTCGAAGAGCGCGCGCAACCGCTCGCGATCCTCGGGGCGCAGGTCGAGCTCGTCGAGCGAGCCCAGGTGCGGCGAGAGGTCGCAGTCGGTCTTCACGGTCACCAGGCGCTGCGCCAGCGGCAGCCAGTCGAGCGCGCGGCGCAGGTTCTCGCCCGCAGCCCCGCCGATCGCGTCCGCGTGCGCGATCACCCCTTCGAGCGAGCCGTACTGGTCGAGCCACTTGAGCGCGGTCTTGGGGCCGACCTTGTCGACGCCCGGCACGTTGTCGACGGTGTCGCCGACCAGCGAGAGGTAGTCGACGATGCGCTCGGGCGGCACGCCGAACTTCGCGATCACGCCCTCGCGGTCCAGGCGCTCGGGCGGCCCGCCGCGCGGGGTCATCGTGTTGACCAGCACCACGTGGTCGTCCACCAGCTGCGCGAGATCCTTGTCCCCGGTGGAGACGACGGTGTTCATCCGCCGTCGCTGCGCCTGCCCGGCCAGGGTTCCGATCACGTCGTCGGCCTCGATGCCCTCGATCATCAGCAGCGGCCAGCCCAGCGCACGCACGATCTCGTGAATCAGCGGAATCTGTCGCGCGAGATCCTCGGGCATCGCCTTGCGGTTGGCCTTGTACTGCGGGTACCAGTCGTCGCGGAAGGTCGGGCCCGGCGCGTCGAAGACCACCGCGCCGTGGCTTGCGCCGCCGCCCAGTTTGATGTCGGCGCGCAGACGCCTTAGCATCGCCACGATTCCGTAGATCGCACCGGTGGGCTCGCCCTCCCGGTTTCTCAGGTCGGGCAGCGCGTGGAAAGCGCGATACAGGAAGCTCGAGCCATCGACCAGCAGGAGCGTTTCGTCAGTCATGTCCAGCACCAAGAACGTGCCGCAGTTGCGCGGGATCAGCAGCCCCGAGCGCTCGACCTCCCTGAAGGCGCGTGAGTCGTGGCATATCCTGGGAATTATCTCAGAGTTCGTCGAGGCGACCGAGCGGCTGGCCGAGATCCGTCCCGCGGTTTCGATCTTCGGCAGCGCCCGCGTCGGGCCCGGGCACCGCTGGTACGAACTCACGGTGGGGCTGGCACGACGCCTGTCCGACGCCGGCTTCGCGGTGATCTCGGGCGGCGGCCCCGGCATCATGGAGGCCGCCAACAAGGGCGCCTTCGCCGGCGCCTCGCCGTCGGTCGGACTGAACATCCAGTTGCCGCACGAGCAGAGCGGCAACGGCTACCAGGACATCGCGCTGACCTTCCGGCACTTCTTCGCGCGCAAGGTGGCCTTCGCGAAGTACGCGTCGGCCTTCGTCGCGGTGCCAGGCGGCTTCGGCACGCTCGACGAACTCGCCGAGGTGCTGACCCTCTCGCAGACGCGGATGGGCCGACGCATCCCGGTGATCCTGATCGACTCCGGTTACTGGAACGGGCTGATCGACTGGATCCGCAGCGCGATGCTCGACAACGGCCTGATCGACGCCGAGGACCTGAACCTGATCCGCGTGATCGACGACCCCGCCGAGGCGGTCGAGGCGATCTTCGACTTCTACCAGGCGCGCGGCTTCGAGCCCACCGGCCGCGAGAACGAGGTGATGCTCTATCTGTGAAGCGACGCTGCGCATCCGGGGGCGACGTCCTCTGCTATCCTGCGCGCGCCGCATCCGTCCCGGATCCGCCGTTCCCATTGCAGCCGCCCCGCCCATGGCCGTCTTCACGCCGGTATCCCGCGAACAGCTCGAACTCTGGCTCGAACGCTACGACCTCGGCCGCCTGCGCGCGTTCGAGGGCATCGCCTCGGGCATCGAGAACACCAATTTCTTCGTCGACACGGAGCGCGGCCGCTTCGTGCTCACGCTGTTCGAGCGGCTGACCGCGCAGCAGCTCCCCTTCTACCTGGGGCTGATGCACCACCTGGCCGAGCGCGCCATCCCCTGCCCCGATCCGGTCCCCGACCGCAGCGGACAGGCGCTGGGCACGCTCGAGGGCAAGCCGGCAGCGCTGGTCACCCGGCTGCGCGGCCACTCGAACATGAGCCCCGGCCCGCAGCACTGCGCACAGGTCGGCGAGATCCTCGCCCGCATGCACCTGGCCGCGGCCGACTACGGCGGCACGCAGCCGAACCTGCGCGGGCTGCCCTGGTGGTGCGAGACCGTCCCTCGCGTGCTGCCCTTCCTCGACGCCGGGCAGGCCGCGCTGCTGCGCGAGGAGCTCGCGGCGCAGCAGGCGTTCGCGGCCTCCGCCGCCCACGCGGCGCTTCCCGAGAGCGCAGTGCACGCCGACCTCTTCCGCGACAACGTCCTGTTCGACGGCGACCGCCTGGGCGGGGTGATCGACTTCTACTTCGCCGGCCGCGACACCTGGCTGTTCGATCTCGCAGTGACCTGCAACGACTGGTGCGTGCACGATGCGGACGGCAGCTTCGAGCCGGCGCGGCTGCGTGCGCTCCTGGACGCCTACTGCGCGGTGCGCCACCCCTCGGACGCCGAGCGCGAGGCCTGGCCGCTGATGCTGCGCGCCGCTGCGCTGCGCTTCTGGCTGTCGCGGCTGTTCGACCTGCACCTGCCGCGCCCGGCCGAGATGGTGACTCCGAAGGATCCCGCGCACTTCGAGCGCGTGCTGCGCGCACGCCGCGAGCGCGTGCCCGAGTTCGCCTGAGGCGGCCGATCCGTGCAGGTCGCCCGCCTTCCCGCCTCCGCCGGCCGCCGCTGGGTCGCCGATGGCTTTCGCCTGCTGCGACGCCAGCCGGTTCCCATGCTGCTGCTCGTCGTGCTGTGCATGCTGCTGCTCGGCGTGAGTTCGGTGATCCCGCTGGTCGGCCCGCTGGCCTGGGCGCTGGGCACGCCGGTGCTCCTGGTGGGGCTGATGCACGCAGTGCGTGCGATCGACCGTGGCGAAGTCCCGGCGCCGCGAATGCTGCTGGCGGGGCTGAAGGACGACGGCGGCAAGGCGGTCAAGCCGCTGGTGATCCTCGGTGTGGTGAATCTCGTCGCCTCGCTGGTCGCGCTGGCGATCGCGAGCCTGCTCGCTGGCGGAATGCCCGATGCCGCGATGCGTCCTCCCGGCGGCACCGATGCCCCCCAGGACCAGATTCCCGACCTCTCGCTGCTGCTGGGCCCGGCGATCTTCCTGCTGCTCTATACGCCGGTGCAGATGGCGCTGTGGTATGCGCCGCTCTTCGTCGCGTGGCACGGTGTGGCGCCACGCAAGGCCATGTTCTTCAGCTTCGTGGCCACCTGGCGCAACCGCTGGGCCTTCGTGCAGTTCGCGCTCACCTGGTTCGCGGTGGCGCTGGCAGCCTCGCTGATCTTCCGGCTGCTCGAGTCGATCTTCGGCGAGGGCTCCCAGCTGCTCGCGTTCTTCGTGCTCTCGCCCGTCTCGCTGGTGATGACCGGGGCGCTGCTGTGCTCGCTGTGGCCCACCTATCGCGACGCCGTGCTGGCCGGCCCCGACGCCGACGAGCTCCCCTGAGGCGCTGCGGCGACGGTCCGATCGGGCGGCCGGGCGCCGCGATGATCATCGGCCTCGCGCACCGCGCCGGAGGCGCTCAGCCGACGGGCTCCAGTCTGGCCACCGAGAGCGCGAGCCACTTGGTTCCGGAGCGGCCGAAGTCGACCTGCACGCGTGCGTCCTCGCCGTCGCCCTCGATCGCGACGATCACGCCCTCGCCGAAGCGCGCATGTGCGACCCCCTGGCCGACGCGCCAGGGGATCCCCCGGTCGAAGCGCTGGGACGCGCGCCGCTCGTGCTCGTCCAGGCGCCCGGTGTCCGCGCCGACCCCGCGCGACCGCACCGCACTGCCGCTCGTCTGGCGGGCCCCGGCGTGCGCACCGCCGGCGCGCCCGCGCGACCGTGGATCGATGCCCTCCCAGGCGCCGCGATACCCCTCGCTCCATGCAGGCTGCGCGCGGTGCTGCATGCGCGGCGTCAGCCACTTCAGCGCGGCCTCGGGGAGTTCGTCGAGGAAGCGCGAGCGCATGCTGTAGCGCGTCTGCCCGTGCAGCATGCGGGCCTGGGCGAAGGACAGGTACAGGCGCTGGCGTGCGCGGGTGATCGCCACGTACATCAGCCGGCGCTCCTCCTCGAGGCCGGCCTCGCCGGGGTCCGTCACCCGACCGGGACCGCGGGGCGTGCCGGCCACCGCGTTCTCATGCGGGAACAGCCCCTCCTCGAGCCCGGTGACGAAGACCGCGTCGAACTCGAGGCCCTTGGCCGCGTGGATGGTCATCAGCTGCACCGCATCCACGCCCTCGCCTGCCTGGTTGTCGCCGGCCTCGAGCGAGGCGTGCGAGAGGAAGGCCGCCAGTGGCGTCAGCGCCGGCGCCGCCAGAACGTCGGCAGGCAGCGGCTCGTTCCCGGATCCGTCGGTCAGCGCAAAGACCTGCGCCGGCTCCGTGGCCGCGCTCACCCCGAGCGCAGCGGGAAGATCCAGCCCGATGCCTTCCTCGGTCAGGAAGACCGCTGCCGCATTGACCAGTTCGCGCAGGTTCTCGAGGCGCTCCTGCCCCTCCTTCTCGGCCTGGTAGTGCGCCGCAAGGCCGCTGCGCTCGACCACCTGCTCGACCAGTTCCGGCAGCGGCAGGCGGGCGGTCTGCGCGCGAAGGTCCTGGATCAGCCGCGCGAAGGCCGCCAGGCGCGTCGCAGCCGCGCCCGGCACCGCCGCAGTGGCCTCGAACAGGCTCGTGCCGGCTGCACGCGCGGCATCCTGCAGCGCCTCGAGCGAGCGCGCGCCGATGCCGCGCGCAGGAAAGTTGACCACCCGCAGGAAGGCGCCGTCGTCGGCAGGGTTCTCGAGCAGGCGCAGGTAGGCGAGCGCATGCTTGACCTCGGCGCGCTCGAAGAAGCGCAGCCCGCCGTAGACGCGATAGGGAAGCCCTGCCGAGAACAGCGCGTGCTCGATCACGCGCGACTGTGCGTTGGAGCGGTAGAGCACGGCGAGGTCCGAGCGCGCCCAGCCTTCGCGCACCAGCCCGCGCACCTCCTCGACCAGCCACTGCGCCTCCTGGCGGTCGTCCAGCGCCTCGTACACCCGCACCGGTTCGCCGTCGCCGGCGTCGGTCCACAGCTGCTTGCCCAGCCGGCTGCGGTTGTTCAGGATCAGCGTGTTCGCGCAGTTCAGGATGTTGCCGTGCGAGCGATAGTTCTGCTCGAGCCTGATCAGGCTGCGCACCCGGTATTCGCGCTCGAACGCCGCCATGTTCCCGACGTTGGCGCCGCGGAACGCGTAGATGCTCTGGTCGTCGTCCCCGACGGCGAACACCGCAGCGCCACCGCCGGCGAGCAGTCCCAGCCAGCGGTACTGCAGCCGGTTGGTGTCCTGGAACTCGTCGACCAGGATGTGGCGAAAGCGCCGCTGGTAGTGCTCGCGGATCAGCTGGTTGCGCTCGAGCAGCTCGTGGCAGCGCAGCAGCAGCTCGGCGAAGTCGACCACGCCCTCGCGCTGGCACTGTTCCTCGTAGGCCCGGTAGAGCTCGACGCAGCGCCGGCTGTATTCGTCGTGCGCGTCGACCTCTCCGGGGCGCAGCCCCTCCTCCTTCGCGCCATTGACGAAGTGCTGGAGGTTGCGCGGCGGGAAGCGCTCGTCGTCGACGTTCAGCGTCTTCAGCAGCCGCTTGATCGCGGCGAGCTGATCCTGCGCATCGAGGATCTGGAAGGCCTGGGGCAGGCCCGCGTCGCGATGGTGGGCCCGCAGCATCCGGTTGCACAGGCCGTGGAAGGTGCCGATCCACATCCCGCGGGTGCTGATCGGCAGCATCGCCGACAGGCGGGCATTCATCTCGCGGGCGGCCTTGTTGGTGAAGGTGACCGCGAGGACGCCCTGGGGACTGACCTGCCCGGTGGAGATCAGCCAGGCCAGGCGCGTGGTGAGGACGCGGGTCTTGCCGCTGCCGGCGCCGGCGAGGATCAGCGCGTGCTCCGCCGGCAGGGTGACTGCGGCGAGCTGCGCTTCGTTCAGGTGAGCAAGGAGACTGGACATCGTGGCCCCTGGATGGGCTGTGATTCTACACAGTGGTCTGCGGGCAGCCTGGACGCCACGCAGCGCACGCGGGCTTCAGCGGAACATCCAGGCGGCAGCCGCGAGCAGGTATGCCGCAAGCAGGCGCCGGCGCAGGCGATCGTCCATCCGGCGCAGGCGCCGCGAGAAGAACCATTGCGAGCCCACCAGCGCGACCGTGAGCGCGGCAAGCAGCCCCGCGTGGACGCTGCCGACGCCCGCCGCGGCCAGCGCCGACGGCGCGAGCGCCCCGCTCAGTCCGAGCATGAGCAGCGACTGCCAGGTCGCGAACGCGACGAACACGGTGGACAGGTTCGCGGCATCGAACACCGTCATTCCGGCACGCATCGTCAGCAGCGGCATCAGCAGCGTGGCCCCGCCCAGCCCGAACATCGCCGAGGCCAGTCCGGCTGCCCCCCCCATCGCCATCACCGCCGCGGCGCCGACACGCATCGTCGACCTGGCGCCGGCGGCAGGCTCGATCACCGGCGCCGGCCGGCCCAGGGCGGTCCACAGGCCGATCACGCACAGCAGCAGCGCGAAGAGCTGGCGCAGCACATCGCCCGACAGCCGGGTGAGCAGGGTCACGCCGAGCAGCCCAGGAAGCACCGAGCCTGCGGCAAGCAGCCCGATCGCGCGCAGGCGCACCGCGCCGAAGCGCAGCAGTTCGATCGCCCGCCAGGTCGATCCCATCCCGATCGCCACCAGGCTGCAGATCACCGCGATGCGCATGGGCACCGGCGAGAGACCCGGCACGTGATGGAACAGGGTGTCGATCACCGGCACGACGAAGGCGCCGCCGCCGATGCCGAACAGCGCCATCAGCAGGCCGGTGAGCGCACCTGCAAGGGCGAACAGCACGAGGAACAGCATCGAATCGGGCATCACGCGATGATACGTCCGCCCAGGGTGGGCAGCCCGGCAGCCGCCGCGCCGATCGGATCGCCGAAGCCATCGGCGGACGCCCCGGGCACGGCGGCCGCGATCGGATCGGCAGTCCCCGGCAGCAGACACCGCAACCCTGCCGGGGCTGCGGACTCAGTCATCGAGCCCGAGTTCCTGCACCTTGCGCGTCAGCGTGTTACGGCCTATCCCCAGGCGCAGCGCTGCCTGCTGGCGCTGGCCGTCGGTCGTCGCGAGCGCGGTGCGCAGCAGCGTTCGTTCGAAGTCGTCGCAGAGAGTCTTCCAGACCTGGGAATCGCCGGCCTCGAGGCGCGCGCGCGCCTCGCGTGCGAGCAGTGCGAGCCAGTCGTCGGAGGGTTGGCGCGCGTCCGGCGCCGGCTCGGCGCGCATCTCCGGTGGCAGGTCCTCGGGCTCGATGCGCTGTCCCGGCGCCATCACCGTCAGCCAGTGGCAGAGGTTCTCGAGCTGACGCACGTTTCCGGGGAACTCGTAGCGCACCAGCCGCTGCAGGGCCGCATCGCTGATGCGCTTGGCCGCGATGCCGAGTTCGCGCGCGCTTCGCGCCAGGAAGAAGCTCACCAGCAGCGCGATGTCCTCGGGACGCTCGCGCAGCGCCGGCAGGCGCAGCCGGATCACGTTCAGGCGGTGGTAGAGATCCTCGCGGAAACTGCCGGCGCGCACCTGTTGCTCGAGGTCCTGGTGGGTCGCGGCGATCACGCGGACATTGGCGCGCAGGGCTTGCTGTCCGCCGACGCGGTAGAACTGCCGGTCGCTCAGCACGCGCAGCAGGCGCGTCTGCAGTTCCAGCGGCATGTCGCCGATCTCGTCCAGGAAGAGCGTGCCCCCGGCCGCCTGCTCGAAGCGGCCTGGGCGCGCGAGCTGAGCCCCGGTGAAGGCGCCACGTTCGTGGCCGAACAGCTCGCTTTCGAGCAGATCCTTCGGGATGGCCGCCGTGTTGATCGCCACGAAGGGACCGTCGGCGCGCGGGCTGTGCCGATGCAGCGCCTGCGCGACCAGTTCCTTGCCGGTGCCGCTGGCGCCCGTGATGAGCACGGTCGCATCGCTATGACTGAGCCGTCCGATGGCACGGAACACTTCCTGCATTGCCGGCGCCTGGCCCAGCATCGGCTGCAGTTCGGACAAGCCGGCCTCGGCCGGACCGGGCCCCGGTGACTCGATGGCTGCACGGCGGATCAGTTCGACCGCGCTGACGACGTCGAAGGGCTTGGGCAGATACTCGAAGGCGCCGCCCTCGAAGGCCGCCACCGCGCTGCCCAGATCCGTATAGGCCGTGGTGACGATCACCGGCAGCCCGGGCAGGCTGCGTCGGACCTGCGCCAGCAGTTCGATGCCGCTGAGCCCCGGCATGCGGATGTCGCTCACCAGCACCTGCGGGACCTCGCCGGCATCGAGCGCCGCAAGGACCGCCTGCGGGTCGGCGAAGACACGCACCGCGAGATCGGCGCGGATCAGCGCACGCTCGAGCACGAAGCGGATGGACGGGTCGTCGTCGACGATCCACACCGGCTTCATGGCACGCGCTCCGCATCGCCTGGCGATCCCGCGGCATCCAGCGGCAGCACCAGCGTGAAGCGGGTCAGCCCCGGGCGGCTGTCGAACCCGAGCGCGCCGCCGTGCTGCTGCACGAGGGTCTGCGCCAGGGTGAGCCCGAGCCCGTGCCCGGCCGGATCGCCGGACACCAGGGGCTGGAAGATCTGCTCGCGCAGCGCTTCGGGAACGCCAGGACCGTTGTCCTCGACCTGCACCTGGATCGCCAGCCGGTGGTGTCTGCCGCCCACCGTGGCCTGACGGATCGCGCGGGTTCGCAGGACGATCCGCGCGTCGCCCGCCGCAATGCGCGCTGCCAGCGCCGTCGCCGCATTGCGCACGATGTTCAGCAGGGCCTGGATAAGCTGCTCCCGGTCTCCGCGCAGCCCGGGCAGCGAGGGATCGTAGTCCCGCAGCACCTGCAGGCCCGCGGGAAACTCCGCCGTCACCAGCATCCGCACGCGCTCGCAGACGTCGTGGATATTGAGGTCGGCGAAGGCCGGCGGGCTGCGGCCCGATGTCAGCAGACGATCGACCAGGGTCTGCAGACGATCCGCCTCGCGGATGATGACGTCGGTGTAGTCGGTGAGGTTCTGCGACGCGGACTCTAGCGCCAGCAGCTGCGCCGCGCCGCGAATGCCCCCGAGCGGGTTCCTGATCTCGTGCGCCAGGTTGCGCAGCAGTTCCCGGTGCGCCTGGACCCCGCCGTGCAATCGCGCCTCGCGATCGAGCTGCCGCTGGCGCGCGATCTCGATCATCTCGATCATCACTGCCGGATGCGAACCGTCGCGCCCGGTCGGACTGACGATCACGTTCACCGGAACGCTGCGGATGTCCGGTGGCGGGCAGCACAGGACTGCCTCGAAGCGGCTGACCAACATCTGATCGCCAGCCATCTTCTCCAGCGCCGCCTGCAGGGGCAGCGAGTCCTCGAACCATTCGGTTGCTCTGGTGCGCACCAGCCTGCGCCGTGACTGCCGCAGCGCGTTCTCCAGTGCCGAGTTGACCAGCAGGCAGCGCGCATCGACCCGCACCACCGCAACCATCGTCGCCAGCCGGTCGAAGACCTCCTGATCGTGCCCAGGCACCCCGACGCCTGCCGCCCCGGTGACCGGCATCCCGGGCACAGGCCGCGCGCCGGAACCGGACCGGGGCGGGCGGCGCGCGGCAGGCGGGTCACGGGTCGAAGCGGCGGACATGGGACGGCTCGAAGGGTCCTTCCAGCGTTCTCGTCGGAAGAAGAGTGTAGCCGCTGGCGCAGGCCATTGCGGCGCAAGGCGGGCCCGACCTCCCGGGCGTCCCGGCTGCGCGCACGGCATCCGCCGTCATCGGAGCACGGCCAGGATGCGATCGAGCGCCTCCTGCGTGCGCTCGGCCGAATTGAAGGCGGTCAGGCGCAGATGGCCTTCGCCGGCGGGACCGAAGCCCGATCCGGGCGTGGCGACAACCTGCGCTTCGTGCAGCAGCAGGTCGAAGAAGTCCCAGGAGCTGTGGCCCTCCGGGGTGCGCAGCCACACGTAGGGCGCGTGGATGCCGCCGAAGACCTCCAGACCGGCGCCCTGCAGGGTCCGGACGATGCGGTGCGCGTTGTCCAGGTAGGCACGCACCTGTGCGTCCACCTGCGCGCGCCCCTCGGGCGAGAGCGCGGCAGCCGCGGCGCGCTGGATCGGGTAGGCCACGCCGTTCTGCCGACAGGCCACGCGGCGCGCCCACAGCGCGTTGAGCGACACGCTGCGGCCATCGACCTCCCCGGTGAGCGCCTTCGGCACGATGGTGTAGGCGCAGCGCATCCCGGTGAAGCCGGCCGACTTCGAGAACGAGCAGCACTCGACTGCGACCTGCTGCGCACCGGGGATCTCGTAGATGGAGCGCGGAATGGCAGGATCGGTGATGTAGGCCTTGTAGGCGGCATCGAAGAGGATCAGGGTCCGCGTCTCGAGCGCGTACTCGACGAAGCGCGCCAGTTGCGCACGGGTCAGCACGGTCCCGGTGGGGTTGTTCGGGTAGCACAGGTAGAGCAGGTCCACTTGCCGGCCGGGCAGTTCCGGCACGAAGCCGTTGCCCGGATGGCAGGGCAGCAGGACCAGGTCGGACCATTCGCCGTTCTCGTGCCGACCGAGCCGGCCGGCCATCGCGTTGGCATCGACATAGGCCGGATAGACGGGATCGGTGACCGCCACCCGTGCGTCGGGCGCGAGCAGCTCGGGCAGGGCCGAGGTGTCCGTCTTGGCGCCGTCGCTCACGAACACCTCGTCCGGATCGAGCCGGACGCCCAGCGGCGCATAGTCGGCGTCGACGATCGCCTGGCGCAGGAACGGGTAGCCCTGCTCCGGCGGGTAGCCATGGAAGCCCTGCGGGGTGCCCATTTCGCGGGCCGCGCGCACGAAAGCCTCGGTGATCGCGGGCGCCAGGGGCTGAGAGACGTCGCCGATGCCGAGATGGATGATCGGACGCGGTGCGCCCGGCTCGTAGGCGCGCACGCGACGCCCGATCTCGCCGAACAGGTAGCCGCCGGGCATGGCAGCGAGGCAGGCATTCAGTCGCATCTTCAGGCTCCGGGCCACACGCCGTCGAAGACGAAGCTCGCCGGGCCGCGCTGGTAGACGTGGTCGTCGCGCACATTCCAGGTGACCTGCAACGCGCCGCCGGTCAGCTCCACGGTCGCGCTGCGCTCGCAAAGACCGTTCAGGACGCCCGCGACGAGGGCGGCAGCGGCGCCCGTGCCACAGGCCAGGGTCTCGCCGCTGCCACGCTCCCAGACGCGCATCTGGAGCCGGTCGCGCTGCACGACGCGCACGAACTCGACGTTGGTTCGCTTCGGAAACAGCGGATGCGTCTCGATCTGCCGGCCGATGCCCGCGACGTCGACCGCCTGCGGGTGGCCTACGAAGGCCACTGCGTGCGGATTGCCCATACCGACACAGGTGATGCGCAGGACCTGCCCGGCGACCTGGAGCGGGCGGTCGACGACCGCCTCGCCGGCGAGGTCGACCGGGACTCCGGCCGGGTCGAGCACCGGCGCACCGAGGTCCACGGTGACCTGCTCGACGCGCCCGTCGCGCAGCTCGAGCTCGAGCACCCGCGTACCGCCGCGCGTGGCCAGGGTCAGCCGGGTCTTGTCCGTGAGGCCGCGGTCGTGCACGTACTTGGCGACGCATCGCGCGGCGTTGCCGCACATCTCTCCCTCCGATCCGTCGGCGTTGAACATGCGCATCGCGAAGTCGGCCTCGGCCGACGGCCCGATCAGCACGAGCCCGTCGGCGCCCACCCCGAAGTGCGGGCGCGACATCTCGATCGCGAGGGCGCGCGGATCCGGGATCGACTCCTCGAAGGCGTTGACATAGACGTAGTCATTGCCCAGCCCGTGCATCTTCGTGAACTTCATCGCGACCCGACCTCACAGGCTGTAGTACAGGTCGAACTCGACCGGATGCGTGGTCATGCGCAGGCGTGTCACCTCCGCCATCTTCAGTTCGATGAAGGCATCGAGCATCGCGTCGCTGAACACCCCGCCCTGCGTGAGGAAGCCGCGATCGCGATCGAGGTTCTCGAGCGCCTGCTCGAGGCTGGAGCAGACGGTGGGGACGCTTGCGTCCTCCTCGGGAGGCAGGTGGTACAGATCCTTGTCCAGGGGGGCGCCCGGATCGATGCGGTTCTGCACGCCGTCGAGCCCGGCCATCAGCATCGCGGCAAAGGCCAGGTAGGGGTTGGCTGTCGGATCGGGGAAGCGCACCTCGACGCGCCTGCCCTTCGGGCTGGCGACGTAGGGGATGCGGATCGACGCCGAACGGTTGCGGCCCGAGTAGGCGAGCTTGACCGGCGCCTCGAAATGCGGCACCAGGCGGCGATAGCTGTTCGTCGACGGGTTCGTCAGCGCATTGAGCGCGCGCGCATGCCGGATGATGCCTCCGATGTAGTGCAGCGCGGTCTCGCTCAGACCCGCATAGCCGTCGCCGGCGAACAGGTTGCGTCCGTCCTTCCACACCGACTGGTGCACGTGCATGCCCGAGCCGTTGTCGCCGACGATGGGCTTGGGCATGAAGGTCGCGGTCTTGCCGTGCGCATGCGCCACGTTGTGCACCACGTACTTCTGCAACTGCACCCAGTCGGCTCTCTGCACCAGGGTGGAGAAGCGCGTGCCCAGCTCCATCTGCCCCGCGGTGCCGACCTCGTGGTGATGCACTTCGACCGGAACGCCCAGCGCCTCGAGGTGCAGGCACATCGTCGAGCGCATGTCCTGGAAGCTGTCGACCGGCGGCACGGGGAAATAGCCGCCCTTGACCGCCGGGCGATGCCCTCTGTTGCCGTGCGCGTAGGCGGTGCCGCTGTTCCAGGCGCCCTCGTCGGAGTCGATCTGGACCATGCAGCCCGACATCCCGGAGTGCCAGCGCACGCTGTCGAAGACGAAGAACTCCAGCTCCGGGCCGAAGTAGGCGGCATCCCCGATGCCGCTGCTCTTCAGATAGGCCTCCGCGCGCCGCGCGAGCGAGCGCGGATCGCGCCCGTAGGCCGCTCCGGTGCCCGGATCCTGCACGTCACAGCTGAGGATCAGCGTGCGTGCCTCGAAGAACGGATCCACGTTCGCCGTTACCGGATCGGGCATCAGCAGCATGTCCGAGGCCTCGATGCCCTTCCAGCCGGCAATCGAGGACCCGTCGAAGGGGTGGCCGTCGCTGAACTGCTGTTCGCCGAAGGCCGAGGCGGGCACGGTGACGTGATGCTCCTTGCCACGCGTGTCGGTGAAGCGAAGATCGATGAACTGTATGTCCTGTTCCCGGACGATCTTCAGGACATCTGATGCGCTTGCTGCCATTGGAGCACTCCATCTGCGTTTGTGTGACATGACAAATGCAGGAGTCGTGCCAGATGGATTCGGCCGGGCCGTCTCCTCGCAGCGCTGCGCTGCGAGTGCCCGCGAGGGCCCGTCGACGCGCCGCTCTGGTGCAGGCGGGGCGCCGATGCGCACCAGATCGAGGCATTGCCGCGATCCGGCGGCACAAATGGCAAGGGCCCGGCATCTGCCGGGCCCTTGCGGTCACCGCCAGCGCCGGAACCGGCGCTGCGCCCGATTCACCAGTCGATGGTCTGCGCGATCGCGTCGGCCGACTGCCGCATCAGCGGCAGGAACTCCTTGGCCTCGTCCACCCCCAGGCGGCCGACCGGCGCATGCACCGACAGCGCCGCGACCACCCGGCCGTCGATGTCGCGCACCGGCACTGCCAGGCAGCCGATTCCCGCCAGGTACTCCTCGTTCTCGGTGGCGTAGCCGTCGCTGCGGATCTGTTCGAACTCGCGCGAGAGCCGGGCGGGATCGGTCATCGTGCTGCGCGTGTGCGGGATCAGCGGAGTGACGCGCAGGAAGCGGTCGCGGCTGCGCTTGGGCAGGTGGCTCAGGAACAGCTTGCCGCTGGCCGATGCGTACAGAGGCAGGGTCGAGCCCGCGGTGAGCTGCACGCGCAGCGGCCAGCCCACTTCGACGCGATCGAGCAGCAGCACCGAATTGTTGTTCGGGATCGAGATGTTGCAGGTCTCGCCGACCTGCTCGACCAGCTCCTCGAGGACGCCGCGCCGCGCCGCGCGATTGGGCGAACGCAGCAGGGTCTCGCCGGCCAGCGAGCTCAGGCGCTCGGCGCAGGTATAGCGCTTGGTTCCGGGCTCGCGGCCGATCAGGCCGGCGTGCTCCAGCGTGGTGAGGATCCGGTAGACCGTGGGCTTGGGCAGGTCCACCTCGCGACAGATCTCGGACAGCGGCGGCGGCGAATCCTGGCTGGCGATCGCCTCGAGAATGCGCACCGCCCGCAGGATGGCGGACCCGGCCGGGACGGAATCGTTGGCCTTCAGGGTTTCCTCGATCATCGCGTCTCCTCGTTGTTGGTTTGAAGTTGAAATGTTCAAACCTGAAATATATCCAAAATGGAATCCGGTGTCTCTCTTTCGAAATCAAACCTCGGGAAAACCCTTAAACGTCGTCGCGGCGACAGTTCGATCTGCGATTGTGGACCTGGCTGTCCGCATCCGCAATGGATCCGGGCGCCACGCCCGGCAGGCTCAGCGCTCCGCCAGGAAGTAGGCGGTCGTGATCGGGATGCCTGACTGCTGGAAGGCGCGCGCCGCGTCCTCGATGTCGCGGTCGACCAGGGTCGAGCGCATCAGCTGCCGCTGGTACTCGACCCAGGACTCGACGATGAAGCGCTCGGTGAAGCGGTGTTCGTCAGCCAGGTCGCGGTACAGGCGCCAGAAGGTGGCGCCGTTGCGCCGGCGGACCTCGCCCAGCCGCGCAGCAGCCTCGACGAAGGCCTCGCGCGAAGCCGGGTCGATCGCATAGCGCAGTTCGACCGCGACCGGCCCCGCCTCCATCGGCGGATGGGTGAAGGCCGCCGGCTGCTCGGCAGGACCGGAGTGGGTGACCTCGCGCTCCTCCCCGTAGCGCAGCACGAAGCGCCTGCTGGCCAGGCGCGTCGCCAGCAGCGCCGCCGCCGACACCAGCAGGGTGACCTGCAGGCCCTGCCAGGCGGCCAGCGCCCCCCAGACCAGGGCGCCCAGCGCCATGCCGGCCTGGCTGGCCAGGATGTAGAGCGCGATCATCCGCGAGCTCACCCAGCCGGGAACGGAGGTCACCAGCCCGGCGTGGATCTTCGAGAAGGTTGCGGTCCACGCCGCCCCGCCCACCATCAGCACCGGGTAGAGCACCCAGGTGCTGCGCACCGTGGCCACGATCACCAGCGTCACCGCGAAGGCTGCCGAGGCGACCGCGAGCGCGCGCTCGATCGTGAAGCGCGCCCGGATCACCGGCATCAGGACCCCGACCACGATCGCCCCGATTCCCAGGCAGGAGATCAGCGTCCCGAAGCCTGCTGCCGATGCCCCCAGCCGCTGCTGCGCCACTGCAGGCAGAAGCGCCCACAGCGAACTGCCGCACAGGGCGAACAGCAGGGTGCGCAGCAGGAAGGCGCGCACCAGGGTCGAGTGCACGAAGAAGCGCAGTCCCGCCCGCATTCCGCCGAGCAGCCGCTCCGGAGGCAGCGGACTGGTGCGCCGGACCATCTTCCAGCGCCAGACGACGATGGTCACGTAGACCAGCACCACGGTGTTCAGCGCAAACACCGCGGAGGCGTCGCCGAAGGCCACGACGAAGCCGGCGATCGCGGGCCCGACCGAGCGGGCGATGTTGAAGGCGACGCCGATCAGCGTCACGGCCTGCGTGACGTCCTCGCGCGGGACCGACTCCGCCAGCGCCGACTGCCAGGCCGGCGCGTTCAGCGCAAGGCCGGTCCCCAGCAGGAAGGTCAGCACCAGCAGCCCTGCCTCCCCCATCCACTGCCCCGAGGCGAGCAGGGCCATCAGCCCGGAGGCTGCGAGCATCAGCACCTGGGTGACCAGCAGCAGGCGCCTGCGGTCGATCAGGTCGGCAAGCACCCCCGCCGGCAGCGACCAGAAGAAACCGGGCAGGCTCGCAGCGGTCTGCATCAGCGCCACCCACAGGGGCGACGGGGTCAGCGAGGTCATGTACCAGGCGCCGCCGACGCTCTGCATCCAGACCACCAGGTAGGTGGCCAGCGCGGCGAACCAGGCGGTGCGGAAGCCGCGATGCCGCAGCGGCAGCCACGGCGACATGGACCCGCTGTCGCTCATCCGGACAGCTCCACTGCAGCGGCGACGCAGGCGCGCGGCGCAGCTCCCGGGATCGACGATCGAAGACAGGATGCAGGCATCGGAGCTGCATTGGACAGGGTCGCGCCGGGCCGCGCAACCCGTTTCGGCGTTTGCGCAGCCGCCCGGCCCGCTGCCGCCCCGGCCGGTCACGGCAGGGGCGAGGCGCGCCCCGCCAGGCCCGACGGCACGGCCTGCCCGCGGGGCGAACCGCGGTAAGATCGAAGGTTGCGTCCGGGCCGCGCCAGGCCCGCGCTTCCCTGGGCACGCCACCATGCAAGACACCAACGACGCGGGCAAGCTCCGCTACGACGCGGGCGCAGTCGAATCCGCCGCGCAACAGCACTGGGCCGCAATCGACGCCTACCGCGCGCTCGAGGACGACCCGCGCTTCCCGAAAGGCAAGTTCTACGCCTGCTCGATGCTGCCCTACCCGTCGGGCAAGCTGCACATGGGGCACGTGCGCAACTACACGATCAACGACGTGATGTACCGCCATCTCCGGATGAACGGCTACAACGTGCTGATGCCCATGGGCTGGGACGCCTTCGGCCTGCCCGCCGAGAACGCCGCGATGAAGAACGGCGTGGCTCCGGCGAAGTGGACCTACGAGAACATCGCCTACATGAAGAAGCAGATGCAGGCGATGGGGCTGGCGATCGACTGGTCGCGCGAGATCACCGCCTGCGACCCGAAGTACTACAAGTGGAACCAGTGGCTGTTCCTGAAGATGCTCGAGGCGGGAATCGCCTACCGCAAGACGCAGGTGGTCAACTGGGATCCGGTCGACCAGACGGTGCTGGCCAACGAGCAGGTGATCGACGGGCGCGGCTGGCGCACCGGCGCGCCCGTCGAGAAGCGCGAGATCCCCGGCTACTACCTGAAGATCACCGACTACGCCGAGGAACTGCTCGACCAGGTCGAGAACCACCTCGAGGGCTGGCCCGAGCGCGTGCGCACGATGCAGTCGAACTGGATCGGCCGCTCGGTCGGCGTGCGCTTCGCCTTCCCGCACGAAGTGCGCGACGCCGAGGGCACGCTGGTGGGCGAAGGTCGCCTGTACGTGTTCACCACGCGCGCCGACACCATCATGGGCGTGACCTTCGTCGCCGTGGCGCCCGAGCACCCGCTGGCCACGGTCGCGGCGGCACGCGACCCGAAGGTCGCGGCCTTCGTCGACGAGGCCAGGCAGGGTTCGGTGATGGAGGCCGATCTGGCAACGATGGAGAAGAAGGGCGTGCCCACCGGCCTGACGGTCACGCATCCGCTGACCGGCGCGCAGGTCGACGTCTGGGTGGGCAACTACGTGCTGATGGGCTACGGCGACGGCGCGGTGATGGGGGTTCCGGCCCATGACGAGCGCGACTTCGCCTTCGCGAGGCGGTACGGCCTGCCGATCCGCCAGGTGATCGACGTCGACGGCCAGCCCTTCTCCACCGAGGCCTGGCAGCCCTGGTACGAGGAGAAGGGCCGTGGCGCCTGCGTGAACTCCGGCCCCTACGACGGGCTGGGCTTCGACGCGGCGATGGACGCGATCGCCGCCGATCTGCAGGCACGCGGGCTCGGCGGCAAGAAGACCCAGTGGCGTCTGCGCGACTGGGGCATCTCGCGCCAGCGCTACTGGGGCACGCCGATCCCGATCATCCACTGCGCGGATTGCGGCCCGGTGCCGGTGCCCTACGACCAGCTCCCGGTGAGGCTGCCCGAAGACCTCATTCCCGATGGCAGCGGCAACCCGCTGGCCAGGGACGAGCGCTTCCTGAAGTGCCAGTGTCCGAAGTGCGGCAAGCCCGCGCAGCGCGAAACCGACACGATGGACACCTTCATCGACTCGGCCTGGTACTACATGCGCTACTGCTCGCCGGACAACGACGAGGCGATGGTCGACGCGCGCAACGACTACTGGATGCCGATGGACCAGTACATCGGCGGCATCGAGCACGCGGTGCTGCACCTGCTGTACGCCCGCTTCTGGACCCGGGTCATGCGTGATGTGCGCGGCGGCTTCCCGGGCGACGACACGCGCGGGCTGGTGAAGTTCGACGAACCCTTCACCCGCCTGCTGTGCCAGGGCATGGTGCTCAACCACATCTATTCGCGCCGCAACGAACGTGGCGCCACCGAGTACTTCTGGCCCGACGAGGTCGAGAACGTGTTCGACGGCGGCGGACGCATCTGCGGCGCGAAACTGAAGTCCGACGGATCCCCGGTCGACTACGGCGGCGTGGGCACGATGTCCAAGAGCAAGAACAACGGCGTCGATCCGCAGGAGATCATCGACCGCTACGGCGCCGACACCGCACGCCTGTTCGTGATGTTCGCCAGCCCGCCCGAGCAGACCCTCGAGTGGTCCGGCGCCGGAGTCGAGGGCGCACACCGCTTCCTGCGCCGGCTCTGGGCCTTCGGACAGGCGCAGGCGTCCCGGTTCGCGACGCCGCCAGCCGCGTTCGATGCTGCGAAGCTTGCGCCGGCGCACAAGGCGCTGCGCTTCGAGATCCACACCGTGCTGCGGCAGGCGGACTACGATTACCAGCGCCTGCAGTACAACACCGTGGTCTCGGCGGGAATGAAGATGCTCAACGCGCTCGAGGCCGCGAAGCTCGACGAGGGAACGGCCGCCACCGAGGTGCTGCGCGAGTGCTTCTCGATCCTGCTGCGGGTGCTCTATCCGGTCGTCCCGCACGCAACCCACGGCCTGTGGGCCGGACTCGGCTACGCGACGGTGCACGGCGACCTGCTCGATGCGCCCTGGCCGCAGGTCGACGAAGGCGCGCTGGTGCGCGACGAGATCGAACTGGTGCTGCAGATCAACGGCAAGGTGCGCGGCGCGGTGCGCGTGCCCGCCGACGCCGACACCAGGACGATCGAGGCTGCGGCAATGGACACCGAGGCCTTCGCCCGCGCCAGCGAGGGGCGGGCCCCGAAGAAGACGATCGTGGTGCCCGGACGCCTGGTCAACCTGGTCGTGTGAGCGGGGTGCCGCCGATGCCTGCCCGCAGCCCGATGCGCGCCCGTCGCCTGCTGCTCGTCGCGTCGGCGCTGGCGCTGGCGGGCTGCGGCTTCCAGCTGCGCGGCACGGCCGAGCTCCCCTTCCGCACGCTGTTCACCGCCTTCCCCGCAGGCTCGACCACGGGAACCGTGTTCGCCCGGGCCCTGCGCGGCAGCAGCACCCGTCTGGTGGACCAGCCCCAGCACGCCGAGGTCCGGCTCCTGGTGCTGGAGGAGCGCCGCGAGAAGGAGACCGTCGGCTTCACCAGCACCGGTCGCCCACGGGAGTACCAGCTTCGGCTTCTGTTCACCTTCCGGGTGCTCGATGCGCAGGACAACGAGCTGGCGCCGCCCACCGAACTGGTGCTGCGCAGGGACATCACCACGCTGGACACCCAGTACGTGGCCAAGGAGCAGGAGGAAGCGCTGCTCTACCGCGACATGCAGCACGACCTCGTCCAGCAGCTGCTGCGTCGCCTCGCGGCGGTGCGCCGCTGACGGCACGGATCCCGCCTCCGGATGGCGCAGGTCCGCCCCGACGCCCTGGCCGCCGCCTTGCGGCGGCGAATCCCTCCTGTCGTCTGGGTCCACGGCGACGAGCCGCTGCTGGTGATCGAGGCCACCGACCTGGCCAGGCAGGCGATGCGCGAGGCGGGCTTCCAGGAGAGGCAGGTCTTCACGGTCGACCGCAGCTTCCGCGTCGAGGCGCTGCTCGCCGAGACCCGCGCACTCTCCCTGTTCGCGTCCAACCGCATCCTCGAACTGCGCCTGAGCGGCAGGCCCGGCAAGGAGCTCGGCGAGGCGCTGGCCGAGGCGGCAGCCTCGCTCGACGACACGACGCGGCTGCTGCTTTCCGGGCCGCGGCTCGAACGCACGGTCAGCGAGTCCGCCTGGTTCGGCCAGCTCGACCGCGCCGGACTCGTCGTGCCGGTGTTCCCGGTGGAGCGCGCGCAACTGCCGCGCTGGATCGCGCAGCGACTGGACGCCGCCGGCCAGCGCGCCGACGAGGCCACCCTTGCTTTCCTCGCCGAGCGCGTCGAGGGCAATCTGCTGGCCGCGCACCAGGAACTGCGCAAGCTCGCCCTGCTCTTCCCGGAGGGCGAACTGCCCGTGCAGGAGGTGCGCCAGGCAGTGCTCAATGTCGCCCGCTACGATGCCTTCGGCCTGGCCGAGGCGATGCTCGCCGGCGACGCCGCCCGCGCGCTGCGCAGCGTCGACGGACTGCGCGCGGAAGGTGAGGCCGAGCCGCTGGTGCTGTGGGCGATCGCCGACGCGATCCGCAACCTGCACCGGCTCGCCGGCAGCGCCGGCGACGGGCGCGCACTGTCGCAGCGAATGCGCGAGCTGCGCATCTTCGGCCCCCGCGAGCGGCTCTACGAGCGCGCGCTGCAGCGGCTCGACCTGAGGACGCTGGGCGCTGCGCTGCAGGAGGCCGCCCGGATCGATAGAATCGTCAAGGGGCTGATCGCCGATGACGCCTGGGCCGCGATCGCCCGGCTCGCCACGATGATCGCCGGCGCGCCTGCGCTCGAACGCCCCCGCGAAGCCCTGCCTGGCTGAACCCCGAAACGGAAACCGCCGTGGACACCCGACCCCTGGACATCGCCGCCTACGTCGCCGACGTGGGCCGACGCGCCCGCGCCGCAGGGCGCGAGATGGCGCGCGCCGCCACTGCAGCCAAGGACCGCGCACTGCTGGCCACCGCGGCAGCGCTGCGTCGCGAGGCCCCCGCGCTGAAGCTCGCCAACGCACAGGATCTCGACGCCGCGCGCGCCGCCGGCGAGGACCCCGCCTTCATCGACCGCCTCGCGCTGAGCGACGAGGTGATCGAATCGATGGCAGTGGGCCTCGAGCAGATCGCCGCACTGGCCGATCCGATCGGCGAGATCACCGACCTGCGCTTTCGCCCCACCGGCATCCAGGTCGGCCGCATGCGCGTGCCCCTCGGGGTGATCGGAATCGTCTACGAGTCGCGCCCGAACGTGACCATCGACGCGGCAGGCCTGTGCATCAAGTCGGGCAATGCAACGATCCTGCGCGGCGGCTCCGAGGCCATCCACAGCAACCAGGCGCTCGCCACCCTGATCCGCGAGGGACTCGGCGCAGCCGGCCTGCCGGCCGACGCGGTGCAGGTGATCGAGACCACCGATCGTGCGGCGGTCGGCGAGCTGATCTCCCACCCCGAGTACGTCGACGTGATCGTGCCCCGCGGCGGCAAGTCGCTCATCGAGCGGATCGCCCGGGACTCGAAGGTGCCGACGATCAAGCACCTCGACGGGATCTGCCACGTCTACGTCGATGCTGCCGCAGACCTGGACAAGGCGATCCGCATCGCCGACAACGCGAAGACGCAGCGCTACTCGCCCTGCAACGCGATGGAGACGCTGCTGGTGTCGCAGGCGATCGCCAGGCGCTTCCTGCCCGCGATCGGCCGCATCTACGCCGACAAGGGCGTCGAACTGCGCGGCTGCCCGGCCAGCCGCGAGATCCTCGGCAGCGCCGGCATCGCGAGCACGCCGGCCACCGAGGCGGACTGGCAGGCCGAGTACCTGGCGCCGATCCTCGCGATCCGCGTGGTGGGCGACCTGGACGAGGCGATCGCCCACGTCGCCGAGCACGGCTCCGGACACACCGACGCCATCGTCACCGAGGACTACACGAGGGCAATGCGCTTCCTGCGCGAGGTCGACTCCGCATCGGTGATGGTCAACGCATCCACGCGCTTTGCCGACGGTTTCGAGTACGGCCTGGGCGCCGAGATCGGCATCTCCACCGACAAGCTGCACGCGCGCGGGCCGGTGGGGCTCGAGGGCCTCACTTCGCTGAAGTACGTGGTGCTCGGCTCGGGCCAGGTGCGCGGCTGAGGGCAGCGTCGATGCTCTGGGTGAAGACGCTGCACATCATGTTCGTGACCAGCTGGTTCGCAGGCCTGTTCTATCTGCCGCGCATCTTCGTGAACCTCGCGATGGTGCCCGCCGGCTCCACCGCGGAGCGCGAGCGGCTGCTGCTGATGGCCCGCAAGCTGTACCGCTTCATGGCGCCGCTGATGCTGCTGGCGCTCGCCTTCGGCCTGTGGCTGTGGCTGGGCTACGGCATCGGCAGCGGCGCAGGCTGGATGCACGCGAAACTGGTGATCGTCATCGCACTGCTGGGCTATCACCACGCCTGCGGACGCCTGCTGCGTGGCCTGGCGGCGGGGACCGACGCGCACTCGCACCGCTGGTACCGCTGGTTCAACGAGATCCCGACGATCGCACTGCTGCTCACGCTCGTGCTCGTCGTGGTCAAGCCCTTCTGAGCTGCGCGCCCGAGCGTGCTCCACTTCTTCGCACCCTGCCCGCGCGGCCTCGAAGAGGCGCTCGCCGACGAGCTGCGCGCCCTGGGCGCCGAGCCCGGCAGCACGCGTCCGGTGGGCGGCGGCGTGGCCTTCACCGGGGACCACGGCATCGGCTATCTCGCCAACCTGCATTCGCGCATCGCCAGCCGGGTGCTGCTGCGCGTGGCCGAAGCCCGCTACCGCGACGACGACGACCTCTACCGGCTCGCCAACCGCTGCGAGTGGGAGCACTGGTTCGACGTGCAGCGCACGCTGCGGGTGGACGTCTCGGCGATGCGCTCGCCGCTGCGCAGCCTGAACTTCGCGACGCTGCGCCTGAAGGACGGCATCGTCGACCGCTTCCGCAGGCGCACCGGCGTGCGCCCGTCGATCGACACCGCGCGCCCCGACGTGCGCGTCTTCGCCTTCCTCGACGAGCGCAACGCAGTCCTCTACCTGGACCTGTCGGGCGAGCCGCTGTTCAAGCGCGGCTGGCGCAGCGCGCGCGACGACAAGGGCGAGGCGCCGCTGAAGGAGAACCTCGCGGCGGGGCTGCTGACGCTGGCGGGGTGGAGTCCCGGCGAGCCGCTGTACGACCCCTTCTGCGGCTCCGGCACCATCGTGATCGAAGCGGCGCAGCGCGCGCTCGGAATCGCCCCGGGGCTGGACCGGACCTTCGGTTTCCAGAAGCTGCTCGACTTCGACGCATCGCTGTGGGCGAAGCTGCACGCGGACGCGGTGCGCGCGACCCAGGCCGCCCAGGCCACGGCGGCGCGTACGCTCCAGGTGGCGGCCAGCGACCTCGACCCGCGAGCGATCGCCCAGGTCGAACGCAACGCGCAGCGGGCGGGGCTGCCGCCGCAGGCGCTGCGCCTGGCCTGCTGCGACGCACGCGACGCCCGCCCGCCCTTCGACAGGCCCGGGACCATCGTCACCAACCCGCCCTATGGCGAGCGCATCGAGCTGCAGACCGGGGGCGGCATCCTCTCCGGGCGCAGCGCCCGCGCCCGCCCGGAGAGCGCCGCAGCGCGCCTTCCGCGCGCACCGCTGCACGGCGACGACCGGCGCCATGGCGACGCCGGCGGACATGCGGCCGACTGGGCCGCGATCGGGCGCAGCTTCAAGGAGCGCTTCGGTGGCTGGCGGCTCTGGGTGCTCACCAGCGACCCGGAGCTGCCCCGGATGCTCGGCATGAAGGCCCGGCGCCGCGCGCCGCTCTACAACGGCCCGATCGAGTGCCGGCTGTTCGGCTTCGAGATCTTCGCGCCGGTGCGCGACCCCGCAGCGGCGCAGGACGAGTGCTGAGGCGGGGCCGGCAGCGGTCGCGCCGCCGCTGCGCTCAGACCACGCCCAGGTGCTCGATTCCGCGGTTCAGGTCGCGGTCCGAGTGACGGCTGTTCAGCTTGATGTTCAGCCGCAGGTCGTTGACCGAGTCTGCGTTGCGCAGCGCATCCTCGTAGTCGATCAGGCTCTCCTCGTAGAGGTCGAACAGCGCCTGGTCGAAGGTCTGCATGCCGAGCTCGCGGCTCTTCTTCATCACGTCCTTGATCGTTCCGACCTCGCCCTTGAAGATCAGATCGGCGATCAGCGGCGAGTTCAGCATGATCTCCACCGCCGGCACCCGGCCGTTGCCGCCGCTCAGCGGGATCAGCCGCTGCGAGATGATCCCGCGCAGGTTCAGCGACAGGTCCATCAGCAGCTGCGCGCGCCGCTCCTCCGGAAAGAAGTTGATGATCCGGTCGAGCGCCTGGTTGGAGCTGTTCGCGTGCAGGGTCGCCACGCACAGGTGGCCGGTCTCGGCGAAGGCCACCGCGTGCTCCATCGTCTCGCGGTCGCGGATCTCGCCGATCATGATCACGTCGGGCGCCTGGCGGAGCGTGTTCTTCAGCGCCACCTCCCAGCTCTCGGTGTCCACGCCGACCTCCCGATGGGTGACGATGCACTGCCTGTGCGGGTGGACGAACTCCACCGGGTCCTCGATGGTGACGATGTGGCCCTGGCTGTTCTCGTTGCGATAGCCGATCATCGCCGCCAGCGTGTTCGACTTCCCCGAGCCGGTGGCCCCGACCACGATCAGCAGGCCGCGCTTGGTCATCGCCAGGTCGCGCAGGATCAGCGGCAGCGAAAGCTGCTCGATCGTCGGGATCTCCGACTTGATCGTGCGCAGCACGATCCCGACGCGGCCCTGCTGCATGAAGGTGTTGACCCGGAAGCGGCCGATCCCGCCGGGACTGATCGCGAAGTTGACCTCCTTCTTCGCCTCGAACTCCGCCGCCTGGCGGTCGTTCATCAGAGCACGGGCGAGCTCGATCGTGTGCTGCGGCGTCAGCGGCACACTCGAGACCGGCGCCACCCGGCCGTCGACCTTGAAGGCCGGCGGGAACTCCGCGGTCAGGAAGAGATCCGATCCGTTGCGGCTCACCATCAGCCGCAGCAGGTCGTGGAGGAATTTCGATGCCTGTTCGCGTTCCATGTCAGCGTTCCGGTTCGTTGCCTGTGGCGTCCCGCATCAGCCGGCGTGGCGGCGGCCGGCGGCAGCCCGCCCCGGCCGCTGGCGCGCCGCTGCGATCAGCCCGGGAAGTTCTCCTTGACCTGCGCGGCGCTGCGCGCCTCGGCCATCGAGATCGTGTTCTTGCGCACCAGATCCGCCAGGCACTGGTCCAGGGTCTGCATCCCGAGCTGGGCGCCGGTCTGGATCGCGGCGTTCATCTGGGCGACCTTCGCCTCGCGGATCAGGTTGCGGATCGCGGGCGTGCCGATCATGATCTCGTGCGCCGCGACGCGGCCGCTGCCGTCCTTGGTCTTGAGCAGGGTCTGCGAGATCACCGCGCGCAGCGACTCGGAGAGCATCGCCCGCACCATCTCCTTCTCCGCCGCCGGGAAGACGTCGATGATCCGGTCGACCGTCTTGGCCGCCGACGAGGTGTGCAGCGTGCCGAACACCAGGTGGCCGGTCTCGGCCGCGGTCATCGCCAGCCGGATGGTCTCCAGGTCACGCAGCTCGCCCACCAGGATCACGTCCGGGTCCTCGCGCAGCGCCGAGCGCAGCGCATTGCTGAACGACAGCGTCTGCGGCCCGACCTCGCGCTGGTTGATCAGGCAGCGCTTGGACTCGTGGACGAATTCGATCGGATCCTCGACGGTCAGGATGTGCCCGTAGTGGTTCTCGTTGACGTGGTTGATCATCGCCGCCAGCGTGGTCGACTTGCCCGAGCCGGTCGGCCCGGTCACCAGCACCAGGCCGCGCGGCTGGGAGGAGATGTCGATGAAGGACTTGGGCGCCTTGAGCTCCTCGAGCGTGAGGATCTTCGAGGGGATGGTCCGCATCACTGCGCCGGCGCCGCGCTGCTGCACGAAGGCGTTGACCCGGAAGCGCGCCAGCCCCGGAATCGCGAAGGAGAAGTCGCACTCGAGGTTTTCCTCGTACTCCTTGCGCTGGTTGTCGTTCATGATGTCGTAGATCATGCCGTGGACGTCGCGGTGCTCCATCGGCGGCAGGTTGATCCGGCGCACGTCACCGTGCACGCGGATCATCGGCGGCAGCCCTGCCGACAGGTGCAGGTCCGACGCCTTGTTCTTGACGGCGAAGGCCAGAAGTTCTGCGATGTCCATTTCCACTCCACGATGACCGGATCGACCGATGCTCTTCGCGCGCGCGCAACCCGGCTGCCCGCAGCCGGCGGACAGTAGAATCTGGCGATGAACGGCCAGTCCACGTTGCAAGAGCGCTACGAGCGGCTGCACCTGCGGGTGCGGTCGGCCTGCGAGGCCGCCGGACGCCCACCGGCGTCGGTGACCATCCTGGCAGTCAGCAAGACCTTCCCTGCATCCCGGGTGCTCGAGCTCGCTGTGCTCGGGCAGCACGCCTTTGGAGAGAGTTATCTACAGGAGGCGGTCGCGAAGATCGACGCCTGCGAGGCCGGACGGCAGCCGGTGCTCGCCGGGCGGCCAGCGACGCCGCAGACCGGCAGGCTCGAGTGGCACTTCATCGGCCCGCTGCAGTCGAACAAGACCCGCCCGGTGGCCGAGCGCTTCGACTGGGTGCACTCGGTCGACCGCGAACGCGTGGCGCGCAGGCTGTCCGAGCAGCGTCCCGCAGGGCTTGCTGCGCTGAACGTCTGCGTCCAGGTGAAGGTCAGCGACGAGGCCGCCAAGAGCGGCTGCGCGCCCGGGGAGGCGGTGGCGCTCGCACGGCAGATCAGCCGGCTGCCCGGGCTGCGCCTGCGCGGCGTGATGGCGATCCCCGCGCCCAGCGATGACCACGCAGTGCAGCGCGCACAGTTCGCGCGGGTGCGCGAGGTCTTCGAGTTGCTGCGCCACGAGGGGCTGGAAGTGGACACGCTGTCGATGGGCATGTCCGACGACCTCGAGGCTGCGATCGCGGAGGGGGCGACGCTGATCAGGGTCGGGAGTGCGCTCTTCGGAACCCGCTCGGCGCAATGAACACGGGGCGCCGCGACGCTGCACCCCGAGGGCGGCGCCACCGGGGCGCCCCGACGCCCTGCTGACCGGAAGGGTCGGCGGCGCCTGCAGACCGCACCGGATGCGCGCAGACGCGCGCCCGGCGCCGGCCGGAAAATCAGCCCATCGCCTTCAGGGCAGCGGCCAGACGGCTCTTGTAGCGGGCCGCGGCGTTCTTGTGGACGATCTTCTTGTTGGCGATCTTGTCGATCACGCTGGTGGAGGCTGCGAAGACGCTGGTGGCAGCGGCCTTGTCGCCAGCGGCGATCGCCTTGCGCACCGCCTTGATCGCGGTGCGCATCCGCGAGCGCAGGCTCCGGTTGTGTTCGTTGCGCTTGACGTCCTGACGAGCGCGCTTGCGGGCAGAGGCAATGTTGGCCATGCGAGAATCCTGACTCTTGTCGGGTCTTGTCGGGTTCGCGACCGCTGCGGTTCGGCACCCGCCGCAACTCGTCGGTCTCAAACGGAAAGCCTTGAATTATATACGCTTTGACGCGCCCCGCACAAGCCGGCGCGCGCGCAGCGACGCGGAGGTTCCCAGGTGAACCTGCTGCGCGCCGCCGCCACCGTGAGCGGAATCACCCTGCTCTCGCGCATCACCGGGCTGGTGCGGGAGAACCTCACCGCCTCGATCTTCGGTGCCTCGGCCTTCACCGACGCCTTCTTCGTCGCCTTCCGGCTGCCGAACCTGCTGCGTCGGATGTTCGCCGAGGGAGCGTTCTCCCAGGCCTTCGTGCCGCTGCTGGCGCAGGCGCGCGCCGAGGAGGGCCCGCAGCGCACGCGCGAGATGGTCGACCGGACCGCGACCGTGCTGTTCTGGGTGCTCGTCGCGATCTCGCTGGCGGGAATCGCCGCGGCCCCGGCACTGGTCTGGCTGATGGCCTCCGGGCTTGCGCGCGAGCCTGCGGCCTACGACGCCGCGGTCACGATGACGCGCTGGATGTTTCCCTACATCCTGTTCATCTCGATGGTCGCGCTGTCGGCGGGCATCCTGAACACCTGGAAGCGCTTCGCGCTGCCGGCGTTCTCGCCGGTGATGCTCAACCTGTGCTTCATCGGGGCCGCGCTGGGCCTGGCGCCGCACTTCGACCCGCCGGTGTACGCGCTGGCCGTCGGCGTGGTCGTCGGCGGCATCGCGCAGCTCGCCATCCAGCTGCCCGCGCTGCGTCGCATCGGGATGCTGCCGCGCGTCGGGCTGGGCGTGGCGGCGGCCCTGCGCGACCCGCACACCGCGCGCCTGCTCAAGCTGATGGCGCCGGCAGTGCTCGCGGTGTCGGTTGCGCAGATCAGCCTGATCATCAACACCCACATCGCTTCGCGGCTCGCACCGGGCAGCGTGTCGTGGGTCTCGTACGCGGACCGGCTGATGGAGTTCCCGACCGCACTGCTCGGCGTCGCGCTGGGCACGGTGCTGCTGCCGAGCCTGTCGCGCGCCAGCGCCGGAGGCGATCGCGACGAGTACAGCGGGCTGCTCGACTGGGGGCTGCGGCTGGTCTTCGTGCTGTCGGTCCCGTGCATGGCCGGGCTCGCGCTGATGGCCGAATCGCTGACCGCGCTGCTGTTCCACTACGGCCGCTTCGACGCGCAGGACGTCCTGATGACCCGCAACGCGGCGATCGGCTACGCCGCGGGGCTCCTGGCGCTGGTCGCGATCAAGGTGCTCGCGCCCGGCTACTACGCCCAGCAGGACGTGCGCACGCCGGTGAAGATCGGCCTGCTGGTGCTTGTGGCCACGCAACTGATGAACCTCGCGCTGGTGCCCTTCCTCCAGCATGCGGGGCTGGCGCTGTCGATCTCGCTGGGCGCCTGGGTGAACGCGGGGCTGCTGCTGACGGGCCTGCTGCGCCGCGGCGTCTATCGGCCGCGCAGCGGCTGGACCAGGCTCGGCGCCCAGGTGGCGGCGGCCACGCTTGCGATGGCGGCGCTGCTGCTGTCCATCGGCGCACGCTTCGACTGGATCGCGATGCGCGAGACTCCCGCGCTTCGCGCCGGCGCGGTCCTGGGGCTGGTCGCGCTGGGCGCGGCAAGCTACCTTGCAGTCCTGGTGCTGACGGGCCTGCGCCCGCGGCAGTTCCTGCGCCGCACGCGGGACGACTGAGCAGGCGCCACGAAGCGCAGGCGCGCACGCGCCCGAAGCGGCGACAATCCCTCAACTGACGAATCGAAGCCTGGAGCAGGAGCGGCAATGCAGATCACCTTCATCGGCGGGGGCAACATGGCCCAGGCCCTGATCGGCGGACTGGTGTCCGACGGCACCCCTGCGTCCGCGCTGCGCGTGGTCGAGCCGTCCGAAGGCCAGCGGGCTGTGCTGCGCGATCGCTTCGGCGTCGACAGCGGCGAAGACAGCCGGGCGCTGGCGCCCGGCAGCGAGGTCGTGGTGCTGGCGGTCAAGCCGCAGCAGATGCGCGAGGCCTGCGTGGCGCTCGCGCCGGTGCTGTCGGGGCAGCTGGTCGTGAGCATCGCGGCCGGGATCCGCGCTGCGGACATCGCCCGCTGGCTCGGCGGCCATCGGCGCATCGTGCGCTGCATGCCGAACACGCCGGCGCTGATCGGCGCCGGGATCACCGGGCTGTACGCGATGCCCGGTGTGAGCCCTGGCGATCGCGAGATCGCCGAGGACCTGCTCGGCGCGGTCGGGCAGACCCTCTGGGTGCAGGAGGAGCCGATGCTGGACGCGGTCACCGCGATCAGCGGCAGCGGCCCCGCCTACGTCTTCCATTTCATGGAGGCGATGCACGATGCGGCGCTCGGCATGGGTTTCGACGACGAGCAGGCGCGGATGCTGACCCTGGCGACCTTCTCGGGCGCCGCGCGCCTGGCGGCCGACTCTCCCGAGCCTGCGTCGGTGCTGCGCGAGCGGGTGACCTCCAAGGGCGGCACGACCGCGGCTGCGCTTGCGGTGATGGCCGAGCGCGCGGTCGGCCGCCACATCGCCGATGCGCTCGCGGCCGCCAGGGCCCGTTCCGTCGAGCTCGGCGACGAACTCGGGCGCGACTGATCGGCCCCGAGGCGCTCAGGGCACCAGGTACTCGAGCAGCAGCCCCGCGAACACCGCCGCACCGAACCAGTTGTTGTGGTTGAACGCCCGGAAGCACCCCTCCCGGCTGCGGCTGCGGATCAGGGTGTAGTGGTAGCCGGCAATGCCTGCGGCCACGAGCAGCCCGAGCCAGAAGAAGGGGCCGAAGCCCTCGAGCCAGCCCGCCACGCCCAGCAGCGCGAGCGTGGCGCCGTAGCAGAGCATCACTGCGGCGAGGTCGAAGCGCCCGAAGGTGATCGCCGCGGTGCGAATGCCGATGCGCAGGTCGTCGTCGCGGTCGACCATCGCGTACTCGGTGTCATAGGCGAGCGCCCAGAACACGTTGGCCGCCAGCATCACCCAGGCCGTCGGCGGCAGCGTGCCCTGCGCCGCTGCGAAGGCCATCGGGATGCCGAAACCGAAGGCGATGCCCAGGTAGGCCTGGGGCAGCGCGAGGAACCGCTTCGTGAACGGGTAGCTGATGGCCAGGAAGGCTGCCACGCCCGCCAGGGCCCAGGTGAGCCGGTTGAACGGGAGCACCAGCAGCGCGGCCAGCGCTGCGAGCACCGCGAAGACCGCCACCGCCTCCCAGGGCTGGATCAGCCCGGCAGTGAGCGGGCGCTCGCGGGTGCGCTCGACGTGGCGGTCGAAGTCGCGGTCGGCGTAGTCGTTGATCGCGCAGCCGGCCGAGCGCATCAGCACGGTTCCCGCGACGAAGGCGAACAGCAGGTAGCCGCCTGGCGCCCCTGCGGTGGCCACGAGCAGCGCCCACAGCGTGGGCCACAGCAGCAGCAGGATGCCGATCGGCCGGTGCAGGCGCACCAGCCGCCAGTACAGCTCGAAACGGGATGGGACGGCGGCGGAGGGCACTTCGGGGCGGGCTTCGGAACTCATCGGCGCAAGTCTAGCGGACGCCCCCGGCCTCGCGCAGGGGCAGGCGGCGGCGCCGGCGGGGGAAGCCGGGGCATCCCGACGATCAGCTCGAGCCCGGCGGGCACGCAGGCGCCGGCGATCGTCGGCCGCACGGCGCCTGCCGAGGCCTGGCTCCCGGGCACCTGCGGCAGGACCCGGCTGCCCGGCACGGCAAGGCCTCCTGCGGCTATCCTGCGGATGTTGGCGGCGCCGATTCCCCGGACCCGGTCGCGAAGGTCGTCCAGGTCACGAAAGGGACCGCCTTCGCGGCGGGCTTCGACGATGCGCGCGGCGATCGCCGGGCCGATTCCGACCACCTGTTCGAGGGCAGGCTGGTCGGCGGTGTTGGCATCGACGACGCCGGCGCGCGCGATGCCGCCATGCAGCAGGGCGATGAACGCAAGACAGGCGAGAACCTTCGCCGGGTGCGCAGCGGGCAGTTTCATGCCCACCATCGTGCCACGGCGCAGCGGACACGCAGCAGGCCTTTCGGGCTGGCCCGATGGCTCGGTCAGTCGTGCATTGCCCTGCCGGCGAGCCAGCGCACGTAGCTTTCGACCCCCTGCTGGACCGTGGCGAACGGGGCCTGGTAGCCGGCCTCGCGCAGCCGCGTGACCTCGGCCTGCGTGTAGCTCTGGTACTTCCCCTTGAGCGCTTCCGGGAAGGGCAGGTACTCGATCGCTCCACTGGCCACCAGCGCGTCGAGCGGCAGGCCGGGTTCGCCGTCGAGCGCGCGCAGGGTGTTCACCACCGTGACCGCAATGTCGTTGAAGGGCTGCGCCCGCCCGGTGCCGAGATTGAAGATGCCGCTCACTCCTGGCGTGTCGAGGAAGTGCAGGTTGGCCTGGACGACGTCGTCGACGTGGATGAAGTCCCGGCTCTGGCCGCCCGCCTCCCAGCCGTCCCAGCCGCCGAAGAGCTGCACCTTCCCCTGGCTGCGATACTGGTTGAAGTTGTGCAGGGCCACCGAGGCCATGCGCCCCTTGTGCGCCTCGCGCGGGCCGTAGACGTTGAAGTAGCGCAGGCCCACCACCTGGCTGCGCAGCGTCGGCAGCCGCCGGCGCACCACCTGGTCGAACAGGAACTTCGAGTAGCCGTAGACGTTCAGCGGCCGCTCGAACTCGCGCTGTTCGACGAAGCGCTGCGAACCGCCGTAGACCGCGGCCGAGGACGCGTACACGAAGGGGATCTCCCGCTGCGCGCAGAACTCCAGCAGCGCCAGCGAGTAGCGGAAGTTGTTCTCCATCATGTAGCGGCCGTCGGACTCCATCGTGTCGGAGCAGGCGCCCTGGTGGAACACCGCGCGCACGCCCTGCATCGACGGCAGCTGCTCGAGCAGCACCTCCTTGTCGAGGTAGTCGGCGATCTCGCAGTCGACCAGGTTGTGGAACTTCTCGGCCCGGGAGAGATTGTCGACCGCGACGACCTCGGACTCTCCACGCCGGTTCAGCGCGAGGACCAGGTTGCTGCCGATGAAGCCTGCTGCGCCGGTGACGATGATCACGATGGGGACCTTTCGACGGGAAGGCGGGCGCGGCGGCGCCACGCCTCAGGGACCGAACAACTCCAGCGGCGAGACCGCGGCAGTGCCGAGCTTGCCCACGACGATCCCGCCAGCGCGGTTCGCAAGCCGCATCGCGGCGTCGGCAGGCAGGCCGGCCGCGAGCATCGCCGCGAGCACCGCCACGACCGTGTCACCGGCGCCGGAGACATCATAGACTTCGCGCGCCTGCGCCGGGACGCTGGTCTCGCCCTCGTCGGAGAACAGGGTCATGCCCTCCTCGGAGCGGGTCAGCACCAGGTAGCGGATTCCCAGGGACCGCCGCAGCGCCTGCGCACGTTCGGCCAGGTCGGCCTCGTCGCGCCAGGCGCCGACCACCTCGCGCAGCTCGGCGCGGTTCGGCGTGAGCACGGTGACGCCGCGGTAGCGGTGGTAGTCGTCGCCCTTGGGATCGACGATCACGATCTTGCCAGCCTCGCGCGCCGCACGCACGATCTCCTCGATCTGCACGAGGCTGCCCTTGCCGTAGTCGGAGAGCACGAGCACCCCCGCGCCGGGCAGGAGCTCGCGCACCGCGTCGAGCTTGCGCGCCAGTGCAGCCTCCCCGGGGGCCTGCTCGAAGTCCACGCGCAGCAGCTGCTGCTGACGACCGATCACGCGCAGCTTGATCGTCGTGGGCAGCGCGCTGTCGTGCGCGAGCCGGCATTCGATTCCTTCCTGCACCGCCATCGCCTCGATGCAGCGCCCAGGCTCGTCGTCGCCCACGACGCCCACCAGCGCCACGCGCGCACCCAGTGCGGCGGCGTTGCGCGCGACGTTGGCGGCGCCGCCGAGCCGCTCGTCGCTTCGCGTCACCCGCACCACCGGCACCGGCGCCTCCGGCGAGATCCGCGAGACCTCGCCGAACCAGTAGCGGTCGAGCATCACGTCGCCCACGACGAGGATCCGCGCTGCGGAGAAATCGACGCGCGCCTGCCTGCCCTGTTCCATCAGCGTTCGATCTCCTCGGTGCGCTTGGGCGCGTAGGTGTCCCAGCGGCTGCACCCCGGGCACTGCCAGTAGAAGCGCCGCGCCTTGAAGCCGCAATGGCGGCAGACGTAGCGCGCCAGCCGCTGCGCCTGCGGGCGGATCAGCCCCTGGGTGAACTCGATCTCCGCGCGGCGCGTCTCGTCGACCAGCGGTGCGTGCAGAGCGAGCAGGCGCTCGAAGCCCAGCAGCGAGGGCTGGCGCTCGAGCTGCGCCTTCGCCCATGCGAGCGCGGCCTCCTGACCACGCACCGGCACCAGGGCCTCGGCGATCGCCGAGAGCGTGTCCACTGAGGGGTGGGCGAGATGGATGCGCTCCAGCACGTCGATCCCCGCCTCGGCGCGGCCGACCAGCCTGTGCGCCTCGAGCCATTGCGGCGCGACGAGCGCGAGATACTCGGGGCTTTCCCTTGCGAGCCGGCTCCAGGCCTCGATCGCGGCGGCCGGATCGTCCTGCGCGCGGGCGAGTTCGCCGGCGAGCAGCATGGGGCGGGGATGGCGGGGGTCGGCTGCCGATGCCGCGGCGATCTCGCGGCGCGCGGTCTCGCCGCCCTCCGGGTTCGCGCTCGCCAGCGCCGCGGCGGCCAGCTCACAGTGGAAGTGCGCGATCTCGCGCCGGTGCCGCTGGTCGCCGTCGTGCCCGAGACGCTGCGCGTGTGCGATGGCAAGCGGCCAGTCGCGCACCATCTGCGCGATCTCCAGCCGGTGGCGCAGCGCCGCCGCCGCGTATCGGGTGCCCTCGAGGCGATCGAAGGCGTCCTCGGCGCGGTCGAGCAGCCCGGCCTTCAGGTAGTCCTGGCCCAGGTCGAAAAGCGCGTGCTCACGCTGTGCCGCATCGAGGTCGCGGCGTTCGGCGAGATTCAGGTGGACGCGGATCGCCCGATCGGTTTCGCCGCGGCGCCGGAACAGATTGCCGAGGGCAAAGTGCAGTTCGACCGTCTCCGGATCGATCCGGACGACGTCGACGAAGGCATCGATCGCCTTGTCAGGCTGCTCGTTGAGCAGGAAATTCAGGCCGCGGAAATAGGCCTCGGGCAGCTGGCCCTTGGGACGCGCCGCACCGCTGCGCAAGTCCAGGCGCGCAGCGAACCAGCCGAGCCCGAAGAACAGCGGAACCGCCAGCAGCCACCAGGATTCGATCTCCATCGGTGCGTGCCATCACCCCTGGCGCGGCGTACCGACCACCTCCGCCACTGCGCCATCCGCCACCGGTGGCTGCTGCGGGAGACTGCCCGCCGATCCGTTCCTGGCGGTGGCCTTGAGCTCGCGGCGCATGCGCCCCATCTCGCGGCGCTGGCGAAAGAGCGTGGGCACCACTGCCAGCAGGCCGAGCACGGCGCCGGCGCCGAAGAAGGCCAGCAGGAAGATGACCAGAGGGGCACGCCAGACCAGATCGACCCCGAAGAAGCGCAGTTCCGTCACCGAGGTGTTGGAAAGCGCGAAGCCGAGGGCGACGAGGAACAGGATCGCCCGGAAGAGCCAGGAGACGAAGCGCATCGGTCAGGTGTCCCGCTGTGGCGTGGATGCGCGGACCGGCAACTCAGCCCTCGCCCCGGAGTGCGGCATCGACGCGCTCGCGCAACTCCTTGCCCGGCTTGAAGTGCGGCACCCGTTTCTGCGGGACCAGCACACGCTCGCCGGACTTCGGGTTGCGGCCGATGCGCGGCGGCCTGTGGGAAAGCGCGAAGCTGCCGAATCCGCGGATCTCGATGCGATGGCCCTGCGCGAGCGTGCGGGCCATCGCGTCGAGGATCGTCCTGACGGCGAACTCGGCATCCTTCACGACCAGTTGCGGATACCGCTCCGCGAGTCGGGCAATCAGCTCCGACCTGGTCATCGTCGCCGGGGAGGAGTCGTTCCTGTCCACGGAGGGATGCGCGAAGCGGCAGGCGCCTTACTGGTCCTTCTGGCTGTCGAGCTTGGCCCGCAGCAGCGCACCGAGGTTGGTGGTGCCGGTGGCTGCGCTGCTCTCGGCGGCCAGACGCTGCAGGGTCTCGGCGGTCTCGACCGAGTCCTTGGCCTTGATCGACAGGCTGATCGAGCGGTTCTTGCGATCCACATTGATCACCATCGCCTCGACCTCGTCGCCCTCCTTCAGGAGGTTGCGTGCGTCCTCGACGCGGTCGCGGGAGATCTCCGAAGCGCGCAGGTAGCCTTCGATGTCGCCGCCGAGGTCGATCACCGCACCGCGGGGCTCGACGCTCTTGACGATGCCCTTGATCACGGCGCCCTTCTCGTGGCTGCCGGCATAGCTGGTGAACGGATCGCCGTCGAGCTGCTTGATGCCCAGCGAGATGCGCTCGCGCTCGGTGTCGATCGCCAGCACCACCGCGTCGACCTCGTCGCCCTTCTTGAAGTTGCGCACCGCCTCCTCGCCCGGGGTGTTCCAGGACAGGTCGGACAGGTGCACCAGGCCGTCGATTCCGCCGGGCAGGCCGATGAACACGCCGAAGTCGGTGATCGACTTGATCGTGCCGCTGACCCTGTCGCCCTTGCGGTGGTTGTCGGCGAACTCCTCCCAGGGGTTGGCGCGGCACTGCTTCATGCCCAGCGAGATGCGGCGACGGTCCTCGTCGATCTCGAGCACCATCACCTCGACCTCGTCGTTGAGCTGCACGACCTTGCCGGGGTTCACGTTCTTGTTGGTCCAGTCCATCTCGGACACGTGGACCAGGCCCTCGATGCCCGGCTCGATCTCGACGAAGGCGCCGTAGTCGGTGATGTTCGTGACCTTGCCGAACATGCGCGTGCCCTGCGGATAGCGGCGGCCGATGCCGACCCACGGGTCGTCGCCGAGCTGCTTGACGCCCAGCGAGACGCGGTTGCGCTCCTGGTCGAACTTGAGCACCTTGGCGGTGACGTCCTGGCCCACCTGGAGCACCTCGGACGGGTGACGCACGCGGCGCCAGGCCATGTCGGTGATGTGCAGCAGGCCGTCGATGCCGCCGAGGTCGATGAAGGCGCCGTAGTCGGTGATGTTCTTGACCACGCCGTTGACGATCGCGCCCTCGTGCAGGGTCTCGAGAAGCTTGGCGCGTTCCTCGCCCTGGGTGAGCTCGATGACGGCGCGACGCGACAGCACGACGTTGTTGCGCTTGCGGTCGAGCTTGATGACCTTGAAGTCGGAGGTCTTGCCCTCGTAGGGCGTGGTGTCCTTGACCGGGCGCATGTCGATCAGCGAGCCCGGCAGGAACGCACGGATGCCGTTGCACATCACGGTCAGGCCGCCCTTGACCTTGCCGGTGATCGTGCCCGAAACCAGGTCGCCGGTCTCGAGGGCCTTCTCCAGGCTGATCCAGGCCGCCAGACGCTTGGCGCGGTCGCGCGACAGCCGCGTCTCGCCGTAGCCGTTCTCCAGGGAGTCGATCGCCACGGAGACGAAATCGCCTTCCTTGACGTCGAGTTCGCCGCGGTCGTTCTGGAACTCCTCGATGTCGATGTAGCTCTCGGACTTCAGGCCGGCGTTGACGACCACGAAGTTGTGGTCGATGCGCACCACCTCGGCGGTGATGACTTCGCCCGCGCGCATCTCCTGCCTGGAGAGCGATTCCTCGAACATCTGGGCGAAGCTTTCGACCGCGGCGGGAGCGGCCGTTTCAGTGGAAGTAGTCAATTTGTGGTTCCGGATTGATGAGCACGCCGGACGGTCGTCACCGGTGGCCTGGTCAGAGGCCGCCACCGGCGCGGAAAGCCCAGCGGAGTTCACGCCATGCACGGACGCCCCGGGCAGCCCGGGACCTTCCGTACCCCTTCGGGCCGCGGACCCATGCGCCGTGCAGGCGGCTCAGGCAGCGACCCTGCGCCGGTAGGCTTCGAGCACCGCCGCCACCGTCTCGTCGATGGTCAGCCGCGTGGAATCGAGCACCAGCGCCCCTTTCGCAGGCTCCAGCGGCGCCTCGGCACGCTGCATGTCGCGTGCGTCGCGCTCGGCGAGATCCCGCAAAAGGTCGGAAATGATAGCAGAAAAACCCTTTTCGATCAACTGCTTATGCCGACGTTGCGCACGCGACTCCACGCTCGCGGTCAGGTAGACCTTCAGCACCGCATCGGGGAAGACGACGGTGCCCATGTCGCGCCCGTCGGCGACCAGCCCGGGCGCACGGCGGGCGCGCCGCTGCAGCCCGAGCAGTGCGGCGCGCAGCAGCGGCTGGGCTGCGGCCCGCGAGGCGGCGTTGCCGGCCTCCTCGGTGCGGATCGCATCGCTCAGGTCCTCGTCGTCGACCAGGATTCGCCCGCTCTCGAAGCGTGGCGCGAGCCCGTCGGCCAGGGCTGCGAGCGCCCCGCCGTCACCGAGGTCGGTCCCGGTGCGCAGCGCGCGCAGGGCGACGATCCGGTAGAGCGAACCGGAATCCAGGTAGTGCCAGCCGAGCGTGGACGCGACCCGCTGGGCGATCGTGCCCTTGCCCGAGGCGGTCGGGCCGTCGATCGCGATGACCGGCGTCTCAGGCATCGGCTTCGGAAATCGCCACGCCCACCCGCGCCGCGGTCGCGGGGAAGCCGGGGAAGGAGGTGCCGACGTTGGCGGTGTCGCGGATCAGCAGCGGGCCATCGGAGCGCAGCGCGGCGATCGTGAAGGACATTGCGATCCGGTGATCGGCGTGCGAGTGCACCTCGCCGGCGTGGAAGGCCGGCCCTTCGCCGCGGCCCTCGATCACCATGCCGTCGGGCGTCGGCGTGGCGTCCACGCCCAGTGCGCGAAGCCCCTCGGCCATCACTGCGATCCGGTCCGACTCCTTGACCCGCAGTTCCTCCGCGCCGCTCACCACGGTGCGGCCCTCGGCGCAGGCCGCGGCGACGAAGATCGCGGGGAATTCGTCGATCGCCAGCGGCACCAGCGACTCGGGCACCGCGATGCCGCGCAGTCGTGCCGAGCGCACCCGCAGGTCGGCCACCGGCTCGCCGCCGACCTCGCGCTGGTTCAGCGGCTCGATGTCCGCGCCCATCAGGCGCAGGATGTCGATGATTCCGGTGCGCGTGGGGTTCATCCCCACGTGCTCGAGCAGCAGGTCGGAGCCTTCGGCGATCGAGGCGCCGACCAGGAAGAAGGCCGCCGACGAGATGTCGGCCGGAACGTCGATCGCGGTGGCGCGCAGGCGCTGTCCGCCGGCAAGACGCACCGTCGACCCCTCGCGCCCGACCCGCACGCCGAAGCCCGTGAGCATCCGCTCGGTGTGGTCGCGCGTGGGCGCGGGTTCGGTGACCGTGGTTTCCCCGTCCGCGTACAGGCCCGCCAGCAGCACCGCCGACTTGACCTGGGCGCTGGCCATCGGCATGTCGTAGTGGATCGCGGCCAGCGCCTGCGCGGGCCGGATGCGCACCGGCGGGCAGCCGTCGGTGGTCTCGATGCGCGCCCCCATGCGCGCCAGCGGCTCGGCGACACGGCGCATCGGGCGCCGGCTCAGGCTCTCGTCGCCCACCAGCGTGGACTCGAAGCGCTGTCCGGCCAGCAGCCCCATCAGCAGGCGCATCGCGGTGCCGGCGTTGCCGCAGTCCAGCGGCGCGGCGCTGCCGCGCAGTCCGTCGATGCCGACCCCATGCACCGTCACGCGGCCGTCGACCGGACCGTCGATGCGCACGCCCAGCGCGCGGAACACGTCCATCGTGGAGATCGCGTCGGCGCCCTCGAGGAAGCCGGTGACCCGGGTCTGGCCGTCGGCGATGGCGCCGAACATGATCGCGCGGTGCGAGATCGACTTGTCGCCCGGGACCCGAAGGCGCCCGGTCAGCCGTCCGCCGGGCAGCACCCGGAATGCGTTGGACATGAACTTGTTCCTGTTTCTAGAGGAGCGGACGATCGACACTCTCGCCGATCCGGATGCGGTCACGTCCGCAGAGCAAGCGAATTCTACCGGCAGCCCATGAGCCTCCCCCGCCCCAAGGACAGCCCGATCGAAGGGGCGGTCGCCGCGCTGATCCGCCGCATCGCCCGCGGCCCCGCACCCCGCGCCGAGTCGACGCCGGCCCGCGTCCGGGTTCCCGAGGACCAGCGGCTCGACGCCGCCGCGGCGCGCCTGCTCGAGGCGCTGCCGCCGCAGATGCGCCTGTCGACGCTGCGCGGGGTGTACCCGCGACTGCTCAACGGGATCGCTGCCGTCTGGCACGATCCGCAGGCGTTCGAGGCGACGATCGACTCGCTGGTGATCGACCGGCGCGGCGGCCGGCAGGGCTTTCCGTTCGAGGTCCTGCGCGAACTGACCGATCTGCGCGAATACCACCAGGCGAGCCGTCGTCGCCGCGCAGGCCGCTGACGCCGACCGCGCGACTCCTTCAGGCCGCGCGGAACCGCGACTCTATTCGGTATCCGTCGCGCCAGGCGCAGCGAGCCGGCGCCGCCACTGGCTGGCTGCCTCGAAGCGTGCCGCGAGCGCCTCCCGGTCGGCAGCCTCGAGCGCGTCGGCAATTGCGCCGAGTTCGGCCTGGAAGGCTCGCGAGCAGCGCAGAGCCGCCTCGCGGTTGTCGATCAGGATATCGGCCCACAACTGCGCCGACGACGCGCCGATCCTGGTGGTGTCGCGCAGGCCCGCGCCGGCGAAGCGGCGTGCGGCGTCGGCGCGCTCGCCCGCCGCGATCGCGCCGCACAGCGCGAAGGCGACCGCATGGGGCCAGTGCGAGACCTCGGCGAAGAGCTCGTCGTGCTCGACAGGATCCATGGCCGTGGTGCGCGCGCCCAGCGCGCCCCACATCGCGCCCACCCGCTCGACCGCATCCGGCGCGGCCTGCGTGTGCGCACAGACGATCGCGACGCAGCCTTCGAAGAGGTCGACGCGGGCCGCCTCGGGCCCGTGCCGCTCGCCCCCGGCGATCGGATGCCCGGCAACGAAGCGCGGGAACCCGGCGCCCAGCCCGGCACGTGCCGCGGCGATCACGCTGCGCTTTGTGCTTGCGCAGTCGGTGACCACCGCGTCATGGGCCAGCCGGCCGTGCATCGCGGCGAGCAGGCCGGGCAGGACCGGGATCGGCGCGGCGAGCACGATCAGGTCCGCGCCGTCGATCGCCTCGTCCAGGCGATCGGTCGCTCGGTCGACCAGGCCCAGGGCCTGCGCTCGCTGCGCGTCGTCGTTGGGCGAATAGCCGATCACCTCGGCCGCGACGCCGCGATGGCGCAGGCCAGCGGCAACCGAGCCGCCGATCAGACCGACACCGAGCACAGCGGCGCGGCGCAGTCGCAGCGGCGCGCTCAAGTGCGGCCCAGCGCGCTCGCCAGCGCAGCGAGGAAGCGCTCGTTCTCCTCGGGCAGGCCGACCGAGACGCGCAGCCATTCGGGCAGCCCGTAGCCTGCGACCGGCCGCACGATCACGCCGGCGCGCAGCAGCTGCTCGTAGACCGCCGCGGCGTCGCCGACGCGCACCAGCACGAAGTTGGCGAACGAAGGCACGTGCTCGAGCCCCATTGCCGTGAAGGCCGACTGCAGGCGTTGCAGGCCCGCGGAGTTGACCTCGTAGCTGCGCTGCAGGAAGGCGTCGTCGAAGAGCGCCGCGCAGGCCGCGGCCTGCGCCAGCGAGTTGACGTTGAAGGGCTGGCGGATCCGGTTGAGCAGATCCGTGAGCTCCGGCTGCGCCAGTCCGAAGCCCACACGCAGCCCGGCGAGTCCGTAAGCCTTCGAGAAGGTGCGCGAGACCAGCAGGTTCGGGAAGCGGCGCACCAGCGCGGTGGAGTCGAAGCGCAGCTCGGGCGGCAGGTACTCGTTGTAGGCCTCGTCGAGGACCACCACGACGTCGGCCGGCACCGCGCTGACGAAGCGCTCGACCGTCTCGGCCGGCGCGAAGGTGCCGGTGGGGTTGTTCGGATTGGCGATGAAGACCAGCCGCGTGTCCGGCTCGATCGCCGCGCGCATCGCCTCCAGGTCGTGGCCGTGGTCGCGGGCCGGCACGACGATCGCGCGCGCGCCCACCGCCTGGGTTGCCAGCGCGTAGACCGCGAACGAGAACTGCGCATAGACCACCGACTGGCCCGGCTGCACCACCGCGTGCGCGGCCAGTTCGAGGATGTCGTTGGAGCCGTTGCCCAGCGTGACCCAGTCTTCCGGCACCCCGTAGCGCCGCGAGATCGCCCGCTTGAGCTCGAAGCCGTTGGAATCGGGATAGCGCGCCATTTCGTCGAGCTCGACGAGCATCGCCGCACGCGCGGAATCGGGCACGCCCAGCGGGTTCTCGTTGGAGGCGAGCTTGACGATGCGCTCCTCCTGCAGCCCGTACTCACGGGCGAGCTCGGAGATCGGCTTGCCGGCCTGGTAGGGCGCGATGCCGCGCACGTAGCTGGGGGCTGGGATGCTCATTCGGTTCGGGTTCGATGAGGTCGATCGGCCCGCGGGCGCTGCGGCCCGCGGGATCAGACAGCGCGGGGGTAGGAGCCGACCACCTTGCAGAAGGCCGCATGGTCACGGATCTCGGCGAGCGCCGCAGCGATGCTCGCGTCGTCACGGTGGCCGATCAGGTCGATGTAGAAGAAGTACTCCCACTGCCCCGAGCGCGCGGGGCGCGATTCGAAGCGCTTCATCGAGACGCCGTGCCGCGCCAGCGGCTCGATCAGCGTGTGCACCGCGCCGGCGCGGTCAGGCACCGAGAGGATCAGCGAGGTCTGGTCGTTGCCGGAAGGGCCGCAGTCGTAGTGACCGATGATCGCGAAGCGGGTGCGGTTCAGCGGATCGTCCTGGATCCCGCTGGCCACCGCCTGCAGCGCGTAGCGCGATGCAGCCGTGTCGCCCGCGATCGCAGCGGTGGCGTCGTCGAGCGAGGCCAGCCGCGCGCCCTCCGCGTTGCTCGACACCGGCACCCGCTCGATGCCCGGATGGCTGCGGTCGAGCCAGCCGGCGCACTGCGCCAGCGCCTGCGCGTGCGCGCAGATCCGCTGCACGCCATCCATCGAACCGCTGCGGGTCAGCAGGTTGTGCCGGACCGGAATCGACACCTCGCCGCAGATGCGCAGCGGCGTCTGCAGGAAGAGGTCCAGCGAGCGGTTCACCGCACCCTCGCTGGAGTTCTCCACCGGGACGACGCCGAAGTCGGTGGTGCCGGCTTCGGTGGCCCGGAACACCTCGTCGATCGACGGGCAGGCGAGCGCATCGACCCCGCTGCCGAAGTGACGCATCAGCGCCTGCTCGGAAAAGGTTCCGGGCGGCCCCAGGTAGGCCACGCGCATCCGCCGCTCGAGCTCCCGGCAGGCGGAGATGATCTCGCGATAGACCGCCTCGACGCTCGCGTTGGGCAGCGGCCCCGGATTGAGCGCGTGCAGCTTCGCGAAGATCTGCGCCTCGCGCTCCGGCCGGTACACGGGCGCGTCGATCAGCTTCTTGACCTCGCCGACCTCGCGCGCCAGGTTGGCGCGCCGGCTGATCAGTTCGACGATCTGCGCGTCGACCTCGTCGATCGAGCGGCGCAGTTCGCCCAGGCGCGCATCGACGTACGCGGCGGGATTCGCGGATTGGTCTTCGGACATGGCGCGACATGGTAGCAAACGGCCGGCACGCCGCGTCGCACCGTGCCGGCCTCGGGAAAGACGGGAGACGCCGGCATCAGGAAGCGTCGGGCGGCTCCGGTTTCGCCTCGGCCTCGCCGGCCTCGGCCGCGTCCTCGTCGCTGTCGGACTCCACCACGCGCTGCACGCCCGAGAGCGTCGTGCCCTCGTCGACCGCGATCAGGGTGACCCCCTGCGTGGCACGCCCCATCTCGCGGACCTCGGCGACGCGCGTGCGCACCAGGACGCCGCCGGTCGTGATCAGCATGATCTCGTCGTTCTCGTCGACCAGCACCGCGGCGACGACCTTGCCGTTGCGCTCGCTGGTCTGGATCGCGATCATCCCCTTGGTGCCGCGCCCGTGGCGCGTGTACTCGGCGATCGGGGTGCGCTTGCCGAAGCCGTTCTCGGTGGCGGTGAGCACCGACTGCTGCTCGCTGCCGGCAACCAGCATCGAGATCACCCGCTGGCCATCCTCGAGGTTCATCCCGCGCACGCCGCGCGCATCCCGACCCATCGCCCGCACGTCGTTCTCGTCGAAACGCACCGCCTTGCCTGCGTCGGAGAACAGCATCACGTCGTGCTCGCCGCCGGTGACCGCGGCGCCGATGAGGAAGTCGCCGTCGTCGAGCTTGACCGCGATGATCCCGCGCTTCATCGGGCGCGAGAACTCCGACAGCGGCGTCTTCTTCACGGTGCCAAGGCTGGTGGCCATGAAGACGTAGCGCGCCTCGTCGAAGGCCTTGACCGGCAGCACCACGGTGATCTTCTCGCCCTCGGCGAGCGGAAAGAGGTTGACGATGGGCTTGCCGCGCGAGTTGCGCGTGCCCTGCGGCACTTCCCAGACCTTCAGCCAGTAGACCCGGCCGTGGTTGGAGAAGCACAGCAGGTAGTCGTGCGTGTTGGCGATGAAGAGCTGGTCGATCCAGTCCTCGTCCTTCATCGTGGTGGCCTGCTTGCCGCGGCCGCCGCGGCGCTGCGCGCGATATTCCGACAGCGGCTGGCTCTTGACGTAGCCGGTGTGCGAGAGCGTCACCACCATGTCGGTGGGGGTGATCAGGTCCTCGGTCTCGAGTTCGGTGGCGTTGAGCTCGATGCGCGAGCGGCGCGTGTCGGCCTTGCCCTCCGCGAATTCGGCGCGGATCGCGGCGAGCTCGTCGCGGATCAGTTGCGTGACGCGCTCCGGGCGCGCGAGCACGTCGAGGAGATCGGCGATCTGCCCGATGACCTCGCGGTACTCCTGGACGATCTTGTCCTGCTCCAGCCCGGTGAGCCGCTGCAGGCGCATCTGGAGGATCTCCTGCGCCTGGACCTCCGAGAGCCGATAGGTCTCGCCGTGCAGCCCCACCGAGGGATCGAGCCCCTCGGGCTTGAACGCGGCGGCCTCGGCGCCCGCGCGCTCGAGCATCTCGCGGGCCACCCCCGCAGCCCAGTCGCGCGCCATCAGGCGCTCGCGGGCGATCGGCGGTGTCGGCGAGGCCTTGATCAGCTCGATCATCTCGTCGACGTTGGCGATCGCCACCGCCAGCCCCTCGAGAACGTGCCCGCGCTCGCGCGCCTTGCGCAGCTCGAACACGGTGCGCCGGGTGATCACCTCGCGCCGGTGCGACAGGAAGTGCTCGAGCATCTGCTTCAGGTTCAGCAGACGGGGCTGGCCGTCGACCAGCGCCACCATGTTGATGCCGAAGGTGTCCTGGAGCTGGGTGTTCTTGTACAGGTTGTTCAGGACGATCTCGGGGACCTCGCCCCGCTTGAGCTCGATCACCGCGCGCATGCCGGACTTGTCGGACTCGTCGCGGATGTCGGAGATGCCCTCGAGCTTCTTCTCGTTGACCAGCTCGGCCATGCGCTCGAGCAGCAGCCGCTTGTTCACCTGGTAGGGCAGCTCGTCGATGATGATCGCGCTGCGGTTGCCGCGGTCGATCTCCTCGAAGTGGGTGCTCGCGCGCATCACGACGCGGCCGCGCCCGGTGCGGTAGCCCTCGCGCACCCCGGCCACGCCGTAGATGATGCCCGCGGTGGGGAAGTCGGGGGCCGGGATCAGCTCGATCAGCTCGTCGATGCTCGCCTGCGGGTTGCGCAGCAGCAGCTGGCAGGCGTCGATCACCTCGGCCAGGTTGTGCGGCGGGATGTTGGTCGCCATCCCCACCGCGATCCCCGCGGAGCCGTTGACCAGCAGGTTCGGCAGCCGCGTGGGCAGCACCGTGGGCTCGAGCTCCTTGCCGTCGTAGTTGGGCTGGAAGTCGACCGTCTCCTTGTCGATGTCGGCCAGCAGCTCGGCGGCGATCTTCTCGAGGCGGCACTCGGTGTAGCGCATTGCCGCGGGGCTGTCACCGTCGACCGAGCCGAAGTTGCCCTGTCCGTCGACCAGCGGATAGCGCAGGGAGAAGTCCTGCGCCATGCGCACCAGCGTGTCGTAGATCGCGCTGTCGCCATGGGGGTGGTACTTCCCCATCACCTCCCCGACCACCCGCGCGCACTTCACGTAGGGGCGGTTCCAGGCGTTGTTGGATTCGTGCATCGCGAACAGCACCCTGCGATGCACCGGCTTCAGGCCGTCGCGGACGTCCGGCAGGGCCCGGCCCACGATCACGCTCATCGCGTAATCGAGATACGAGCGCCGCATTTCCTCTTCGAGGCTGATCGGCAGCGTTTCTTTGGCGAACTGATCCATGCTTTGGGGAGGCGAGGCCTTTGGGGAGGCGAGGCGGCAACGCCCGCATCGGCGGCGGCCGGTGACCGGGCCACCGGCGCAGGAAGATGTCAGCGGTCGAGCGACCGCGGCGAAGCCGCGGAGGGCGTTAAACCTTTGAATTGTAACATTTCGGGACCTTCCTCCCGGAGGCGCCGGACGCGATCGCGCTGCCCTGTGGTTGAATTCCGCCCATGCAGCTGATCTGCCCGGAATGGATCGCCCCCGTCGCGCCCTCGCCCGAAGTGCTGACCGGCCACGCGGTGCTGGTCGAGGACGAACGCATCGCCGGGCTGATGCCGGCGCCGCAGGCGCGTGCGCTGCACCCGTCGGCCCCCTGCGTCGAGCTTCCCGGACACCTGCTCGTCCCCGGCCTGGTCAACCTGCACACGCACGCATCGATGAGCCTGCTGCGGGGCGTCGGCGACGACCTGCCGCTGCAGGCCTGGCTCGAGCAGCGGATCTGGCCGCTCGAGGGCCGTCTGATGTCGCCCGAGTTCGTCTACGACGGCGCCCTGCTCGCCTGCGCCGAGATGGCGCTCGGCGGGATCACCTGCTTCAACGACATGTACTTCTTCCCCGAGCAGGTGGCGGCAGCCGCCTCGCTGATGGGAATGCGCGCGGCACTGGGCATCATCGCGGTCGAATTCCCCTCGGCCTACGGCTCGGGGCCCGCGGACTACCTGCGCAAGGGCCTCGAGCTGCGCGACCGCCTTCGCGACGACCCGCTGACGAGCTTCTGCCTCGCCCCGCACGCCCCGTACACCGTGTCCGACGAGAGCTTCATGCGCATCGCCCGCCTGGTCGGCGAGACCGGGATGCCGGTGCACTGCCACCTGCACGAGACCGCGCAGGAAGTGGCCGAGAGCCTCGCACGGCACGGACGTCGGCCGCTGCAGCGCCTGGCCGACCTGGGACTGCTGGGACCCGAGCTGATCGCGGTGCACGCGGTGCACCTGGACGACACCGACCTGCAACTGCTCGCGATGCACGGCGCATCGGTGGCGCACTGCCCGCACTCCAACCTCAAGCTCGCCAGCGGCCTCGCACGCACCGCCCGGATGCGCGCGCTCGGCATCAACGTGGGCATCGGCACCGATGGCGCCGCCAGCAACAACCGGCTCGACCTGCTGCAGGAGGCGCGTACCGCCGCGCTGCTCGCCAAGGGGACCTCGGGCGACGCCACCGCGTGGCCGGCGCACGAGGTGCTGCACGCGATGACCCTGGGGGGGGCGCGCGCGCTCGGACTGGGCGAGCGGATCGGCTCGATCGAGGCCGGAAAGGCGGCCGACCTGGTTGCCGTCGACCTCTCGGAACTGCAGACCGCGCTGGTGTTCGACCCGGTTTCACAGCTCGTCTACGCCGCTGGCCGCGAACAGGTGGCCGAGGTCTGGATTGCCGGGAAACCTGTTGTCCACAAGCGACAACTCGCCGAGAACGAAGTCCGGCGCAGGGTTTCGGAGGTAGTTGGCCGCGGAAGGCTATGGCACAATCGGATCAGCGAGATTCTGCCGGACGGCCCAGGTGCCGGTGCGTCCTGATCCGGCGCAGGGTCGGCTCCGCTTCCAAGATTCGTTCTACCGTGAGGAGAAACATGAACAAACCGGTCGCTCTGTCTTCCCTGGTCGCCGCAGCGCTGCTCGCAGCCTCGTCGGTGGCTTCCGCGCAAGTCGCCGATCCCAAGAACAGCGGCTATGTGATCAGCAATGACACCCAGGCCGGCACGAACGTCGTCAAGAGCGGGTTCGGGCTGTGCTGGCGTACCGGCTACTTCGCGCCTGCCAACGCGATCAAGGGCTGCGACGACGACCTCCTGCCCAAGGCTCCGGCACCGGCGGCCGCTCGTCCCGCTCCGGCCCCGGCACCCGCTCCGGCTCCGGCACCCGCGCCGAAGCCCGCGCCGGCCCCGACCAGCGAAAAGGTCACCTTCGCGGCAGACGCCTTCTTCGACTTCGACAAGTCGGTCCTGAAGCCCGAAGGCAAGGCCAAGCTGGATGACCTGACCGGCAAGCTGAAGGACATCACCCTCGAGGTGATCATCGCGGTCGGCCACACCGACAGCATCGGTACCGACCAGTACAACCAGCGCCTGTCGGTCCGTCGTGCCGAAGCCGTCAAGGGCTACCTGGTGAGCAAGGGCGTCGAGGCCAACCGCATCTACACCGAAGGCAAGGGTGAGAAGCAGCCGGTCGCCGACAACAAGACCGCTGCAGGCCGCGCGAAGAACCGTCGCGTGGAGATCGAAGTGGTCGGCACGCGCGCGAAGAAATAAGCCTTCGCCGCTGCGCCAGGAAAGCCCCGCCGCGTGCGGGGCTTTCTCATTTCGGGCAGCCCGTAGAATAGGCGGCCCGCCTCCTGCCCAAGCAAGCACCACCGATGCCCCAACCCATCCGAGACCCGGCTTCTGCTCGCAACGTCGATCAGGCAGAACTCGCCAAGTTCCAGGCACTGGCCAGCCGCTGGTGGGATCCAGGCTCGGAGTTCCGGCCGCTGCACGAGATCAATCCGCTTCGCCTGGGCTGGATCGACGGGCTCGCGAAGCTGGCCGACAAGCGCGTGCTCGACGTCGGATGCGGCGGCGGCATCCTGGCCGAGTCGATGGCGCAACGCGGCGCACGGGTCACCGGAATCGATCTCGGCGAGAAGGCGCTCGAGGTCGCGAAGCTCCACGGCCTGGAGAGCGGCGTGCAGGTCGCCTACGAGCGGGTCGCCGTCGAGGAGCTGGCTGCGCGCGAGCCGGCGGCCTACGACGTCGTCACGTGCATGGAAATGCTCGAGCACGTGCCCGATCCCTCCTCGGTGGTCGGCGCCTGCGCTGCGCTGGTGCGCCCCGGGGGCTGGGTCTTCTTCTCGACGATCAGCCGCAATCCGAAAGCCTTCCTGTTCGCGATCGTGGGCGCCGAATACCTGCTGAACCTGCTGCCGCGCGGCACCCACGCCTTCGAGAAGTTCATCAGACCCTCGGAGCTGTTGAGCTTCTCCCGCCGCCACGGCCTCGAGCCTGCAGGGATGACCGGGATGACCTACAACCCGATCACCCGTGCGTACCGGCTCGTTCCAGGCGACGTGAGCGTCAACTACATGCTTGCATTGCGACGGCCGCTGTGAGCGCACGGCAGGCAACGGCGACGACGGTACGCGCGCTGCCCCAGGCGGTGTTCTTCGACCTCGACGGCACGCTGGCCGACACTGCGGCGGACCTCGCCGCGCCGGTGAACGCCTTGCGCCTCGAACGCGGGCTGGAGCCGCTGCCCCTGGAGGCGCTGCGCCCCTATGCATCGGCCGGCGCGCGGGGCCTGCTCGGCCACGGGCTGGGCGTATCGCCAGGAGACCCCGGTTTCGACATGCTGCGCGATGAGTTCCTCGGTCGCTACGAGGCTGCAATCTGCGTGCACACGCGCCTTTTCGAGGGCATGGAGCTGGTGATCGAGACGCTGGAGCGGCGCGGCGTGACCTGGGGCGTGGTCAGCAACAAGGTGGAGCGTTTCGTGCGTCCGATCCTGGCGGCGCTCGGCGTACTGGAGCGCTCCGCAACCGCGGTGGGCGGCGACACCACCCCGCACGCGAAGCCACACCCGGAGCCCTTGCTGTACGCGGCGCGCCTGGCCGGGGTCGATCCGGCGCGCTCGATCTACGTCGGCGACGACGAGCGCGACGTCCTCGCCGGACAGGCCGCCGGGATGATCACGGTGGCGGCGGCCTACGGTTTCTGCGGCGAAGCCTCTCGGCCCGAGCATTGGGGCGCAGACCACCTGATCGCAAGTCCGCTGCAGTTGCTGGAGCTGCTGCCGCTCTGAGCAGCCTTCGCACCGCGTCGACTGACGCGGGCGGCGACAGCGCCCATCGCCCGTCCCACGTCGCCCATCGGGCGGCCCGTCCTCGTTGTGTTCCCTTCGTGCAGGATCTCACGCGTGCGCAGAACGATCTTGGCGTTTGCGTGACGAAGTCGCTGCTGTCCGTCTGCCTCCATGCCTAGACTTGCAGCACTCTCATGAGTGCCCCGACGAAGGCCTCGGAACAGGCGAAACAAGGTGGACGAATGAACATGAAACAGAACCGGAAGACGATCCGGCACGCCGCTGGGCATCCTGCGCGCTCGATGGCGGCCCTGGCACTGACAGCCCTCTCGGCACTGCTCGCCGTGCCCGCGGCACAGGCCGCGATCACGCTCGACCCCCTGATGGCCGGGCAGTTCGCTGCCGGCACCGGCGCGAACGCGAGCTTCCTGCGCATCGACGGCAACTGGACCGGGACCTCGGTGTACTGGAAGGAGATCGAGCCGGGCGTCGGCGAGTATTCCAACAGTCCGGGAGCGGGCTTCCAGCGGATCGGCGAATACGGCTGGGGCACCGGAATCTGGGGACTCGCCGACTGGGCGGCGATCAATGCTGCCGGATCGACCCTGCCGGTGCAGGGCTGGAGCGGAGTTGTCGCCACGATCGACCACTCCGACGCCGAGTATGCAAGCGCCGGCTACTCGGGCTGGGGCACGGTCGGTGCGCTCCCCGGCGCCCTCTTCGCGGGCACCAGCGGTCCCCAGGACAACTGGACCTCGCACTACACCGGCTACCTGCGGATCACCGATCCCGGCAGCTACAACTTCGGGGTGCTCTACGACGACGGCTTCTTCCTGCGCATCTGGGGCGCCGACGCCACGCCACTGGAGATCTCCTCGGACTTCCTGAGCGCGCGCGACCGGCTCGGCTTCGACGAGGACCTGCTGCTCGGCACCGGGCTGTACCGCTTCGAGCTCGGCACCTATGATCGCCTCGAGGTCGGCGTGGTAAACCTCGCCTGGCGCCAGGGCGACGGCGAGTGGCTGACCGTGCCGACCGAGCACCTGGTGAACGACCCCAGGCCGGTCCCGGTGCCCGCGACCGCCGGCGTCCTGGCGATCGGCGCCGTCGCGCTCGCGGCCGCCACGCGCAGGCAGCGGAACCGCCAGGCGTGAGCCAGGCGACGATCGATCCGGGCGCGCGCACGCGCGCAGCCAGTCTGTCCGGCTGGCCCCAGCGTCTCGCCCACACGGTGGTGGTCGTCGCGGGCTGGGCGCTGTTCGTCTGGGGCTGGCTGGAGGTGCTCGGCCGCCCCTGGGACAGCGAGGCGCTGTCCTGGCTGATCGTCGGTTCCCTGGTGGTGCTGCCGACGATCACGATCGCCTGGATCCTGCACAACCTCGGCATCCATCGGCGCAAGGGCGCACGCACCGGTGTTCCGAGGATCGACGAGAGCTACCCGCGCGACTGGAACGGACGCGAGGTGGTCGCGGACTGGCCTGCGCTCGCGCACGCGCGCCTGATCACCGTGGAGCTCGACGGCGAGCGCAAGGTCTATCGGATGGCCAAAGAGGGATCGACGGCGCACGGTCTGCACAACGGTGGCAACGGCGGCGCCCCCACCAGAACCCTCACGCGGAGCACCGGCTGATGCTCACCGAGTTCCTGTCCGTTCTGCAGCACTCGATCGTCTACCAGGCGGCGCTGATCTATTTCGCGGCCTACCCGATCGCGACCAGCATCCTCTGGATCACCACGGCGCTCATGTTCCGCGTGCGCTGGGAACGCCCCGGTCGCGAAGTCGACGCCCAGCCGGGTCTCCTCCCCGCCGCCAGCGTGCTGGTGCCCGCGCACAACGAGGAGGCAGTGATCGCGCGCTCGGTGCGCGCGATGCTCGCCATGGACTACCCGGACTTCGAGGTGATCGTCGTCGACGACGGCTCGACCGACGGCACCGTCGCGGCGCTCGCGGAGCTGGGCGAGGACGCGAAGCTGCGGGTGGTGCGCAAGCTGGCCAACGAGGGCAAGGCGATGGCCCTGAACGACGCGCTGCCCCTGGCGCGCGGCGAGATCGTGCTGATCCTGGACGCCGATGCCGAGCCCGAGCCGGACCTGCTGCGGCAGATGGCGCCGCACTTCGCGTCGGCGCGCGTGGCCGCGGTCACCGGCAACCCGCGGGTGCGCAACACCAGCACCTTCCTCGCGCGGCTCCAGTCGATCGAGTTCTCTTCGATCGTCAGCCTGCTGCGCCGCTCGCAGCGGATCTGGGGCCGCATCGTCACGGTCTCCGGCGTGGTGGCCGCGTTCCGGCGCAGCGCGCTGCTCGACGTGGGCGGCTTCAGCCCGGAGATGCCCACCGAGGACATCGAGCTCACCTGGAAGCTCCAGAAGCGGTTCTACGACGTGCGCTACGAGCCGCGCGCCGTGTGCTGGATGACCGTGCCCGCGAGCTACCGCGGCCTGTGGAAGCAGCGGCTGCGCTGGGCGCGCGGACTGATGCAGGTGCTGCACAAGCACCGCGACGTGATGGCGCACTGGAAGTACCGGCGCATGTGGCCGGTGTACGTGGAATCCTCGCTCTCCACACTTTGGGCGCTCTGCTTCGTCGTCCTGACCACGATCTGGACCGTCTCCTGGGCCGCGGGCCTGCCCCCGGTGGGCGCCTCGCCGATCCCCAACCTGTGGGGCATGACGATCGGGACCCTGTGCCTGGCGCAGCTGAGCATCGGCACCCTGATCGACCGCCGCTACGACCGCTCGATCCTCGCGATGCTGCCCTACGCGGTCTGGTACCCGATCGTCTACTGGATGTTCCTGTCGCTGGGCACGGTGCTGTCGCTGCACTGGCTGTTCCGCAGACCGACGCGCACACCGGTGCGCTGGAACACGCAACGCACCGGGTCGGCAGCATGAGGCCTCGCCAGACGGACCGCCAGCGGGCGATCCCCGCGCATCACGGAGCTGTCCTCGCGGCGGCGCTTTCGCTCGGGCTGGCCGCGCTTGCCACGCCCGGAACCGCGCTTGCCCAGGCGGCGCCTGCGGCTGAGCCGAGATCTGCGCAGGGCGTAGCGGATGAGGACCGCGACCTGGGCGCGATGCGCGCGATGGCGCGCGCAGCCACCGAGCGCCGCGACTGGGCCGACGCCCTGCCCCGCTGGCGGGCGCTCGAAGCCGCCGCCCCCGGGGACGTCGACCTCCTGATCGAGTCGGCGCGCGTGCACGGCTTCGCCGACCGCAATGCCGACGCCGCCGAACGCTATCGCAGGGTCCTCGAGCTGGCGCCGTCGCGCCGTCCCGACGTGCTGCTGTCGCTGGCCTGGCAGACGCTGTGGGCCGGCGAGCCCGCCCGCGCCGAACCGCTGTTCCTGGAGGTCAGCGCACACCCGGCCGCCTTCGCGGGCGGCGACGACGGCTTCGACGCCTGGGATGGGCTCGCGCAGGCCCGCCGCAACGACGGCCGCCTCGCCGAGGCCCTGCAGGCCTACGAACGTGCGCACGCCCTGCGCCCGGCGGACAGCAGGATCGCACGCGCCAGGGCGCAGACCCTGGCCTGGATGGACCGGTACGACGAGGCGATCGCCGCCTACGAGCAGCTGCTGCGCGAGGATCCCGGCGACCGCGCAAGCCGCTACGGACTGGCCCAGGCCCGCAACTTCGCCGGGCGGCATCGCGAAGCGGTGGCCGCCTACCGCGACGGCTTCGCCCGCGACCGCTCCGCCGGTCTGCAAGCCCCGGTCGACGCGCGCATCGATCACGCCCGCGCCCTGCGCTGGGCAGGCTACGACCGGCTCGCGCACGCCGCGCTCGATGGGCTCGAGCATCCCGAAGCCCGCTGGCTGCGCGATCACCGCACCGGGCGGGAGCTGCAGTCCTGGGCCGATGCCAGCGTCGAGTTCGCCACCGACCGCGACCGGCTCGACACGCGCACCACCACCGCCTCCGCCGGCTGGCGGCCGACGCAGGCGAGCAGCGTGGAGCTCGCCGCGCGTTGGGTGGACCTCACCGAACCGACCCGCGCCGCCCGCGGCGAGCGCCTCGGTCTCACCTGGCGCACCCGGCTCGCAAGCGACGCCGAGGCGATCGGCACGCCCGCCGATCGCGGCCCGGCCTGGGTGGGCCTCACGGTGCAGGCCAACCGCTACGGCGACTGGCACCCGGTGACCGGCGCCGCGCGCGCCCACTGGCTGCCCACGGACGCCCTGCGGGTGGACGGTGAACTCGGACGCGAGGTGGCCGAGACTCCGCTCGCAGTTGCGAATCGGGTCACGGTCGACGTCGCGTCGGTCGGCGCGCGTTGGCGCTGGCAGCCCGCCTCCTCGATCTCCGCCGCCCTTGCGGGACTGCGGTTCGACGACGGCAACCAGCGCACCCGCCTGAACCTGCGCGCAGACCACCAGCTGCGCTCGCAGCCCAAGGTGGTCGTGGGCGTCGAAGCGATGGCCTTCCGCAGCTCCGACCCGAGCTCCGCGACGCGCCCGGCCCGGGGCTACTGGAACCCGCGCAGCTATCGCGAGGCGCGCGCGTACCTGGCCCTCGGCCATGAAGCCCGGCCCTGGGACTTCACCCTGAAGCTCGGCCTGGGCATCGCTCGCGAGGAGGACGGCTGGGGCCAGCGCAGCAGCGGGCACCCGAACCTGTGGGAGCTCTCCGCCGGCTACGACCTGCATCGCTCGCTGCGCGTGCACGCCTATGCGGGCGGCTCGGGCGGCTCGATGGGGGTGGCCAGTGGCGGCGAAGGGTACTGGCGCCGGTACGTCGGGGTCGGGGTCACCGGCTGGTTCTGATCACCGGCCCCTTGAAATTCCGAAACATGCCTATAATTGGGTTTCAGCGCGGAAGTCGACCGCGCCACTTGCGCAGCAACACTGCAGCACGAACCGAATTCCGGGGCCGACCTGGTTTCGACGTGGGTAGCGAAGCGGCACAGGGCATGCCGAGGCGCCTTTTCCTCGTTAATCCATTGGCAAAACCACAAACGCCAACGACGAGCGTTTCGCTCTGGCCGCTTAAGGCCTAAGCCACTGCACCGGGTTTCCGATGGCCCGGGTTCCCGCAAGGGAGCGGCAGTGTCATTCACATCGGATCGTGCTCCGGCGGGTCACTTGTCGGAGAGCTAAAAAGTAGGTGACTGGGTGCGTACCGGCCTGTCGACCGGCTAAGTCCGCATCGAGACCCAAATAGATCGACTAAGCATGTAGAACTGGTCGTAGAGGACTTGCGGACGCGGGTTCGATTCCCGCCGGCTCCACCACTATTGAAGCCCCAACTGTTCTCAGTTGGGGCTTTTTCTCGTCTGTTGCCGACAGTTCCCGCGTGTTTGCGCGGGTTCATGCGGACACCTGCGGACTTCGCCGGTTGCCTGTCTGGCCCGTTCTCGGCCGCTTTTCGCTCTCTCCTGGCCATTCTTCTCCCGGGCTTCGCTCTCCGCGAATGGCCCGGAGTCCGCAAAGGCACAGTTCAGCACCCTTTCAAATCAACGGGTTACGCGCGGACGGTTCAAGCGGTTGGATCGCGGCATTGCCTACCCGGAGGGGAACTGCCGCGGCCAGGAGGCTGTCCGTTCCGACCTTACCGCCTTGGCTCGACAGCAGCGGCCCGCTGAATCTG
>CAUJHG010000034.1 GCA_963204785.1 Pseudomonadota bacterium | reverse complement strand
CGCGGGATGGTACGCTTCGATCGCGTCGAGACCTCGACCGAGACCCTGCTGTCGAGGGGCCCCGACCGTGTCGACATCCTATGGCAGCAACGATACTGAAGCGCTCGGCAGTGATCTGGGTGCCGCCGCGTTCGGTGGGCGAGCGTGCGCTCGCCTCGGAGGCGAGCATGCTGGTCTGGCTGCCCGGCACCAAGGGGCAGGCGCCCCGGTCTGCCCGGGCCAGCCTGGACGCGCTGCAACTGCGCTCGGCGCTGCTGCTGTTCGATGCGCGCGACGTCACCCTGCTGCCGGTCGAACTGCCGCCCCTGTCGGGGGCGCGGCTGGCGCGCGCACTGCCGAACCTGGTCGAGGATTCGCTGCTGCAGGACGCGCAGTCCTGCGCATTTGCGCTCGGTCCGCGGCTGCCGGATGGCAGGCGCCTGCTCGCGGTGATCGACCGCGGCTGGCTCGAGTTCGTGATCGGGGCGCTCGAACGGCGCGGCGTGCGGATCGCAGCCGCCTGGCCCGCGCAGCTCGCCCTGCCGCTTCCCCGGCAGGGCTGGGCGATCGCCTGCGTGCACGGCGGCCTCGCAGTGCGCACCGGCGAGGCCGAGGGCTTCGGCTGGACTGCGACTGGCGATGCGCCGGAGCGCACGCAGGCAGTCGTCGCCGCGCTGGACGTCGCCGCGCACTCCGGTGCCGCCGCCGCAACGATCGAGGTCTTCGCCGAGGATCCGGGATGGGCGAGCGCGATCGAAGCTGCCGCTGCAGGCGCCGGCGTGGCGATGCGCCTGCATCCGCTGCCGGCGCCCGTGGACTCGCCGGTCGATCTGCTGTCGGCGCGCAAGGGCAGCGCAGGCAGCCGCTGGCTGGCGGGGATCGACTGGCGCGCCTGGCGGCTCCCCGCCGCGATTGGTGCGGCCTGCGTGGCGGCCTTCCTCGCCGGCCTGAACCTGCACTGGGCGCGGCTGGCCGGCGAGCGCGCCGAACTGCGGGCGCAGATGGAGCGCGTGTTCCGCGAAGCCTTCCCGTCGGCGCAGGTCGTGGTGGATCCGCTGCTGCAGATGCAGCGCCAGGTGGCCGATCTGCGCCTGGCGGCCGGGCAGAGCGGTCCGGATGATTTCCTCCCGCTGCTCGGGCGTTTCTCCGAGGCGCTCGGGCCGCGCGCAGTCGATGCGGTCGCGTCGCTCGAGTACCGCGAAGGGCGCCTGAAGGTGCGCTTGCGCGAGGGGCTGCTCGACGGCCCGTCCGCGCTCGACGGCCTGCGGGCAGCCTGCCGGCAGCGCGGCCTGAAGCTGGAAGCCGATCCGCAGCAGCCGTCGACGGTGGTGCTGGGGCCGCTCACGTGATCGAAGCGGCGATCGCGTACTGGCGCGGACTCGCGGTGCGTGAGCGTCGCATGGTCGGCGCTGCCGCTGCGGTCCTCGTCCTGGCCGTCGTCTACCTCGCACTGTTCGAGCCGGCCTGGCAGGGGCGTGCGAAGCTGCAGCGCGAGCTGCCCGGGTTGCGTGCCCAGCTCGCGCAGGTCGGGGCGCTCGCCGGCGAGGCGCAGCGCCTGGGCACGATGCCCACGGTGGCCGGTTCGGCGCAGGCGCTGCGCGCATCGCTCGAACAGTCGGTGAAGGGCGCGGGCCTGTCGGCGAACCTGGCTTCGCTCGAGGTGTCCGACGGGCTCTTCGAATTGCGCTTCAGGGAGGTTCCGCACGCGCTGTGGCTCGACTGGCTCGACACCACGGTGCGCGAGACCCGCCTGCGGGTGGCCGCTGCGAGCCTGAACCGGGAGGCGGATCCAGGGGTGGTGTCGGTGCGGGTGGTGCTCGAGGCGCCCTCACGTGCAGGGCGCTGAGTGAGCGTCGGCGCTTCGCGTCGCTTCGCAGCAGGCCGCTGGCTGGCGCTCGCGCTGGCCGGGCTCGTCGCCGCGCTGGCTGCCGCGGCGGTCTTCGCACCGGCCTCGTGGGCCGACCTCGCAGTGGATCGGGCGAGCCTGGGACGGGTGCGGCTGGCCGATGCGAGCGGCACGATCTGGCGCGGCCATGCGCGCATCGTGATCACGGATCCGGGCGGGGCGCAGGGCGAGGGCGCCGCCGCGCTCGACGGCCTCGCGCTTCCCGGGACGATCGACTGGAAGCTCTCGACGCTGCCCTTGCTGCTGGGCATCGTCGACGCCACGGTGTCGATCGGCTCTGCCGCCGGTCCGGTGAGCATCAGCGGCCATCCGGCCGAGGTGCGCGTCGGTGCGGGGCGGCTCGACCTTCCGTCGGTGGACCTGTCCAGGCTCGGATCCCCGTGGAATACAATCCGCCCGTCCGCGGCGCTGTTGCTGCAATGGGAGGCGCTGACGATCCGCCAGGGCATTCTCGACGGCCGCGCAAGCCTCGAGTTGCGCGAGGTCGCCTCGGCGATGACCCCCGTGCGACCTCTGGGCAGTTACCGGATCGAGATCAGCGGCAGCGGCCAGGATGTCTCCCTGGGCCTGCGAACGCTGTCCGGGCCGCTGCGGCTGGAAGGCAGCGGGAAGTGGGAGCGGCGTGCGGGTCTGCGATTCACCGCCTCGGCCAGCGCCGAGGGTGCCGAGCAATCCCGCTTGCAGTCGCTGCTGGCCCTGATCGGCCGGCGCGAAGGCGAGCGGACGATCATCAGAATTGGGGGGTGATCTTGCGGATCCCGCGCAGTTCAGCAGTGAACAGGCAGCGACCCGGCAGCCGTTTCGAGGCGCTGGCGATGCTTGCCTTGCTCTGCGTGCTGTTCACGGGGCTCGCCGGCTTCCAGCACGCCCAGGCCCAGACCCGGACCGGGAAGGTCGCCAGGGCGGCCGAGGCGACGAAGCCGGTCAAGGCAGTGAAGGTTTCGGACACCGAAACCAGGAAATCCCCGGCCTCGGCCCGTGCCGGCGCGACGAAGCCCGCCGAAGCGGCCACGCTCGCGCAGGCTGGCGCAGCCGAGCGCATCACGCTGAACTTCCGTGAGGCCGAGATCGACGCGGTGGTCGGGGCCTTCGGGCACCTGCTGAACCGATCCTTCCTGATCGATCCGCGGGTGCGCGGCAAGCTCACGCTCGAGACGCCCGGGCCGGTCACCCGGCAGAAGGCCTACGAACTGCTGCAGGCCGCGCTGCGGGTGCAGGGCTTCGCGGTGGTCGAGAGCGGCGAGCTTTCGCGCGTGGTCCCCGAGGCGGACGCGAAACTGCAGGCCGGGCCGGTCTCGGCCGGTGAGGCCGCCCGGGGCGGCGACCAGGTGGTCACGCAGATCTTCCGTCTCCAGTACGAGTCGGCCAGCAACCTGGTGCCGGTGCTGCGTCCGCTGATCACCGCGAACAACACGATCACTGCCTACCCGAGCAACAACTCGCTGGTGGTCACCGACTACGCAGCCAACCTGCAGCGGCTGGGTCGCATCATCGCCACGCTCGACACCCCGTCGACCAGCGACGTGGAGGTGCTCACGATCCGGCACGCGGTGGCCAGCGACGTTGCGATCAGCGTCTCGCGCATGCTCGACGACAGCGCCCGCGCTTCCCAGGGCGCGCAGGTCGACGCAGGCCAGCGGGTGACCGTGATGGCCGACCCGCGGATGAACGCGGTGATGATCCGTACCGCGAGCCGTGCCCGGATGAACCTTGCCAAGAGCCTGGTGGCACGGCTGGACCAGCCGAGCGACCAGCCGGGCAACATCCATGTGGTCTATCTGCGCAATGCCGAGGCGGTGCGCCTGGCGCAGGTGCTGCGTGGCGTGCTCTCGGGCGACGCCTCGGGCGCTGCCGGCGGCGCGAGCGCTGGCACGATGGCGGGAGTCACCAGTCTGGCCGGTGGGACGAACGGCACCGGGCTGGGCGCCTCGGGGCTCGGCACGGGCACCGGCACGCAGATGGGGCCCAGCGGTGCCTCCGGCAGCCTGCAGTCGACGGGCCCGATGCAGGGTGCAGGACAGGCGCAGCAGGGCTCGACCACCTTCCAGGCGGGCGGGGCGATCATCGCCGCCGATCCCTCGACCAACTCGCTGATCATCACCGCGCCGGCGCCGGTCTACCGCAACCTGCGCGCGGTGATCGAGCGTCTGGACGCGCGCCGCGCGCAGGTCTTCATCGAATCGCTGATCGTAGAGATCACTGCGGAGAAGGCTGCCGAACTCGGCGTGCAGTGGCAGTTCCTCAACGGGCTGGACGGGCGCACCGGTTCGAGCGTGATCGGTGGTACGAACCTCGGCGCGCGGCCCGGCGGCTCCAACATCCTGGACCTCGCGGTCAACCCGCTGGCGGCAGGCCAGGGTCTGAACCTGGGCGTGGTCAAGGGTGCGATCACCATCGGCGGCGAGACGATCTTCAACCTGGGCCTGCTCGCCCGTGCGCTGGAGAACCGCAGCAACGCGAACATCCTCGCCACGCCGAACCTGCTCACCCTGGACAACGAGGAAGCGCGGATCATCATCGGCCAGAACGTCCCCTTCCTCACCGGGCAGTTCACCGCCACCGGCACCGGCGGCGCCTCGGTCAACCCCTTCCAGACCATCGAGCGGCGCGACGTCGGCACCACGCTGCGGGTGCGCCCGCAGATCTCCGAGTCCGGCAGCGTCAAGATGCAGATCTTCCAGGAGACCTCGAACGTCGCGAGCCAGACCGCGCAGGGGCTGATCACCAATCGCCGCGCGATCGAATCCAACGTGCTGGTCGACGACGGCCAGATCGTGGTGCTCGGCGGGCTGATCGAGGAGCGCGTCGAGGGCGGCGAGGCCAAGGTGCCCGGGCTGGGCGACGTGCCTGTGATGGGGCAGCTCTTCCGCTACGACAATCGCAAGCGCACCAAGACCAACCTGCTCGTGTTCCTGCGCCCGGTGGTGCTGCGCGATGCGCAGGCCTCGCACGGGGTCACCGCGGATCGCTACGACTACATGCGTCAGCTGCAGGGGGACTCCCGCCTGCCGAAGCACTGGGCGCTGCCGGACTTCCCGCCCTCGACGCTGCCGGGGATGCCGGCGGCCCCCGGCGTGGCCGGCAGCGGCGGCGTGCAGCCGGGCCCGGCCAGCCTGGCGCCCGGGATCGACGAGGCGGCGAGCGCCGCGCGCGCCGCGCCGATCGGGGAGTCGTCTCCGGTGCTGATCCGCAACGCCCCGAACGAGGTGATGGTGCCGCTGCCGCCGGCCTCGTCCGGCGTCGAGGCGGGCGGCCGGCGCCCCTGAGCAGGCTGCGATGTCCACGTTGTCTCCGGCGCGCTACGTCCCCTACGGCTTCGCGCGCGCCCACCAGGTGCTCGTGGCTGCGGCTTCGGGTGACGCGCTCGAGGTCTGGATCGGCGAGCGCACCTCGCCGCAGGCGCTTGCCGAGCTCTCGCGCACGCTGCCCTATCGCCTCGTGCCGGTGCGCAAGCCGGCCGCCGAGGTGGCTGCCGCGATCTCGCGCGCCTACGCCCAGCAGGAGGGCTCCGCCGCTGCGGTGGTCGACGAGGTCGAGAGCGACCTGGACCTCTCCCGGCTGCTGCAGGACCTGCCGCGCATCGAGGATCTGCTCGAGACCGAGGACGACGCGCCGATCATCCGGATGATCAACGCCCTGCTCACGCAGGCCAGCCGCGACGGCGCCTCCGACATCCACGTCGAGCCCTTCGAGGACCACTCGCTGGTGCGCTTCCGCGTCGACGGCACGCTGCGCGACGTGGTGCGGCCGCGGCGGGAACTGCACGCGGCGCTGGTCTCGCGGATCAAGATCCTCGCGCAGCTCGACATCGCCGAGAAGCGCCTGCCGCAGGATGGCCGCATCGCGCTGCGCATCGGCGGGCGGCCGATCGACGTGCGCGTGTCCACGCTGCCCACGGGCCACGGCGAGCGCGCGGTGCTGCGCCTGCTCGACAAGGAGGCCGGGCGGCTCGATCTCACGAAGCTCGGCATGAGCGGGCCGATGCTCGTCGCCTTCGATCGTCTCGTGCACCAGCCGCACGGGATCGTCCTGGTCACCGGGCCCACCGGCTCGGGCAAGACCACCACGCTGTACGCGTCGCTGGCCAGGCTCGACTCCAGCACGACCAACAGCCTCACCGTCGAGGATCCGATCGAGTACGACCTCGACGGGATCGGGCAGACCCAGGTCAACCCGCGCATCGACATGAGCTTCGCGAAGGCGTTGCGCTCGATCCTGCGCCAGGATCCGGACGTGATCATGATCGGCGAGGTGCGCGACCTGGAGACCGCGCAGATCGCGGTGCAGGCCTCGCTGACCGGTCACCTGGTGCTGGCCACGCTGCACACCAACGACGCAGCCTCCGCGGTGACGCGCCTGATCGACATGGGGGTCGAACCCTTCCTGCTCTCGTCCAGCCTGCTCGGCGTGGTTGCGCAGCGGCTGATCCGCAAGCTGTGCACCCAGTGCCGCGAGCCGGATCCGCTGTCGCAGGGCTGGCGCGCGGTCGGCTGCCTGGCCTGTGGCCGCAGCGGCTTCTCCGGGCGAACCGGGGTCTACGAGCTGCTGACCGTCGACGACGCCCTGCGCGGCCTGATCCACCGCGGTGCGCCCGAGAGCGAGATCCGTGCGGCGGCGGTCGCCGGCGGGATGGTCCCGATGCGTGAGGACGGGCGCCGCTGGGTCGAGTCCGGCATCACCTCGCTCGACGAGGTGATCCGCGTCACGCGCGACTGAAGCGCGCCGCCGGCCCTGCCACCAGGCGCTCCACCGACCCGCATCGCGCATGCCCGTCTACCGCTTCGAGGCATCGACCGCCGAGGGCCGCATCGAGAAGGGCGTCCTCGACGCGGACTCACCGCGACAGGCGCGCGCGCAGTTGCGCGAGCGTGGCCTGGTGCCGCTGGAGGTCGCCCCCGCTGGAGCAGGCGCCGGCGTGCGACAGGCCTTCGGCGGGCGCATCCGCACCGTCGAGCTGACCCTGCTGACGCGCCAGCTCGCCAGCCTGCTGTCGGCGCGATTGCCGCTCGAGCAGGCGCTGGGGGCGGTGATCGAGCAGGCCGATCGCACCGCAGTGCGCGAGCGCCTCGCCGCGGTGCGCAGCGAGGTGGTCGCGGGACAGAGTCTCGCCCAGGCGCTGTCGCGCTTCCCGCGCGACTTCCCCGAGGTGTACCGGGCGCTGGTGGCCGCAGGCGAGCAGTCCGGCGACCTGGCGCTGGTGATGGAGCGCCTGGCCGACTACGTCGAGACGCGCACCGCGCTCGCCCAGCGCATCACGCAGGCCTTCACCTATCCGGCGATCGTCACGCTGGTGGCGATCGGTGTCATCACGGCGCTGCTGGCCTACGTCGTTCCGCAGGTGATCGGGGTGTTCGCGCAGAGCCGCCAGGAGCTGCCGATCCTCACGAAGGCGCTGATCGCCACCTCGGATTTCGTTCGTGCCTGGGGCTGGTGGCTGCTGGCAGGGGCGGTGCTCGCCGGCCTCGGATGGCGCGCCGCGCTGCGCTCGCCCAGCTTCCGGCTGGCCTGGCACCGGCGGGTGCTGGGCCTGCCGCTGCTGGGCCGGCTGATCCGCGGCGTGGACACGGCGCGCTTCGCGTCGACCCTGGGCATCCTGTCGGCCAGCGGTGTTCCGCTGATCCGTGCGCTCGAGGCCGGGGCGCAGACCCTGGGCAACGAGGCGCTGCGCGCCAACGTCCACGACGCGATCGCCCGGGTGCGCGAGGGCGCGCCGCTGTCGCGTGCGCTTGCCGCAGGCGGGAGCTTCCCGCCGATGATGGTGCACATGATCGCCAGCGGCGAGGCGACCGGGAACCTGGCCGGGATGCTCCAGCGCACCGCGGCGACGCTGTCGGCCGAGACCGAGCGCCGGGCCCTTGCGCTCACCGGCATCCTGGAGCCGATGCTGATCCTCCTGATGGGCGGGGTGGTGCTGCTGATCGTGCTCGCGGTGCTGCTGCCGATCATCGAGATCAACCAGCTGGTGCGCTGAGCGCGGTCAGGCAAGGGGCAGGCGCAGCTGCTAACCTGAGGGCTGCCCACCTGATCCGGAGCCCATCGTGGGACTGCTGAAACTGCGCCGGCTGGCCCGCAAGGCCGGCCGGGAAGCGCTGATCCTGTTCTTCGCGGTGCGTCATCCCGGCACTCCCCTGTCGGTGAAGCTCGCGGCCACTGCCGTGCTGGCCTATGTGGTGAGCCCGATCGACCTGATTCCCGATCTGCCGCTGATCGGCGCGATCGACGATCTGCTGCTGCTGTCGATGGGCTTGCCGATGCTGGTCAGACGGCTGCCGCCGGAGGTGTTCGCCGACAGCGGCGCGCGCGCCGACCGGGTGCTCGTCCAGCTCGGCCTGGGCAAGCGCAGCGCTGGCGCGCAGGGCAGGGAGGCGGCTGCCGGCAGCGGGGCCAGCTTCGTCTCGGAGGACGTCGAGATCCTCGAGCCCGCGCGTCCGGCGCGCGGCAAGGCTGCCCGCTCGGGTGGCACCCGCCGTGGCGCGGGAGTCAGCGACGCGAAGATCGTCTCCGAGGCGCCGGCAGCGAAGCGGCGCAGGTCGGGCGGCGCTCAGAGGCGCAGCCCGCCCGCGTAGCCGGTGAGCTCCAGGTAGCCTCGGCCGACCTGTCTTTGCTGCTCGAACACGCGCACCGCGCCCTCCCAGTAGATCGTTCCGGTGCTGCCCCGGGTGTCCAGCTCCTGGTCGTCGAAGATCGGCTCCAGGCGCAGTTCGCGCGCGCCGACCGTGACCCGCATCGAGACCGGGTAGCTGGCGCCGCTGCGTGCCGAGCGCCAGTGGCGCAGGGGCTCGAAGCGCGGCGCTGCTGCCGCCTGCGGGCTGCCCGCCCAGCGCGCGTGTGACCAGAGGACGCCGCCGTCGCGCCGGCGGATGCGGAAGGCCATCAGTGCGCTGCCGTCGTCCAGGTTCAGTCCGACCCAGTCCCAGCCCTGCGCCTCGGAGTCGAGGATCTCGCTGGACCACTCGTGATCCAGCCAGGCCAGGCTGCCGGGTTCGATGGGGATCCCCCCGGGCCCGTCCTTCCCTTGCGCCGCACCGATGCGCAGCCGGCCGCTCACGCGCAGCCGGGGCCGGCTGTAGTAGTGGCTCGCCTGTTCCGGCCGGGGGCCCTTGCGTGAGAAGCCCCGGTCTCCCTGGAGGAAGGGCGCCGCCTCCGGGCTGAAGGCCAGGTCCAGCGCGAAGTCGTCCGTGTCGATCCTCGCCAGGTAGCGATCGGCAGGGCTGCGTCGCAGCCGCCAGTCGCCGAGCTTCAGGTCGGTGTCCTGCTGGCTGGCGCTCGCCAGGCCGAAGCCGGCGCGCGCGGCGCGCTGGGCGTGGCGCAACCGGCGCTCGCCATCGATCGCGAGTGCGGCGTGCGCGAACACGAGCTGCGTTGGCGCGAAGCGGCTCGGATTGGCCTCGTCGTGGCGGGTGCGCGACCGGAAGAAGGTGAGCTGCACCCCGAGCTCGCGGCCCTGGGCGCGCAGCCAGCCGGTGAGGTACCACCATTCGGTCCGGTAGGCCGGGTGCGCGCCGAAATCGTGCGGGAAGCGCAGCGTCGTGCCGGGGAGCGCCGGCGGGTAGGGCGATGCCGGCCGTGCCGTCCCGGCGAGGGCGTCGGAAGAAGGCGCAGCCGGCAGCGGCACGCCGAGAAGTGCCGCGGGGGCCAGCGCGATTCGCAGGACCTTGCGTCGCAGCATCGCCGCTCACCAGTCGGCGTGCACCGCCCGCACCGGCGTTTCGCCGGTCGCTGCGCGGCTTGCCAGCACGGCAGCGAGCACGCCCAGGCCCACCAGCGCGACGGCGCTCGCAGCCAGCAGGGGCCAGGGCCAGGCGAGGTCCATCGTCCAGTGGAAGGACTGCGGATTCACCCGGTGCACCAGCACCAGCGCGATCAGCGTGCCCACCGCTGCGCCCCAGCCGACGCCGGTCAGGATCAGCAGCGCCGACTCCGCCGCGAAGGCGCGCGCCACGCCAGCGCGCGTCAGCCCGAGGTGGCGCAGCATGCCGAACTCCGCGACCCGGGCGATCGCCTCGCCGGCGTAGGTCGCGGCCACGCCGAACAGGCCGACCAGGATGGCGATCGCCTCCAGTGCGTAGGTGACCGCGAAGCTGCGGTCGAAGATCCGCAGCGAGACCGCGCGCAGCTCGGAGGCGCTTCGGAACTCGACCGCGTCGAGCTCGGGGATGCGCGCGCGCAGCGCCTCGAGCAACTGCTGCGCGTCGGCCCCGGGGGCGAGGTGGAAGGCGATGTCGTTGACGCCGTGGTCGCCGGTGAGCCGCTGGTAGGTGGCGGCGTCGATCGCGATGCTGCCGTGCTGGCGTGCATAGTCGCGCCAGACGCCTGCGACGAAGTAGCGCGTGTCCGCAGGACCGAGCGGCAGCGCGACGGTGCGTCCGACGGCCAGGCCGTAGAGGTCGACCATCGCCTCGCTGACCTGGATCGGCACCGTTGCCGCAGGAGCGCTCAGCAGCGCGCCGGTCAGCGGCAGCCGCCGTGCTTCGTCCCCGGCAAGCGGGCGTGCGAGCACCATGACCGCGGGGCGCGCCGGGTCCAGGCTCAGCTCGAGCGTGCGCTGGAACTCGACGCGCTCCACTCCGGGTAGCGCCGCCAGCCGCGCGCGCAGCCCGGCGTCGAGCTCGCCGGGCGTACCGGTGCCTGCGGTGCGCCCGTACAGGTCGGCCGGCAGCACCGTGTCGAGCCAGCGCTCCACGGAGACGCGGAAGCTGTGCACCATCACGGCCATCGCGGTGGCCAGGGCGACGCTGGCCACGACGCCGGCAAGCGCTGCCGATGCGCTTGTCGGGGCGCCCTGGATGCGGCGCGTCGCCAGCCACAGAGCCGGCCAGCGCCAGGCGAACCCGGGAACCGCGCCGAGCAGTCGTCCGAGGCCGCGCGCGAGCAGGGGGACGACGGCGATCCCCGCGAACAGCCAGGCCGCGATCGCAGCGTAGGCCGCCACCGGCAGCCCGCCCAGCGGCGGCAGCGCGAGCAGCCCGAGCCCGGCGAGCGCAAGCAGCGCTCCCCAGGCGGCGCAGTGACGGCGGGCCAGGGTCGTCTCGCCGCTGCCGCGCTTCATGGCCCGGGCAGGCGCGAGCCGGCGCATCGCGCGCGCGGGCATCGCGCTGCCCGCCAGCCCCACGCCGATTCCCAGTGCGACGAAGCCGAGCACGGCTGCCGGATCGATCACGAGGCGCGGACCGAGCACGCGGAAGTAGCCGCCGCCGAGGTCGCCGTCGGTCAGTCCGAGCATCGCGGCGGCGATCGCGATCCCGGCCATCGCGCCCAGCAGCGCGCCCGCCGCCCCGATCAGCGCGCCCTGGCCCAGCACCAGCGCCGACAGGAAGCCGCGGGGTGCGCCCAGCACGCCCAGCAGCGCCAGTTCCTGCTGGCGGCGCACCACGCCGAGAGCGATCGTCGAGTGGACGATGAAGCCCCCGGTGAACAGCGCCACCAGCGCGAGCACGTCCAGGTTCACCCGGTAGGCGCGCGACAGGTTCGACATCCGCGCGCGGGCGGCGTCGGGCCCGCTCCAGCTCAGGTCCGCCGGCAACTGCCCGCGCGTGGCTGCGCGCAGGGCCTCGGGCGAAGCTGCGGGGGCCAGGCGCAGGTCGATCCGGGAGAGCCGGCCGATCCAGCCCAGCCGCCACTGCGCGGTGCCGATGTCCATCACCGCGATCGCCTGTCCCGGCAGGGCCCCGGGCACGGTCCCGGCCACGCGCAGGCTCGTGCCCTCGAGCCCGGCGCGCAGCACCAGCGTCTGGCCCACGCGCACTTGAAGGGCCTGCATCGCGGCCGCCGACAGGAACACCGCATCGTCGGCGAACAGTGCGGCCGGTCCGTCGCGTGCGGTGGCGCTCTCATCGACCGAGGGCAGCAGCGACGGGGTCACCTGCGCCGCACGCATCGGATCGATCGCGATCACGGTCAGCGGCTGTGGCCGCCCTCCAGGCGACGATGCAGGAAGCGTGAGTTCGATCACCGGACTTGCGGCGCTGACCAGCGGATGGGCTGCGAGCAGGGGCCAGGCAGCCTCGTCGAAACCCTGGGCGCTCGCGGCCTTCACCTGCGCCTGCGCCTCGCCGTTGACCACCGCGATCGCGGCGCCGAAGGCGTCGAGCGCCGAGCGGTTCACCAGGTGGATCGACAGGCCGAGCGCGACGCCGATCGCCACGGCGGCAAGCGCGGCCAGCGTGCGCCCCGGCGAGCCGCGCAACTGGCCGGCCCACAGCCAGCGCATCAGCGTCGCGCTCCAGGCCGACTGCGCACGACCCCGCCGCGCCTGCATGCTGGAGACCTCCATGGGTCTTCAGGCCGGGCGAAGCCCGTCCGGCCCGAGCCGGTAGCGGACGTCGGCGATCGCCGCTGCCTGTTCCGAGTGGGTCACCATCAGCAGTGCGGCGCGCTGCTCGCGCACCTGTCCGGCCAGCAGCGCGAGCGCACTGGCGGCGGTGACCGGGTCGAGGTTGCCGGTGGGCTCGTCGGCCAGCAGCAGCCGCGGCCGGTGCACCAGCGCGCGCGCCAGCGCCACGCGCTGCTGCTCGCCGCCGGAGAGTTCGCGCGGCAGGCTGGTCTCGCGTCCGGCCAGCCCGACGCGCCCGAGCAGGACGCGACCACGCTCGAGCGCCTCGCCTTCGCTGGCGCCGGCGAGCAGCATCGGCACCACCACGTTGCGCAGTGCGTCCAGGTGGGGGATCAGGTGGAAGGCCTGGAAGACGAAGCCCAGTGCGTGGCGGCGCAGGTGTGCCGCTGCGTCGGCGTCGCGCGCATCGACCGTGACACCGTCGAGGACGACCCGGCCCTCGTCCGGGCGTTCCAGCCCCGCGATCAGGTTCAGCAGGGTGGACTTGCCTGCGCCGGACTCGCCCAGCAGCGCCACGATGCTCCCCTCGGAAACGCTCATCGACACCCCGCGCAGCACCCAGCGCGTGCCGAATCGCCTGCCGAGGTCCTCGACGCGCAGCAGCGGCGTCTCCGCGTCCGGCGGGGGGCTGGCCAGGGCGCTGTTCGGATCGGTCATGGGGTGGGTCTATGATACCGGTCACTCGAAGACCGGCCACGCCAGGAGCCTCACGCATGCGCATCGTTCGGTGGATCGCCTGGACACTCCTGCTGCTGGTGGCTGCGGCAGCAGGCCTGCTCGTCGCCTACCGCTACCATGGCATGCCCCAGGCCGACGGCGAGATGACGCTCGAAGGCGCAGGCGCGGGCTTCACCGTGGTGCGCGATCGCCACGGCATCCCGCACGTCTTCGCAAAGCGCGAGAACGACGCCTACTTCGCGCTGGGCCTGCTGCACGCGCAGGACCGGCTGTGGCAGCTCGAGATGAACCGGCGGATCGTCTCCGGCACGCTCGCCGAGGTGCTGGGCCCGGGCGCACTGGACACGGACCGTTTCCTGCGCACGCTCGGAGTGCGTCGCAACGCACAGCAGGTGTTCGAGAGCCTCGACGCGGACACCCGTGCTTCGCTACAGGCCTATGCCGACGGGGTCAACGCAGGGATCGGGCTGGTGCGCCGCGATCCCTGGAAGCTGCCGCCAGAGTTCCTCGTGCTGGGCGTGCGTCCGGGCGACTGGAGCCCCGCCGACAGCGTCGGCTGGACCACGATGATGGCCTGGGATCTCTCGGCCAATCACGCCAACGAGCTGCTGCGCTTCGCGCTGTCGCAGCGCCTGGATGCACGCCAGATGACCGAGCTCTTCGAGGTCGACGCGCCCGCTGCGCTGCCGGACCTCGCGCGCCTGTACCAGGGGCTGGATCGCAGCGAGGTCGCCGCGCTGATGCGGTCGATCCCGCCCGGCAACGTCGATGGCATCGGCTCGAACAACTGGGTGGTCGACGGCCGGCACACGGCCTCGGGCAAGCCGCTGCTCGCCAACGACCCGCACCTGGGGCTGAATTCGCCCGCGCTGTGGTACTTCGCGCACCTGTCCGCTCCCGGCCTGCAGGTGATCGGGGCGACCCTTCCGGGCGTCCCCAGCGTGGTCCTGGGCCGCAACGAGCGGATCGCCTGGGGCTTCACCAACACCGCACCGGACACGCAGGATCTCTACCTGGAGCGCGTCGACCCCTCCGATCCGCAGCGCTACCAGACTCCGGATGGCTGGGCGCGCTTCGAGCGCCGCACCGAGCTGATCCGCGTCAAGGGCGGCGCCGACGTGCAACTGGAGGTGCGCGAGAGCCGTCACGGCCCGGTGATCTCCGATGTGCACGCACAGACGGGGCGCGCGCTGCAGCAGCGCAGGCTCGCCGACCGCTACGTGATCGCCTTCCGCTGGGCCGCGCTGACACCGGACGACCGCACCGTTCGCGCCAGCTTCGCGCTGAACCGCGCCGGCAACTGGGAGCAGTTCACCAGTGCGCTGCGCGACTTCGGCGCGCCGCAGCAGAACATGGTCTACGCCGACGTCGACGGCAACGTCGGCATGCTCGCTCCCGGTCGCGTGCCGATCCGCAGGCCCGACAACGACCTGCACGGCCTGGCGCCGGCGCCAGGCTGGGATGCGCGCTACGACTGGGACGGCTTCATCCCCTTCGAGGAGCTGCCGCGGTTCTGGAAGCCGGCCAGCGGCGCGGTGGTCACTGCGAACAACGACATCCGGCCGCCCGGCTATCCGCACTTCATCACCTCCGAGTGGACGCTGCCCTACCGGCACGACCGCATCGTGGAGATGCTCGGGCGCACCCAGCGCCACGACGTGGCCTCGTTCGAGGCCATGCAGTCCGATGTCGTCTCGGGCGCGATGGCCGAACTGCTGCCGGTCCTGCGCCGTGCGACGCCGTCGAGCGGCGCTGCGCGCGCCGCGTTCGAGCGCATCCGCGACTGGGATGGGCAGATGGTCGCCGACGCGCCCGAACCGCTGATCGCCGTTGCCTGGACCGATCGCCTGCGTCGGCTGGTCTTCGAGGACGAGGTCGGCGAGGAACTGTTCCCCCTGGTGGAGCGCCAGCGGGTGCGCAATCGCGCGCTGCTCGGGGCGCTCACGCAGCCGGCGCTGGCGAAGTGGTGCGACGATCGGCGCACGCCCGAGGTGGAGAGCTGCGCGCAGATGGTGGACCGGGCGCTCGAGGAATCGGTGCAGGACCTGCGCGCCCGCTACGGCGACGAGCTCTCCGCCTGGCGCTGGGGAGCGGCGCACGTGGCGGTGTCCGAGCACCGGCCGTTCAGCCGGCAGGCGCTGCTGGCGAAGCTCTTCGAGATCCGCGTGCCCTCACCGGGCGATGCGCACACGGTCAACGTCGGGCGCAACAATCCCTGGGATCCGGCCGAGCCCTTCGCCAATCGCTGGGCGGCCAGCCTGCGCGCCATCTACGACCTGGCCGATCCCGACAACTCGCGCTTCATCCACTCCACCGGACAGAGCGGTCACGTGCTTTCGCCGCACTATCGGGACATGGCCGAGCACTGGGCACGGGTGCAGTACCTGCCGATGGTGACCGACCGCGCGAAGATCGAGAAGGACGCCTACACGACGCTCGTGGTCAGGCCTGCGCCCTGAGCAACCGCCATCCGGAGCCGAGGCCGCGCCGGCGCACGGCGTCAGTCGACCCGCACCAGCGGCTCGCCCATCGTCAGCTCGCCGATCACCGCTGCCGACTCGAAGCCGTCGCGCCTGAAGATCTGCAGCACTTCGTCGACCGCCTCCGGCGCGCACGCGGCCAGCAGCCCGCCGCTGGTCTGCGGGTCGGTCAGCAGCGCCTTGCCCACCTCATCGATCGAGGCTCCCAACCGTACCTGCTCGCCGTAGCCCTGCCAGTTGCGCCCGGACGCTCCGGTGATGCAGCCCGCGGCCGCCAGCTCGGCGACGCCGTCGAGCAGCGGCACCCGCCCGATGTCGATCTGCGCCTGCAGCCGCGAGCCGCGGCAGATCTCGAGCACGTGCCCCAGCAGGCCGAAGCCGGTGACGTCGGTGAGCGCGTGTACGCCCTCGAGCCTGGCCAGCGAGCGACCCGACACGTTGAGCCTGGTGGTGTTGTCGATCATCGCCGCGTAGCCTGCGGCCGGCAGCCGGTCCTTCTTCAGCGCGGCCGACAGCACGCCCACTCCCAGGGGCTTGCCCAGGATCAGCCTGTCGCCAGGCCGTGCGCCCGAGTTGCGCTTCAGGTGCTTCGGGTTGACGACTCCGAGCGCCACGAGCCCGTAGATCGGCTCGACCGAGTCGATCGTGTGTCCGCCGGCGACCGGGATTCCAGCCGCCGCGCACACCGCCTCGCCGCCCTCGATGATGCGCCGGATCGTCTGCACCGGCAGCCGGTCGATCGGCATCGCCACCAGGGCCAGGGCCATGATCGGTGTGCCGCCCATCGCGTAGACGTCGGAGATCGCGTTGGTCGCGGCGATGCGGCCGAAGTCGTAGGGATCGTCGACGATCGGCATGAAGAAGTCGGTGGTCGCGACGATCGCCTGCTCGTCATCGAGCTGGTAGACCGCTGCGTCGTCCGAGGTCTCGATCCCCACCAGCAGTTGCGGCGGCACCGGAAAGCGGGAGCTGCTCTTCAGGATCTCGGAGAGCACCCCCGGCGCGATCTTGCAGCCGCAGCCGCCACCGTGGGAAAAGGAGGTCAGCCGCAGGGCTGCCGGAGATTCGGGTGCGTTCATCGCTTCGTCGACTCGCTCGCGCCGGCGGGCGGGGCGCGCGCCGGCCTGGGTTTGCAGGGCGGGCAGATTATGCGTCAGCGCGCACACCGCGGCCCGTGCGGCCGGCGCTGCCCATTTGCGCATGGCGACGTGGTTATTGCGCTCTTCGGACCTCGAAACGAGGGATAATCCGGGGGCCCCCTGACCGGCGTCAATGACCGTTCCGGCCATGGGGGTTGACAATCCACAGATTTGATCGGGATGGACCATACGCCATGAACGACTCCCTGTTCGACCAGCTCGCAGCCCGCGGCCTGCGCATGCTGAAGCTGCGCGAGCGTTCCCTGTTGCCCGTGGTGCAGGGCGGCATGGGCGTGGGCGTGTCCGCCCACCGGCTCGCCTCCGCGGTCGCCCGCACCGGCGCCATGGGCACGGTCGCATCGGTCGATCTTCGCCACCATCACCCGGACCTCATGGAGCGCAGCCACCGCGTGCGCGAGCGTGAGATCCTCGACCAGATCAACCTCGAGGCGCTCGATCGCGAGGTCCGCATGGCCAAGGAGCAGTCCGAGGGCCGGGGGGCGATCGCGGTCAACGTGATGAAGGCCGTGGACGAGAACCCGAATCTCGTGCGCCAGGCCTGCGAATCAGGCGCCGATGCCATCGTCATGGGCGCGGGGCTGCCGCTCGATCTTCCCGAGATGACCGCCAACTTTCCAAAGGTGGCGCTGATCCCGATCCTGTCCGACGCCCGCGGCGTTGCGGTGGTGCTGCGCAAGTGGATGCGCAAGAAGCGCCTGCCCGACGCGATCGTGATCGAGCACCCGCGCTACGCCGGCGGCCACCTGGGCGCCACCCGGCTCGAGGAGCTGGGCGACAGCCGCTTCGACTTCGAACCGGTTGCGCAGGGCGTCGCGGCGCAGATGCGCGAGCTCGGGATCGAGTCCGAGAAGATCCCGCTGGTGGCCGCGGGCGGAATCAACAGCCACGAGCGCGTGCGCCAGTTGCTCGCCGCGGGCTACTCGGGCGTGCAGCTGGGCACCGCGTTCGCGGTCACCGAAGAGGGCGATGCCCACCCGAACTTCAAGCAGGTGCTTGCCGGGGCCAAACCCGAGGACGTGGTCGAGTTCATCAGCGTGGCCGGGCTGCCGGCGCGCGCGGTGCGCACTCCCTGGCTCGAGCGCTACCTGAAGCGCGAGGAATTCCTCAAGAGCAAGGCGTCGGCGCACCAGAACAAGTGCGCGGTCGCGCTGCACTGCCTGACCGTCTGCGGGCTGCGCGACGGCATCGCGAAGTTCGGGCAGTTCTGCATCGACAGCCAGCTCTCTGCGGCGCTCAAGGGCGAGGTCTCGCGCGGCCTGTTCTTCCGCGGCGCTTCCACCATTCCCTTCGGCAGCGCGATCCGCCCGGTGCGCGAGCTGGTCGAGTACCTGCTGAGCGGGCGGATGCCGGCGGCGCTGCTGCCCAGTGTCGCTGCCGTCGAGCCGGAACTGGTTCCGGAGCCTGCCTGAGCCTGAATCCGTTCGGCCGCAGGGCAGGGCGGTCGCAGGGCCGTCCACCCGCGGAGGGCGCGACGGGGCGCAGCGCCTTGCAGCGCCGGCGCCCCGGACAGCTTCAGTAGGTGACCCCTTCCGGAGCACCGCCCATCACGCGGCTGAAGCCGCCGTCGACGTAGGTGATCTCCGCGGTGACCCCGGCCGCCAGGTCCGACAGCAGGAAGGCGGCGACGTTGCCCACGTCCTCGATGGTCACGTTGCGGCGCAGCGGCGAATTGGTCTGGACGATCGGCAGGATGTTCGGGAAGCCCTTGATTCCGGCGGCCGCCAGCGTGCGGATCGGGCCGGCCGAGATCCCGTTGACCCGGATGCCGCGCGCACCGAGCGCTTCGGCCAGGTAGCGCACGCTGGCCTCCAGGCTGGCCTTGGCCAGCCCCATCGTGTTGTAGCAGGGCACCATGCGCACTGCACCGAGATAGGTCAGGGTCAGCAGCGCGGCGCGCCGGCCTTCCATCATCGGCAGCGCCGCCTTGGCCAGCGCCGGAAAGCTGTACGCGGACACGTCCTGCGCGGTGCGGAAGGCTTCGCGGCTCAGGCCGTCGAGGAAATTCCCGGAGATCGCCTCGCGCGGGGCGAAGGCGATCGCGTGCACCAGTCCGTCGAGCCCGTCCCAGTGCTCGCCCAGCCCCGCGAACAGGCCCTCGATCTGGGCGTCCTCGGCCACGTCGCAGGGGAACACCAGCGTGGAGCCGAATTCGGCGGCCATCTCGGCGACGCGGTCGCGGAAGCGTTCGTTCTGGTAGGTGAACGCGAGCTCGGCGCCCTGCTGGTGGCAGCTCCTGGCGATGCCGTAGGCGATCGATCGGTTCGACAGCAGGCCGGTGATCAGGATCTTCTTGCCGGCGAGAAAGCCCATCGATGTGCTCCTTGATGTGTCCGATGTCGAGTCGGGGCGTATTCTCGCACGGTCGCCCGGATCGGAGCCCTGGCGGCCTGCTCCGATAGAATCGCCCGCCATGTCCCGTTGCGGCCTCGAACGCGCCTTCCTGTTGGCGGCCACCGTGCTGGCGATGCTGGCAGTGCTCGCGCTCGGCGGCCCGCCAGCGCAGGCCGCGCACGCCCTGGCCTGGGGCGACGTTCCCAAGTATCCGCCGGGCTTCACGCACTTCGACTACGTGAATCCGGATGCGCCGCGCGGCGGGTCGCTGAACCTCAACGGTTTCGGCAGCTTCGACAAGCTCAACCCGTTCACCCTCAAGGGGATCGCCGCCGCCGGGCTCGGGACCCTGGTGTTCGAGACCCTTGCCGAGGCCAGCGAGGACGAGCCCTTCTCGATGTACGGGCTGCTCGCCGAGGACATGGACTTCGCTGCCGACGGGCTGTCGATCACCTTCCGGCTGCACCCGCGGGCGCGCTTCGCCGACGGCTCGCCGGTGCTCGCCGAGGACGTGCGTCACTCCTTCGAGACGCTGATGTCGAAGCAGGCGCATCCGCGCTTCCGGCAGTACTTCGCCGACGTTGCGCGCGTGGTGGTGCTCGATGAGCGCCGCGTGCGCTTCGAGTTCGCCCGCCGCAACCACGAACTGCACATGATCCTCGGGCTGCAGTTGCCGGTGTTCTCGCGACACTGGGGGGCGGGCAAGCCCTTCGACCAGCTGGTGCAGGAGCGGCCGGTGGCCAGCGGCCCCTACCTGGTCGACAAGGTCGACTGGGGGCGCTCGATCACCTACCGGCGCAACCCGGGCTACTGGGGCGATGCGCTTGCCGTGCGTCGCGGCAGCTTCAACTTCGATCGCGTCACCTGGAAGTACTTCAAGGACGAGACCGCGCGGCTCGAAGGCTTCAAGGCCGGTGAGTTCGACTGGATCGCCGAGAACTCGGCGCGCAACTGGGCGCGCGGGCACGTCGGGCGCAAGTATGCGTCGGGCGAACTCGTCAAGCGCGAGTTCCCGCACTCGAACGCGGCGGGGATGCAGGGCTTCGCGATGAACACCCGGCGTGCGCTGTTCGCCGATGTGCGCGTGCGTCACGCGCTCGCACTGGCGATGGACTTCGAGTGGATGAACCGGCAGATCTTCTACGGCCAGTACGTACGCAGCCCGAGCTATTTCACGAACAGCGAGATGCAGGCCGACGGATTGCCCGGGCCCGGCGAGCTCGCGGTGCTCGAGCCGCTGCGCGCGAAGCTCGCGCCCGGGGTCTTCGGGCCAGCGCCGGTTCCGCCGGTGACCACGCCGCCGTCGAGCCTGCGTGGCAACCTGCGCGCGGCGCTCGGCCTGCTCGCGCAGGCGGGCTGGAAGGTGGCCGACGACGGCAGGCTTCGCAATGCCGCGGGCGAGCCCTTCGAGTTCGAGATCCTCTCCTACTCGCGCGCGCTGGAGCGCATCGCAGTGCCTTGGGTGCGCAACCTGGAGAAACTGGGCATCGCTGCCCGGCTGCGCACCACCGACCCGGCGCTCTACCAGAAGCGGGCCGACGAGTTCGACTTCGACGTCATGGTCGCCCTGCTGCCCGCAAGCCAGACGCCGGGCAACGAGCTGGTCGAGCGCTTCACCAGCGCGGCCGCCGACGAGCGCGGCTCGGACAACGTCATGGGGGTGCGCGACCCTGCGGTGGACGCGATCGTCACCCGCCTGCTCGCCAGCCACAGCCGGGCAGAGCTGGTGGCCACTGCCCGCGCGCTCGACCGGGTGCTGCGCAACGGCTGGTACATGGTGCCGCACTTCCACGCGCCGACGCACCGCGTCGCCTACCGCAGCTTCCTCGCGTACCCGCAGCAGCTCCCGCTGTACTACGCAGCCGAGAGCTGGCTGCTCAAGACCTGGTGGATCCGCCCCGAGGGGCGCGCCTCCGACCGCTGATCCGGGAGCTGCCTTGGCCGCCTACGTCCTGAAGCGCCTGCTGCTGATGGTGCCCACGCTGGTGGGCATCCTGCTGGTGAGCTTCGTCGTGATCCAGTTCGTCCCTGGCGGACCGGTCGAGCAGCTCGTGCAGGAGCTGCGCGGCCGCGCGCACGGGGGCGAGGTCGCCGCCACGGGCAAGGTCTACCGGGGCTCGCAGGGCGTCGACCCGGAGAGGCTCGCGGAGATCCGCGCGCTCTACGGCTTCGATCGCCCCGCCCACGAGCGCTTCCTGGACATGCTCTGGCGCTACCTGCGCTTCGACCTGGGCACCAGCTACTTCCACCACAAGGGGGTGTGGGATCTGATCGTCGAAAAGATGCCGGTGTCGATGAGCCTGGGGCTGTGGAGCTTCCTGATCACCTATGCGGTGTCGATCCCGCTGGGCATCGCCAAGGCGGTGCGCAACGGTTCGCGCTTCGACCTGGTCACCAGCACGCTGATCCTGGTCGGCTACGCGATCCCGGGCTTCGTGCTGGGCGTGGCGCTGCTGGTGCTGTTCGGCGGCGGCTCCTTCCTGCAGCTGTTCCCGCTGCGCGGGCTCACCTCGGACGGCTTCAGCGAGCTTTCGCTTGCGGGCAAGGTGCTCGACTACTTCTGGCACCTGGCGATGCCGCTGACCTGCCTGATCGTCGGCAGCTTCGCGGTCACCACGATGCTCACCAAGAACGTCTTCCTCGAGGAGATCCGCAAGCAGTACGTGCTGGTGGCGCGGGCCAAGGGGTTGCCTGAGCGGCGGATCTTCCACCGGCACGTGTTCCGCAATGCGCTGATTCCGCTGGTCACCGCCTTTCCGGCGGCCTTCGTCGGCGCTTTCTTCACCGGGGCGCTGCTGATCGAGACCCTGTTCTCGCTCGATGGGCTCGGCCTGCTTTCCTACGAGGCGGTGATCCGCCGCGACTACCCGGTGGTGCTCGGCTCGCTCTACGTGTTCTCGCTGATCGGCCTGCTGACCCGGCTGCTCACCGACATCTGCTACACCTGGGTCGACCCACGGGTGAGGTTCGACGCGCAATGAGTGCGCCGGCTTCGCTGTCGCCGACGCGGCGCGCCTGGCTGCGCTTTCGCGCCAATCGTCGCGGCCTGCTGAGCCTGTGGATCTTCCTCGCGCTGTTCGGCGCCAGCCTGTGCGCAGAGCTGCTGTCGAACGACCGGCCGATCGCGGTGCGCTACGAGGGGCAGTGGTACTGGCCGATGCTGGAGACCTACCCGGAGACCAGCTTCGGCGGCGACTTCCGCACCGCCACCGACTATCTCGATCCCTTCATCCGCGAACGCCTCACCAGCGCGGGCAACTGGGCGCTGTATCCGCCGAATCCCTACAGCTTCGACACGATCAACTACTTCGCACCGAGCCCCGACCCCGCGCCGCCGTCGCCGGCGAACCTGTTGGGCACCGACGATCGGGGGCGCGACGTGCTTGCGCGGCTGCTCTACGGCTTCCGGCTGTCGGTGCTGTTCGCGCTCGCGCTGACCGCGCTGGGGGTGCTGCTGGGCGTGGCCGCCGGTGCGGTGCAGGGCTATTTCGGCGGGCGGCTCGACCTGACGCTGCAGCGCCTGATCGAGGTCTGGGGGGCGATTCCCGAGCTCTACCTGCTGCTGATCCTGGCGGCGATCTTCGAGCCCAGCATCTGGATCCTGCTGGCGATCCTCGCCGCCTTCGGCTGGATGGGGCTGTCGGACTACGTCCGCGCCGAGTTCCTGCGCAACCGCAGCCTCGAATACGTGACTGCCGCGCGCGCGCTGGGGCTGCCTGACCGCACCATCATCGCGCGTCACGTGCTGCCCAATGCGCTGACTCCGGTGATCGCCTTCCTGCCCTTCCGGATGAGCGCGGCGATCGTGGCGCTCACCAGCCTCGACTTCCTCGGGCTGGGCGTGCCGCCGTCGACGCCCAGCCTGGGCGAGCTGCTGTCGCAGGGCAAGGCCAACCTGGACGCCTGGTGGATCTCGCTGCCGACCTTCGCAGTGCTGGTGGGCACGCTGCTGCTGCTGATCTTCATCGGCGAAGCGCTGCGCGACGCGCTGGACACGCGCAAGGGATGAGTGCGATGACGAGCGACGAGCCCCTGCTGCGCGTCGAGAACCTGTCGGTCGAGTTCGCCACCGCGAGCGGGCGCACCCGCGTGGTCGACGAGGTGAGCTTCTCGATCGCTGCCGGCGAGCGCTTCGCGCTGGTCGGCGAGTCGGGCTCGGGCAAGACGGTCACCGCCTACTCGCTGCTGCGCCTGAACCAGGACGCCAGCTACCGGGGACGCATCGTCTTCGAAGGCCGCGACCTGCTCGGGCTGAGCGAGCGCGAGATGCGCGGCGTGCGCGGGCGGGAGATCGCGAAGGTCTTCCAGGAACCCATGACCGCGCTCAACCCGCTGTACCCGATCGGGGTGCAGATCTGCGAGGCGATCGAGCATCACGAGGGCATCGATCGGCGCGCGGCCGCCGCACGCGCGCTGGAACTGCTCGAGCGGGTGCGCATCCCCGAGGCCAGGCGCCGCTTCGCGAGCCTGCCGCACCAGCTCTCCGGCGGCCAGCGCCAGCGCGCGGTGATCGCGATGGCGCTGGCCTGCAACCCGCGCCTGCTGGTGGCCGACGAACCCACCACCGCGCTGGACGTGACCATCCAGCGCCAGATCGTCGAACTGCTCGCGCAGTTGCAGCGCGAGCTCGCAATGGCGGTGCTGCTGATCACGCACGACCTGCCGCTGGTGCGCTCCTTCGCCGACCGGGTCGCAGTGATGCAGTCCGGCCGGCTGCTCGAGAGCGGGCCCGCAGCACGCGTCTTCGAGCAGCCCGAGCACCCCTACACGAAGCGGCTGATCGACAGCCGGCCGCGCCGCTCGATCGATCCGGTGGCAGGCGACGCTCCGGTCCTGCTGCGTGCGCGCAGCCTGGGCTGCAGCTTCGAGTCCCGTCGCGGCTGGTTCTCGCGCCAGGTCTTCGAGGCGGTGCGTGGGGTCGACCTGCAGCTCGCGCGCGGCGAGACCCTGGGGATCGTGGGCGAGTCCGGCTCCGGCAAGACCACGCTCGGCATGGCGCTGCTGCGACTCGCGCAGGCGCGCACCCGCGGCGAGATCGAGCTCGACGGGCAGCGCATCGACGCGATGGAGCGCCGCCGGCTGCGGCCGCTGCGGCGCCGGATGCAGGTGGTCTTCCAGGATCCCTACAACGCGCTGTCGCCGCGACTGACGATCGAGGAGATCGTCGCCGAAGGGCTGGCGCTGCACCGGCCGCAGCTGGACGCCGCGCAGCGCCGCGCGACCGTGGTGGCGATGCTCGAGGAGGTGGGGCTGTCGGCGGCGATGCTGCAGCGCTATCCGCACGAGTTCTCCGGCGGGCAGCGCCAGCGCATCGCGATCGCGCGCGCCGCAGTGCTGCAGCCGGAGCTGCTGCTGCTCGACGAGCCGACCTCGTCGCTGGACGTCTCGGTGCAGCAGCAGGTGCTCGAACTGCTCGCCGGGCTGCAGCGCCGCCACGGCATGAGCTACCTGTTCATCACGCACGACCTGCAGGTGGTGCAGGCGATGGCGCATCGGGTGCTCGTGATGAAGGACGGCGAGGTGGTCGAGTCCGGCGAGACCACCTCGGTGTTCGCGACGCCGCAGCACGCCTACACGCGCGAGCTGCTCGCGGCTGCGCCGGCGTTTCACGGATAATCCGCCTGCCCCTGCTCTAGGAAACCGGCTGTGAACCCCTTGCGTCTTTCCTGGCAGCTCACCCGTCGTGACTGGCGCGCCGGCGAACTGCGCCTGCTGCTGGCGGCCCTGGTGGTGGCAGTCGCGTCGATTTCGAGCGTGGGCTTCTTCGTGGATCGCATGCGCCAGGCGCTCTCGCTCGAGGCGCGCCAGCTGCTCGGGGCGGACCTCGTGGTCGCCTCCGACCGGGAGCTGCCCCGATCCTGGCTCGACGAGGCCGCGCGTCGCGGGCTGGCGATCGCGCAGACCGTCAACTTCCCGAGCATGGTGATCGGCGGAAGCGGGCAGCCGCAGCTCGCCGCAGTCAAGGCGGTTTCCGATGGCTACCCGCTGCGGGGCGAGCTGCGGGTGGCCAGCGGGCCTGGCGTGGCGGATGCGCCCGCGCGCGGCATTCCCGCAACCGGCACGCTGTGGGCCGACGCCCAGCTGCTCCAGTCGCTCGGGGAATCCCCCGGCGCGCGCCTCGAGCTGGGCGAGCTCCACTTCGAGGCCGCACGAATCATCACGCTCGAGCCCGACCGCGGCGCCAACTTCGTCAACTTCGCGCCGCGCGCGTTGATCCGGCTCGACCAGCTCGCCGCCACCGGACTGGTGCAGCCCGCGAGCCGGGTCACCTGGAGGCTGCTGCTCGCGGGCGAGCCCGCGGCGCTTTCCGGCTTCGAGACCTGGCTGCAGCCGCAGCTCGGGCGCAGCGCGCGCATCGAGAGCCTGGAGAATGGTCGACCGGAACTGCGCAGCACGCTCGATCGCGCCGAACGTTTCCTCGCGCTGGTGGGGCTGATGTCGGCGCTGATCGCGGCAGTGGCCATCGGCCTGGCGGCGCGCCGCTTCGCCGAGCGTCACCTCGACGGCTGCGCAGTGATGCGCGCGATCGGCATCCGGCAGTCGCGGCTGCTCACGCTGCTGGGTCTCGAGCTGCTGTGGATCGGCCTCATCGGCGGCGCCACTGGCGCCCTGGCCGGCTGGCTGGTGCACTTCGGGCTGGTGAAGGCGGTGGCGCCGCTGCTGGGCCTGCCGCTGCCGCTGCCAGGGCCCTGGCCCGCGGTGCAGTCGCTCGCCGCCGGCCTGGTGCTGCTGCTGGGTTTCGGCGCCTGGCCCTTCCTGCGGCTGGCGGGCGTTTCCCCGCTGCGCGTGCTGCGGCGCGACCTGGGCAGCGCGGGCGCCTCGCCCTGGATCGCGCTGCTGCTGGCAGGCAGCGCCTTCGCGGGGCTGCTGCTGTGGTTCGCGGGCGATCGCAGGCTCGCCGTGGTGTCGATGGGCGGTTTCGCTGTCGGTGCCCTGGCTTTCGCGCTGATCGCCTGGCTGGCGATGCGGCTGGTCGCGCCGCTGCGGCGCGCCGGGCTCGTCGGCAGGCGCCCGGCGCTGCGCCTGGCGCTGGCCTCGTGGTCGCGCCGGCAGGGCGCGTCGGTGGTGCAGACGGTCGCGCTGGCGGTCGGGCTGATGGCGCTGATGCTGCTCACCGTCACCCGCACCGACCTGATCGACAGCTGGCAGCGGGCAAGCCCGCCGGACGCGCCCAATCGCTTCGTGGTCAACATCCAGCCGGATCAGCGCGATGCGGTGGTTCACGAACTGGCGCAGGCCGGGGTGCGCGAGGTCGAGCTGCTGCCGATGGTGCGCGGCCGGCTCGTCGAGATCAACGGCCGCGCCGTGCGCCCCGAGGATTTCGACGGCGACCGCGCGCAGCGGCTGCTCGACCGGGAGTTCAACCTGTCCTACTCGGCACAGGCGCCCGGCCACAACCGCATCGTCCAGGGGCGCTGGCTCGACCCGGAAGCGATGGAAGTCTCGGTCGAGTCGGGAATCCTGGCCACCCTGGGGCTGCGGGTGGGCGACGAGCTCGGCTTCGACGTCGCCGGCGAGCCCGTGCGGGTGCGGGTGAGCGGCGTGCGCAAGGTCGACTGGGACTCCATGCACGTCAATTTCTTCATGATCCTCTCGCCGCGGGCGCTGGGCGGCGCACCCCAGACCCTGATCACCGCCTTCCACCAGCCCGAGGACGGCCCCGCAGTGGAGGCGGCGCTGGTGCGCGAGCACCCGAACCTCACGGTCTTCGACACCGGGGCGCTGCTGCGCCAGGTGCAGACGATGCTCGGGCAGGTGGTGGTCGCCGTGCAGTTCCTGTTCCTGCTCACGCTGGCGGCCGGGGTGGTGGTGCTGCACACGGCGCTGGCGGCCTCGCGCGACGAGCGCGTGCGCGAGGCCGGGCTGATGCGCGCGCTGGGCGCCTCGCGCGCGCAACTGTCGCGCGCGCAGTTCTGGGAGCTCGGCCTGTCCGGAGGGCTGGCCGGCCTGCTCGCCGCGGCCGGGGCGCTGGCGATCGGCTGGGTGCTCGCGCAGCAGGTCTTCCAGTTCGAGTTCGCGATCCGCTGGTCCAGCCTGGTCTGGGGCAGTGCTGCCGGCGCGCTGCTGGCGATGCTCGCCGGCTGGATGGGCCTGCGTGGCGTGCTGCGTGCGCCCCCGCTGGCCACGCTCAGGTCGGCGTGAGCCCGATTCCCTCGGCCGTGCCGATGCCGCAGGGAATGCGCGTGCAGGGCCTTGCGCACGAGGGCTGAGCGATGCTGCCCCAGGATCCCTGGCTGACGGCGCTGCTGGCCCTCGCGGTGCTCGCCGTGCTGCTGCTGATCGTGTTGCTGGCGGTGGTGCTGCTGCGCCGCCCGCCGGACCCGGAGGCACTGCTCGAGGAATTCGCCGCACGCCAGTCGGGCGCGATCGAGCGCAGCGCGCGCGCGCTGCGCGAGGAGTTCGCCGGGCAGTCGCGCCAGGATCGGCACGAGCTTGCCGCGGCGCTCAACCGTTTCGGCGCCGCACTGAACCAGCAGATGGGGTCGATCGCGGGCATCCAGAATGCCCAGATCGACCGCTTCGCGGCGCAGCTCGAGCGCCTCACCGGCGCCAACGAGAAGCGCCTGGGCGAGGTGCGCGCGACACTCGAGGCGCGCCTGCGCGAGCTGCAGGCCGACAACGCCGGCAAGCTCGAGGAGATGCGCCGCACCGTCGACGAGAAGCTGCAGACCACGCTCGAGCAGCGGCTGGGCGAGTCCTTCCGGCTCGTGTCCGAGCGCCTCGAGCAGGTGCACAAGGGGCTGGGCGAGATGCACGCGCTCGCCGCGGACGTGGGCGACCTCAAGCGCGTGCTGAGCAACGTCAAGACCCGGGGCGTCTGGGGCGAGGTGCAGCTTGCCGCGCTGCTCGAGCAGATGCTGGTGCCTGAGCAGTACGCAGCCAACGTCGCCACGGTGCCCGGGGCGGGCGAGCGCGTCGAGTTTGCGATCCGGCTGCCGGGCAGCGCCCCGGACATGCCGGTGTGGCTGCCGATCGACGCCAAGTTCCCGCGCGAGGACTACGAGCGGCTGATGCAGGCGCACGAGCAGGCCGACGCCCCGGCCGCCGAGGCCGCGCTGCGCCAGCTCGAGCAGCGCCTGCGCCTGGAGGCGCGCACGATCCGCGAGAAGTACCTGTCACCGCCGCACACCACCGACTTCGCGCTGATGTTCCTGCCGGTCGAGGGACTGTACGCCGAGGCGGTGCGCCGCCCCGGACTCGTCGACGAACTGCAGCGCGTGCATCGCGTCGTGGTCGCCGGGCCCACCACGCTCGCCGCGATCCTCTCCAGCCTGCAGATGGGCTTCCGCACGCTCGCCGTCGAGCAGCGCTCCAGCGAGGTCTGGCAGCTGCTGGGCGCGGTCAAGACCGAGTTCGGTCGGCTCGGAGACCTCTTTGCCAAGGCGCGCGAGCAGGTCGACCGGGCCTCGCGCACCCTGGGCGGCTACGAGACGCGCTCACGCGCGATCGAGCGCCGGCTGCGCGAAGTGCAGGCGCTGCCGGAGGAGGGGGCTCGCGCGGTGCTTGGCGACGCGGCGCGGGCGGCGGACCGCTCCATCGGCCTGGAGAACGGGCAGGACGACTGAGGAGATTCCAGAAGCAACCCCGGACCGATCTTCCTGCCGGAGCGTCACCTCGACCGGTGGTTTCGTTCTTCGCGGAACCCTTCCTGAATGTTGGAATTCATTCCCCACGATGCGAAATGAAAAAAGTGCACTGCGGCAACATGGTTTTTCATGCTGGAACGCTTCGTATCGCATCGTGAAATCGATCGTCCAAGCCATTGAAGGGAATGCAGTTTCGCGACAGGCAAAAAAGTGACAAAATCCTGTTGCGGCGCGCAATTTCGAGCTAAGTTATCGGTCTTGCCGTTCGAGCAGCGGCAGCTTGCGGCCCTCGGCGCCCAGATCTCTCATCGGTCTTCCCTTTCCAACAAACACCCAGGAGTGCCTCATGTCTTCGCGTGAACTCGAAGCCCAGAAGCTTCAGAAGGAATGGTCCGAAAGCCCCCGCTGGCGTGGCATCAAGCGCGGCTACACCGCCGAGGACGTCATCCGTCTGCGCGGCTCGCTGCAGGTCGAGCACACGCTGGCCCGGCGCGGCGCCGAGAAACTGTGGAACCTGATCAACACCGAGCCCTTCGTGAACTCGCTGGGCGCCCTGACCGGCAACCAGGCGATGCAGCAGGTCAAGGCCGGCCTGAAGGCCATCTACCTGTCGGGCTGGCAGGTCGCCGGTGACGCCAACCTGGCCGGCGAGATGTACCCGGACCAGTCGCTGTACCCCGCCAACTCGGTCCCGGCGGTCGTGCGTCGCATCAACAACACGCTGACCCGCGCCGACCAGATCCAGTGGATGGAAGGCAAGAACCCCGGCGACGAGGGCTATGTCGACTTCTTCGCGCCCATCGTCGCGGATGCCGAAGCCGGCTTCGGCGGCGTGCTCAACGCCTTCGAACTGATGAAGTCCATGATCGAGGCCGGCGCCTCGGGCGTGCACTTCGAGGACCAGCTCGCCTCGGCCAAGAAGTGCGGCCACATGGGCGGCAAGGTCCTCGTGCCCACCCGTGAAGCCGTCTCCAAGCTGATCGCCGCGCGCCTGGCCGCCGACGTCATGGGCGTTCCCACCGTGCTGCTGGCCCGCACCGACGCGGAAGCCGCCGACCTGGTCACCGCCGACGTCGACGACAACGACAAGCCCTTCCTGACCGGCGAGCGCACCGTCGAAGGCTTCTTCCGCAGCCGCAACGGCTTCGACCAGGCAGTCTCGCGCGGCCTGGCCTACGCGCCCTACGCCGACCTGATCTGGTGCGAGACCGGCACGCCCGACCTCGAGTTCGCCAAGAAATTCGCCGAGGCCATCCACAAGCAGTTCCCGGGCAAGCTCCTGTCCTACAACTGCTCGCCCTCGTTCAACTGGAAGAAGAACCTGGACGAAGCCACCATCGCCAAGTTCCAGCGCGAACTGGGCGCCATGGGCTACAAGTACCAGTTCATCACGCTGGCCGGCTTCCACGCGCTGAACTACGGCATGTTCAACCTGGCCTACGGCTATGCCCGCAACCAGATGAGCGCCTTCGTCGAACTGCAGGAAGCCGAGTTCGCCGCCGCCGAGCGCGGCTTCACCGCGGTCAAGCACCAGCGTGAAGTGGGCACCGGCTACTTCGACGCGGTGACCACCACCGTCGAGAGCGAGGCCTCCACCGCCGCGCTGAAGGGCTCCACCGAAGACGAGCAGTTCTTCGAGGACAAGGCCAAGAAGGCCGCGTAAGCGCGCTTTTCCCTGCAGCACGAAAAAGACCGGCCCTGGCCGGTCTTTTTCGTTGTGTGCCTGCATGGGCGCATTCGTCCCAGGCCGGCGCTCCCTCGTCTGGTACGCGGTGACCCGCGTCTCGAAGAAGCTCTTCCCCACCGGAGCGCTTCCATTGGGATGAGGAGGCGCGAGCCCCGACGATTGCAGTTGCGCGAACCGTTCCGGGCTTCACGCCCAGCCGCGGCATCGGAGCGCGATCAGGCCTCGATGGGTCGGACGACTTCGGCGAGTCGCGCACCCTGCTCTCGCTCGATCGTCTCGATGTCGTACTGGGCCTGCAGATTCAGCCAGAACTGCGGATCGACGTCGAAGGCCAGGCCAAGGCGTACCGCGGTGTCGGCGGTGACCGCCCGGATCCCCGCGCAGATCTCGTCGATGCGCCGCTGCTGCACGCCGATGGCCTTCGCCAGCCGGTAGCGTGTGATGCCAAGTGGCTCGATGAATTCGGTCAGCAGAACATGACCGGGATGCACGGCAGAAAGCCGACGACCGGTGAGGACGTCCTTGTAGTGCCGATGCTTCAGTTCGCTGCGCAGGATGCTCATGTGGTTCACCGGTGGTAGTCGACGATCCGGACATCGTGCGCGTTGCTCTCCATCCATCGGAAGCAGATGCGCCATTGGTCGTTGATGCGGATGCTCCATTGCCCGCTGCGCGGGCCCTTCGAGGCTTCGAGGCGGTTACCCGGAGGCGTCCGCAAGGTCTCGAGCCTCGGCGCAGCGTCGATCATCTTGAGCTTGCGACGCGCCGCATCCTGTATCTCGCGTGGTAGTGCGCGCACTTCGCGACCATCGAAGATGGCAGCGGTCTGCTTGTCGGCGAAGCTATGGATCATTTCAGTATCGCAATCCATTATTAGTATTGTCAATCGATACTTCGACGATCAGCCCCCGAGCGGGAGATGCAGGCAGTCGATGATCAACGAGCTTGCACATGGGAGGAATCGCTCGACCCCGGGGGTTCGGGCCTGTCCGCAGGCTGCGTCCAGACGGGTCGATGATGCTCCGGAAAGGCGGGCTGGCGTTCGCGGCCAGACTGGTGCTCCGCGCCTAGGACTCGCGTCCGAGAGCCTGCGGAGTAAGCGCTCGGTGCAATAGGCGAGGGCGCGGCCGGCGCGTCAAATGGTTCCTGCGCACATCAACCCGCCCAGGAGCTTCCCAGATGAACCGCCCCGCTCGCCGTCCTGCCGCAAGCCGCATCACCCCCGTCTCCCCGCGCCGCCAGGCCGGTCAGGGGATGACCGAATACATCATCATCGTCGCCCTCATCGCCGTTGCCGCCATCGGCATCTACACCCTGTTCGGCCAGACCATCCGCAACCAGACCGCAGGCCTCGCGCTCGAGATGTCCGGCCAGGACGCGGCCACTGCCATCGGCAACGCGCAGGCCAACGCGAGCACCGCGCAGACCAACGCGAACGAGCGCAAGGGTCTGGACAACTTCAACGCCAGCAACCGTCCCTGACCGGCCCTGGCCGCCGCGGAGCGTCGTCATGGCAGGCCTGCCTTCCTCCGTCTCCCCGCGCGGCCGGGCCGCCCAGCGCGGCCAGGCTCTCGTGCTGAGCCTGGTGCTGCTGTTCGCCGGCGCGCTGGGCTTCCACTTCATGTTCAGCACCGGGCAGGTGGCCTCCACCCGGCAGCGGCTCGACAACGCGGCAGACGCCGCGGCCTGGAGCGCAGCGCTGTGGCGGGCCCGGGTGATGAACTACCACGCCTATGCCAACCGGGCCATCGTCGCCCAGGAGGTGGCCATCGCGCAGGCTGTCACGCTGACGTCCTGGGCGAAGTACTTCGAGAGCTTCACCACCACCGCCTCGGTGCTTGCCGCCCCCTATCCACCGGTGGCGGCGGTGCTCGAGGTCAGCGCCGATCTCGCCCGCACTGGCCGCGAGCTCACCGAGCAGGCCGCGGGCGAGGAAGTCATCGCGCGCAGCAGCTACAAGCGGCTGCTCGCCACCAGCCAGGAGATCCTGCACGCCTCGGTGGACACCTTCGGCCTGGGCGCAGTGGCCAACGAAGTGGCCCGCGCGAACGATTCACGTTTCTTTGCGTTCGCCCTGCCGGACGAGGGCGCGTTCAGGCCGATGACCCGCCGCTACGAAGGCGACGACCGCGCTCGCCTGAAGGGCGTGGTCGACGCATCGCTCGACCCCTTCGTCGGCGGTCCCCGGGGCATGGACCTCACCCTGTGGCTGCTGCCCAGCAGCTGCTTCGGCAACCCGGCCGTGGCGCCGTCCCGGTGGTTCCAGGAACTGCACAAGCGCGGCGGTACCGTGATGACGCCCGGGTTCGAGCGCTGGGAGGCGGCCGACACCCATTCATTGCACGACTGGCGCCCCAGGAGAGGCTTCTTCGGCTTCAGGGGCTGCAACCAGGTCGAGGCGCTGCCGCTGGGCTGGGGCGCGGCGCAAGTCAGCGCCGGCACCTCGCCGCAGGACGATCCCGCCGCGGGCGGGGCCGACGGAATCTTTCCGCAGGACGGCCCGCTGAAGGGCAACCCCGGAGACGTCCGCCACAACGCTGTGGCAAGCCTGCTTGCCGAGGCGGGCATCGACGGCAACGCTCAGCCAGGTTTCCAGAGCTACAACGGCATCGAGACGGTGCGCGAGCTCGCCTACGAGGCGCTCGCCAACCCGCGCTTTCCCACGAGCACGGTCGCAGTGCTGGCGCGTGCCGAGCGCGACGACGTGCACACCGCCAACGTGCTGAACGTGGGCGTCGGGCGGCTGCGCCTGGCCGAGAACTACGCCGGCCGCCGCCTGTGGTCGCTTGGCGCCGCGGAGGTCTACTTCCGCCGCCCGGCCGGCGCCCCGGAGCGCCTCGAGTACGCGAGTCTCTACAGCCCGTACTGGCAGGTGCGGCTGGTCGAACCGAGCGCTGCGCAGCGTGCGCTGGCGGACACCTATGTGCGCTGACCCCCGCTTGCGCACCTGCGCAGTCGCTCGGTACCGACGGGCTCGCGGCCAGGCCCTGGTCGAGGCCGTGGTGGCAGCCATCGCACTGGTGCCCTTCGCCCTGCTGATCGTCTGGCTCGGCAAGGTCCAGACCATCCAGCAGGCCACGGTTGCAGCGTCGCGGATGCTGGCCTTCGAGTGTGCCGCCCGGCCGCAGGAGTGCGGGCACGGCGACGCCCACCCTGAACTCGTCGACGAGCTTCGGCGGCGGGCCTTCTCGCGCACCGACGTGCAGCCGCTCACCGAAGACCGGGTCGCTGACGAGGCCCCTGCCGCCGAGCGCAATCCACTGTGGGTCGATCGCGCCAACCGTCCTCTGATCGAGCGTTTCGCCGATATCGGCGCGCGCATCGATCGCGACGGTTTCGACGCGGGCTTCTCGGTGGCCACTTCCCGGCCGCAGGCCCCTGGCAATGTGGTGGAACTGCTCTCCGAACTTGCCGGTCCCGGCCGCTTCGGGCTGGAGATCCGCAAGGGCCTGGTCGCCGCCCGCGTGCAGGCGGGTGTGTCGGCCAGCCGCAGCGAAGCCAGCTTCGCGACGCAGCTCGATTCCATCCCGCTGCGCATGCGCGCCACCACTGCGATCCTCACCGACGCCTGGAACGCAAGCGGACCCTACGGTGGCGCCGCCGACAGTCTCGAATCGCGGGTGCGCAGCGGCAGCTCGCTGCTGCCGGCCCACGAAGCGAGCATCGACGCGCGGTACGCGCTCACGCGCGGCTTCATCGGGCTGATGGGGCTGATCGGCCTGGAGCCGCAGGCCGACGCCTTCCGCTATCACCAGGTCGACGTCGGTCAGGTGCCGGCAGACCGACTCGGGGTGCAAGCGGGCGAGGAGCAGCCGGCTGCGCCGCCGCGCAGGAGAAGGCCATGAGCATGCTCGCGCTCCGTGCCGGTGTCGGCACCAGCGGCGCGGCTGGCGTCGCGCCTCGCATCACCAGGGCGCGATGCCTGATGGCGCTCCTGCTGGCCGCCCCGCTCGGGCTTCAGGCCGCGCCCGCCTTCGAGCTGCCTTTCGCCTCCAGCATCGAACCGGTGATCGAGCAGGGCGAGATCGAGGGGCAGGCGGTGCGCGTCGCCCGCTTCAGCTCCCGCGTGTCCCCCGAGGAGGCGCTGCGGATCCTGCGGCGAGAGTGGCGCGGTGCGGGCACCGAGCCCCTGCTCGAGCTGCGCTCGGAGCGGTGGCAGCTGGTCTCCACGCACGCGCCCGCAAGCGGATTTCGCACGCTGCAGCTGCGCGCTGCGCCGGGCGGCGGCAGCGAGGGGCTCCTGAGCGTCTGGGAGTCACCGCAGCCGCGCCTGTCGGACCGGGCCTCGCGCGGCGCAACGAATCCGGGGCAACTGCTGCCAGCCACGTCCCGGGTGGTGCGGCGCTTCTCGGTGGTCGACGCCGGGCGGCGCAGCGAGACCCTGGTTGCAGTCGCCCAAGCCAGCGTCGAATGGGTGGCAGCGGTGATCCGCGAGCGTGTCGCCGCGCGCGGCTTCGTGCGCGACCCGCTGATCGGGTCGTCGAAGGCGGTCGCTGCTGCGGCTTCCTCCAGCGCCGCTGCAGCCTACCGCCGCGGCGATCAGGAAATTGCCTTCACGGTTTCGGCCCTGGGCGACGGCGGCAGCGGAATCGTCCTGCACCTGATCGGAGATGCGCAATGACCTGCCGATCGCCCCGCAAATCCGCCTGCGCGACGCGCCACGCTCCATCGAGCGAATGCCGTCCGCACATCCGTGCGAAGCAGCGTGCGCGGCAAGGAGCGCAGAGCTCGGTCGAGTACCTGATCGTGCTGTCGCTGCTCGCCCTGGCGCTGACCATCGGGCCCGACAGCGCGCTCGAGCAGTTGTTCCGCGCCTTCGACGATCACTACCAGAAGTTCACCTACGCGATGTCACGCCCATGAAACCACTCGTCTTCCTCGCAGCGCACCGCAACGCGCTGCTGCTGGCTGCCGCCCTCGCTCTCGGAGCGCTCGCTGCGTTCGGCGCCCGCGGCTATCTCAGCGAACAGCTTGCGATCGAGCGCGAGCGGCTCCTGCCTCGTCAGGCCACCGTGCAGGTGGTGGTCGCCAAGCGCGATCTCGCGCGGGGCGAGACCCTCAGCGCCGACAACATGGCAGTGCGCGAGGTTCCGAAGGAGTTCCTCGCGGGGGGCACGGTCGTGCCCGAGCACTTCGACACGGTCGCCGGCGCCGTGCTCGTGCAGCCGATGCGCGCGGGCGAGCCACTGCACCAGGCCGCGTTCGCGCAGGCAGACGGCGGCGCCTTCTCCGCGCGGCTGCGCAGCGGCGTGCGTGCGCTGACGATCGCGGTCGACGAGGTGAACTCGCTGTCCGGAATGCTCCAGCCCGGCGACCGCATCGACCTGATGCTCTCGGTGCGCCTGCCCGGCGGAAGCAGCACGCCGCTTCCTCAGGAGGTCACACGTGCGCTGATGCAGGACCTGCGCGTGCTCGCCACGGGCAGGCAGGTGCGCCCGGGTGGCGACGAGCGCCAGGGGGCATCGCGGATGTACACCGCGATCACGATCGAGGTCACCCCGGAGCAGGCCCAGCGGCTGGTGGTCGCACAGCGCAGCGGCAAGCTCACCGCGATGCTGCGCAATCCTGGTGATCGTGCCCCGATCGCGCAGCGCCCGCTGGACGTCTACGGTCTGCTGGGGCTCGAGCGGGCGGCAAGCGCACCGGCGCCCAGCGCGCCGCCCGAGGTGATCGTCGGCGGCCAGGGCCCGTTGCGCAACGCAGATCGGCTCGCGCATGCGCTGTCGCAGATCGGAGCGTCGGTGCCTGCGTTTGCGCCGGTTCCCGCATCCACCCCCATCCCCACGTCCGAGCTCCCTGCCGCGTCGGCGTCGGGCCGGCCTTGAGTTCCAGGAGTCAGATCCCATGCCACGCATCGTCACCGTGCTGTTCCTGGCTCTGCTCGCGCTTGCGCCGATCCATCGGGCGCAGGCGCAGGCCCGAGCTCAGGCCGTCGCCGAAGCTCTTCCCGCCGGGCCCGCGCCCGACTCCCCGACGCAGCCGCCGGCCGAGGCAGCCAGCCTCGAGCTCTACGTCGGACAGGCCCACGTGCTCGACGCGGGTGAAATTCGTCGCATCGTCATCGGCAACGGGAAGGTCATCCAGGCCACAGCCCTGGACGATCGACAAGTGCTGGTGATCCCCGAGGCGCCAGGGCAGAGCACCCTGCACCTGTGGCGGCGCGATGGCGGCGAACGCTCGCTGGTGGTCAACGTGATCGCGGCCGATGCGGCGCGGCTCCTGCAGGAAATCCGCGCGATGCTCGGCAGCGCCGCGAACCTGGGCGCGCGCGTGGTCGGCGACAAGGTGGTCGTGGAGGGCGGCAATCTCTCCGAGGAGCAGGCGCTGCGCCTGGCGGAAGTCGCCAAGCGCTATCCGCAGATCGTCAACCTGGTCAGCCGGGTCGGCTTCGAACGGATGATCGCGATGGACGTGAAGATGGTCGAGATCCGTCGCGACCAGCTCGAGAATCTCGGCGTGCGCTGGAGCGCCAGCATGGCCGGGCCGGCCTTCGGCATCGCGGGCGATCTGCATCGCAGTGGCGCGCTGCGGCCTGGCGGGCAGGCAGAGGGCGTTGTGGGAATCGAGGTGCGCCCGAGGCTCGCCCCCTTCGTCACGAGCCTGGGGATCGTCGGCTCGCTCACTTCCATGATCAATCTGCTCGTGCAGAACGGCGATGCGGTGATGCTCGCCGAGCCGAGCCTGTCGTGCCGCAGCGGGGGCAGTGCGAAGTTCGTCGCGGGCGGCGAGCTGCCGATTCCCTTCACCACCGGCCTGGGCAACGCCTCGGTGATGTTCAAGGAGTACGGCGTCAAGTTCGACGTCAGCCCTGTGGCCAGCGAGAGCGGGGTCATCGCGGCAAAGATCGCCACCGAGATCTCCGCGGTCAACTTCGATGTCGTCGTCAAGGAGGTTCCGGGCCTGACCAAGCGGCGCGCCGAGACCGAGGTGAACCTGCGTGAGCACGAGACGCTGGTGATCGCCGGGCTGCTGTCGGAGGAGTCCTCGCGCAGCATCGACAGGCTGCCCGCGCTGGGCGATCTGCCGGTGCTCGGACGTCTGTTCCGCTCGCGTGCGTTTCGCGAGCAGCAGACCGAACTGGTCGTCTTCATCACGCCGCGCTTTGCCGATGTCGAGCGGCCCGCGCCGCAGGCCACGCAGGCGCTTGGCGATGGAATCGGCACTCCCGCGCAGGTGCAGCGCATGCACAGCGAACCGGTGCGCCAGAGCTACGAGCGGGCGCGCAAGCGTGTCCAGATGGTCGAGTGAGGAGGGACAGCGATGATCACGATCACCATCGAAGCCGACGGATTGCCGGCGCGCAGCGTGCACATCGACCGGCTGCCCTGCCGCATCGGACGGCATCGGCAATGCGGCGTGCAACTGCACAGCTGGCGGGTGGCCAGGGTGCATGCGGAACTCCATCGCATGGAGCGCGGGCTGCGGCTCGTCGACGGCGGCAGCATCGGCGGCACCTGGGTCAACGGCGAGCGCATCGTGGAACTGGCGCCCCTTTCGGATGCCGACGAGATCGTGATCGCCGGTTACCGGCTGCGCGTCTCCGGTACGCCGGAGCTCGATGCGCGTGCTTCTGAGCTTCCGGTCCGTGCCGGGAGCGTCACGCCCACTCATCCCGCGGAAGGGCAGGGCTTCCCTGCCCGAGGAGGACTCGCCGCCCCGGAGGACGGCGCAGCGCATGGAGACGACATCGCTGCGCACAAGCCGGCGCGCGGCAAGGCTTCGCCGGCTGACGCTGGCAGTGACCTGGCAGCAGCCGCCGACCGCGCGGCCGTCGCTGACTCCACCGCATCGGTGCCGCACACCCGGGCCGTCGAAGTCGAATGGCGGCGCCTGATGCACCGACGCCTGCTCCAGACCGTGGACCTGAGGCGCAAGGACCTGCGCCAGCTCAGCAGCGAACAACTGCGCACCGAGACCCGCGAGCTGCTCGGCGAGCTGATCGCCGCCGAGCAGCAGTTTCCCGCCGGGCTGGACCTGCATCAGCTGCTCGACGACGTGCTCGACGAGGCGATCGGCCTGGGGCCGCTGGAGCGTCTGCTCGCTGATCCGGAGGTCAGCGAGATCATGGTCAACCGGCCTGACGAGATCTACGTGGAGCGCGAGGGGCGGCTCGAACGCAGTGCAGCGGCCTTCAGCAGCGAGGACGCGGTTCGCGCGGTGATCGATCGCATCGTGTCGCCGATCGGGCGACGCATCGACGAGAGCTCACCGATGGTCGACGCACGGCTCGCGGACGGGTCGCGGGTGAACGCGATCATTCCGCCGCTGGCGATCCGCGGCTCCACGGTCACCATCCGCCGCTTCAACCGGCAGTTGCTGGCGCCCTCCGATCTCCAGCGGCTGGGCTCGGCCTCCGCGGAGATGCTGGAGTTCCTGCGCCTGTGCGTCATGCACCGGCGCAACGTGGTGATCTCCGGCGGCACGGGCTCGGGCAAGACGACGCTGCTCAACGTGCTCTCCAACCTGATCCCGGCCGGCGAGCGCATCGTCACCATCGAGGACGCCGCCGAGCTTCGCCTGGCGCATCCGCACCTCGTCTCGCTCGAGGCGCGCCCCTCGAACGCTGAGGGGCGCGGCGCGGTCAGCATCCGGGACCTCGTGCGCAACGCACTGCGCATGCGGCCGGACCGCATCGTGGTCGGCGAGTGCCGCGGGGGCGAGGCGCTCGACATGCTGCAGGCGATGAACACCGGCCATGACGGCTCGCTCACCACGATCCACGCCAACAGCCCGCGCGACGTCGTCGCCCGGCTGGAGACGATGGTGCTGATGGCCGGAATGGATCTTCCGGTGGCCGCCATCCGCGACCAGATCGCCTCGGCGGTGCACCTGATCGTCCAGCAGGCCAGGGCGGCCGACGGGCGCAGGCGGATCGTCGAGATCGCCGAGGTCACCGGCATGGAGGGCAGCCGGGTGCTCATGCAACCGGTGTTCCGGTGGGAGCGCGGCAGCTTCCAGCGAAGCGAGGTGATGCCGCAGTTCTTCGAGACGCTGCGGGCGTCCGGGCACGCACCCGCCTGGGGTGGGGCTGGAAGCGCTGGTTGCGGCGGCGAGGGCGAGGCGAGCAGCGCCCGGGGCCTCATGTCATGAGCTCCGCACTGAACGTGGTGCTGCCGGCTGCGGGCGCGGCAGCCATCGGCTTCTACCTGGTGTTCGTCGCGGTGGGGCGGCTGGCGCCAGCCTATCGGGCGCGCTTCGACGCCAGCGTCTCGCGGCAGCTGGCGCGCGCCTACCTCTACGTGTCGCCGCAACGGCTGCTGGCGCTGAACCTCGGGCTGGCTGCGAGCGTCGCGCTCGCGGTCCTGCTGCTGGGTGGCGGCTTGCCTGGTGCGGCGCTCGGAGCCCTGGCGAGCGGGTTGCTGCCGCGCCTGCTGCTGGCCTGGCTCAGGCGGCGGCGTGCGCACGCGTTCCGGATGCAGCTCTCCGACCTCATGATGCTGGCTGCCAGCGGCATGCGTGCCGGTCTCGGCCTGACCCAGGCGCTGGGCCAGACCGCCGCCGAGATGGATGCGCCGGCCCGCCAGGAAATCGACCTGATGCTGCGTGAGCAGCGCCTGGGTGCGAGCTTCGAGGAGGCGCTCTCGGGGCTGGAGCGGCGCATGCCCATGGAGGAGACCGCGCTGCTGTGCGCCGCGATGCGCATCAGCCGCGCCACCGGCGGGAACCTCTCCGAAACCCTCGAATCCCTGGGCGACGCGATGCGCCGCAAGGTCGCGATCGAGGGCAAGATCCGCGCGCTGACCGCGCAGGGCCGGCTGCAGGGCTGGGCGATGGGGCTGCTGCCTGTGCTTTGCGCCGGCCTGCTCTGGCTGGTCGAACCCACCGCGATGTCCGCGCTGTTCACCACCAGCTATGGGCTGGCCACCTGCGCGGTGGTCGTCGTGATGCAGTTGCTCGGCCTGCATTTCATGCGCCGCGTGATGAGGATCGACGTATGAGCGCCTGGCTCATGGTCGCGATGCTGGCCGGTGCGGCGTGCGCAATGGCGACCTTCTTCTGGCTCTCGTCGGTGCTGCAGGCCGGCGCACCCGAGGATCGGCGATACAAGGACCGCCCGCCGGTGTTCTGGCGGCTGGCCTGGCCGCTCACCCAGCCACTGGCCGCGCATCTGGGCGCCTGGACCTCGGTGCGAACCCGCTTCGTGCAACTGGATCGGCTCCGGCGCGCCGGGCTCGATCACACGCTGTCACCGGAGCAGTTCCTGGCAGGACGGGTAGTGGCAGGTCTGCTCGCGCTGGTCTGCACGGCGCTGGTGTGGAGCCCGCGCGGCGCCCCGCCGCTGGCCCTGCTCGCAGTGGCCGTCCTGCTCGGTCAGGCCCTGCCCGCAAGCTGGCTGCGCGATCGCGTCGAGGCTCGCCGGCGCGCCGTTCTGCGCGAGCTGCCCTTCTACCTGGATGTGATCACGCTTGCCGTGGAGTCGGGGCTCAATCTGCCGGTGGCGCTCGCGCAGGCCGTGGACAAGGGGCCGCGCGGACCGATGCGCGTCGAACTGGGTCGGGTGCTGCGCGATCTCAAGGCCGGCAGGCCGCGCGCCGAGGCGCTGCGCGCCCTGGCCGATCGACTCGCGACGCCGGCAGTCAGCAGCCTGGTGGCCGCTCTGCTGGTTGCCGAGAAGCAGGGCAGCGCGCTGGGGCCGGTGCTGCGCGCCCAGGCGGAGCAGCGCCGCAACGAACGCTTCCTGCGCGCCGAGAAGCTCGCCATGGAGGCGCCCGTGAAGATGCTGCCGCCGCTGCTGGTCTTCGTCTTTCCCTGCACGTTCCTGATCCTGCTGTTTCCGGTGGCAAGCCGGTTTCTCGAAGAGGGGTGGTTGCGATGAACCGAACGATGGAAGGCCTGGCGGTGGCACGTCGCGGCGCGGCGTTTGCACTGCTCGGGGTGGAGGGGCGCCCGGTGAACCTCGGCGTGGAGGTGGCGGGCTCGGTCGCACAGCGCCTGCGCGGATGGCTGGGGCGAACCCAGGCGCCGCCCGAGCGCGGGCTGTGGCTGGTGCCCTGCGACGCAGTGCACACGATGGGAATGCACTTCCCGGTCGACCTCGTGTTCGTCGACGGCGGCGGACGGATCCGGCGCATCGATGCCGCGGTGCCGCCCTGGCGATTCCGGATCTGTCTCGGCGCCCACAGTGTGATCGAACTCGCCGCCGGACAGGCCGCCCGGCTCGGCCTGTCGGCAGGCGATTGCCTCGAATGCAGGAGGGTGTGATGCAAGGGCGCACGCGCGAGACCGAACATCCGTTGGCGGCAGCCCCCTGCGCGGTGGACCTGCGTTCCTGCGATACCGCATCGTTTCCCCGCGGGGTGGAAATGCCTGCCCCGAAGGCAGCCATGCCTTCCTCCCCGGCCGAGAGTTCTCCGTCACGAGCGGCTTTCGCGGCGCAGACCCGGACTCCGGCGAGCCGCGTGCTCGCGATCACCGCGCTGCTGTGGCTGAGCGCGGGCTGCGCCACCCAGGGGTCGTCGGTCGATCCGCCCCCGGGCGTCGCCGATCTGGCTGCAGCAGGCGTGAACAGGAGCCTGTCTGAAACGGACCTGCCGCCGCCTGACACGGAGCACAGGCCGCGTTCGATCGATCGCAAGTCGGTGAACGCCGATCGCAAGGCCTCGAGCGCTGCAGTGCAGCCGACGGCAGGAACCGTCGATGACACCACCGTCGAGCGCCTGCTCGCGCAGGCCGAGGATGCCTACGATGGCGCGCGCTGGGGGCAGGCGCTGGAGTCGTTCAAGGCGGTCACCACCTTCGACCCCGACAATTCCCAGGCCTGGCTGCGGATCGGCAATCTCCACCAGCGGCGCGGGCAGTTGCTGGCCGCTGCGAGTGCCTACCGCAAGGCCGGCTCCGCAGCGCGGGGCGAGGCGCGGCTCAAGGCGCTGGTGAACCTCGCCTCGGTGAACCTGGAACTGGCCGGGGCCGCACTGGAGTCGGCCCGGGCGCTGGCGGGTGGCGCGAAGGATGCTACGGCATCGACCCGGGATCTGCTGGGGGCCGAGCTTGCAGCGCAGGCCGATGCGCTGGCGCGCTTCTCCCGTCAACAGCCCTGGGCGGGCGCAAGGAACCCGGGGACGAGTGCGCCCGGAGGCCGGGAGCGTGAGCCTGACCGCAGGAGCGGGCGGGATCGGGGCGCCGAGGCTGATCGAAGCGCTGATCGGGGCACGGATCGGAGTACGGATCGGAGTACGGATCGGGGCACTGATCGAAGTGCCGCTCAAAGCGCTGATCGGGATGCCCCGGGCGATCCGCCCACGCGCGGCCAGGCCCGGAAGTCCGCTCCCGGACAACCCGCGATCGAATACCTTCGCGGAGCGCCCCGGCCGTGAGCGCCCGCCGCCAGCCCCAGTCCGGCATTGCGGCGATCGAAACGCTGCTGGCTGCGCCGATCGTCCTGCTGCTGGGCCTGTCCGTACTCCAGTGGGGGCTGCTCTTCCAGGGCAGAGGGGCGGTGGCGCATGCCGCCCAGGAAGCGGCTCGCGCAGGCAGCGTCGATCACGCGTCGGCCGATGCGATCGAGCGCGGCTTCGCCAGGGGGCTGGCGCCCTGGCTCTACGGCGCCAGCGGCCCCGAGGAGCACGCGGCCAACGTTGCGCGCACCCACGCGCACCTGGCGCAGGGCAGGGCGGCCGGCTGGGCCACATGGCGCAGGCTCGCGCCCACCGCCGAGAGCTTCACCGACTGGGCAGAGACCGCCCGCGACGAGGACGGCCAACCCATCGAGGGGCTGCTCGAGATTCCCAACGACAACCTCACCCTGCGATCAGGCCTGCGGCAGCCAGCCAGCGGAGTTGCTGGATACCGTGGTGCAGAGCCCATCGGCAGCGCATCGAAGCAGACGCTGTCCGACGCCAACCTCCTGAAGATCGAGGTGGTCTACGGTGTTCCGCTCACCGTACCCCTGATCGGGCGACTGGCCGCCTGGCTCATGCGTTCGATCGATGGCTGCACGGGTTCAGCAGGCGCCGGAGGAGGGGGCGCTGGGGGAGAAGGCGCAGGCGCAGGAGGTGCCGCACCGAGCACTTCGCTGCGCCTGGGCGCCGTGGACCTCGGCGCCCCGGACCCCGCAGCATCGCCCCGGGGATGGACCTGCGCCCACTACCAGGCAGCGGGCGAAGACGGCAGGCCCAGGCCGCGCTGGCCGGTGCGGGTGTCTGCCACGGTGCGCATGCAAAGCCCGGCGCGCGAGGCCGACGGGGCTCCCGCGCTTGAGACTCCGGCCACACCAGGCCCTTCGCTCGGCCCGGGCGAGGTCGACCCCGAAAGCGCGTTCAAGCCGATCGCGCCGCGCAAGCAGAATCCGGGAGGCGCCTCGCCAACGCAGGATGGCAGCCATGACCGGGCGCCGGGCTTCCTGAAGGTGGGGGGTGACAGGCTGACGGCGGCGCCCGGGATGTGTGCGGCTCCGTGAGGGTGCCGGTTCACGGCGCGTGCGAAACGGGATCGCGTCCATCGAAGGTCTGGACATCGCCTTCGCGCGATGTCCGTTGTGGCGTGGAACGAGAATCAACTCGGCGCTGACCGCGAGCCCGGAGTACGGCCCGGCAAGCGATCATCGCCACTTCAGCCTTTTGCCCTTGCGGCAACCCAGCGGGCCACGCTTTGCCAATGGTTCGGGTTCGAGAAGGTGTGGTCCGCATCCGGCACCCGCAGCAGCCTGTTCCTGCGATCGAGGCGTTTGCGCCAGCGTTTGTCGCGCGACATCAGCGCATCGGTCTCCCCCGCGATGCGATCCTTGCCGGAAAGCACCGTGTAGATCTCGCCACGGAAGGTAGAAAGCTGCGTGAGCAGTTGTGCGGGCAGGTCGATCGATTGCTTCGGGTCGCTGGTCAGGGCACTGCTGCGTCGTTCCTTGCTGGGTATCGCTTCAGTGGTTGCGCCCCCTGGAAGCTGATGAGTCCAGAACGCGCGTTGCATCAGGCGCCTCAGGTAGCTGGGCCTGGCCACCGCCCTGGCGATGCCTGCATCACTGCGAACCCATGGATTCACCAGACACAGGGCTTGCGGCACGAAGCCGGCAGTGCGCAGTGCCGGCAATGCCAGTACCGCAGCCGAGGCCCCGTCGCACAGCCCCAGCAGCCAGAGCTGCGTCTTCCTGGGCAGCAGCTCGCGCAGCCCGGTCGCCACTGCAACGATGTCGGCGTCGGCGCGCTCGAAGCTCAGCGGGGCACCCGGGCTGTCGCCCCAGCCACCGACATCGAAACGCAGGCTCGCCACTCCGTCGGACGCCAGATCGCGTGCGAGTTCCGTGAACATCCGGTGTGCTCCGACGCGCGTCTGCGGCTGGTCGGCAATGATCAATATCGCGGTCCGGAAGTCCGTGACCGGGCGTGCAAGAACACCAACGATCGGGCCCTGACTCCCTTCGAAGACGAGCGCCTGCTCGCTCCAGGCTGGTGCGGGCGTTGCGGACACCGGCGCATGAACCTCGGGGCGCAGCGGCTCAAGCCTGCGCATCGACGGACTCCAGAAAGGTTTCGGTCGCATCGAACACTGCCAGCGGAGTCGAGGGCTTCAGCGAGAACCAGAACGGCTCGGCCTGGACGACGCGCAGCCCGGCGAGGAAGCCGGCCTCCAGCCAGTGCTCGGTGATCAGCGCGAGCGGCTTCGGTGAGGGGGCGCCGGACTCGTGGATGCGTCTGATCCCGAGGACGAGCACCGGGCACGGCGCGCTGTGCTCGCCTTGCATCGCCGGCTGCATGGTGAGCCCGCGCAACTCGTCGACCAGGTCACGACGCAGGCAATGGCCGGCGAGGTTCAGGTGTGTCTCGCCTTTTTCGGCGGATTCAGCATCGCTTCGTTCGAGCAGCGGATCGACGATCTCGGCGCCAGTCACGGGCGGCTGCCACAGCAGGATCCCGGCAACGAGCTGATCCATGGCGAGCGAGAGCTCGGTAGCCAGCAAGGCGCCCGCCCGTACGCCCCAGAGCACGAAGGGGCCGGCCGAGCGCTCGCGCACCAGGTGGCTCGCTCGCAGCAGGTCCGAGCGCCAGAGCGCCAGTGTCGCGTCTGCGCTGGCTCCATCGGAGTCGCCGGTCCCGTAGGGGTCGAGCAGCAGGGTGGTCCAGCCGGAAAGTGCGAGACGACAGGCCTGCGCCACCAGCACCCTGCGTGAGCGGTTGGCTTCCTCGGCGAAGGGTTGCACGCACAGCAGCGAACCGCGTGCCGTCATCCCTGTCGGCGGCAATATCCACAGGGCGAATCGGCGCCCCTGCTGGAATCCGTCGAGGAAGACGGGCTCGAGTCGCGCTCGCATCGGCTCAGTCTGATTGAAGCTTGCGGGTTTGCCGGATGCGGATTCGATGGTGATCTGAACAGCGGAGTCGATGGAGATCTCGGACATCGGGGCTTTCCTGGAACCCGGTCGGATTCTAACGGGGCAGCGCCCGAGGCCGGGGCGCCTGGCAGTCACCGGCGTGTACAAACGCACCTCGTATCGCTGCCATCGGTCGGGTGGGGCACAGGTGGGGGCGCCGGCAGGCGGTTTCGCACGGACCGATCCGCAAAGGGCAGGGGATAATCCGGTAGGCAAACGAATCGGAGTCGGATCGTCGATGCAGCTCAAGAAAGCAGTCTTTCCCGTCGCGGGCATGGGCACGCGCTTCCTGCCTGCCACCAAGTCCATCCCCAAGGAGATGCTGCCGATCGTCGACCGGCCGATCATCCAGTATGCGGTGGACGAGGCGATCGAGGCTGGCTGCGACACCCTGATCTTCGTGACCGGACGCAGCAAGCGAGCCGTCGAGGACTACTTCGACCGCGCCCCGGAGCTCGAGGCCGAGCTCGAGGCCAAGGGCAAGATCGAGGCGCTCGAGGCGGTGCGCAACATCATCCCGTCGCACGTGAAGGTGCTGTTCGTGCGCCAGCCGGCGCCGCTGGGGCTGGGCCACGCGGTGCTGTGCGCACGACCGATGATCGGCGACGACGAGCACTTCGCAGTGCTGCTTCCCGACGACCTCATCGACGGCCACCCCGAGGGCGTGCTCAAGCAGATGCTGCCGGTGGCCGAGAGCACCGGCGGCAGCGTGGTCGCCATCGAACAGGTGCCACGGGCCGACGTCAGCAAGTACGGGGTCATCGACCCCGAGTCCACGCAGGGCACGGTGATGAAGGTGAAGGCGATCGTCGAGAAGCCGCCGGTGGAAGAGGCGCCGTCCACCTTCGCGGTGGTGGGCCGCTACATCCTGCACCCGAGCGTGATGGATGCGCTGGAGCATCAGGCACCGGGCAGCGGAGGAGAGATCCAGCTCACCGACGCGCTGGCGGGCCAGGTCGAGACGCCAGGCCTGCACGGCTACCGCTTCGGCGGCAAGCGTTTCGACTGCGGCAACAAGCAGGGCTTCCTGACCGCCAACATCTATTTCGGACTGCGGTGAGCGGCGGGCAGGGCAGGGCGTCCGCCGGGACGCCCAGGGTCATCGTCTATTCCAGCCTTTTCCCGAGCGAGGCAGCACCGACGGCCGGAATCTTCATCAAGGAGCGCATGTTCCGCGTGGCGCGCCGGATGCCTCTGGTGGTCGTGGCGCCGCAGGCCTGGTCGCCCATCGACTGGATCGTGCGGCTCCTGCGTCCGGGCTTTCGCCCGCAGGGCAGGGCCGTCGAGACGATCGACGGCATCGAGGTCCACCGCCCGCGTGCCTTGTCGGTTCCGGGTGTGTTCAAGCGCTTCGACGGCATGCTGATGGCCATGAGCACCTACGCCTGCGTGCGCCGTCTGCACCGCCGGTTCGGCGCCACGGTGATCGACGCGCACTTCTGCTATCCGGACGGCTTGGCCGCCGTGCGCATCGGTCGCCGGTTGGGGCTGCCGGTGACGCTGTCGGTGCGGGGCAGCAAGGATCAGATGCTGCTCGGCACCGATCGCGAACCGGCACTGCGCGAGGCGGTCGAGGGCGCAAGCCGGCTGATTGCGGTGACGGACTCTCTCGTGCAGGGGGTCGGTGGGCCGCTGGGCGTCGCGGCCGAGCGCTTCACCGTGATCGGCAACGGCGTGGATCTGTCCAGGTTCGCGCCGATGAACCGCAATGAGGCGCGCCGGCGCCTGGGCATCGCCGAAGACGCGAAGGTGCTGATCGGTGTGGGCAACCTGATCCCGCTCAAGGGCTTCCAGCGGGTCATCCCGCTGCTGCCGCGCCTGCGCGAGCGCTTTCCCGGTCTGGTCTACCTGATCGTGGGTGGCGGTGGCACGCAGGGCGACAATAGCGCGCAGTTGCAGGCGCTGGCGCGCGAGCACGGCGTTGCCGATTGCGTGCGCCTGTGCGGCCGGCAGATGCCGCAGGATCTGAAGTGGTTCTATTCGGCTGCCGACGTGTTCGCGCATGCCACCGAGTTCGAGGGCTGGGCCAACGTGTTCCTCGAGGCGATGGCCTGCGGGCTGCCGGTGGTCACCACGCGCGTGGGTGGCAATGCCGAGGTGGTGGCGTCCGACGAGGTCGGTACGCTGGTGGACTACTGGGACGGCGATGCCTTTGCCCGTGCGCTCGAGGAGGCGCTGCTGCGCGACTGGGACACTGCCCGTATCCTCGATTACGCGCGGGCCAACGACTGGGAGCGTCGCATCGATCAGATCGAGGCGATCCTGCGCAGTGTGGGCATGCCGCTGGCCAACGGAGAACGAGCTTGAAGATCACCGTCATCGGAACCGGCTACGTCGGGCTGGTCACCGGCGCCTGCATGGCCGACATGGGCAACGAGGTTCTCTGTCTCGATGTCGACGAGGAAAAGATCGAGCGCCTGCGGCGGGGAATCATCCCGATCCACGAACCGGGGCTCGCGCCGATCGTCCAGCGCAACGTGCAGGCCGGCCGCCTGTCCTTCACCACCGATGCGCGCGCCGCGGCCGAATTCGGCGTGGTGCAGATGATCGCGGTGGGCACGCCGCCGGACGAGGACGGCTCGGCCGACCTGCAGTACGTGCTGCAGGCCGCGCGCAACATCGGGCGGCACATGCCGGCCTGGCGGGTCATCGTCGACAAGAGCACGGTTCCGGTGGGCACCGCCGACCGGGTCGAGGCGGCGGTGCGTGAGGAACTTGCCGCGCGCGCCGCGCAGCTCGCGTTCAGTGTCGTCTCCAACCCGGAGTTCCTGAAGGAGGGCGCGGCAGTCGAGGACTGCATGAAACCGGACCGCGTGGTCCTCGGCGTGGAGGATGCGCGCGCCGAGGCGCTGATGCGCGAGCTCTACCAGCCCTTCCAGCGCAACCACGAGCGCACGCTGGTGATGTCGCGCCGTGCGGCGGAACTCACCAAGTACGCGGCCAACGCGATGCTCGCCACGCGCATCTCCTTCATGAACGACCTGGCGCGACTGGCCGAGGCGGTGGACGTGGACATCGAGGACGTGCGCCGGGGCATGGGCCCGGATCCGCGCATCGGCTATTCGTTCCTGTACGCGGGCACCGGCTACGGTGGGTCGTGCTTCCCCAAGGACGTTCAGGCCCTGCTGCGCAGCGCCGCTGCGCACGCCACGCCCCTGCGCCTGCTGGCGGCAGTCGAGGCGGTCAACACCGACCAGAAGACGGTGCTGGTGCGCAAGGCTGCGCGTCATTTCGGCTCGCTGGCCGGCCGACGCTTCGCGCTGTGGGGGCTGGCCTTCAAGCCGAACACCGACGACATGCGCGAGGCGCCCTCGCGCAGCGTGATGGAAGCGCTGTGGGCCGAAGGGGCTACGGTGGCCGCCTACGATCCGGTGGCCGCCGACGAGTGTCGCCGGATCTACGGTGAGCGCCCGGACCTGCGGCTCGTCGCCTCGCCGCTGGAGGCCCTGGACGGCGCGGATGCGCTGATGATCGTCACCGAGTGGAAGGAGTTCCGCTCGCCGCCCTTCGACGAGATCCGGGCGCGCCTGTCGCACCCGGTGATCTTCGATGGCCGCAACCTCTATGAGCCCGAAGTGCCGGCGCGGCACGGGCTCGAGTATCACTCGGTGGGCAGGCCAGTGGCGCTGCCCGCGGCGCGTGGCTGACGCGCGGCGCGCCAGCGCTGCCGCGCGCGCCTGAGCAAATCCTCGAGCAGCAGGCCGGGGCGTGGCCGCCACAGCACCAGCCAGTGCTGGGTGTCGCCATCGGTGGCGAAGCTCGCCTTGTAGCGCTGCGAGCCTCCGAGGAAGTCGTAGATCCGGGCGCCGGCGGCGAGGTTGTGTTCGATCGCCATCTGGTGCGCGAGCATCCCGGGCCTGAAGCGCTCGAAGCGGGCGTAGTCGATCCCGCTCATCAGGAAATGGACGTGACCGTCGAGCACCAGGTTGTAGAGCCAGGCCAGAGGCTCGTCGCCCGCGGCAATCCGCAGCATCTGCACACCGCCAACCGGGAACGCGCGGCGCACCAGGTCGCGCTGGAAGGCGCGAAACGACGGGATGTCGAAGCCGCTGCGGGTCCCGGGCACCGCCCAGCGGGCGCGGTGCAGGTCGGCCAGGGCGTCCATCCACTCCAGCGCCTCGTCCACGCTGCCCGCCTGGCGCACCGACAAGGGGCCGTGCGCTTTCTCGATGGCGCGGCGTGCCCGTCGCAGTTGCTGGCGCGTGTTCGCCGACAGCGTGTCCAGCCAGTCGCCGGAGCCGCGTGCGCGCAGGCGGTCCAGATCCAACCACCAGGTCTGCGCCTGCTTTTCGGTGCGCACGCGCAGGCCGTGGCGCTGCGCCAGGCCTTCGACCTCGGCAGCGCGCGCGGAGATCACACCGGGGACGCGCAGTTCATCCCAGTCGCGGCGTTTGCCGAGCCACCCGAGCAGGGCGTCGAAGCGTGCGGAGAAGTCCTGCGGAGTAGCACCGTAGAAGCCGTTGAGCTCCATCGTCGGTTCGTCGAGGTCGTCGTCCAGCGCCACGTTCAGCCCCACTTGCCGAACCCGCAGCCAGCCGTGGCGTCGCTGCGTGCGCGAGCCCAGCAAGGCCAGCGCACCTGGGTCGCTGTCGACCGGTCTGGGCGCGTCGGCGCCGGGCTGCGCCGCAGCGGCGCCGTCCAGCGGGGTAGCAGCGCTGCCAAGCGCCAGAACGCAGTGACCAGTCTGCACGGGCCAGGTCGCCAGGCAGGCCTCGAGCCACCAGCGCGTGAGGAAGAACGACTCCGCCGGCTGTTCCCCCAGGCGCTCGCACAGCGGTGCGACGCGCGGGTCATCAGGGGGCAGCAGGGTGATGAGATCGGGGGACATGCGTGCGGGCAGGGGCTCGGACGGCATCATGCCCGAGATGCGGATCCATGCCGTGTGCCCTGGTGCACATCTGACCCGAAGTCCCCGTCGACCGACAATCGGTCACGGAACGTGCATCTGATTACCCATAGAATCGCCGGGTGACAGAGAAGACCCTGATCCCGTTTCCCGAAGGCGCTGCACCGATGGCCATCCCGATCCCTCGAACCGAGCACGACAGCGCGTGGTTGCGCGCTTCGGTAGCGTTCCTCGTCGGGCTCGCCTTCGTCCTGCTGGCCTTTCTGCCGAGTTGGCGGCTGCTGGTCGTCGCGTGGACGAGTTCGGAGACCTATTCCCATGGCTTCCTGATCGCGCCGATCAGCGTGTGGCTGATCTGGCGCATGCGTGGCCGGCTTGCGGCGCTTGTGCCGCAAGCCTTTCTCCCCGCGCTGGCGGTGCTCGCCGCGGCGCTGGCGCTGTGGGCAGCAGGGGAGGTCGTCGAGGTCAACCTGGTGCGCTTCGTCGCGGTGATCGGCATGGTGCAGGGGTTGGCGCTGCTATGCTTCGGCCCCGCGGTGGCCCGCGCGGCGATCTTTCCGCTGGCCTTCCTGTTGTTCATGGTGCCGCTGGGCGAAGGGCTGATCCCCTGGCTGATGGAGGGCACCGCGGACGCGACCATCGCGGCGCTGCGCCTGTCCGGGGTGCCTGTGCTGCGCGAGGGACTGCACTTTGCGCTGCCCACCGGGCGCTGGTCGGTCGTGGAGGCGTGCAGCGGCCTGCGCTACATGGTGGCCGCGCTTGTGCTGTCGACGCTGTTCGCGCACCTGAACTTCCGCACGCTCTGGAAGGGCATCGTGTTCGTGGCGGTGGCGCTCGCGGTTTCGATCGTGGCCAACTGGGCTCGTGCCTATCTCGTCGTGATGGTCGGGCATCTGTCCCACATGCGCTACGGCACCGGCAGCGACCACGTCGTCTACGGTTGGGTCTTCTTCGGCATCGTGATGCTCGTGGTCTTCTGGATGGGAATGCGCTACTCGGAGGAAGGGGTCGATACGGGCGATGCGGCCAAAGGGGCTGCCGCGACCCGCACATCCGACCGCTCCTTCGGCACCGGGCCTGGCCGTGCATCCGGCCGCGGTGGGCTGGCGCGCACCAGCGCTGCGTTGGCCGCGTTCGTTGTGCTGTGCATCGCTGCGATGGGTGGCGTGGCAGCCTTGCGCGACATCACGGTGCAGCAGGGTGCGGCTGCGCAGATTGCCTCGCGCATCGGCGCGGCCAGCGCGCGCCCCATGGACATCCAGCCCGCCTACGAGGGGGCCTCCGGAGTGGCCCAGGGGGAACTCGACCCCACCGGGCCGCGCGGCCCCGTGCAGTTCTACGTTGCCTATTTCGCGCGTCAGCACGAGACCGGCGAGATGGTGCGCTTCGGCAACCAGGTGCTGGCGCTGGACGACAAGCGCTGGGGCACTTTCGCACGCCGCACCGAGACGGTGTCCGGCGAGGGCGGCGCCTTCGAGGTGCAGGAGCGCCTGGTGCGCAGCGGCACGGACGAACGCCTGATGTGGAGCTGGTACACGGTGGTCGGGCGCAGCGCCGCCGGTGACCGGCAGGCAAAGCTGCTGACCTTGCGCGCGATGCTCTCCGGGCAGGGCGACCACTCCACGGTGAACGTGCTGCTCGCGCCAGTGGCGGGTGACCGCGACGCGGCGCGCGAGCGCCTGCGCGCACAGGCGCGGGTGCTGGATGCCGCCGCGCGTGCGCTCACCGCGGGCGGCGCCTGAGGCGGGCCATGTCCACGTACGAGCGCCTGTTCAGCACCGTGCTGTACCCTGCCTATGAGAGCGGGCTGCGTCGCCGCAAGACGCTTGCCTATCTCGCACAGTACGAGGCGCAGCAGTGGTTGTCTCCCGAGGCGCTGCGCAAGTTGCAGACCGAGCGACTGCGCGCGCTGCTCGAGCACTGTCAGACACAGGTGCCGTACTGGCGGCGTCGTTTCCGCGAACTCGGCTTCTCCTGGCAGGACCTGCGCGGCCCCGAAGACCTGGCGCACCTGCCGGTGACCGGCAAGGACGAGATCCGCGCACACTACGACGAGATGATCGCGGAGAACTGGCGTGGCCGCACCACTCGCAAGACCACTGGCGGCTCCACGGGGCAGCCTTTCTCCTTCGAGTACACGCGCGAGAGCTACGAGCGGCGCATGGCAGTGATGCTGCGCGGCTACGGCTGGGCCGGCGCCGGTTTCGGCGTGAAGCGTCTGGATCTCTGGGGCACCGACCTCGGGCTGCCGTCATGGTCGCAGCGCACCAAGGCGAAGCTCTTCGATGCGGTGCTGCGCCGTCGCGTGCTGAGCTCCTTCGCGATGCGGCGCGACAACCTGCATGAGTACGCTGCCGAGATCGAATCGTACAAGCCGCAGGTGATCGTCGGCTACACGAGCCCGCTGGAGACGCTTGCCGAGTGGATTCTCCACAATGGCCCGCTGAAGTGGCGGCCGGCTTCGGTGATCACGGCTGCCGAGATGCTTTCCGAGCGCCAGCGCGCGACGATCGAACAGGCATTCGGCGCACCGGTGTTCCATACCTACGGCTGCCGTGAGTTCATGCTGATCGGCGCCGAGTGCGAGCAGCACCGTGGCTATCACGCAAGCGACGATCACCTGGTGGTCGAGGTGGCCGACGATGCCGGCCGGGCGGTGGAGTCGGGCGTGGGCAACGTGGTGATCACCGACCTCCACAACTGGGGCATGCCCTTCCTGCGCTACGCAAACGGCGACCTGGCGCAGGCCGGAAGCGCGCACGAGCGCTGCACTTGCGGCCGGGGGCTGCGCCTGTTCGGGCCGGTGGAAGGGCGTCGCCTGGACGTGCTGCGCACCCCGGATGGGCGGATCCTGCCCGGCGAGTTCTTCCCGCACCTGATGAAGGAGCTTGCCTCGGTCGACCGCTTCCAGGTGCGGCAGAAGCAGCTCGACCGCTTCGAGATCCTGGTGGTGCCGCACGGTGAATTCACTGCTGCGGACGAGGCCTTCCTGCGCGAACACGTGGGTCGCGTGGCGGGAAGCATGGTTCAGCTCGAGTTGCGGCTGGTCGACGACATTCCGCTGACCGCCAGCGGCAAGCGCCGCGTCACCGTCAGCGAGCTCCCCGAGAGCGTGTCGTGAGGATCGCACACGTCGTGGAGACGCTTCAGGTGGGCGGTGCCGAACAGATGGTGGTGGCGCTGGCGCGGCTGCAGCGCGAGCGCGGCCACGAGGTGGCCATTGCGTGCCTGTTCGGCGAAGGCCCGCTGGCAGCGCGCGCGCGTGAGGCGGGCATCGAGATCACCGACTGCGGCAAGCGCGCGGGGCTGGACCTGGCCGCAGCGATGCGACTGCGGCGCTGGCTGCGCAAGCGCAGGCCCGAGGTGCTGCACACACACAATCCGGTGCCGCACTACTACTCGGCGGCGGCCGCGGCCGGGCTCGGCATCGGTACCCTGCTCAACACTCGTCACGGCATGGGCGCCTCCGGCCAGACCGACCGACGCGAGCGGCTCTACCGCTGGGCGATGGGTGTCAGTGATTTCGGCGTGGCGGTATGCCGCGCGGCACGTGAGCGTTTCGTTGCGCAGGAGGTGATTCCGGCAGGCAAGGCCGTCACGGTGCCGAACGGAATCGACCTTGCACGGACGAAACTTCGAAGCGCCGAGGCTCGGGCGCACCTGCTGCGCTCGCTCGGAGTGAGCGGCAACCCCTTTGTGTTCGGCAGCGTGGGGCGTCTGAATGCGCTGAAGGATCAGCTGACGATGCTGCGCGCCTTTGCACGACTGCTGCGCGCAGATACGGGTGCGGGCGGCCCCGCAGGGTCTGGGGGCGGCGCCGTTCTCGTGATTGCAGGCGAGGGCGAAGAGCGCCCGGCGCTGGAGCGCGAAATCGCTGCGCTGGCGCTGCACGGACACGCCTTCCTGCTCGGGCAGCGTGACGACGTCCCTGATCTGCTGGCAGGCATGGATGCTTTCGTGCTGTCTTCCCGCACCGAGGGCTACTCGCTGGCCCTGGTCGAGGCATCGGCGGCGGGGCTGCCGATCGTTGCCACCGATGTCGGCGGCAACGCGGAGATCGTCCAGGAAGGCGTCACGGGCCGGCTCGTGCCGCCGGGGGATCCGCAGGCGCTGGCACAGGCGATGTCCGAGCTCGCCAGCTCCAAAGTGGACCTCGCACGGATGGGCGCGGCTGCGCGCGAGTGGGCGATGGGGCATGGGTCGCTCGAAACGATGTACAGCGAGTACCTGCGGCTCTACCGTGGCGGACGTGCCGCCGCTGCCGCGGTCACCGAAAGGGAACTGCACGCATGACGGTAGCGCTCGAAGTCGTGTTCTGGATCGCCGTGGCGAGCATCCTGTACACCTACGCGGGCTACCCGCTGGTGCTGATCGTGCTGTCTTCGCTGCGACAGGTGCGTGCCGACTGGCGCTACCTGTCGTCGGGCCGCTCGCGGCGCGCACGCGGCGATGGCGCGCTGCCCAGCGTCGCGGTGCTGGTGGCTGCCTACAACGAGGAACGTCACATCGAGGCGCGCATCCGCAATCTGCTGGCCCTTGATTACCCGCCGGAGCTGTTGCGCATCTACGTGGGCTCGGACGGCTCCGACGACGCCACTGCGCGTCTCGTGGAGCCCTTCGTCGGCGAGCGGGTGATCTGGCGCGGCTTCACGCAGCGGCGCGGCAAGCCCTCGGTGGTCAACGACCTGGCCGCGCTGGCCGACGAGGACGTGCTCGTCTTCACCGATGCCAACACCTCGTTCGCCCCGGAGACGGTGCGCAACCTGGTGCGGCACCTGGACGACCCGCAGGTAGGCTGCGTCAGCGGCGAACTGCGCCTGGTGGCGGCCGACGGCACCGAGAACCAGGACCACATCTACTGGCGCTACGAGCGGCTGCTGAAGTTCTTCGAGGGACGACTGAACGCGCTGCTCGGCGCCAACGGCGGCGTCTACGCGCTGCGCCGCAGGCACTACCAGCCGATCCCTCCGAACACCATCGTCGACGACTTCTGGATCTCGATGGAACTCGTGCGACAGGGTTATCGGTGCGTGTACGACCCGGAGGCATTGGCCTACGAGGACGTGCCCGCGCGCATCGGCGACGAGTTCCGCCGGCGCGTGCGCATCGGCATCGGCAACTACCAGGCGCTGCGCCGCTTTGCCTCGCTGTTGGATCCGCGTCGCGGCATGGTGGCGCTGGCCTTCTTGTCGCACAAGGTGCTGCGCTGGCTGGTGCCGCACTGCATGGTGGTCGCTGCGCTGGCCAACTTCGCGCTGATCCTGCTTGATGAGCCGCCCTACGGGTGGCTGGGCCTGGCGCAGCTGGCGTTCTACGCGCTTGCGCTCTTCGGCTGGTGGCGCAGTCGTGGCGGGCTCGCCCCTGCGCCGCTGCGCATCCCGCTCTTTCTCGTGAGCATGAACCTCGCCCTGCTGGTGGGGTTCTGGAAATACCTGACCGGACAGTTCACCGGAGCCTGGGCGCGGACTGCGCGCTGATCCGGCGCATGCCTGCCCACCAACACAAGACATGTCCCTCTACCTCCCGGTCCTCGTCGTAGTTGTTCTCGCCCTGCTCGTTGCGCTCCTGGTGCTTGCACGTGAGGTCCGTAGCAAGAACCTCCATCTCTGGCTGGGCGCTTACCTGACGCGTCGCACGCCGCCGAAGCCCAACGGCCCGGTGCATGTGCTCTTCTGCTTCGTCGACCACTTCGAACCAGCCTGGGGGCGGCCCGATTACGCGACCGAGGTGGCCCGTGTGAAGGCATGGCGCGAACGCTACGCGACGCTGGCGGCGAAACATCGCGACGCCGACGGGAGGCCGCCGGTGCACTCGTTCTTCTATCCGGAGGAGGAGTACCGAGCGGAGCACCTCGACCAGCTGGTGGAGCTGTGCCGCGAAGGGTACGGAGAGATCGAAGTCCACCTGCACCACGACCACGACACTGCCGACGGGCTGCGCGAGAAGATCGATCGGTTCGTGCGCACGCTTTGTGAGCGCCACGACGCGCTCCCGGTCCACCCCGACACTGGCAAGCCGATGTTCGGATTCATCCACGGCAACTGGGCACTGGACAACTCCCGGGCGGACGGGCGCTGGTGCGGGGTGAACAATGAACTGCAGGTGCTTGGCGGGCTCGGCTGCTACGCTGACTTCACCCTGCCGTCGGCGCCCAGCGATACGCAGACCAGGAAGATCAACAGCATCTACTACGCGGTGGACGACCCGCATGCGCCGAAATCCCACGACGAGGGAGTGGACGTGGTGGCTGGCGCCGAAGGTGGCGGCGATCTGCTGATCGTTCAGGGGCCGCTGGCGCTGGACTGGAAACGGCGGAAGTGGGGGCTGATGCCAAGGATCGAGAACGCGGACATCAGGAGGGCGCAGCCGCCCACCGAGGCGCGGGTGGACCTCTGGGTGCAACAGCACATCCACGTGCACGGCAGACCCGAATGGTTGTTCGTGAAGGTGCACACGCATGGCACCCAGGAACCGGACATGGACACGCTGCTCGGTGATCCGGTGGATCGCATGTTCAGCTATCTCGAGACGGCCTATAACGATGGCGACCGGTACGTGCTGCACTACGTGAGTGCTCGCGAGTGCTACAACATCGTCAAGGCGGCTGAAGCAGGTCTCAGCGGTTCACCGAACGATTACCGCGACCTGATCCTTCCGCGGCCCGCCTATCGGCACGCATCATGAGCCTCCGGATCCTCTATCACCACCGGACACAGGGGCGTGGTGCCGAAGGATTGCACATCGCCAGCGTGGTGAAGGCCTTGCGCGACCTGGGGCATTCGGTCACGGTCATCTCGCCCCCTGGCGTGGACCCGTTTTCGGCGCCCGACGCGGTTCCTGCCGGGCGGAGCCCCCAGGTCGATGGGGGGATCAGGCGGCTGTGGCGGCTCCTGAGCCGAAAGGCGCCGAACTGGCTGTTCGAGCTCGCCGAGATCGCCTACAACCTCCCGACGTGGCTTCGCTTGCGTCGTGCACTCTCAGAGCAGCGTTACGACCTCGTCTACGAACGATATGCCTTCTATCTGGTGGCAAGCGCCCTGCTGTGCGCAAGGCGTGGGATCCCGTTCATTCTGGAGGCCAACGAGGTGTCCGGCATTGAGAACCGCGTGCGGCCCCAGTCGTTCCCACGGCTCTGCGCCTGGTTCGAGCGGCGGCTGTTCGCGCGATGCACCTCGATCCAGACCGTGTCGAGCAATCTCCGGGAGCGGATCGTCCGACGTGGTGTGGCACCGGAGCGCGTGGACGTGTCCCCAAATGCCTTCGATCTTTCGGTAGTGAAAGGCCGGGTGCGCTCCGAAGCCCTGGCCGAGCGGCTCGGAGTGTCGGGGTGCCAGGTCATCGGTTTTGCGGGATGGTTTGCTCGCTGGGATCGCCTCGACATGCTCGTGTCGGTCTTCAGCGGGATCATCGGCAGGCATACCGATGCGCGACTGCTGCTGATCGGCGACGGGGCGGTTGCACCGGAGCTGAAGACGCAGGTCGCCAGGCTCGGTCTGCAGGATCGCGTGATCTTCACGGGCGCCGTGCCGAGATCCGAGGTGTACGACTACATCGCGCTTCTGGACATCGCGGTGTTGCCGCACTCCAATGACTTCGGCTCGCCTGTCGTGATGTTCGAGTTCATGGGGCTGAGCGTTCCCGTCGTGGCGCCCAGACTGAGTCCGATCCTGGATGTGCATGTGGACGGTGAGACCGCGCTACTCTTCGATCCCCTGGACGAGGGGCAGTGTGAAGCGGCGATCGAGCGCTTGCTGGGCAGCGAGGCGCTGCGCCGAAGAGTGGCGGAACGCGCGCGCGGCATGCTCCAGCGTGACTACACGTGGAAGCGCAATGCCGAGCGGATCGTTGCGGCGCTTGAAGCGGGGTGAGTGAGGAGGCGATGGGATTCATCCGGAACTGGCGTCTGAAGGCAGCCTTGCAGGCGGCGCTGTCCCGGCTTCCCGGTGGGGAGCGGATCAACGACCGACTGCAGAGAGCCGTTGGGGGGCTTCGCAACCTGGAGTCGAACGTCGCCATCAAGGTTGATGACTGGTACGGAATCGTCGAACTCCTCGACACCGTGGGCAGGGCCGACGTGCGGGGCATGGACCTTGCAGAGATCGGCACGGGCTGGTATCCGGTGCTGCCGTTGTGCTTCTCTCTTGCCGGTGCGCGCAGCGTGCTCACGGTCGATCTGACGCGCCATCTGAGCGCCGAGATGACCTTCGAGGCGGTGGCCGCGTTGGAGGCGCATCTGGCGCGGATCTCGGAGCGCTGCGGCGTGCCGTTGGAGGAGGTGTTGTCGAGATATCGGCGGCTTCGTGCGTGCCAGAGTGTGGAGACACTCCTCGCAGCGGCAGGCATCCGGTACGAGGCGCCCCAGGATGCTGCACGGCTGGCCTGGCTCGATGGCGACAGCCTTGACCTTGTGTATTCCAACAGCGTGCTGGAGCACATTGCGATCGATGCGCTCGGCCCGATCCTGACGGAGGCATCCAGAGTCCTGAAACCCAACGGGGTCATGGTCCACGCGGTTGCGTGCAACGACCACTACGCCCATTTCGACAGCAGTATCTCGTTCGTAAATTTCCTGGCGTTCGACGAGCGCGAATGGAAGCGCTGGAACAACCGGTTCCACTATCAGAACAGGCTGAGGGCGCCGGATTTCATCCACCTGGCGCAAGCGGCCGGCTTCGTCGTGGTGCACGAGCGACGCGCGGTGCGACCTGGCACGAAGGAGGCGCTCTCGAAGATGAGGCTTGCACCACAGTTTGCGCACTACTCAATGGATGATCTGGCGGCAACCACGGTCGACTTCGTTGCGATCCGGAGCCCTGGTGCGTCCGACACCAGCGGCGGCGATGCCGGCGTTGTCCTGGGCTTCGAACGCGGGGCGGCCAAGAGCGTGTGCGCCGGTGCCGCCGACAAGAAGGACAGGCTCCGGGTCCCCTGATGAGCAAGCGCCTGCTTCAGGCTTTCCTGGACTTGACTGGCGTCGTGTCGCGCCGATGGAAGCGCAGGCCCGCTGGCGTCTATTGCTTCAACTTCCACCGTGTCGGGAACGACGACGGTTCGGCCTTCCATCCGAACCTGTTCTCATGCACCGGCGCACGGTTTGCCGAGATCGTCCAGTTTCTCCAGAGGGAATTCGAGGTGATCGACCTCGAACGGGTTCGCCGAATGGTCTGCGGGGAGGAGAGTCCTCGTCATCCCTGTGCGCTGATCACTTTCGACGACGGATACCTCGAGAACTACGAGGTTGCGTTCCCGATTTTGCGCGGGTCCGGCTGCAGCGCGGTCTTCTTCGTGACGACGAACTTCGTCGAGGACGTGGAGATCCCCTGGTGGGATCGCATCGCCTGGAAGATCTGGCATATGGGTGATGGGCAACTTCGGATCCCCGGGGTCGAGCGCCCGGTGACGGTCGCTGCTGCCGATCTGGAGGGATCCATCAGGAGAGTCCTGCGCGCAGTGAAGGATAACGCTGGAGCTTCGATGGCCGAGAAAGTCCAGGCGATCGAGGGGCAGGTCGAGTCCCCGGATTTGCACTCGGCACAAAGGCGTCTCTTCCTCGGTTGGGAACAGATCCGCAAGATGCGGAGAGCAGGCATGGAATTCGGCTCGCACACGAAGAGCCATGAGATTCTCTCGCACCTGACGGCGGAGTTTCAGCGTCGTGAGATCGTGGAGTCGAAGGCTATCCTCGAACGGGAACTCGGTGAACCGGTCGATGCCCTCGCCTATCCGGTGGGCGGCTTCCGCTCCTACACTCCGGCGACGCAGGCGATGGTGCGCCAGGCAGGCTATCGAATGGCCTTCATCTTCGAGCCGGGCATCAACCGCGATCTGGTGGCGCAACGCTACGAATTGCGCCGGATGAGCGTCGACCGGAACGTGAGCATCGACGGTGTCCGTCGTCTCGTGCTGTCGGCACTGCACAAGTGAGACCATGATGAATGCTGCGCAAAGATACGCGCACCCCGAAGGGAGAGGGGCCAAGGCACCTTTGCCGGCTGCGGCTGGAACGCACGGCCGCTGGTGCGCCTGTCCGGTGGGGCTGTGATGGTGGGCGGACTGCTCAAGCAGGCACTGGCGGCGATCCTGCCCGGAACCTCCCTCGTTCGGTTGCCAGCCGCTGGCAGCAGCGGTGTCGCACTGACCTTCGATGACGGTCCGCATGATCGTTTCACGCCGCAGATCCTGGACCTCCTGGACGCTGCCGGCGCCGTTGCAAGCTTCTTCGTCGTTGGCAGCGCGGCGAAGCAGCGGCCTGCGCTGATCAGGGAGATCGACGCGCGCGGACACCAGGTCGCGAATCACGGCTACCGGCATCTCAACGCGCGGAAGGTCAACGTGGACGAATACGTGGCAGATGTGGCTCGCGCACAGGAACTGCTCGAGGACATTCTAGGGCATCGACTGGAGCGTGATTTCCGCCCGCCCTATGGAATCATCACGCCGGCGGCCTATCTCGCGCTCTGGCGCAAGGGCTTTCGGCAGGTCTACTGGTCTGTCGACAGTCTCGATCACTCGCTGACGGACCCACGCGCGATCATCGATCGTGTGGACAGGTTGACCGGCCCAGGTGACGTGGTGCTGATGCACGATGACTACGAACACACGCCATTGGCTCTGCAGGGGGTCCTCGATCGGCTCAAGCAGCGGCGACTCGACCTGCGCTCGGTGAGTTCGCGCTGACCGGGGGGGCCGAGCGCCGCTCGCGATCCAATTGATCGGCGGTCGGTTCTCCATGCTGATCGGCCATGCCTGACGCCGTCCGGTCTCGTGATGCTCGTCATGACCATTTAGAATCGAACGGCACCCGATCGTTATGAGCAACGCAGCAATTGACGTGTTTTCATCGGGCTGAAGGGCCTCTCTTCTGGGGGACAGGCGGCCTGCAGCAGACGCCAGAGGATTGCAGAATGCATTGGCTCACGGTCGTTTTCCGTTTCCTCCGGCGCGCTCATGTGCCAGGCGCGCCTTTCCGCTGTGCGGCCGGGGCGCTCATGCTTGCCCTGACGGCCTGCGGGTCAGGGGGTGGGGCGTCGAACCCTAGCGAGTCCATTGGCGGCACGGACGATCGGTCTGTCGAGGCCGGGCCCGAGCGATCATCCGCGAAGATCCTTCTCTCGGACCAGATGACGCTCGTAAGGCTTCGCCAGGCGATGGCCGTCCAGACGCCTGGTGCAGTCCGGTTCAAGAAGATGGTCGACAGCCAACTGGCGGGGGGCAACACCTATGCGTTTGCGCCGTGGCATGCCGCGCTCATGGGACAGGTGAGCGGTAGTCCGATCTACTGCGGCTACGCGATCGATGAGACAGAACGAGCGGTGGCTGCCGAAGAGTTGCTGATCCAAGAGGGGAAGGCGGCTGGGGTAGCGTTTGACAGTTACCTGTACGTAGGGGATCGGATCGGTAATCTGGCGCTGGTGTACGACTGGTGTCGTGGCCAGATGAGCGAGGAGCAGCGCGGGCGGTGGGTGAGGTATGCGAACCAGGCGGT
>CAUJHG010000033.1 GCA_963204785.1 Pseudomonadota bacterium | reverse complement strand
GCACTGTCGTTGAAGGCAAGCGCGCAAGGCCGCGGGCATTGGTACTTCCGGTACAGCCTGGACCGCAAGCATCAGTACGTCCCGATAGGCCCCTATGGCAAGGAGGCCCCCGAGGTCCCATTGCGCGCCGCGCGTGACGAGTGCAACAGGCTGGACGCGCTCCGCGCGACCGTGCCGGGTGGCGACCTGCGCGGGCACCTGGCGATCAAGGAGGCGGCGGAGGAGCGCGAGCATCGAGCGGAGGTCCAGGCGGTGGTGGAAGCCCCCCGCCACACACTCCAGGCCCTCATGGATGCCTACGCGAACGCGCTCCAGGCCCAGGGCAAGAAGGACAGCGCGCAGGACGTTCGCGGGATGGTCCGGCTGCACCTGGCCGGGCAGTTCCCGGACTATGCGAAGGCCCCGGCCGCCGAGTTCACGCGGAAGCAGGCTACCGAAGTCCTCCGGAAGCTGGTCGAGGCGGGCAAGGGACGCACCGCCGGCAAGCTGCGCGCCTACCTGCGCGCCGCCTTCGCCCTCGCGCTTCGGGCCGAATCTGACGCGGCTGCGCCCTCCTCCATGATCGGTTTCGAGCTGGAGACCAACCCAGTAGCGGACACGGTGGCGTTGACACAATACAACCGGGTGAAGGAGCGCGCCCTAGCCGAGCCCGAGCTGCGCGCGCTGTGGAAACGCCTGGAGGCCACCGATACGCCGTCGTCCGTGGCGATCCGGCTATCCCTGCTACTCGGCGGGCAGCGGTTCGCGCAACTGCTGCGGGCGAGAGCATCGGACTTCGATTCCGATGCCGGCACCCTGACCATCTACGACCCGAAGGGCCGAAGGAAGGTTCCCAGGGCGCACGTCCTACCCCTGGAGGAGCGCGCCGTCGAGCTACTGACGCAGCGGCTCACGGCTGCTGCGCCCCTGGAGTCGGGCCTGATCTTCCCCAACAGGAAGAAGGAACCGATGGGTGCGCGGACGGTCTCGCAGTTCCTGCAGGGCGTCCGGGCGAAGATGATCGAGAAGAAGGAGGCTCAGGATTTCGACCTGGCCGACCTTCGGCGCACCTGCGAGACTCAACTGGCGAAGCTCGGAATCTCGAAAGACCTTCGCGCGCAGGTGCAATCCCACGGGCTCGGGGGCGTCCAGGCAAGGCACTACGACCGATACGACTACATGGAAGAAAAGCGGCTGGCGCTCGCCGCGTGGGCGGGATGGCTGACCGGAGCCGGCGGGAGCAACGTCGTCGGCATCGGAGAGAAGTCCGGGGAGCGGAAGGCCGCAGCATGAACCTGTCGCCCCTTCAGCGGCTGTCGCTTGCCGAGCTGCTACCCGCGCGCCTCAGCGATGACGAGAAGGCTGCCGCCGTCGAGTCCCTGGCGGGGGCCTGCGAAACATGGCTGGCCCTGGATCGGCGAGACCGAGCCTCCGGCTGCTCGCGCGCACAGGCCCGCGCCTGGGCCGAGGAAGTGACGCATCATGCGCGGGCGCTGGTCGCCCTTCTATCGAAGGGGGAGCCGCACCGGGTCGCCCTGGAGAACGCCGAGACAATCCTACGGCTTGCCACGGCCGCCGAGCTGCACGCAGCAGCAGCCCGCGAGACCGGCGGAGCCATACCGCCCGCCGCGGACGTCGTGCGCTTTGCCGATGGGCTGCGTCGGCGCGATCTGCTCAAGGCTGCCCGGCCGGTCGCCTTCGAGCTGGCCGAAGTCGGCGCGACGATGGCCGCGGAGCTGAGCCGGCCAGGCCCCGACAGCGAACGCGCGGAGGGCTTCGTTCATTTCATGGCTTCGGCCTGGTGGATCACCGGGCTTGGGCGTGCCGCGCCTGGTGGAGTGTTCGGACGCTTCATCCGCCTGCTCGGGCAGTACGCCGATCTAACCGTGAGCCCGCGGACCATAGCGGCGGGGCTGCGCCCGACCGTGGAAACACCCGAGGGCCGGGTCGATGCGATGCGTGCCGCTGCCTCGAAGCACGGCGCGCGGATTCGCAAGCTGCGCGGCTTCCGGTAGCACTTTCCGCCGCGCTTTGACACCCACAATTCAGGGCCGAAACCGCCTCGATTTGTAGGGCGACTTGGGCCGGGTCGCGCGCCGAAACTTGTTCCGTCGCAACTTCTGACGGAGCGTTCAAGTGCCAGCCAAACGTAAGCCCTGCCGACCGACGCCGGCCGCGCCCGAAGCGCAGTTTCTGACCGACCCCGAGGCCGCCTTCGAGCTGGGCGTCGGGCTCAGCAAGCTGTTCGAGCTGCAGCAGAAGGACCCCGAGTTCCCGTCGCCCGTTTGGCACGGCCCGCGCAGCAAGCGCCACGTTCGCGCCGAGCTGCGTGACTACGCCATGCGGAAGCGCGCTCGGGTGGCGGCATGACGGGGAAAGGTCGGGGAGCGGCGGGCCGGGGGCAACCGGCACCGACCGCAAGGGACAAGCAAGGCGGACGAAAGCGTAGCACGGCCAGGGCGCAACGGGTGAGCCCGGTGCAGGTGCGCGCGCTGATGAGCTTCTACGCGCCGCCGGCGAAGCCTCGGAGGCGTGGATGATCGCTCCGGCTTTCGACCCGCTGTCGCTGCCGATCCTGCCCGACGCCGAGTTCCTGGAGCGCTGGCCGGCGCTGTCGATGAACGAGCGCGCGGAGCTGCCCGACGCGATCAGGCGGCACTGCTTCGACCGCTACAGCAAGCTCATGCCGGCCCCGTCGGTCGGATCGTCGGCGGTGCCAGTCGGTCCCGAGCTGGCCGACTTCGCCAACCCGGTGGCCGCGGCCTGGTCGATCCTGGAGGCGCACTACACCCGCGAGGGCACGCGCGTCCTGTACCAGTGGCAAGGAGAGTTCCACCTGTGGACCGGCGCCCACTACCAGGTGCTGCCGCTGCCCGACGTGCGCGAGTTGCTCTACCGCATCGGCCCGACCTGCTCAAAGGCCGCAGTCAAGAAGGCGACCGTTGACAACGTGGTGGATGCCATGCGCGCCGCCGCAAACCTCTCCCATCGGTCGGTGCCCTCGGTGCCCGCCTGGATCAAGCGCGAGCCTGGCGACCCGGAGCCGCACGCCCTGATCCCGCTGTCGAACGGCCTGCTCCGGATCGACGACCAGGTGATGATGCCGCCCACGCCGCGGCTGTTCGTGCCGTACTCGCTGCCGTTCGACTTCCCGGAGGTGGTGGCAGCCCCGCAGACATGGCTGCGGTTCCTGGCGTCCGTGTGGCCGGATGACCTGGAATCCATCGAGTGTCTGCAGGAATGGATGGGCTACCTGCTGACCGCGGACACGTCGCAGCAGAAGGCACTGATGATCGTGGGGCCGAAGCGATCAGGCAAGGGCACCATGGGCCGGGTCATCGTCCACCTACTTGGAAAGGGGAACGTCGCCTCGCCCACGCTAGCGAGCCTGGGGCAGCAGTTCGGGCTGCAGGTGCTGATCGGCAAGACCGCGGCCCTGGTGTCGGATGCGCGCCTGGGTGGCCGGGCCGACATCGCCGCCATTGCCGAGAACGTCCTGAGGCTGACCGGCGAGGACGAGATCAGCGTGGACCGGAAGTTCCTGACCAGCTTCACGGCCCGGCTGCTGGCCCGGCTGATCGTGCTGGGCAACGAGGTGCCGACCTTCCGCGATGCCGCCGCGGCCCTGCCCTCACGCTTCGTGATCCTGCAAACCCGGCGCTCCTTCTTCGGTGCTGAGGACCACGGACTGGAGGCCAAGCTGGTGGCCGAGCTGCCGGGCATCCTCGTCTGGGCGCTGCAGGGCCTGCGCCGCCTGCGCGAGCGCGGCAGGTTCGTCCAGCCGCGGGCGTCGGCTGAGGCCGTGCGGCTCATGGAGGACCTGTCCTCCCCCATCGGCACCTTCTTTCGTGATCGGTGCATCTTCGGGCCGACCGAGTATGAGCCGGTCAAGACCATGTACGACGCCTGGCGCAAGTGGTGCGAGGAGCACGGCCGCGACCAGCCGGGCACGGAGCAAATGTTCGGGCGCGACATGGCAGCCGCCGCCCCGCAGGTGCGCGTGAGCCGGCCGCGCCTTCCCGACGGCACGCGGCAACGCCGGTATGTCGGCGTGCGGCTCCGACAGCACACGGACCCCGAACCGGAGGGCGACGATGACGACCAGTCCTAGCCGTGGTCCGCGATGGTCCGCATCCCAATGCATTGCAACGCACTCGCGCGCATGTGTGAAAGAAGAACCGGGGTGCAATGGTGTGGAACGCGGACCATCGCGGACCAGCCAGCGGCCGGCCATCAGATGCCGCCATCGGTCCGCGATGGTCCGCGATGGTCCGCGGTCCGGGTCCTCCCCGGCCTTTCCCGGACACGGGGTATTGGAGCCCTGTGCTCGCGCTAGCTACAGACTATTGCTAAGGGGGTTGACATAGATGAACGCTATCAACGAACCCGCCACCTTCGGCGACTTCGCAGCCTGGGTCGGCGTCTCGCCTGCTGCTGCCTCCGACCTGGCCGCGCGTGGCGTCATCGCCGCCGGGCAGCCGCTGCGTGAGATGGTCCGCGCCTACTCGGTCCACCTGCGCGCAGTCGCCGCCGGCCGCGCCGCGACCGGAAACCTCGATTTAGCGGGCGAGCGCGCCGGCCTGGCAAGGGCGCAGCGCGAGCGCACCGAGCTGTTGACCCTCGAGCTGCGCGGGGAGCTGGTGCGCCGTGTCGCCGTCGAGCGCGAGCTGGCCGCGCGCCTGGTGGCCTTGCGCGAGAACCTGGACGCCCTCGGTGATCGCCTGGGGCCGCTGCTCGCTGCGGAAGATCGGCCGGGCAACTGCCGGCGCCTGGTCCGCGATGAGATTCGCGCCTCGCTGTCGGCGTTCGCCCTGGCGCTCTCCGCCCAGCACTCGACGGAGGCCGACAATGCGTGACCTGGACGCCGTGCCCACCTATGCCGAGCTTGGCGCCCTGGTCGGCGTAACCCGGCAGGCAGTCGCCCACCTGGTGGCCTCCGGAGTCATCACCAGGGAGATGACCGCGCGCGAGGCCCTGCTTGCCTACTGCGGCCGCCTCCGTGAGCAGGCTGCGGGTCGCGCGTCCGCCGGGGACCTGGACCTTGCCCAAGAGCGCGCTGCGCTGGCGAAGGCGCATCGTGAGCGTGTCGAGCGCCGCAACGCCGCAGAGCGTGGCGAGCTGGTGTCGGTCGAGCTGCTGGAGGCGGTGCTCGCTCGCGCGGGGGCGCGCGTGGCCGCCATCCTGGATGCGGTGCCCGGCAACCTGCGGCGCCGTTCATCGGCGCTCTCCGCCGCAGATATCTCCCTGGTCGCTGATGCCATCGCCCGGGCCCGGAACATTGCGGCCGGTGTGCGCCTGGATGACTTGGCCGACGATCATGCCGAGGACCACGATCATGACGCCTGAGCGCCGCCCGGCTCTGTGGTGCGACGTCCTCCAGCCAGCGCCGGTCGAGCTGGCCCCCGATCCGCTCGCGAGCGCCGAAGGGTTGCAGGCCGCCGCCGAGATTCTGCGCGCCGTCGACAACCCGGCGGTGCGTGCCGTCGGTGCGGGCCTCGCGGAGTGGTTGCAGCGAGGCGGGGACCTACCTCGGCTGCTCGGGGTGCGCGGCCGGCGCGGCCAGCGTGCGATCCACGCCCGACAGCAGCAGCAGCAGCGCGCCGAGGCCCTGGCAGCAGCAGCAGTCGCTGCAGGTGCAACCTCGGCGCAGGCTTTGGCGCGGATCGTCGCGAGCGATACCGACCTGGGCCGCGAGCTGCGTGCGGCCGGCGTGGCCAGGTCGCCGCGCCAACTGCGCCGCGTCCTGGCCGCAGGGGTCGCCCGTCGACGGGACACGAGTTCATGAACTGGCGTCCGTCCCGTCTGCGGCGCGATCCTGCAGGCTCAAAGGAGCCATCACATGACAGCAGACCTGAATGAACGAGTGGAGGCCGCGCTTGCCGAGAGCCAGCCGCGCGACTTCACGATCAGTTTCGCGCCGGACGGGCGGGGCCTGTGGGTGCTGTTCCAGGACGGGGCCGTCCTCGAGCTGGCCCTGAGCCGCGAACAGATGCACGCGCTTGGCCTTGAACTGGTGGCCGTCGCCGGACTGCTGGTACGACCGCCGGCCCTGCTTGCCGCGCCGGCCCACGAAGGGCGCACGCAATGAGCCCCGCGCCCTGGTACTCGATCCGGGCGCGGGCGTCGACGCCCCGCTCCGCCGAGGTGTTCGTGTATGGCGACATCGGCGAGAGCTGGTCGGCGTCGTCCGTGCTCGCTGCGGACTTCGTGCGCGAGGTCGCTGCCCTGGACGTCGACGAGCTGACCGTCCGCATCAACAGTTACGGCGGCTCCGTCTCGGACGGCCTGGCGATCTACAACGCCCTGCGCCGTCACCAGGCGACGGTCCGGGTGAGCGTCGAGGGCGTCGCCGCGTCGATTGCCTCGCTGATCGCGATGGCCGGTGACACGGTGGAGATGGCCGAGAACGCGATGCTCATGATTCATGCGCCCTGGGGCGCAGCGATGGGCAACGCGGCAGCCATGCGCGAATACGCGGAAATGCTCGACCAGTGGGCCGAAGCGATGGCGTCGAGCTACGTCGCCAAGACCGGCCGCCCGCACGCCGAGATGCTGGCCCTGCTCACCGATGGCGTCGACCACTGGTACACGGCCGGGCAGGCGCTTGACGAGGGCTTCGTCGACCAGGTGGTGGAGGCCCTGTCTGTGGCCGCCGCTGCCGGCCTGCGCGCCCGCTTCCCCAACTTTCCGGCGGCCCGGTCCGCCCAATCGACGGAGCCAACTCCCATGACGACCACTTCCGCCCCTGACGCCGCCGCCCGCCTGGACGCCGCGCGCCGCGCCGGCATCGCCGACACCTTCGGGCGTTTCACCCGCTACGAAGGCGTCCCTGCCCTGCTGGCCCAGCTCCAGGCCGACCCGACTTGCACGCCCGAGGCCGCAGGCCAGAAGCTGCTGGCGTTCCTCGGCGCGGGCGAGAAGCCCCTTGCCGGCCGGATGATTTTCGACATGGCCGACGCCGACCACGAAGGCGGACCGCAGACCCGACGCGGGCAAGCCGAGCGCATCGCGGCCGAGCTGGGGCAGCGCGGAGCCGGCTTCGACCTGACGCGCCTGGCCGCTGCAGCCCTGGACCTGGGCGGGGTGCGCCGCTCCGGGATGTCGGACCGAGAAGTTCGCATTGCCGCCATGTCGCACACGTCGTCCGACTTCTCGCTGATCTTGGAGGCGACCGCGAAGCGCGAACTGCTCAAGGGCTACGAGACTGCACCGAGCGGCCTGCGCGTGATCGCACGGGAACGACTGGCCCCGGACTTCCGGGTTCAAGGCCGCGTGCAGCTCGGGGCCTGGCCGGAGCTGAAGGAGGTCAACGAGGCGGGCGAGATCACCAGCGGCACCATCGCGGAGAGCGCGGAGACCTATGCGGTCAAGACCTTCGCGCGGAAGTTCACGATCAGCCGTCAGGCCATCGTGAACGATGACGTCGGGGCGTTCGCCGACGCCATCCCGGCCTTCGGCCGCTCCGGGGCCGAGCTGATCGCGCAGAAGCTGGTGGAGACCTTCACCTCGGGCGTGATGGCCGACGGCAAGGCGCTGTTCCATACCGATCACGACAACCTAGCCGGGACGGCCGCGAAGCTCGACCTAGCGTCGCTGGGCCTGGCCGTGGCCGGGATGCGCTCGCAGAAGGGCCTCGGGTCGACGGCACCGCTGAACCTGGAGCCGCGCTACCTGGTTGTCCCTGCCGCCCTGGAGATGGCCGCCCGGCAACTGGTCGCCACGCTCTACCCGGTCGAGGTGGCGAAGGCCAATCCGTGGGCATCGCAACTGGAGGTCATCGTCGACGCGCGCCTCGATGACGTGTCGGCAACCGCCTGGTTTCTCGTCGCCGGGCCGGAGGTCGCTCCGGTCTTGGAGTATTCGCTTTTGGAGTCCGCGCGCGGGCCGCAGGTGCAGATGGAGGAAAGCTTCGACACCTTCGGCCTGTCGCTGCGCTGCTGGATCGACTTCGGGTGCGGCCTGGTCGATCACCGGGGCGCGTACAAGAACGCCGGCACGGCCTGACGATTCTGCGCGCGTGCGCCGAGAGAGCGGCCCATAGGCGCACGCGTAAGGCTTGATGGGACCGCACCCGCCGTCGTTCGGTGTGCTTATCGTCGACGGCCAGCGCCCTGGGGCGCTGCGAGCAAGGGCGCCGCCTTGGCGACTAGCTTGCTGCAGTGACGGGGGCGCGCCTCACCTGACACCGCCATGACTCAGACCAGCCTCATCGTCGAAATGCGCGCAAGGATGCTCGCCCAGCAGCACAGATGCACCATCGTTCCCTTCGGGGCCGGATGGTGGATCAGGGGGCCGGGCGTCGACATGCTGGTGGGCGACCTGCGCGAGCTGAAGGCGGCCGATCTTCTGCCGCCGCCTGTCGACAAGACCGAGCGCGGTCCTGTCCTCGAGGTGCGGCCTGCTCGGGTCCCGTTCAGAGCAAGACCGCGATGAGCCCGAGCGGCTGGGCGAGCGGCGCGCCCGACGTCCTCCAGTCGATCATGGGCATCATCGCGCGCCAGGACCCCTACGGCCACGCAGCGATCCAGGCCGACCTGGCGGCCGGTGGCCGGCTGCGCCTGGTCATCGACCAGCCAGAGAACGTTCGGACCGTGCGTGTTCGGGTTCGCCTGCTGTCCGAGTTGGGCCGCAACCGATGGGTCTACGGGCGAGAGGTGGCCGCAGAGCCGCCGCGACCGCGCATCGTCGCCCGCTGATCCGTCCGCACGTTTCCTGTTGCGTAAGTAACGCCCGGCCCACGCGCGCGCGGGCGAGGCCCTGGTGTCGTCGTCACGATTGCCACCGAGCCCCCGACGCGCGATACTGCCGTTGCACCGGGCTTCCGGTGCCTGGGCTTGGCGGCCCGGTGATAGGCGGACGCGAGCCGCCGAAGGCTTGATCTGTCCGAGCTGGTGCGCTGCAGTTCTATGGGCGCGCCTGCAGGGAGGCCCGCGAGGGCCTGCCGGTTCCTATCCCGGTCCGCCAACCCCGCACGGTGCGCCCACCCTCTTGGCGGACGGTGGGCGCGATCTGAACCGACGATAGGAGCTGCACCATGACCGACACGACCCCGACCACGACCATCCCCAGCGCCGCCCTCGACGACTACGCCGTTCAGGCGTGGGAGATCGCCGCACGCTTGCGTGGTGGCCTTTCGATCCTGGGCGAGATGGAGGACCACGACACGTCCGACGAAATCCAGTACGTCGAGCGGCTGCTGCGCGACGCTCTCGACCGCGCCGAGCACCTGGGCGCAGTCACCTCCGATGGACGCCGGCTTCCGGTGACGTCCTGGAGGACAGCGGACAACCAGCCAGCGTAGACGCGCCACAAGCCCCTGGAGCAGCCCGGCCGGTGCATCGGTGCCCGCCGGGCTTTTTGTCGCCTTGTGGGGGCGCTACGGCCGTCTCCTTCGTCGTCTCGCTGAATCTGCACCGCCGGCACCTGGATGAATCGCAACGGGCGATGGTGGCGGCGCGGTTGGCGAATCTCCGGGACGGGCAGCGCGCCGACAGAGCTTCGCCAATTGGCGAAGGTACGTCAGTCACGCAGACGAAGGCTGCCGAATTGCTCAACGTCGGCAAGCGCACCGTCGAACGCGCCCGCGAAGTGATCGACCACGGTGCGCCCGAGCTGGTGGCCGAGAAGTGTAGACCTTGTGTAGACCAGCGGTGTTTTTCTCGTGCCCGTTTTTTGTGCATCGCCTGGAAACTGGTGCCCCGAGCGGGTTTCGAACCCGCACGCCCTTTTCGGGCTCCGGATTTTAAGTCCGGTGCGTCTGCCAGTTCCGCCATCGGGGCGCGAACCGCCCATTATAGGAAGTGGCGATCAGGCATACTCTCGCCCCTCCCTCCCACCCCTCCCCCTTGCGCGCCCATGTGGTTCCGGAACCTGATCGTCTATCGCATTCCCCTCGGCTGGGACATCACCGCCGACGCTCTCGACGAGCGCCTGCGCCCCCGTGCCTTCGTGCCGGCCTCGAGCATCGAGGAGACCAGCGCCGGCTGGGTGGCGCCGCGCGAGGGCGGGCACTCGCTGGTCCACGAGGTGCAGGGGCAGTGGCTGCTCGCGCTGCGCCAGGAGAAGAAGCTGCTGCCGGCGAAGGTGATCGCGCAGGTGCTGCGCCAGCGGGCCGAGCAGGTCGAGGAGGCCGAAGGCTTCAAGCCCGGCCGCAAGCGGATGAAGGAGCTCAAGGAGCAGGTGCGCGACGAACTGCTGCCGCGCGCCTTCAGCCTGTCGAGCGACACGCGCGCCTGGATCGACCGCGCCAACGGCTGGCTGGTCGTGGACGCTGCGTCGGCGGGGCGTGCCGAGGAACTGCACGAGCTGCTGGGCCGCTGCCTGGACGGTTTTCCCGTGCGGCCGCTCAAGGTGAGCGCCTCGCTGGCCGGGGCGATGACCGCCTGGCTGCAGGCCGACGAACCGCCGCCGGGCTTCACGGTGGACCAGGACGTCGAGCTCAAGGCGCGCGGCGGCAAGGCGACGGTGCGCTACGCGAACCAGTCGCTCGAGCAGGACGAGATCGCCCGTCACGTGCAGGCGGGCAAGGAGTGCACCCGACTCGCGCTGACCTGGGCCGACCGGGTCAGCTTCCTGCTGACCGACCGGCTGGAGATCCGCCGCCTGCGCCCGCTCGACGTGCTGAAGGAAGGCGCAGGTGAAGCCGGGGACCTGGGCGCCGACGAGCGCTTCGACTCGGACATGATGCTGATGACCGGCGAACTCGCCCGCCTGCTCGCCGACCTGGTCGAGGCGCTCGGTGGCGAGCCGCAGGCTGCCGAGGCGGCGCGGGGGTGATTCCGCTGGCCCACGCGCAGCGCGATCCGCGGGCACGCCGTCTGGCGGCCTGCGCGTGACGCCGGTCACGAATCACCGTCTTCCTTGTGCAACGCGTCTTGACCGCGGCGCCGTAAAGCGCTCAACTGGGTCCTGCGGCAGTCAGTGCTGGATCGAAGGCCGCAAGTGATCGGATCTTCGGATCGACGGCGTCCCGGACGCCAGGAATGGAGGGTGTTCTATCGATGACCCGGACTTCCAAACCCACCTGATGCCGGTGATCACAGGCCGGTGAAGGTCACCTCGATGTGACCATCTGCGTGGCCACCCCGTGTGGCACGCAACGAAGCCCCGCAGCGACCAGGCGGGGCTTCGCGTTTCAGGGTGTCGTCTGCTGCCCTGCCGCTGCCCTGAGTTCGAGCTCGCGCCGGTACGAGGCATAGCCCGGCTGGTCGACCTCGAGCTTGGCGAGCGTGGTCTGCCACAGGTGCTCCATCAGTCCCGGGCTCGCTTCGCCGATCTCCCCGCAGGCGATCTTCGCAGCCAGCGCGCGATCGAGCTCGGCCAGCGTGCCCTTGCTGCCCAGCAGCGCGCGCAGCCGTCCGAGTTCGGCAGCCTCGATGCGTTCGCGCTGCTCGAGTTCGCGGCGCACCAGGTCCACGGCGTTGGCAGCCACGCGGGTGTGGAACACCGCGTCCGCAGGCAGCTTCGGCATCAGCGTCTCGCGCAGGTAACGCGCCACTGCGTCGAGCAGTTCGGCGCCACCGGGTTCGTCCATCATCGTTCAGTCCCTCCCCGTCATCGCCCGCAGCAGGTCGAGCTCGCTCTCGGAGGCCCGGCGCGCGATCATCGCGCGCTCCACCGAGGTGTCGCGTCCGCTGCGGAACCACTCGATCATCGACGCGCAGCCCACGCCCCAGCGCAGACTGGAGAGCACCTCCCAGAAGCGCACGCGCTCGGGGTCGACCTGCGCGCCACTCGCGCTGCGGTAGCCCTCGAACAGGTCCTCGCGGCTGCCGAAGCCGCCCGCAGGCCGGTCCAGCTCGCCGAAGCGCCAGGGCGGGATGCACAGGTAGGCCAGGTCCTCCATCGGGTCGCCCAGGTGGGCGATCTCCCAGTCGAGCACTGCGCGCACCCCCTCGGGGCCGAAGATCACGTTGCCGTTGCGATAGTCGCCGTGGACCAGGTGCAGCCGCTCCAGCGGCGCCGGCATCCGCTCGCGCAGCCAGCGCAGCGCGAACTCGAACACCGGCCTGGGTCGCTCCATTTTCCGGCAGCGACGCTCCAGCGTGTCCAGCGTGACCTGCGCATCGCGCGTGGGCAGCGCCGGCAGCGATGCAGGGTCCACCCGATGCACTGCGGCGGCGATCGCACCGAGCTGATGGGCCAGCCGGGGGCGCACCTGGGCGAACTGCGCATCGCGCAGGACCTTGCGCGCGATCGTCTCGCCGGGGATGCGGGCCATCAGGAAGCCTTCGCCAAGGCCATCCGCAGGCACGAGCACGTGGCGCACCGCGGGCGCAGGCACGCCCGCGGCCGCCACCGCACCGATCACCCGGGCCTCGTCCGGCAGCGACAGCGTGCCCTCGGCACGCAGGCCCCCCGGGGCGCGCCGCAGGATCATCTCCAGCGCTTGGCCCGGGCCGGTCACGTCGAAGGACCAGGTCTCCAGCGTCGCGCCTGCCGAGAGCCGGCGCAGCGCCTCGATGCCGGATGCGCCCGGGAGCAGCCTCGTGGCGAGGGCCTGCAGCGCGGTGCGGAAGGATTCCTGCGTCTCCTGCGCGCGCACCGCGCCCTGCCCTGTCGTGGCCGAGGTCGCCGCCGCCGAGGGGTCGGCGATGCCCGCGGCCTTCATCGCCGCGCCTCGTCGGCCTCGGTCCACCATGGGAAGGCCGCGGGCATGTCGGTGGAGACCCGGCCGGGGAAGTCGGGCTTGCGCTTCTCGAAGAAGGCGGCAACGCCTTCGCGCACGTCGGGCCCCGCGCCGAGCTGCCGGTTCAGCACCGAGTCGATCTCGATCAGTCCCAGCGGGGTCGGCTCGCCGGTGAAGCGCCACAGCAGCTGGCGCGTGAGCGCGATCGACACCGGCGCGCACTCGTCGGCGATCTCGCGGGCGATCGCGATCGCGCGCTCGAGCACCTGCTCTGCCGGGACGACCTCGGAGACCAGCCCGCCGCGCAAGGCCTCGTCCGCACCGAACACCTTGCCCGAGTAGCACCAGCGCAGCGCCTGCGGCAGGCCGACGATGCGCGGCAGGAACCAGGCGCTTCCCGCCTCCGGGGTGAGGCCGCGGCGCGCGAACACGAAGCCGAACTTCGCGTCGGCCGACGCGATGCGGATGTCCATCGGCAGCGCAAGCGTGATTCCCACGCCCACTGCAGGTCCGTTGATCGCGGCGATCGAGGGCTTGCGGCTTTCGAACATCGCTTCGATGAAGCTTGCGTCCTTGCGCCCCTCGGGGCCGGCCGATGCGCCCCGGTCGCCGAAGAGCCTGGCGCCACCGTCGTCGCCGAAGGAGCCCGCCCCGCCGGAGATGTCGGCCCCGGCGCAGAAGCCGCGCCCTGCCCCGGTGACCACGATCGCCCGCACCGAGTCGTCGTCGTTGGCCTGCGAGAAGGCCTGCGCGAGCTCGCGCCCCATCTGCGCGGTGTACGCGTTGAGCTTGTCCGGACGGTTGAGCGTCAGCACCAGCACGCCGTCCTGGTTGACTGCAGTGATCTGTTCGTAAGCCATGGAAACTCCCTTCGATGGGCGCCGTGCCGTGCACGGTTGCGCCCGTCTGTCCCGCGCGTCAGTTCGCGCCGGACTTCAGCCGCTCGCGCAGCCCTGCCTTGTGGACCTTCCCGGAGGCGGTCTTGGGCAGCAGGTCGACGAACAGATAGCGGCGCGGCCGCTTGTAGCCGGCCAGCCGCTCGCGGCACCAGGCGTCGAGCTCCGTCTCGTCGGCCCTCATGTTCTCGCGCAGCCGGATCACCCCGACCACCGTCTCGCCCCACTTCGGATCCGGCGCACCGATCACCGCCACTTCGGCCACGGACGGGTGCAGCCCCAGCACGTCCTCGACCTCGCGCGAGTAGACGTTCTCGCCCCCGCTGATGATCATGTCCTTCTTGCGATCGACGATGTACAGCCGACGCTGCGCGTCGAAGCGGCCGACGTCGCCGGTGTGGAACCAGCCGTCGGTGAAGGATTCGCGGTTGGCCTGCTCGTTGCGCCAGTAGCCGCCGAAGACCTGGTCTCCCTTGACCAGGATCTCGCCGGCCTCCCCGGCCGGAAGGTCGCGATTGGCCTCGTCGACGACCCGGATGCGCGCCAGCGGCATTTCGCGGCCACAGGAGGCGAGCAGCCCGTGGTCGTGCTCGAGCGCGTGCACGTGGTCCGCACGCGAAAGATAGGTGACGTTGCCCGCGAGTTCGGTCATTCCGTAGGCGGTGGCGAAGCCGAGCCCCGGCCAGCGCTCGAAGGCGCGCCGCATCGTGTCCGGCGGCATCGCCGAGGAGCCGTAGGTCATGTGGCGCAGGCTGCCCAGCGCCTGCGCGCTCGCGCGCGGATGCTCGAGCAGCATCGCGAGCATGGTCGGCGCGATCGCATGCGTGCTGACCCGATGGCGCTCGACCGCGTCGAAGTAGGCGCCAGCCTCGAAGCCGCGCATGATCACCAGCGGCCTGCCGCGCAGCAGCAGCCCGCCGAGCCCGTAGCCAGCGACGTGGAAGGCGGGAAACATGAACAGCGAGACGTCGTCGGCCTCGTGCTCGAAGCCGCACATGGTGTTGAGCATCCCCGCCACCAGGTTGCGGTGGGTGAGCGGAACGCCTTTCGGATTGCCGGTGGTGCCGCTGGTGTAGAGCAGCCAGGCAGGGTCGTCCTCGCCGGGGCGTGCGGGGGGCGCGATGCCGCGGCCGCCCTCGAGCAAGGCCTCGTAGCCCAGCGTCCCGTCCGGCGCCCGATCGAACACCACCACCTGGCGCAGCGAGGGCACCAGCGTGCGCAGTTCGAGCGCCTGCTCCAGGTACTGCGGCTCGACGATCAGCAGCGCCGGCTCGGCGTCCTGGAGGATGTAGGCGAGTTCACGGATCGACAGACGCGTGTTGAGCAGCGTCAGCAGCATCCCCGCCGCGGGAACGCCGTAGTAGCACTCGAGATACTCGATGCGGTTCTGCGCGAGCAGCGCGATCCGCTCGCCGCGCGCCGCCACCCGCGACAGGCCTGCGGCCAGCAGCGCACAGCGATCGCGCAGCCCGGTGAAGTGCATTGCACGATCTTCGAAGTACAGCTTCGAAGCCGCGCCCGCGCGATGCGCTGCGATTTCCGGAATGTCGCTGACCAGCATGTCTGGTCTCTCCTCTGGGGTCTCGATGCCGGGCGATTGTCCGTAGCGTGAGCCCTCCTGCCAACCGCCGGGGCGACCCGGCGCCCGCCGGTGCGCGCCTGGCCGTTCCGAAGGCAGGCAATGCGGCCGCCGGGCGTTCCGCGAACTGATTTCAGAGGATGAAACAGGGAAATGGAGGTGGAACACAGAGCCAGCGGCGTCCCGATGATGCGGGACGCCGGATGGATGAGGGGCATGGGTGGGTTTCTTGATGATTTACCACAATTGTGGTAAACGAATTGCATTGAAAACACATCTCTGTCGGAGGCCCCAATGAGCACATCGACATCCATCCGCATCGACCAGACGCTGTACGACCAGGCCCGCAGCGAGGCAGTGAGCGAGCACCGCACCATTGCCGGGCAGATCGAGTACTGGGCCAAGGTCGGACGGGCCGCACTGGACAATCCCGACCTGCCGGTGAGCTTCGTTGCCGAATCGCTGGCCTCGCTGGCCGAATCGCGCGCGGAGGCCACTGACTTCGTGCCCCGGTCGCGCCGCGCATGAACTACGGGCTCAAGCAGACCCGGCGTTTCGCCCGCGCCTACAAAAAACTGCACGACAAGGTCGCCGCCGATGTGGACGCGGCTACCGAAGTGGTGGCTGCCGATCCCACGGCGGGTGAGCGCAAGAAAGGCGATCTGGCCCACCTGCTGGTCTACGAATTCCGCAGCCAGAACCAGCTGTACCTGTTGGGCTACACCGTCGACGACAGCATCCGGCTGGTGTATCTGGAAGCCGTTGGCCCCCACGAAAACTTCGACCGCGACCTCGAGCGCACGTAGCTGACGGATCGTCTTCTTCGGGCGGCCGTGCGCCAGCAGGATTGACGACCTGCACCGGCTTGTCGTGGCGCGGGCCGGAGTCGAAGACCAGACCCGGTTCGTCGGCCCGCTGCTTATCCAAGGTGATCTCGGCAGCGGCAGAAACCCGCTTCGCTATCGTCGCCATCCTGCACTGTCCCGCCGATGCCCCATGGGTCCGTCGCGCCCGTGGGGTTCTGCGCCAAGTGCTTGATTTATATGGAGGCGGGGGTCGGAATCGAACCGGCGTACACGGCTTTGCAGGCCGCTGCATGACCACTCTGCCACCCCGCCAGGGGTGCGGCGCCGCAAACGGGCGCCGGCATCCGGAAATGAAGAAGGGAAGCCGCGCTTCCCTTCGGAAACCTGGAGCGGGAAACGAGTCTCGAACTCGCGACCTCAACCTTGGCAAGGTTGCGCTCTACCAACTGAGCTATTCCCGCACTGCAAACGACGTGTTGCGGCGCGCAGTATAGCGCAACTCAGCGCGGCTCCCGCCCGCGAGCGCCGGGCTGCGGTTCGTCGAGGAAGAGCGCCGGGTCCACCATCGCCCGGTTCAGGCTCACCGACCAGTGCAGGTGCGCCCCGGTGACCCGGCCGGTCGCGCCGACTGCGCCGATCCGCTGGCCCGCGTCAACCACGTCGCCGACGCGCACCGCGATCTCGTCGAGGTGACAGTACATGGTCAGCAGGCCGCTGCCGTGATCGAGCCAGATGGTGCGGCCGTTGAAGAAGTAGTCGCCGGTGTCGATCACCCTCCCTGGCGCGGCAGCGACCACCGCGGTCCCGGTTGGCGCGGCGATGTCCATGCCGCTGTGCGGATTGCGCGGCTGGCCGTTGAAGAAGCGGCGCAGCCCGAAGGAGCTCGAGCGGCGCCCGGGCGTGGGCTGGAGCATCCGCAGGGTGGTCGGCAGCGGGTCGCTGCGGGTCGCGGCGACCTGCGCCAGGTGCGCGCGCTCGCGCTCGTAGCGTGCGAGGTCCTTCGCGGAGAGATCGACCTTGCCTGGCGCCACCCGCAGCCGCTGCTCGGAGTAGCGCACCGCAGCGATTTCCAGCGGCAGGCGCGCCACGCTCCCGTCGGCGTGTTCGGCGACCAGTTCGCGCACGCCCGGCTGCGCGTCCAACCGGATGCCCACCACCGCAGTCCAGGCACCCGGGTCACCGCTGACCAGGATCGGCTCATCGTCCAGGAAGACGCGCGGGCGTGCGGGCTGCGCACCGAGCGCGACGATGGCGACCCCGCCGGGCACGCTGCGGTGGCACGGCAGTCGGACGGCCTCGGGTGACGCGGCGGATTCGGCTGCCCGGACCGTAGCGCCGGGCGCCAGCACTCCAGCGAGCGTGATGGCAAGCAACCCATCGCGCAGGGCACGGGCCAGCGCGCGGCCGGGTTCGGGAGATCGAACCCGGCCCGGTCCCGGAAAGCCAACGAAGCTCGTCATTGCGTCGAACTGAACCGCGGATCGGCCGTCGAGTGGAGCCGGATGCAGTGCCCGGGGCGGTAGCGTCTGCGGGAACGGAAAAAGGGGCCGAAGCCCCTTTCTCACATCCGGCTGCAGGCCCCATCCGGCGCCTGCAGATCATGTCCTGGAGCGGGAAACGAGTCTCGAACTCGCGACCTCAACCTTGGCAAGGTTGCGCTCTACCAACTGAGCTATTCCCGCGTTGCGCGCATTGCGTGCAGACCGAAATGATAGCACGCTTGCGGCCGACGTCAAAGCGTCGCGGGCGGCTCAGAGCGATTCCTTCAGGTAGGGCCAGGCCCGTCGCAGGTAGTAGAGCATCGACCACACGGTGAGCACCGCAGCCCCGTACAGCAGCCAGGTGCCGATCAGGGTGCAGTCGAGCGCCGCAATCGGGGAGTGGTAGAGCAGCATCGGGATCGCCACGAGCTGGGCGACGGTCTTGAGCTTGCCGATCGAGTTCACCGCCACGCTCGCGCGTGCGCCGATCTGCGCCATCCACTCGCGCAGCGCCGAGATCGTGATCTCGCGCCCGATGATGATCAGCGCGATCAGCGCATCGACCCGGCCCAGCGCCACCAGCACGATCAGCGCTGCGCTCACCAGCAGCTTGTCCGCGACCGGATCGAGGAAGGCGCCGAAGGACGAGGTCTGCCCGAGCCGGCGCGCCAGGTAGCCATCGACCCAGTCGGTGATCGCCGCGGCGATGAAGAGCAGCGTCGCGGCGAGGTCCACCGTGGCGGGGGCCAGCGGCAGGTAGTACAGGGCCACGAACAGCGGGATCGCCAGCACGCGCAGCCAGGTGAGCAGGTTCGGCAGGTTCATCGTGGTTCAGTGCAGGCGCCGGTAGATCTCCTCGGCAAGGGCGCGCGAGACGCCTTCCACCGACGCGAGGTCCTCGACGCTGGCCGCCATGATGCCACGCAGCCCGCCGAACCTCGCGAGCAGCCGCTGCCGCTTGCGCGGCCCGACGCCGTCGATCTCCTCCAGGCGCGAGGCCCTGCGCGCCTTCGCCCGCTTCGAGCGCATGCCGGTGATCGCGAAGCGATGCGCCTCGTCGCGGATCTGCGCGACCAGCATCAGTGCGGCCGACTCGCGCCCCAGCGCCAGCGGCGCACGTGCGTCGGCGAAGACCAGGGTCTCGAGCCCCACCTTGCGGCCTTCGCCCTTGGCCACGCCGACCAGCAGGCGGGGATCCAGGCCGAGCTCCTCGAAGACCTGGCGGGCGACCTCCACCTGCCCCTTGCCCCCGTCGATCAGCACGATGTCGGGCATCCGCAGTGCGCCGCCAGGCCCGTCGCCCGCCTGTCCGGCTGCGCCGGCGCCCTCGCCATGGCCCTCGTCCTTGCCCTCCCCCGGCTCGCCGGCCAGGGCGGCGAGCTTCGAGTAGCGGCGGGTGAGCGCCTGCCGCATTGCCGCGTAATCGTCGCCGCCGGTGATCCCCTCGACGTTGAAGCGCCGGTATTGGGCAGGTTGCATCGCGTGGTGCTGGTAGACCACGCACGAGGCCTGCGTGGCCTCCCCCATCGTGTGGCTGATGTCGAAGCACTCGATCCGAAGGCCGTCCAGATCGAGTTCGCTGTCCATTCCCAGCAGTTCCGCCAGCGCCCGGGTGCGCCCGCTCTGTGCGCCCTGTTCGGCCAGCAGCCGCGCCAGCGCCAGTTCCGCGTTCTGCTCGGCCATCTCCAGCCAGCGCCGGCGCTGACCGATCGAGCGGCCCACCCACTGCACCGGACGGCCTGCCTGCTGCTCGAGCAGTTCGATGAGCGCCGCCGACGGCGCGTCGGCACTGGCGACGATCACCGGCGGGATGAACGCGGATGCGTAGTGCTGCGAAGCGAAGGCTTCGAGCACCTCGGGAAGGAGATCGGCCTGGCCCTCGTCGCTGCCCAGCGCCTCGCCCGCGTGCAGCGGGAAGTAGGCCTTGTCGCCCAGGTGACGTCCGCCGCGCACCATCGCGAGGTTCACGCAGACCCTGCCGCCGCGCACCACCACGGCGACGATGTCGGCGTCGACGTCGGTGTGCGTGTCCATCGCCTGCTGGTGCAGGACGCGCGACAGCGAGCTCATCCGGTCGCGCAGCACTGCCGCCTGCTCGAAGCGCAGTTCGGCCGAAGCCTCGAGCATCTGCGCCTCGAGTTCGCGCAGGATCTCGGCGTGTCCGCCGCGCAGGAAGCGCACCGCGTCGGCGACGTCGCGCGCGTAGGCCTGCGCATCGATCGCGCCCACGCAGGGGGCGCTGCATCGCTGGATCTGGTAGAGCAGGCAGGGGCGCGAGCGGTTGGCGAACACCGTGTCCTCGCAGGTGCGCAGGCGAAAGACCTTCTGCAGCACCTGGATGCCGTCGCGCACCGCCCAGGCGCTCGGGTAGGGCCCGAAGTACTGGCTGCGCCGGTCCACCGAGCCTCGGTAGTAGGAGATCCGCGGGTACTGATGGCCGCTGATCTTCAGGTACGGGTAGGACTTGTCGTCGCGGAACAGGATGTTGTAGCGCGGCTGCAGGCTCTTGATCAGGTTGCTCTCGAGCAGCAGCGCTTCGGCCTCGGAGCGCGTGACCGTGGTGTCGATCCGGCGCACCCGCTCCACCATGTGCGCGGTGCGCGGGCTTGCGAGCGTCTTCTGGAAGTAGGACGAGACCCGCTTCTTCAGGTCGCGCGCCTTGCCGACGTAGAGGACCACCTCGCCCTCCCCGACCATCCGGTACACGCCGGGGCGGTTGGGCAGTTTCGCCAGGACCGGCTTCGGATCGAAGGACTGCGGCGGGGGCGGGGTTTCCGGTGCGTCGCTCACGGCTGCATTCGGGCCTGCGGCGCCGGGCTGCGGTGTGCGGCCCGGCAGCGCGGTTTGCGGCGGCTGCGAAAGTTCAAGGCGCGCTGCCCGCCGGCCGCAGCATCGCGAAGCGCTCGTCGAAGGCGCGGCTGCGCCGCCAGCGCAGGCCTGCCAGCAGCGTATCGGCGAGGTCCGGACGGTTGCACACCAGCACCATGTCGCAGCCCGCGGCGAAGGCGGCACGCCCGCGCGCGAGGATGTCGCCGGCGATCGCCGCAGCTTCCATGGTCAGGTCGTCGGAGAAGATCAGCCCCCGGAAGCCCAGCCTGCCGCGAAGCACCTGCTGCAGCCAGGTGCGCGAGAACCCCGCCGGCATCGGGTCGACTTCCGGGTAGATCACGTGCGCGGGCATCACCGCAGTGAGCGTCTCGCCGAGCCAGCCGTAGGGCGCGGCATCGTCGGCAAGGAGGGTTGCAAGCCCGCGCTCGTCGACCGGCAGTTCGAAGTGCGAGTCCGCGTGCGCGAAGCCGTGCCCCGGGAAGTGCTTGCCGCAGTTGGCCATTCCCGCCAGCAGCAGGCCGTGGTTCAGGCTCTTGGCCAGCAGCGTGACCACGCGCGGGTCGCGGTGGAAGGCGCGGTCCCCGATCACGCCGGACGGGCCGTGGTCGAGATCGAGCACCGGGGTGAAGCTCAGGTCGACGCCGACCGCGCGCAGTTCCGTGCCGATGATCCGGCCGATCTCCGTGGCCCGACGACAGGCGAGCAGCACGTCCCGGTCCCAGAGTTCGCCGAGCGCGCGCATCGGTTCGATTTCGGTGAAGCCCTTGCGAAAGCGCTGGACCCGCCCGCCTTCGTGGTCGACGCAGATCAGCAGCGCCGGGCGCAGCGCGCGGATCGACGCGCAGAGGGCGCTGACCTGCCGGCGCGAGGCGAAGTTGCGCGCGAAGAGGATCACTCCGCCGACCAGAGGGTGCAGCAGCCGCTCGCGGTCCTCGGGGCTCAGTTCGAGGCCGGCGACGTCGACGATGACAGGACCGGGGGCAAGGCTCATGGCGATGGTTCCTGGGAAGTGGCGTGTTCCACGATCACGAAGGCGACCACCGAATCCTGTTCGTCGGTGACCGAAACGTGCGCGACGAGGCCGCGTTCGCGCAGCCAGGGCTCGAGCGCCTTGCGCGGATGGGCCACGGGCCTGCCGCGCCGGTCGTTGAGGATCTGCAGCGACAGCAGGGTCATGGGGCCGCGCAGCCCGAGCCCGATCGCCTTGGAGAAGGCTTCCTTGGCGGCGAAGCGCTTTGCGAGGTAGCGGGCCGCGTAGCCGGGGCCGTGGGCGCCGCGGCCCTGCCGTCGCAGGTACTCGGCGAGTTCCTCGGGGCCGAGGACGCGGCGCGCGAAGCGCTCGCCGTAGCGGGCGAGGAGCTCCTCGACCCTGCGTACCTCGACGATGTCGGTGCCGATCCCGTAGATCACCGCGCTCAGCCCTTGCGCGCCGCGCGCGCCTGGGCCTCGCGCATCGACTGCTTCATCTCGCGCACCGCCTCGCGCAGCCCCGTGAAGACCGCACGCGAGACGATCGCGTGGCCGATGTGCAGCTCGCGCACCCCGGCCAGCGCGGCAACGGGCTGCACGTTGTAGTAGTTGAGCGCGTGGCCTGCGTTGAAGCGCATGCCCAGCGCAAGGATCGCCTCGCCCGCGCTGCGGATCCGCGCGAGCTCGGCGAGCACCGCTGCGCCCTCGGCATCGCGACCCTGCTCGTGGAACACGTGCGCATATGGACCCGTGTGGATCTCGCAGACCCGCGCGCCGATGCGCGCCGCCGCCTCCACCTGCCGCAGGTCCGCATCGATGAAGACGCTGGTCACGATTCCTGCCCCGGCCAGCCGCGCGACCACCTCGCGCAGCCGCGCCTCCTGGGCGACGATGTCCAGCCCGCCCTCGGTGGTGACCTCGTGGCGTCCCTCGGGCACCAGCATCGCCATTTCCGGGCGCAGCGACGCTGCGATCGCCACCATCTCGTCGGTGGCTGCCATCTCGAGGTTCAGCTTGACCTGCGTGAGCTCGCGCAGGCGGCGCACGTCGTCGTCCTGGATGTGGCGGCGGTCCTCGCGCAGGTGCACGGTGATGCCGTCGGCGCCGCCCAGGTGCGCCTCGACCGCGGCCCAGACCGGGTCGGGCTCCCAGGTGCGGCGCGCCTGGCGGATCGTGGCGACGTGGTCGATGTTGACGCCGAGTTCGATCATAGTCTGTGCAGGTCGATCAGGATCTGACGGGTGTTGAGCACCACTCCGTCCAGATGATGCGCGAGGATCGCGCGGGTCAGGTATTTTGCCTGCGTTCGCGACGCGGGCGACTCGAAGCGGCCGCTGGCCAGTTCGCGCAGCGTCGCGCCGCTGTAGAGCCTGCCCGCGCCCTCCCCGCCCGGTTCGGCGGCGACGAAGCCCGCGGCGGCCTGCCAGACGTAGCTGCGCGCCGCGTCGATCGGGCGGTTCGCGGTGTCGCGATCGAGGTCGGGCGCGTAGCCGGTCTCGCGCAGCAGGAGCCACTCGAAGCGGCGCAGGGTGTCGTCGATCGGCTCGCCCCCGGCAAGCGCCCCGAGCGCGCGCGCATAGCCGTCGAACAGCACCGGGTGCGCGTCCTCGCGCGCAAGCAGCCGCAGCAGCAGCTCGTTCAGGTAGAACGCGCACAGCAGCGCGTCGCCGCGCGGCGCGAGCAGGCCGCCGGCCCACTCGGCACTGGCCAGGATGCGCAGTTCACCGCGACCGGCCAGTCCCACCGTGAGCGGCTGGAACTGCAGCAGCACCGCCCGCAGCGCCGAGCGCGGACGCTTGGCGCCCTTGGCCACCGCGGCCACCCGGCCACGGCCGCGCGTGAACAGGTCGACCACCAGGCTGGTCTCCCGATAGGGCGTGCAGTGGAGCAGGAAGGCCGGCTCCTCGATCCGGGTGCTCATCGGTCCGGCGGCGGCGCCTACTCGTAGCCGTAGGCGCGCAGGCTCTGCTCGGTGTCGGCCCAGCCGCTGCGCACCTTCACGAAGACCTCCAGGAAGACCTTGACGCCGAGCAGCCGTTCGAGGTCCTGGCGCGCTTCGCTCGCGATGCGCTTGATCCGCTCGCCGCCGCTGCCCAGCACGATCGCCTTCTGCGCGTCGCGCTCGACCAGCACCGCGGCGCTGATCCGCCGCAGCTTCGGCAGCTCCTCGTAGCGCTCGATCACCACCGTGCTCTGGTAGGGAAGCTCGTCGCCGAGCAGACGGAACATCTTCTCGCGGATCAGCTCGGCCGCGTGGAAGCGTTCGCCGCGATCGGTGAGCTCCTCCTCGCCGAACATCCGTTCGCCCTCGGGCAGCCTGGCCACGCACAGGTCGACGAGCAGCTCGACCTGCTTTCCGGTGCGCGCGCTGATCGGGATCACCTCGTCGAAGCTGCGCGCCTTCATGGCCTTTTCGACCAGCGGCAGCAGCCGTGCCTTGTCGGCCACCACGTCGACCTTGTTGATCGCGAGCAGCACCGGGCGATCGGCGGGCAGCCAGCGGGCAAGCTGCTCGTCGGCCTGGGTCCAGCCGGAAGCGTCGCAGACCAGCACCACGACGTCGGCGTCCTGGGCGACCTGCCGGGCGGTGCGGTTGAGCACGCGATTGAGCGCGCCGCCGCTGCGTGTCTGGAAGCCGGGGCTGTCGAAGAACAGCAGCTGTGCATCCGGGCGCGACAGCACGCCGAGGATGCGATGACGCGTGGTCTGCGGCCGCTTCGAGGTGATCGAGAGCTTCTGGCCGAGCAGCCGGTTGAGCAGCGTCGACTTGCCCACGTTGGGCCGTCCGACGATCGCGACATAGCCGCAGCGGTGCGGCTGGGCTTGCCGGGTCATGGAGTGATCGCTCATCGCCTGGACTGTGCTCCGCTCGTCGCCGGCTCGCCGGCAGGTTCACCGGGACCGCGCGCATCCTGGGCAGCGGTGTCGGGGCCAGGCGCATCGGGGCCGCGTGTCGCGCGGGTGCGCCGCCCCTCGCCTGCCGGCGCGAGCGCCTGCGCCTTGTCGAGCGCGAGCCGCGCGGCCGCCTGCTCGGCGGCGCGGCGGCTGGCGCCTGCGCCCAGCACCCGGATGCCCAGTTTCGGGATCGAGCACTCGACCTCGAAGAGCTGGTTGTGCGCGACGCCATGCGTGGCCACCACCTCGTAGACCGGCAGGGGAATCCGCCGGCCCTGCAGGCGCTCCTGCAGCAGCGTCTTGGCGTCCTTGCCGATCGTCTGGGGGTCGACCGCGCGCAGCACTGGCGCGTACAGCGCCGAGATGACCGCGCGCGCCGATTCGAAGCCACCGTCCAGGTAGACCGCGCCGAACACCGCCTCGGTCGCGTCGGCCAGGATCGAGGGTCGACGGAAGCTGCCGCTCTTCAGGTCGCCCTGCCCCAGCAGCAGGTGCTCGCCGAGCTCCAGGCGCTGGGCGAGCTGGTGCAGCGCGTGCTGGTTGACCAGGTTGGCGCGCATGCGCGAGAGATCGCCTTCGTCGACGTGTCCGAAGCCGTCGTACAGCAGCGAGGACACGACGAAGTTCAGCACGCTGTCGCCGAGGAACTCCAGTCGTTCGTTGTTGTCGCGGCCGTAGCTGCGGTGCGTGAGCGCCCGGCGCAGCAGGGCCGGGTCGCGGAAGCTGTACCCGAGGCGCTGCTGCAGGCTGTCGAGCTTCACCTGGGGCTCATCGCGAGGCGGTGCTGCCCTCGTACTGGATCAGCAGGCTCACCGGTCCGAACAAGGCCACCCGCTTCTCGTAGCCGAAGGAAACCGTGATCTGCTCGCCGTCGCGCTCCACGATGAGATCGCGCCCGGTGATCGAGGTGAAGTCGTCGATCGCGGCCTGCCGGTCGAAGGCGCGCTGGATGTCGGCCGCAGACCTCGCGCCCGAGGTGGCGATCGTGTTCAGTGCCCGCTTGATCGCGAAGTACTCCATCGCCGAGGGCATCACGCGCATGCCCAGCACCACCAGCATCACCGCGATGATGCCGAAGAAGAGCAGGCTGATCAGGCTCAGGCCGCGCTGGCGGCCGGAAGTGGTCTGGGTCATCAGTGGAACCGTCCGATTCGTTTCAGGTCGCTGAAGTTCATCCAGATGAAGAAGGCCTTGCCGACGATGTTCTGCTCGGGGACGAAGCCCCAGAACCGGCTGTCGAGGCTGTTCTCGCGATTGTCGCCCATGACGAAGTAGTGACCGGGCGGCACGACGCAGGTGACCCCGGCATCGCCGTACTGGCAGCGCTCGCGGAAGGGGAAGCTCTCCACCGCATTGATGTAAGTCGGTTTCCCCAATTCTGTCAATATCTTATGATCGATTGCTCCGAGTTTCTCTGAATATTGCGGCGCGTAGCTCAGGCGCTCGGCATCGAAGAACTCGCCCTGCGCGGCCAGCGGGACTTCCTGGTCGTTGATCCACAGGCGCTTGTCCAGGTAGGCCACCTTGTCGCCGGGGAGCCCGACCACCCGCTTGATGTAGTCCATCGAGGGATCGCGGGGGTAGCGGAACACCATCACGTCGCCACGCTGCGGACTGCCGACCTCGACCACCTTGGTGTTGATCACCGGCAGGCGCACGCCGTACGCGTACTTGTTCACCAGGATCAGGTCACCCACCAGCAGCGTCGGGATCATCGAGCCGGACGGAATCTTGAAGGGCTCGGCGACGAAGGAGCGCAGCAGGAAGACCACCGCGATCACCGGGAACAGCCCCGCGGTGTACTCGAGCCACAGCGGTTGGCGCAGCGCGGCCTCGGCAATCGCCGTGCTGGCGGCGGCCGGGTCGGCGACGCGCCCGATCGGGCTCAGCGCTGCCTGTTCGCGTTCGAAGGCAGCCACCCGCTCCCTGGCCAGCCGGCGCCGGCGCGGCAGGAACCAGGCCTTCTCGGCCACCCAGGCCACGAAGGTGAGCAGCACCAGCAGGAACAGGATCAGGGCGAAGTTCACGGAGGCGTTCTCTCTCGGGGGTGTCGACGGTCGTCGCGGAGGCGCTGCGGGGGTGCGCGCGGTGGCGGTCGGGCTCGGCTGCGGGCGCGCGCGTCAGCGGCCGTCGACCTGCAGCACTGCCAGGAAGGCCTCCTGCGGGATCTCCACGCTGCCCACCTGCTTCATGCGCTTCTTGCCGGCCTTCTGCTTCTCGAGCAGCTTCTTCTTGCGGCTGATGTCGCCCCCGTAGCACTTGGCCAGCACGTTCTTGCGCATGGCCTTGACGTTCTCGCGCGCGATGATGTTCGAGCCGATCGCGGCCTGGATCGCCACGTCGTACATCTGCCTGGGGATCAGCTCGCGCATCTTGGCAACCAGCTCGCGTCCCCGGCTCTGGGAGATCGAGCGGTGGACGATCAGCGAGAGCGCGTCGACCTTCTCGCCGTTGACCAGGATGTCCATCTTGATCACGTCGGCCGCACGGTACTCCTTGAACTCGTAGTCCATCGACGCATAGCCGCGCGAGGTGGACTTCAGCTTGTCGAAGAAGTCGAGCACGATCTCGTTCATCGGCAGCTCGTAGTGCAGGTGCACCTGCCGGCCGTGATAGGCGAGGTTGGTCTGGACGCCGCGCTTGGCGGTGCACAGCGTGATCACGTTGCCCACGTACTCCTGCGGGGTGAAGATCGTGACCGTGACGATCGGCTCGCGGATCTCCTCGATCCGGGCCGGATCGGGCATCTTCGAGGGGTTCTCGACGCTCAGGATGCTCCCGTCGCGCATCAGGATCTCGTAGACCACCGTGGGCGCGGTGGTGATGAGGTCCATGTCGAACTCGCGCTCGAGCCGCTCCTGGACGATGTCCATGTGCAGCAGGCCCAGGAAGCCGCAGCGAAAGCCGAAGCCCAGCGCCTGGGAGACTTCCGGCTCGAACTGCAGCGATGCGTCGTTGAGCTGCAGCTTCTCGAGCGCCTCGCGCATCGCCTCGAACTGGTTGGCCTCGACCGGGTAGAGCCCCGCGAACACCGAGGGCTTGATCTCCTTGAAGCCGGGCAAGGGCGCGGGCGCCGGCGCCTGCACGCTGGTGATCGTGTCACCGACCTTCGCGCCCTTGAGTTCCTTGATCCCGGAGATCACGAAGCCGACCTCGCCGGCCGACAGCAGCTCGCGCTGGGCGGACTTCGGCGTGAACACGCCGACCTGCTCGCACAGCACCTGCGTGCCCGTGGCCATCAGGCGGACGCGATCCTTCGGGCGCAGCGTCCCGTTGACCACGCGCACCAGCATCACGACCCCGACGTAGTTGTCGAACCAGGAGTCGATGATCAGCGCCTGCAGCGGCGCGGCGGGATCCCCCCTGGGCGGAGGTACCCGGGCGATCACCGCCTCGAGGATCTCGTCGATCCCCATGCCGGTCTTGGCACTGGCCCGGATCGCCTCGGCGGCGTCGATCCCGATCACGTCCTCGATCTCGGCGGCAGCCGCATCCGGGTCGGCCGAGGGCAGGTCCATCTTGTTGAGCACCGGGACCACCTCGACGCCGAGGTCGATCGCGGTGTAGCAGTTGGCGACGGTCTGCGCCTCGACCCCCTGCGTGGCGTCGACCACGAGCAGCGCGCCTTCGCAGGCCGACAGCGAGCGGCTGACCTCGTAGGAGAAGTCGACGTGTCCGGGGGTGTCGATCAGGTTCAGGTTGTAGACCTTGCCGTCGCGCGACTGGTACTGCAGGGCTGCGGTCTGGGCCTTGATCGTGATGCCGCGCTCGCGCTCGAGATCCATCGAATCGAGCACCTGGGCCTCCATCTCGCGGTCGGCCAGCCCGCCGCAGCGATGGATCAGTCGATCGGCGAGCGTCGACTTGCCGTGGTCGATGTGCGCGATGATGGAGAAGTTGCGGATGTGCTGCATAGGGGGCGGGTCGTCCGTCCGGCGGGGCGGCCCGCCCGGAGTGCGCAATCGGGAACGCCCGCGGCGCGCAGGCTTCGCAATGCCTGCAGGGCCCGGGCGGCAACCCGCAATTCTACCGGATCGGGCTCATGCTCCGCGGGGGGGGCCAGTGCCGCCAGGCTGCCGGCTGCACTGTCGCATCGTCGGCCGTGACCCGGGCTGCGCGGCTGGGGCAGCGAGAACATCGGCGCCCCGGGCTCGCGGTCTTCACTCGCCCGGCTTGATCGGCACGAAGGCGGCGCTGTCGCCGCGACGCACCAGCACCACGTGCGTGCGCTTGGCGTCGAGCTTGCCGGACAGCTCCAGGAACCGCCGCGCACTGGTGAGATCCTGGTTGTCCAGCGACAGGAGGATGTCGCCCTGGCGCAGGCCGGCACGCGCGGCAGCTCCCTCGGCCACCTCGACCAGCACGCCGTGGCGGATCCCCAGCTGCGCCCGCCGTTCCTCGGAGAGGTCCGTCACCGCGAGCCCGAGGGGATTCCCCTTGGCCGAGGGCGCCGGTTCGCCTCCCTGCTGGCCGCGGGTCCGCGCACTGCGCTCGGGCTCCATCTCGGCCACGGTCACCTGCAGGTCGCGCAGGCTGCCCTTGCGCCAGACCTGGATCGCGACCTTGCTTCCCGGGCGGGTGCTGCCGACCATCCGCGGCAGGTCGCTCGCCTTGTCGATCGGCTTGCCGTCGAAGCGCAGGATGATGTCGCCCGGCTCGAGCCCGCCGCGCTCGGCCGGCCCGCCGCTCTCGACGTTGCGCACCAGGGCGCCGGCCGTACGCGGCAGCCCCAGGGGTTCGGCGAAGTCCTTCGTGACCTCGGCGATGCCCACGCCGATGCGCCCGCGCACGACCCGCCCGGTGGCCTTGAGCTGCTCGACCACCCGCATCACCTCGTCGATGGGAATCGCGAACGAGATGCCCATATAGCCGCCCGTGCGGCTGTAGATCTGGGAGTTCATCCCGATCACCAGGCCGCGGGTGTTCAGCAGCGGACCGCCCGAATTGCCCGGGTTGACCGCGGCATCGGTCTGGATGAAGGGCAGGTAGTCGCCGGTGTCGCGCCCCTTTGCGGAGACGATTCCGGCGGTCACGGTGTTGTCCAGCCCGAAGGGCGAGCCGATCGCGATCACCCACTCCCCCACCCGCAGGCGCGTGGAGTCGCCGATGTTGACGATCGGCAGGCCGGTGACGTCGACGCGCACCAGCGCGACGTCGGTGCGCCGGTCCGAACCGATCAGCCGGCCCTTGAACTCGCGCTTGTCGGCAAGCGTCACGTAGATCTCGTCGGCGCCGTCGACCACGTGGTGGTTGGTGATCAGGTAGCCGTCCGCGCTGATGATGAAGCCCGACCCGACGCCGCGCGGGATCTCCTCGCCGCGGCCGCGCGGCCCCTGCCCCGGCTGGCGCGGCGGGAAGAAGCGACGCAGGAATTCCTGGAGCTGCTCGTTGTCCTGCAGCCCCTCGGGAAGCTGCGGCAGCGCGCCCGCCTGGCCGGCGGGCAGCCGCGCCGTGGTGCGGATGTTCACGACCGCCGGGCTGACCTTCTCGACCAGGTCGGCGAAATCGGGCAGCTCGCGCGCCTGCGCGTGCGCCGCAGGCGCGCCGGCTGCACCGAGCAGCGCCAGGATCAGTGGAAGGACGAAGAGGAAGAGTCTTCTCATGGATGCGTGAGTGCCCGCAGGAAACTTGAGCCGATCAGATGGTGGCGCGAGGCTGCGATTCCAGGCCCTCGAGGCGCTGTGCGCCGCGGTCGAGCCAGCGCAGCCAGCGCATCAGGGCACGCCAGCATTGGTCGGGGTGCGCGTCGCGGCCTGACAGCAGGTCGACGCGGCAGGCGCCCACCCGCAGTTCGATCCAGGCCACGCCGCCGAAGACCAGCCAGCGCACCGGCACGGCCGGCTCCGCGGGTGCTCCCGGTGCCTGCCACGCAGCGGCGCCGGCGGCGTCCACCAGCAGGCTGGCGCGAGGCCGGATCGCCTGCCGGGCCCGGCGCCAGGCGAAGGCCGTCGGCAGCAGCCCGCCCAGCAGCAGCATCGCCAACGCAGGCGCATCGGCGAATGCGAGCTGCGCGGCGGCCAGCAGCAGCCCGCCAGCCGCGCAGGCGTGCGCACCGGACACCAGGCGCGCCACGTTGCGCGAAGCATGGGCATGCAGGGTGAAACGCATCGGCATCGGACGCTCCCTCGAGCCCGGCTCGCGCGCGCCGCAGCGGAAACCGTGACGGGCGGTGCGCACTCCCTGGAGTTGCCGCCGCCCGCGCGTCTGGCCGTCGCTCAGGCCCGGCGGAACACCAGGGTTCCGTTGGTTCCCCCGAAGCCGAAGGAGTTCTTCATCGCGACCTCGATCTTCATTTGCCGCGCCTCGTTGGCGCAGTAGTCGAGATCGCACTCCGGGTCCTGGTTGAAGATGTTGATCGTCGGTGGCGAGACCTGGTGGTGCACCGCCAGCACCGTCACCAGCGATTCGAGCCCGCCTGCCCCGCCCAGCAGATGGCCGGTCATCGACTTGGTCGAGTTGACGACGATCCGGTGGGCCTGCTCGCCCAGCGCGAGCTTGATCGCGTCGGTTTCGTTCTTGTCGCCCAGCGGCGTGGACGTGCCGTGCGCGTTCAGGTAGGCGATCTGCTCGGGAGCGACATCGGCGTTGCGCAGCGCCGAAAGCATGCAGCGGCGCGGCCCGTCGGTGCTCGGCGCGGTGATGTGGTTGGCGTCGGCGCTCATGCCGAAGCCGGAGAGTTCGGCGTAGATGCGGGCACCGCGCCGCTTCGCGTGCTCGTACTCCTCGAGCACCATCACCCCGGCGCCTTCGCCGAGGACGAAGCCGTCGCGATCGCGGTCCCAGGGACGGCTCGCGGTGGTCGGGTCGTCGTTGCGGGTCGACATTGCCTTGGCCGAGCAGAAGCCGCCCACGCCCAGCGGCGACACCGTCGATTCGGCTCCGCCGGCAATCATCACGTCGGCGTCGCCGTACTCGATGATGCGCCCGGCCTGCCCGATGCAGTGCAGGCCGGTGGTGCAGGCGGTGACCACTGCGAGGTTCGGCCCCTGCAGCCCGTACATGATCGAGAACTGCCCGGAGATCATGTTGATGATCGACCCCGGCACGAAGAACGGGGAGATCCGGCGGGGGCCGCGGTTGGTGTATTCGCGGTGGTTGTCCTCGATCATCGGCAGCCCGCCGATTCCCGAGCCGATCATTACGCCGATCTGGGTGCGGTTGGCGTCGGTGACCTCCAGTCCGCTGTCGGCGAGCGCCTGCGCGCCGGCCGCCAGCCCGAAGTGGATGAAGGTGTCGAAGTGGCGGGCTTCCTTGGCAGGCAGGTAGGCCTCGATGTCGAAATCCTTCACCTCACCGGCGATCCGGCAGGTGAAGGCGCTCGCGTCGAAGCGCGTGATCGGGCCGATGCCCGAGCGCCCGGCGACGATGTTCTGCCACGTGGTCTGGACGTCGTTGCCGAGCGGGGAGACTGTCCCCAGCCCGGTGACTACAACTCGGCGTCGGCTCACTGTGTTCTCCTGGGGAAACCCGTCCTGGGTGTGCGTCAGCCCTTGCTGTGCGCCTTCACGTAGTCGATCGCCTGCTGGACCGTCGTGATCTTCTCGGCTTCCTCGTCGGGGATCTCGGTTTCGAACTCGTCCTCGAGCGCCATCACCAGCTCGACGGTGTCGAGCGAGTCTGCGCCGAGATCGTCGACGAACGAGGACTCGGTCTTGATGTCGGCCTCGTTCACGCCGAGCTGCTCGGCGACGATCTTCTTGACGCGTTGTTCGATGTTTTCCATGCCTCGTGCTCCTCAGGGCGGACGGGCGCTTTCCTGCGCTCGTCCAGGTTGTCGTTCGTGACCTGCGACCGGCTCGGCCGGTCAACGGGGTCGAATTCTAGCAGGCAGGCGGGGCGTGAAGCTCCCCGGTGCGCCGGCCCGGCCGATCGGCCGAGGCCAGCGGCACGGAGCGCCCTGCCCGGCTCATTCCATGTACATGCCGCCGTTGACGTGCAGCGTGGCGCCGGTGACGTAGCCGGCCTGCGGCGATGCCAGGAAGGCGACCGCCGCAGCGACGTCCTCGGGCCGGCCCAGGCGCCCCAGCGGGATCGACTGCGTCAGCGCCGCAGTCTGCGCCTCGCCGAGCGCACGGGTCATGTCGGTGTCGATGAAGCCCGGGGCGACGCAGTTGACCGTGATGTTGCGGCTGCCGAGTTCGCGCGCCAGCGCGCGGCTCATCCCCGCGACTCCGGCCTTGGCGGCGGCGTAGTTGGCCTGCCCGGCGTTGCCCATCGAGCCGACCACCGAAGTGACGTTGACGATGCGGCCGTGACGCGCCTTCATCATGCCGCGCATCACCAGCCTGGACATCCGGAAGACGGCGCTCAGGTTGGTGTCGACGACCGCCTGCCACTCCTCGTCCTTCATCCGCATCGCAAGGTTGTCGCGGGTGATCCCGGCGTTGTTGACCAGGATCGCGACGCTGCCGAACTCCTTCTGCAGCGCCTCGACCAGCGCCTCGCAGGCTGCGGCATCGGTGACGTCGAGCGCCTCGCCGCGCCCGCGCACGCCGGCCTGCGCGAAGGCTTCGCCGATCGCCGCCGCGCCTGCCGCAGTGGTCGCCGTGCCGACGACCGTGGCGCCCTGGCGCCCGAGCTCGAGCGCGATCGCGCGGCCGATCCCGCGCGAGGCGCCGGTGACCAGCGCGAGGCTGTTCTGCAGCGTGGGCTGGCCTGCGTCCGTCTGCGCCACGCTCATGCCCGGACCTCCGCCAGCGCCGCCTGCAGCGTGGCCGGATCGTAGACCGCGTGCACCTTCAGCGACTTGTCGATGCGCCCGACCAGCCCGGCGAGCACCTTGCCGGGGCCGAACTCGATCACGCGATCCACGCCCATCGCGCCCAGGCGCTGCACCACCTCGACCCAGCGCACCGGCCCGTAGGCCTGGCGCACCAGCGCGTCGGCGATGCGCGCCGGCTCGCTCTCGACGGCGACGTCGACGTTGTTGACCACGGGGATCGCAGGCGCGCGCAGGGCGAGGCCTGCCAGCGCCTGCGCGAGCCGATCACCGGCCGGGCGCAGCAGCGACGAATGGAACGGCGCCGAGACCGGCAGGGGCAGCGCGCGCTTGGCGCCCAGCGCCTTGGCGGCCGCGCAGGCACGCTCGACTGCAGTCTTGTGGCCGGCGATCACCACCTGCGCCGGCGCGTTGAAGTTCACCGGCTCGACGACCTCGCCGGCGTGCCCCTCGAGCGCCTGCGCGCAGGCGCGCGCCACGGCGTCGTCGTCCAGGCCGAGGATCGCGGCCATCGCGCCGACCCCCACGGGCACCGCCTCCTGCATCGCCTGGGCCCGCAGCCGCACCAGCGGCACTGCGTCGGCCAGGTCGAGCGTTCCTGCCACCGTGAGCGCCGTGTATTCGCCCAGGCTGTGCCCGGCCACCACCGCGGCCTCGGGTCCGCCGGCAGCGCGCCACGCGGCGTGACAGGCGTAGGCGGCGACGAGCATCGCGGGCTGGGTGTTCACCGTCAGGTTGAGCTGCTCGGCAGGCCCCTTGGCGATCGTGGCCGACAGCGACTCGCCGAGCGCGGTGTCGGCCTCACGCAGCACTGCACCGACTGCGGCGTCGTCGCCGAAGGCATCGAGCATGCCCACGGCCTGCGAGCCCTGGCCGGGAAAGACGAATGCGAGACTCATGATCGGGAGGTTCTCCTCGGTGGGTGGTCCGGTGAAGCCGTGCTCCCGGTGCTTCGGCATCTCGGCTGCGCCGGACCGGAATCGGCCGCTGCGCGGCCAGTGCGCCGGAGCGTGCCGGCGCGCCAGGTCACATCTGCGCGAGCACGGCGCCCCAGGTGAAGCCGCCGCCCACGCCTTCCATCAGGACCTTGTCGCCGGGCTTGATCCGACCGTCGCGCACCGCCTGGTCCAGCGCCAGCGGAATCGACGCCGCCGAGGTGTTCGCGTGCTGGTCGACCGTGACGATCACGCGCTCGATCGGCACTCCGAGCCTGCGCCCAGTCGCCTGGATGATGCGCAGGTTGGCCTGGTGCGGGATCAGCCAGTCGATGTCGGAGAGCTCGAGGCCAGCCTGCGCGACGGTCTCGCGCGCGACCGAGTCGAGCGTCGAGACGGCCAGCTTGAACACCGCCTGCCCGTCCATCGTCAGGAAGGGGTGGCCGGTGATGCCGCCGCCGCAGACGTTGCCCGCGGTGCGCAGGATGTTCTCGTAGCGGCCGTCGGCGTGCAGCTTCGAGGCCAGGATGCCGGGACGGTCGGCCGCAGTGAGCAGCACCGCGCCGGCGCCGTCGCCGAAGAGCACGCAGGTGCCGCGATCGTTCCAGTCGAGGATGCGCGAGAAGACCTCGGCGCCGATCACCAGCGCGCACGAGGCCATTCCGGTGCGGATCATCGCGTCGGCAGTGGCCAGCCCGTAGACGAAGCCGCTGCACACGGCCTGCACGTCGAAGGCGGCGCCGCCGGCGATGCCCAGCGCCTTCTGCACCAGGCAGGCGGTGCTCGGGAAGACGTAGTCCGGCGTGGAGGTGGCCACGATGAGCAGGTCCACCGCCTCGGCGGAGACGCCGGCCGCGGCGATCGCCTCGCGCGCGGCCTGCGTGGCCAGCATGCTGGCGGACACCTCGGGCGCGGCGATGTGGCGCTGGCGGATTCCGGTGCGCTCGGCGATCCACTGATCGGAGGTTTCCAGGCCGCGTTCGGCCATCTCGCGCGACAGTTGCTCGTTGGTGACGATGCGCTCTGGAAGCGCGCTGCCGGTGCCGGCGATTCGGGAGTGACGGTTCATTGCAGTCGTTCGGTTGGACGCGGGTGGTCGGTTCGGCCGAACCGCTGGCCGCGCTTCGGTTGCTTCGCGCTAGCCGATGCCCTGCGAGGACGCAGCCGCGGCGGGCGCCGCACCTGCCGTCGCCCGCCCGGCGTGCGCCTCCGCGGTGAGCAGCGGGAGCGTCTGTGCGATCCGCTCGAGCAGCCCCTTGCGCGCGGCGTCGTGCGCGCGGCGCAGGGCATGCTCGAAGGCGAAGGCATCCGCCGAGCCGTGGCTCTTGATCACGATGCCACGCAGACCGACCAGACTCGCCCCATTGTAGCGGCGATGGTCGACCCGCTCCTTCAGTCGCCTGAGCACCGCGATCGACATGAGCGCGGCGAATTTCGTCAGCAGATTGCGGGAGTATTCCTCGCGGATGAAGCCGTTGAGCATCCGCGCCAGACCTTCGGAGGTCTTGAGGGCGACGTTGCCCACGAAGCCGTCGCAGACCACCACGTCGGTGGTGCCCTCGTAGATGTCGTTGCCCTCCACGTTGCCGTGGAAGTTCAGGCTGCTCGCGCGCAGCAGGTCGGCGGCCTGCTTGACCGAGTCGTTGCCCTTGATCGCTTCCTCGCCGATGTTCAGCAGGCCGACCGAGGGACGCTCGCGGCCCTCGAGCACCGACACCAGCGCCGCGCCCATGATCGCGAACTGCAGGTAGTGCTCGGGTTCGCAGTCGACGTTGGCGCCGAGGTCGAGCACGGTGGTCACGCGGCCGCGCTGGTTGGGCAGCGGCGCCGCGATCGCCGGCCGGTCGATGCCGTCGAGCATGCGCAGCACGAAGCGCGAGATCGCCATCAGCGCGCCGGTGTTGCCGGCGCTCACGCAGGCCTGCGCGTCGCCGGCCTTGACTGCCTCGATCGCGATGCGCATCGACGACTTGCGCTTGCTGCGCAGCGCCGAGGCCGGCGGTTCGTCCATCGCAACGACCTCGGCGGCGTCACGCAGTTCGATCCGCTCGTCGCCCGCGCCGCCGGCGGCGCTCAGCGCGGTGCGCACCTCGGCTTCGCGCCCGACCAGCAGCAGGCGCGCGTCGGGCACGTGGGAAAGGAAGGACAGTGCCGCCGGGATCGTGACCGGCAGGCCATGGTCACCCCCCATGCAGTCGATGGCAATCCGGACGCTCATCGACCGGGGCGCAGGGCCGGGGACTCCGGACGGTGACCTGAACGCAGGATTTACTCGTCGTTCTTCGTCTTCAGGACCTTGCGGCCACGGTAGAAGCCGTTGGGGCTCACGTGGTGGCGCAGGTGGATCTCGCCGGTGCTCGGCTCCACGGCCAGCGGAGGCTTGGCGAGGAAGTCGTGGGCACGATGCATGCCGCGCCTGGACGGGGATTTCTTGTTCTGCTGGACGGCCATGATCGGCAGCTCCGGAAAATGGTCAAGATGGTCAATCGATAATTATATCAACGAATTGCTGCCTCTTGTTCGAGCCGGATGCAGGAGCAGGGCAATCAGCCCGCATCGTCCGGACCCTCACCGCGCCTGCGATCGCGCAGCCCGGCCAGGGCGGCGAACGGGTTCGGACGCTCGGCCAGCTCCCGTTCGGGCCGCGTTCCGACCTCGGCAGGCAGCTCGCAGTCGGCGTGGCGCGGCGCGATCGGCAGCGCGAGAATCGCCTCGTCCTCGACCAGTTCGAGCACGTCGAAGCGGTGACTGGCCACGAGGGCGTCGTAGTCGTCGGTCTGCGCGTCCTCCCGCTCGGCCTGCGCCTCGGTGGCGGCGATCTTGAAGAGCCGCTCGTCGCCGAACTGCGCCTGCACCGGTTTCAGGCAGCGGATGCATTCGAGCGAGACCGTGCCGGCGATCTGCAGGCGCAGGAAGGAGTCGGCGCCGCCCTCGGGGCGCGGCCTGCGCTGGCCGTCGAGGCGCCAGCGGATCTGCCCTTCCGGGGCGGCGAGCAGTTCGAGCAGGCGGGGGAAATCGCCTGCCGGCTGCTCGGCCTCCAGGCTGCCGCCCGAGCGCGCGAACTCGAGCGTGTCGATCCAGGGGCGGGCAGCGACGGATTTCGTGGGCTTGGCACTCATCCGGATATGATACCGGCCCGCCCTGTGAGCCGAGCCTGCGTGCATCGCGCACCGCCCCGATCCCGATGAGCCACCCCCTGCCCTCGCGCATGCAGCACGGTCCGGTGCGCCGACCGCTGGTGCTGGCCTCGGCCTCGCCTTACCGGCGCGAGCTTCTCGGCCGGCTGGGCCTGCCCTTCGAGACGTTCGCGCCGCAGGTCGACGAGACGGCGCTGCCCGGCGAGGCCGCCCCGGCCCTCGCGCTGCGGCTGTCGCTGGCCAAGGCGCAGGCGCTGGCCGTCCGGCGTCCCGAAGCGCTGGTGATCGGCTCGGACCAGACCGCGACCATCGACGGCAGCACGCTGATCGGCAAGCCCGGCACCCATCGTGCCGCGCTCGAGCAACTGCGCGCAGCCTCCGGTCGCAGCGTGCGCTTCCACACCGGATTGGCGCTGGTGTGCGCGGCCACCGGTCTGTGTCGCACGGAGATCGTCGAGACCCGCGTGCGCTTCCGTCGCCTGGACGACGCGACGCTCGAGGCCTACCTCGCGCGTGAGCCCGCCTACGACTGCGCCGGGTCCGCGAAGGTCGAGGGCCTGGGCATCGCGCTGCTGGAATCGGTGGAGGGCCCCGATCCCACCGCCCTGGTGGGACTGCCGCTGATCGCGCTGACGGGGCTGCTGGCCGCGGCCGGCCAGCCGGTGCTGGGCGCAGGCTTCGGGGATCCGGGAGCGCCGGCATGAGCGATGCACCGACCCGCCGCAGCGGCCGCCTCTACCTGGTGCCCACGCCGCTGGGGCCCGACGAGGACCCGCTGCGGGTGCTGCCGCCGGCCACGGTCGAGGCGGTCGTGGGGCTGGATCGCTTCGTCGCCGAACACGCCCGCAGCGCGCGCGCGGTGCTCGGGCGGCTGCCGATGCGCCGGGCGATGCAGGAGCTCGAGATCCACGAGCTGAACCGGAACACGCCCGATGCGCGCCTGCCCGGGCTGCTCGCGCCGCTGCTGGCCGGACACGACGTCGGCCTGCTTTCGGAGGCCGGCGTCCCGGCAGTGGCCGATCCCGGCGCGGCGCTTGTCGCGCTTGCCCACCGCGAAGGGATCGAGGTGGTTCCGCTGGTGGGCCCCAGTTCACTGCTGCTGGCGCTGATGGCGTCCGGGATGAACGGCCAGGCCTTCGCCTTCGTCGGATACGTGCCGGTGGACCCGGCGGCGCGCGCGCAGCGCCTGCGCGAGCTGGAGCGCCGCTCGGCGGCCAGTGGCGAGGCGGTGCTGATGATCGAGACGCCCTACCGCAACCAGGCGCTCTTCGATGCGCTGCTGCAGACGCTGGACGGTGAGACCCTGCTCGGAGTGGCGGCCCGGCTGACGCTGCCCGGGGAGACGGTGCGCACCCGCAGCGTCGCGCAGTGGCGTGCGCTCGCCCCCGAAATCGAGCGCACGCCCACGGTGTTCTCGCTGCAGGCGCCGGCGCTCGCGCGCGGCAGTCGCACACCGGTGGCTGAGCACCCGTCCGCCCGCCGGGGCACCGACGCTCGCGCGCCTGCGGGCGCTCGGGTGCAGCGGGGCAGGAAGGGCTGAGCGCAGGCCCGGGCCGCAGGCGGGCCCGCAGGAGCCCGTGATGCGGACGGGCGCGATTGCGTCAGGGAAGAAGGCGCGCGGCGCGCGTGCCGGGGGCCTTGCGAGGCTCAGCGCAGCCGCGCCGACTCCGCGCCGAGGAGGTCCACGAGCATCTGCACGCCCCCTGCCCCGACGCGCTTGGCGAGCCGTTCCGCGATGTTCTGCTTGCGCGTGAAGTCGACCACGTTCTCGGCCTTGATCACCTCGCGCGCGACGCTGTCGACGCTGCCCAGTTCGTCGGCCAGCCCGATCTCCAGGCTGCGCGCACCGGTCCAGACCAGCCCGGAGAAGGTGTCCGCATCCTCCTTCAGGCGATCGCCACGACCGGAACGCACTGCGGTGATGAACTGCCGATGGATCTCGTCGAGCATCGTCTGCAGGTGCTCGCGGTCCTTCGGCGCCATCGGCGAGAAGCTGTCCATGAAGCCCTTGCTCTCGCCGGCGGTGATGAGCCGGCGTTCGACGCCGAGCTTCTCCATCGTGCCCACGAAGCCGAAGCCGTCCATCAGCACGCCGATCGAGCCGATCAGGCTCGCCTTGTCGACGTAGATGCGGTCGGCCGCGGCCGCAATGTAGTAGCCGCCCGACGCGCACACCTCCTCGACCACCACGTACAGCGGGATTTCGGGATGGCTGGCGCGAAGACGGCGGATCTCGTCGTGGACGATTCCTGCCTGCACCGGACTGCCGCCCGGGCTGTTGATCCGCAGCACCACGCCGGCGGTGTTGGCGTCGTCGAAGGCGGCGCGCAGGCCGGCGGCGATCGACTCCGCCGAGGCCTCGCCCTTCGCGCTGATCACGCCGTCGACGTCGACCAGTGCGGTGTGCGGTCCGCGGGCCGTGGGCTCGGTCGGATTCCACAGGCCGGTCGCGAGCATCAGGCCCACGACGATTGCCACGAAGTACAGGAGCCGGAAGAAGATGCTCCAGCGGCGCGCCGTGCGCTTCTCGCGCAGCGTGGCCAGCGCCAGGTCCTCGATCAGCCTGCGCTCCCAGCCCTCGGGACGGCCTGCCGACGGCGACGGGGCCTGCCTCGGAATGCCTTGTTCGTCCATCCGTCGCTACCCTGTTCGTCCGGTTCGAATTGCCACCCACACCTTGCCATCGGCTTCGCAGGCCTGCAGTGCGGTCAGCGGCCGCCCGCGGCACGGACCGCCGGCGCAGGCGCCGTCGGCGGCATGATAGAGGGCGCCGTGCGTGGCGCAGACCAAGTATAGGCCGGTGTCGTCGAAGAAACGGCCCTCCTGCCAGTCGAGCTCGACCGCCATGTGGCTGCACCGGTTCAGGTAGGCGCGCGGCCTGCCCTCGAAGCGCACCACGAAGGCGGGCAGCTCGGGAGCGTCCGGCGAGGGCACGTCGAAGCGCACGCCGTTGCCGCCCTCGCGCAGTTCGTCCGACGCACACACGGCCTTCCATCGCCAGCCTGGCGCGGGTGCCGTCGGCTCGCGGGCGCCGGCGCCGTTCACATCGGCACCGCGGTCGTCGAACGGATCACCGCCCCCGCTGCTGCCCGCGCTCACCTTGCCCCTCCGCCAGCGCCAGCGCCAGGGGCGAGCAGTTGCGGCATCAGCCAGGCCCGCAGCGCCTCGACCGAGTCGACGCAGGCGGTCGGTGCGCAGCCGAGCAGTTCGGCAACCGGGTGCGCGCCGTAGGTCACCGCCACCGATGCGGTTCCGGCGGCCTGCGCCATGCGCAGGTCGTGTGTCGTGTCGCCGATCATCACCGTGCGCTGCGCGGCCACTCCGAGCTCGTCGAGGATGTCCTCGAGCATCCAGGGGTCGGGCTTGGGGATGCCTTCGTCGGCGGTGCGGGTCGCCGCGAAACGGGGCTTCCAGCCCGTCTGCAGCAGCGCCCTGTCCAGGCCGGCGCGCGACTTGCCGGTGGCCACCGCGAGCATCACGCCGGTGGCGTCGATCTCGGCCAGCAGCCGCTCGATTCCGTCGAAGGCGTGGAGCTGCGCGTCGCGCGCCAGGAAATGGCTGCGATACCGATCGACGAACAGCGGCACCTGCTCGCTGCGGATCGCCGGAACCGCGTAGTGGATCGCATCGAGCAGCCCCAGCCCGATCACGTGGCTGGCGCGCTCCCTGCTGGGCACGGGCAGCCCGAGGTCGGCGGCCGACGCGCGCAGCGAATCGGTGATCGCGTGGGTCGAATCGATCAGGGTGCCGTCCCAGTCGAAGACGACCAGTTCGAAGGCTGCGCTCATCGTGCCTCCTGTCCGTCCACGGCTGCCTGCCGCTGCGTGCGTGGGCTGAATCCGGCCGTGTCGCTGGTCGATGCCGCTGCGCGCGCGAGCGGGCGGCCTGCGTCGATCAGCCGGCTGAAGGCGTCCGGCATCGGCGCCACCAGCCGGAGCGTGCGGCCGTCCAGCGGATGGCGCAGGGTGATCGAGTGCGCGTGCAGGTACATGCGTCGGTGCCCGGCGCGCTGCAGCGCCTTGTTGAGCTCGAAGGAACCGTACTTCTCGTCGCCGACGATCGGAAAGCCGCTGTGCGCCAGGTGCACCCGGATCTGGTGGGTGCGCCCGGTCTCGATCTTCGCTTCGACGAGCGTGAAGACCCCGAGCGCGCCCAGTTCGAACTGCTGCAGGCCGGTGACCCGCGTGAGCGCCTCCTGCCCGCCGTCCTGGACGCGCACCCTGCGCTCGCCCTCCGGCGTCAGGTAGCGGTGCAGCGGAAAGCCGATCGAGCGGGTGCGCCGCGGCCAGCGTCCGACCACGATCGCCAGGTAGCGCTTGTCGGTGCGGCGCTCGCGCAGTTGCGCGTGCAGGTCGAGCAGCGCACGGCGTTTCTTGCCCAGCAGCAGCACACCCGAGGTCTCCCGATCGAGCCGGTGGGCGAGCTCCAGGAAGGGAGCGTGCGGTCGCGCTGCGCGCAACTGCTCGATCACCCCGTGGGCGACCCCGCTGCCGCCGTGGACCGCGACGCCTGCCGGCTTGTCCACGGCCAGCAGCGCCTCGTCCTCGAACAGCACCGGATGCTCGAGCGCCGGCGCCGGCGGGGGCGCGCCCTCGGCAGGCGCCGCCTGCACCATCGGCGGCACCCGGACCAGATCGCCCGGGTCGAGGCGGTCGTCGGGACGGCAGCGGCCGCCGTTGACCCGCACCTGCCCGCTGCGGATCAGCCGGTACAGGTGCGACTTCGGAACGCCCCGGCAATGGCGCAGCAGGAAGTTGTCCAGCCGCTGGCCGGCGCCGGAGTCCTCGGCGACCGTCAGCATCTGCACCGCCCGGGCCCCGGCAGAGGGGCGTTCGTCGGCTCGGGCCGCGGGCTTTGTGGTTCGTGGGTTCATCTTGCTATACTTTACAGGTTGTCCGTAGAGGTTGCTGCCGGTTGCTCGTCTTCGGCATGCGCCGGTCGCCGGAGTGCCTTTGCCCAGAAACCTGCACCCGCGGCGCGCCAGCCGGCGGGGCCGGGCCGAATCGGCGGGAATCGACGAACACCGGCCAGCCAGCGGCGCCGTTCGATCGGCCCGCATCGCGGACGGCAACAGAACATCGAACGCGGCTCCCCGCAAGGGAGCGCGGAACACACGGATCCCGAGCCAGATCATGACGACTGCCGGTGCCTCAGCAGGCCCCGGAGCCGACGGAAGAATGCGGCCCCTCGCCACGCCCCCGACACCAAGGCGCCCCGGCACTCGCATCGAGCGCCCCCGCGCGCGGTGTCGCGCCGGCACCGGGCGCGGCGGCGGCAGTCTCCCGGTGCTTTCCAGAGTCTCCATCGACCCCGGTCGATCGCGCTGCGATCGCTGACCGGGGCGTGCTCGCGTCCGTACGCCCATCCCGGGCACGTTCCGCCGGCCTGCGCAGGCTGCGCCCCTGCTGCGCACTGGAGCTGAACGAATGAAGCGGATGCTTTTCAACGCGACCCACGCAGAGGAACTGCGGGTTGCGATCGTCGACGGTCAGAAGCTGATCGACATCGACATCGAGTCGGCGGGCCACGAGTCCCGCAAGAGCAACATCTACAAGGGGGTCATCACCCGCGTCGAGCAGAGCCTCGAAGCCTGTTTCGTCAACTACGGCGAGGAGCGCCACGGCTTCCTGCCGTTCAAGGAGATCTCCAAGGCCTACTTCAAGTCCGGGGGCAACGGCGACGGCGGGCGCGCCCGCGTCCAGGATTCGATCTCCGAGGGCATGGAGCTGATCGTCCAGGTCGACAAGGAGGAGCGCGGCAACAAGGGCGCCGCGCTGACCACCTTCATCTCGCTGGCCGGCCGCTACCTGGTGCTGATGCCCAACAACCCGCGTGGCGGCGGCGTCTCGCGCCGCATCGAGGGCGAGGAGCGCCAGGAACTGCGCGAGACGATGGACAAGCTCGAGATCCCCTCAGGGATGAGCATCATCGCGCGCACCGCCGGGATCGGACGCAGCGCCGAGGAACTGCAGTGGGACCTCAACTACCTGCTGCAGCTGTGGCGCGCGGTCGAGTCCGCGGCCACCACCGCGCCAGGCGCCTTCCTGATCTACCAGGAATCCAGCCTGGTCATCCGCGCGATCCGCGACTACTTCACTGCGGACATCGGCGAGATCCTGATCGACACCGAGGACATCTACGAGCAGGCGCGCCAGTTCATGGCGCACGTGATGCCCGACAACGTCGCGCGCGTGAAGCGCTACCGCGACGACGTGCCCCTGTTCTCGCGCTTCCAGATCGAGCACCAGATCGAGACCGCGCACTCGCGCGTCGTGCCCCTGCCCTCCGGCGGCGCGATCGTCATCGATCACTCCGAGGCGCTCGTCGCAATCGACGTCAACTCTGCCCGCGCCACCAAGGGCGGCGACATCGAGGAGACCGCGCTGCGCACGAACCTGGAGGCGGCCGACGAGGCTGCCCGCCAGATGCGCCTGCGCGACCTCGGCGGGCTGATCGTGATCGACTTCATCGACATGGAGAGCTCGAAGAACCAGCGCGAGGTCGAGCAGCGCCTGAAGGAGGCCCTGTACCACGACCGCGCCCGGGTCCAGACCGGCAAGATCTCACGCTTCGGCCTGATGGAACTGTCGCGCCAGCGGCTGCGTCCGGCGCTCAACGAGGGCACGCACATCACCTGCCCGCGCTGCAACGGAACCGGGGTGATCCGCGACGTCGAGTCCTCGGCGCTGCACGTGCTGCGCGTCGTCCAGGAAGAGGCGATGAAGGAGAACACTGCCACGGTGCACGCCCAGGTGCCGATGGACGTGGCCACCTACCTGCTCAACGAGAAGCGCGCCGAGATCGCCAAGATGGAGGCGCGGCTCAAGGTCGAGATCGTGCTGATCCCGAACAAGCATATCGAGACGCCGCACTACCGGCTCGAGCGCCTGCGCCACGACGACGAGCGGCTGAACACCTACCGGGCGAGCTACACGATCGCCGAGGGTCCGTCCGAGGACAGCAGCTACCTCGAGTCGAAGTTCGCGCCGGTGAAGCCGCGCCAGGAAGCGATGGTCAAGGGCGTGACGCCCGAGCGCCCCGCGCCGGTGGCCGCCGCGGCTGCGGCCGAGCCCCTTGCCGCTGCGCCGGCCGTCGTTCCGGCGACCCAGGCGCCGGTCGAGCCCGAGCAGGGGCTGTTCGGTCGCTTCATGCGGATGTTCCGTCGCGTCATGGTCGGCGAGCCCGCAGGCAGCGCCGTACCGCCGACCGGCGTGCAGCCGGTGCCGACGTCGGCGCCAGCGCTGGCCGCTCCCGCGGCCGGAGCGTCCGCAGCTCCGGGCGCGCGCGAGGAGCGCAGCCGTGGCGGTCGTGGTGGCCGCGGGCGCAACGGCGAGGGCCGTGGCCGCGGCGAACGGCGCGATGATCGCGCGCCCCGCGAAGATCGTGCGCCCCGCGAAGGACGCGCTGCCGAGGAGCGTCCCCCGCGCGAGCCGCGTGAAGCGCGCCCCCGCGAGCCGCGTGGTCCTGCGGTGGACGGCGCCGTCGTGCCAGCGGCCGAGAACGGCAACGGGCGTCAGCGCTCCCGGCGCGAGCGCGAGCCGCGCAACGAATCCGGCGCCGGGGGTGGTGGCGAGGAGCGCCGCAGCGGTGAAGGCCGCCGTCAGGGCGCCCGTCGCCCGGCTGGGCAGGCCGCCGACAACGCCGCTACGGTCGACGCTGCTGCCGCCACCATGGCGGTTGGCGCCGCCGCCGCAATCGGTGCAGCGACTCCGGAAACCGGCGATGCGATCGCCCCGGAGGCGCAGATTGCCGAGCGCGTCTCGGTGCTCGAGACCGAGGGCGCGAAGCCCGGTGCCGATACGGCCCAACCGGACTACGGCACTCCCCGTCCCAGGGGGCGTCGTCGTCGCGGACGTCGTGGCGGCGAGCGCGCTGCCGAGGCAGCCGAGAGCCAGGCCGGGAGCGAGAGCGAGGCTGGTGACGCCGCCGGCGAGGCCACGACCGAAGCTGCGCCTGCGCAAGCCGCCGAGGCCGCGCAGGAGCCGATCCTCGCCCCGGCCATGCTCGAAGCCTTTGCCTCCGACCTGGCGATCGGCGAGCCCGAGCCGGCCATGCGGGCTACACCCGTCGAAGCGGTGCGTGAAGCCGCCACGCCTGCGCCTGCTGCCGAGGAGCAGGCGCCTGCACCGATCGCGACGACCCCGGTGCGCGAAGCTGCTGCCCCCGTCGAAGCGATCGAGGCCGCAGCGCAGACCGATGCGTCCGCCGCCGCCGAGGCGGCCGCAGCGATCGAAGCGCCGGCGGCAGCGGCGGTCGAGATCGCCGCATCGCAGGCCCCCGTCGTGGCCGAGGCAGCCGAGCGCGCTGCGCCGACCGAAGCTCCTGCTGCCGCACCCGTCGCGACCTCCCCGGTCCCGGCGGCAGTCGACGCAGGCGCAGCGGCGATCGAGGTCCAGACCGAAGCAGCTCCCGGACCGATCGCAGTGCCGAAGGCGGATCTGGAGGGGATCGTCTCCGGCGCCGGCCTCGAGTGGGTCGAGACGAAGCCGCAGCAGTTGAGCTTCGAGGAGACTCCCCCCGCTCCCGCGCCACGTCCGGTCCGTCGCCGCAAGCCGCGGGTGGCGATTCCCGACGAGCCCCTGATGCAGGTCGAGACCGGTCGACCCAGCGACGCGCCCCAGCCCCCGGCGGCCTGAGCGCCGGCAGCGAAGGTCGGGACTTCCCCGGCCTTCGCCCCTTTCCCCATCCCGCGATCGGGGTCGGGCGCCTTTGCTACACTCGGCGCACCCAGGGGACCGGTCCCGATGACAGAGCGCAACACCACGATCGCCGACCACCGTTACGCGGCGCGCGTCCCGACGGTGCCCGAGCAGCCGCTGGCGCCGACCGGCAAACTGCGTGACGCGCGGGGTCGACTGCTGCATGACCTGCGCATCTCGGTCACCGATCGCTGCAATTTCCGCTGCACCTACTGCATGCCGAAGTCGGTCTTCGGCAAGGACTACGCATTCCTGCCGCAGGCCTCGCTGCTCAGTTTCGAGGAGATCGCCCGTCTGGTGCGCATCTTCGTCGGACACGGCGTGGAGAAGATCCGCCTGACCGGCGGCGAGCCGCTGCTGCGGAAGGACATCGAGCGCCTCGTGGCAATGCTCTGCGCGATTCCCACGTGGCGCGGCGCGCCGCTGGAGATCACCCTGACCACCAACGGTTCGCTGCTCGCGCGCAAGGCCCGGGCGCTTCGCGACGCGGGGCTGCGCCGGGTCACCGTGAGCCTGGACGCGCTGGACGACCGGGTGTTCCGCGCCATGAACGACGCCGACTTCCCGGTATCCGACGTGCTCGATGGGATCGACGCGGCGCAGCGCGCAGGACTGGCCCCGGTCAAGGTGAACATGGTGGTGCGCCGCGGCGTCAACGATCACGAAATCCTGCCGATGGCGCGCCACTTCCGCGGCAGCCCGCATGTCCTGCGCTTCATCGAGTTCATGGACGTCGGTGCATCCAACGGCTGGCGCATGGACGAGGTGCTGCCCAGCACCGAGGTGCTCGCCAGGATCGGCGAGCACTTTCCGGTAGCGCCAGCAGACCCGAACTACGCGGGCGAGGTGGCGCGGCGCTGGCGCTACCTCGATGGCGGCGGCGAGATCGGCGTGATCTCCTCGGTCACCCAGCCCTTCTGCGGCGGCTGCACGCGCGCGCGCCTGTCCACCGAGGGTCGCCTCTACACCTGCCTGTTCGCCGATTCGGGGCACGACCTGCGGGCGCTGCTGCGCTCCGGCCACAGCGATGAACAGATCTCCGGCGCCCTGGCACTGCTGTGGGGCCGTCGCGACGATCGCTACTCGGAGATCCGCTCCTCGGCGACCGCCTCGCTGCGACGGATCGAGATGTCCTACATCGGCGGCTGAGCGAGCGTGCGCGGATCGATCGAGTTCACCGGCCAGGCGCAAGCACCAAGCATCGACGTCGACGCGATCGACGAGCATGGCCGCACCGTCCCGACCCCGATCGCGCTCGAACACCGGCTGGCGATCCGTCTCGACGATCGCGAACTGGCCACGCTGCGCACGCTGGGCACCGCCCCCGGGCCGCTTGCGCTGGGCTGGCTGCGCCGGCAGCGCATTTTCGGCTCGATCGACGAGATCGTGGCAGTCCATGTCGACCTGGACAGGGCCGCCGTGACGATCACCTCCCGGCTGCTGCGCGAGACCGGACTGCCGATCCGGGGCCAGGCCGACGCCGCCGAGCAGCTTCCGGCACCTGGCGGGACCGGCACCGCGGCTGCCGGCTTCGGCCTGGCTGGCGGGTCTCGCAACCCGATGGCGCAGTCAGCCGACATCCGTCCGTCGCCCGGAGCCCGACTCAGCGAGGAGGTCCTTCACACGGTCATCGATCGTGCCGGCTCCAGCGACGCCGGCCGTGCGATTCCCGATGCGCTGCCTCGCTGCACGCTGTTCTCCAACGCAGGCGATTCGCGCGGCGAGATCCTCCACTTCGCCCAGGATCTCGACGACCACCACACCCTCGACGCGATCTCCGGCCAGATGTGGCTCGACCGCGCCGACGGTGCCGACGCGATCCTCCACACCACGGCCGTGCCCACCCCCGCAGTGGTCGCCCGCTGCGCGCAGATGGGCGTCCCTTTCCTGCTGTCGACTTCCGGGCCCACGCAGACGGGCCTGGAACTCGCCCGGCAGATCGGAATCACGCTGATTGGCCGCTGCCGGGGCCGGCACTACCGCGTGTTCACCGGAGCGCAGGGCCTGCTGCGCGCACCGGTCACCGCGCTGGCCTGACACGATGCCTTCCTCGCAGGGCGGCGCCAACGAGCGCGGTGCGCCACCGCAAGCTCGGCGCGTCACCGGGGTGATCCTGGCCGGTGGCCTCGGACGCCGGATGCGCGTCGACGGCTGCGGCCTGGACAAGGGGCTGCAGCCCTTGCGTGGTCGCCCGATGCTCGCCCACGTGATCGAGCGGCTCGCGACGCAGGTCGACGCACTGCTGCTCAACGCGAACGGCGACCCCGGCCGATGGCAGGCCTTCGGCCTGCCCGTGATCGCCGACCTGATCCCGGGGTCGATCGGCCCGCTCGCCGGCCTGCACGCGGGGCTGAGTGCGGCGCGCACGGAGCGCGTGCTGATCGTTCCCTGCGATGCGCCCTTCCTGCCCGCGGATCTGGCCGCGCGGCTGGCCAGTGCGCTCGACGCAGGCACGGCAGGCGTCGCGGTCGCGCGCACCGGTGCGCAGCCTCAGCCGGTGTTCCTGATGGCCGAGCGCAGCGTGATGCCGGAACTGGAAGCCTTCCTGGCCCGCGGGCGCCGCAGCGTCGAGGCCTGGTACCTGGGGCTGGCGCACGTCGAGGTCGACTTCCCCGACGAAGCCGCATTTCGCAACATCAACACGCCCGAGGACCTGCGGGCCTGCCAAGCCGAATGACCGACGCATCCCTGGCCGCCGCGATCGGCTGCCTTCCCGAGCATGACCCGGACTCGCTGCCGGTGGAGCTCGCCCGGCGCGTGATCGCCCAACTGGTCACGCCCGTCGGCGGCGCCGAGCGCGTACACCTGAACGCCGCGCTCGGCCGCGTGCTCGCCGCCGACCTGCTCTCGCCGATCGACGTCCCTGCCAGCGACAACGCGGCGATGGACGGCTACGCGGTGCGCTCGTCCGACCTCGCCGCCGAGGGCCCGACCCGGCTGCGGGTCGCGGGCAGCGCGTTTGCCGGGCGGCCCTGCCGCGACGGCCCCGCCACCGGAGAAGCGGTGCGCATCATGACGGGTGCGGTGATGCCCGCAGGCTGCGACACCGTCGTGCCGCAGGAACTCGTCAGCGTCGTCGGCGACGAGATCGAGGTGCCGGCAGGACAGAGCGCCGGTCAGCACCGCCGCCTGCGCGGCGAGGACCTCGGCGCAGGCGGCGCAGCGCTGCGCGCCGGGCGGCGCCTCTCGCCGGCGGACATCGGCCTGATCGCATCGCTGGGCCAGGCCGAGGTGCAGGTGCGCCGTCGCCTGCGGGTCGCATTCTTCTCGACCGGCGACGAACTGCGCTCGATCGGCGAGCCGCTCGCCCCCGGCGAGGTCTACGACAGCAACCGCTACACGCTGCACGGAATGCTCGCGCGCCTCGGCGTGGATGCGATCGACATGGGCGTGGTGCGCGACGACCCGGCGGCGCTCGAGGCCGCGGTGCGCAGCGCCAGCCAGGACGCCGATGCGATCATCTCCTCCGGTGGCGTCTCGGTCGGCGAAGCCGACTTCACCCGCGAGGTGCTCGGGCGCCTGGGCGAAGTCGCCTTCTGGCGGATCGCGATGCGCCCGGGCCGGCCGCTGGCCTTCGGTCGCATCGGCGCCGCCGCCTACTTCGGGCTGCCGGGCAACCCGGTGGCCGTGATGATCAGCTTCTACTTCTTCGCGCGCGACGCGCTGCTGCAGATGATGGGCGCCACGCCCACGCTGACTCCGCTGCTGCGCGCCACTGCCTGCACCGACATCCGCAAGCGCCGCGGCCGCACCGAATACCAGCGCGGCATCCTGGGCGTCGGGCCCGACGGCGCGATGCAGGTGCAGCTCACCGGCAACCAGGGATCGGGGGTGCTGCGCTCGATGTCCGAGGCCAACTGCATCGTGGTGCTGCCTCACGATCGCGCCGACGTGAAGGCAGGTGAAGCGGTGGACTGCCTCGCCTTCGAGGGGCTGATCTGAGGCTGACGCGGCCCGTGTGAGACGGGTCTCGGGCTGCGGGACGACGCGCCGCAGTGTTCCGGCTCAAGCCAGCGGGCTGGGCGAAACGAGAACACCGTCGCGATCGGCGCAGCACCACTCGCCGGGCGCGATCCGCGCGCCCGCGAACTCCACGACGACCTCGCGCTGGCCGATGCCGCGCTTGTCGCTCTTGCGCGGATGGCTGGCAAGGGCGCGCACGCCGATGGCGCAGGCGTCGATCTCGTCGGCGTCGCGCACGCAGCCGTTGACGATCACTCCGACCCAGCCATTGCGCTCGGCGAGCCTGGCCAGGTTGCCGCCGAGCAGCGCGCAGCGCAGGCTGGCGCCGCCGTCGATCACCAGTACACGCCCCTCGCCCGCTTCCTCGAGCGCGGTGCGCACCAGGCTGTTGTCCTCGAAGCAGCGCAGGGTGCTCACCGGCCCGGCGAAGGCCGCCCTCCCGCCCCAGGCCTGGAACAGCGGAGCGAGCACGCGCAGGCTGCCGTTGGCCAGCATGGCCTCGTTGGCGTCGCAGAGATCGGTGGTGGGTGCGGTCAAGATGAGATCCCGGAATCCGTGAAGGCGACCGGTGTCCGGTGTGCAGCGTGCGCGCCGATCACCTGGGCTTGTAGTTCAACTGCCCCGGCAGGCTCGCGTAGTAGGCGGCGACATCCTCCATCTCCCTGCGCGACAGCGGCTTGGCCTGCCCGCCCATGATCGCGTTCTTGCGCGCCTCGCTCTTGTAGTCGAGCAGCGCCTGGAAGAGGTAGTCGGCGGACTGCCCGGCCAGCTTCGGATAGGTGGGGTCGATCGGGGTGTTGCCGTCCTTGCCGTGGCAGGCGGCGCAGACCTGGTCGGCCTTTTCCCTGCCCTTGGCGAGGTCGGCCGCGGATGCGGTGGCTGCGAGTGCGGTGAATGCAGCCGCGCAGAGCAGGCGGTGGGTCAGCTTGGCGGCCATGGTCACTTCGCTCCGTAGTAGGCGGCGAGATCGGCGATGTCCTGGTCGGACAGGCCGCCGGCGACGCCGCGCATCGTCGGATGGCTGCGGTCGCCCTTGCGGTAGGCCTGCAGTGCGCTCTCGATGTACTGCGGCGACTGCCCGGCGATGCGCGGCACCGAGTACACGCTCGGGAACGACGCCTTGTAGCCCGCGATCTCGTGGCAGCCCACGCACATCGCCACCTTGGTTTTCGCAGCCTCTGCGTTGCCCTGCGCTGTGGCGATCAGCGGCGCAGCCGCCACCAGCGCGAACGCGATGGTCTTCTTGTTGACGCCCACCTGGAATCCCCCTGAAATCCGTGCGCTGCGGCGCATTCGCAGGTCCAGGCCGGACCTCTCGCGTCGGGTTGCGCGCAGTGCTTGTCTGTGTTCTCCGTGTGGGCGCCGATTCTACTTGACCTGCGATATGGACGTCCACACGATCCTGTGCATCGTTCCATTCCTGGAATCGGCATCCGGCAGCGCCGGCGCGCAAGCCCCCTCCTCGGGCCCCTTACCTTATACTGCACGCACCCATATCAACGACGCAGGCCATCGCCCGCGCTCGCCGGCAATCCAACCCTGGTCCATCGCACATGCGCTTCGAAGGCACTTCCACTTACGTCGCCACCGACGACCTGAAACTCGCGGTCAACGCCGCCATGACCCTGCAACGCCCGCTGCTGATCAAGGGCGAGCCGGGCACCGGCAAGACCATGCTCGCCGAGGAGGTCGCCAAGGGCCTGGACATGCCGCTGCTGCAGTGGCACATCAAGTCCACCACCAAGGCGCAGCAGGGCCTGTACGAGTACGACGCGGTCTCGCGCCTGCGTGACTCCCAGCTCGGCGACGAGCGCGTCAAGGACATCCACAACTACATCGTCAAGGGTGTGCTGTGGCAGGCCTTCGAGGCCGAGACTCCCACGGTGCTGCTGATCGACGAGATCGACAAGGCCGACATCGAGTTCCCCAACGACCTGCTGCGCGAACTCGACCGGATGGAGTTCTACGTCTACGAGACCCACCAGATGGTGCGCGCCAGGCACCGCCCGGTGGTGATCATCACCTCGAACAACGAGAAGGAGCTTCCCGACGCCTTCCTGCGTCGCTGCTTCTTCCACTACATCAAGTTCCCGGATCGCGAGACGATGCAGCAGATCGTCGACGTCCACTATCCGAAGCTCAAGCAGCAGCTGCTCAAGGAGGCGATGGACGCGTTCTACCAGATCCGCGAGATGCCGGGCCTGAAGAAGAAGCCCTCCACCTCGGAGCTGCTCGACTGGCTCAAGCTGCTGATGGCCGAGGACATCCCGCCCGAGGCGCTGCGCTCGCAGGACGCCAAGCAGGTCATCCCGCCGCTGCACGGGGCGCTGCTCAAGAACGAACAGGACGTCCACCTGTTCGAGCGGCTGATCTTCATGGCGCGGCACAACCGCTGAGCTGCAGTCCGGTGCGCCCATGAGCTGGCTCGGGCCGGTCACGCTCCGCGGAGCGCACGCGACACTCGAGCCGCTTTCGCTGTCCCACGAGGCGGAGCTGGCCGAAGCGGTCCGCGATGGCGAACTCTGGGAGCTCTGGTTCACCCAGGTGCCTTCGCCCCAGGGAATGCGCGCCGAGATCGAGCGCCGCCTCGACCTGCAGGCGAAGGGCAGCATGCTGCCCTTCGCAGTGAGGCACGAGCCCGGCGGGCGTCTCGTGGGCATGACCACCTACATGAACGCAGACAGCGCCAATCGCCGGGTCGAGATCGGTTCGACCTGGTATGCCGCCGGGGTCCAGCGCACCGCGCTGAACAGCCAGTGCAAGCTGCTGCTGCTGCGCCACGCCTTCGAGCAGCTGCAGTGCATCGCGGTGGAGTTCCGCACCCATTTCATGAACCGGCGCAGCCGCCAGGCCATCGAGCGGCTCGGCGCCAGGCTCGACGGCGTGCTGCGCAGTCACGCGCGCCTGCCCGACGGCTCGCTGCGCGACACCGCGGTCTACAGCGTCACCGCAGCGGAATGGCCCGCGGTGCGCAACAATATCGAATGGCAACTGCGCCGGCCGCGCCGTCCGTCCGGCGACACGGCCAGAGGAGAGTCCCCATGCTGATCGATTTCTTCCTGCACCTGCGCAACTCGAAGCTGCCGGTCTCCATCAAGGAGTACCTGATGCTGCTCGAGGCGATGAAGGAGCACGTGATCGGACCCTCGATCGACGAGTTCTACTTCCTGTCGCGCTCGGCCCTCGTCAAGGACGAGCGCAACTTCGACAAGTTCGACAAGGCCTTCGGCCTGTACTTCAAGGGCGTGATCGAACTGCCCACCGACGCCTTCGACCTGCCGCTGGACTGGCTCAAGCGGATGGCGCAGCGCGAGTTCACCCCCGAGGAGAAGGCGGCGATCGAGGCCATGGGCGGCCTCGAGAAGCTGATGCAGCGCCTGAAGGAACTGCTCGAGGAGCAGAAGAAGCGCCACGAGGGCGGCAACAAGTGGATCGGCACCAACGGCACCTCGCCCTTCGGCAACGGCGGCTTCAACCCCGAGGGCATCCGCATCGGCGGACCCTCCTCCGGCAACCGCACCGCAGTGAAGGTCTGGGAGCAGCGCGCCTACCGTGACTACGACGACCAGGTCGAACTGGGCACGCGCAACATCAAGGTGGCGCTGCGCCGGCTGCGCCGATTCGCACGCGAGGGCGCCGAGGACGAGCTCGATCTCGACAGCACGATCGAGAACACCGCGCGCAACGCCGGCTACCTCGACATCAAGATGCGCCCCGAGCGGCACAACACGATCAAGGTGCTGATGCTGCTCGACGTCGGCGGCACGATGGACGACCACATCAAGATGGTCGAGGAGTTCTTCTCGGCGGCGAAGACCGAGTTCAAGCACCTCGAGTTCTACTACTTCCACAACTGCGTCTACGACCACCTCTGGAAGAACAACAAGCGCCGCCACGCCGAGCGTTTCCCGACCTGGGACGTGATCCGCAAGTACAACGCCGACTACCGGCTGATCTTCGTGGGCGACGCGACGATGAGCCCCTACGAGATCCTGCAGCCGGGCGGTTCGGTCGAGTACAACAACGAGGAGCCGGGGGCGGTCTGGCTGCGCCGGCTGGTCGAGCGCTTCCCGAAGTTCGCCTGGCTGAACCCGGAGCCGGAAGGCGTCTGGGAGTATCGTCAGTCGATCTCGGTGATCAAGCAGGTGCTGCAGAACCGGATGTACCCGGTGACCCTGCAGGGGCTCGAGCGCGCGATGCGCGAGCTCTCGAAGTAGGCCCGGGAGGCGCGCTCAGCCGACGGCAGGCGGCGCGGCGCGCAGCACCTCTTCCAGGGTCGTGATTCCCTGCGCGATCTTCTGCGCGCCCGACAGCCGCAGCGGGCGCATTCCCTCGCGCAGGGCTGCCTTGCGGATCGCGCGCAGGTCCGGCGCCCCGTCGATGAGTCCGCGCAGCCCGTCGCTCAGCGTGAGCAGCTCGTACAACCCTGCCCGGCCGCGGTATCCGGTCATCCGACACTCGACGCACCCCACCGGCCGATAGACGCGCTGCGGCCTGGGTGCGCGGAAGGGCCTGATCAGCCCGCGCCACTGCTCCTCGGCGATCTCGCCATCCTGCACCTTGCAGCTCGGGCACAGGGTGCGCACCAGGCGCTGGGCCATCACGCCGACCACGGTGGCGTTCAGCAGGTAGGGCGGCACGCCCAGGTCGAGCATCCGGGTGATCGCCGACGGCGCATCGTTGGTGTGCAGCGTCGAGAGCACCAGATGGCCGGTCAGCGCCGCCTGGATCGCCATCTCGGCGGTCTCGAGGTCGCGGATCTCGCCGACCATGATGATGTCGGGATCCTGGCGCATCAGCGCGCGGATGCCGTCGGCGAACGACAGGTCGATCCCGTGCTGGACCTGCATCTGGTTGAAGCTGGGCTCGACCATCTCGATCGGGTCTTCGACCGTGCAGACGTTCACTTCCTCGCTGGCGAGCAGCTTCAGCGTGGTGTAGAGCGTCGTGGTCTTGCCCGAGCCGGTGGGGCCGGTCACGAGCACGATCCCGTTCGGGCGCGCAGTCATCGCCGTCCAGCCTGCGCGGTCGTCGTCGCCGAAGCCGAGTTCGCCGAAGTCGCGCACCAGCACCTCGGGGTCGAAGATGCGCAGCACCAGCTTCTCGCCGAAGGCGGTCGGCAGGGTCGAGAGCCGCAGCTCGATCTCGCGGCCGACCGCGGTGCGCGTCTTGATCCGGCCGTCCTGGGGGCGGCGGCGCTCGACGACGTCCATGCGACCCAGCAGCTTGAGCCGGCTGGTGATCGCGGAGAGCACCGTCGGCGGCACCTGGTAGACGTTGTGCAGCACGCCGTCGATGCGGAAGCGCACCGCGCCCATCTCGCGCCTGGGCTCTAGGTGGATGTCGCTGGCGCGCTGGTCGAACGCGTACTGCAGCAGCCAGTCGACGATGACCACGACGTGCTGGTCGTTCGCATCCAGGCTCTTCGCGCTGCGCCCGAGTTCGAGCAACTGCTCGAAGTTGTTCTGCTGGGCGCTTCCACCGGTGCGCTGGGCCCCGCGCACCGAGCGCGCGAGCGAGTAGAACTCGGCGATGTAGCGCGTGATGTCCTGCGGGTTGACCACCACCCGCCGGATCTGCACGCGCAGCGCCTGGGAGAGCTCGGTGATCCACTCGGTGATGTTCGGCTCGGCGGTGGCGATCACCACCTCCCCGCTGCGCACCTCCAGCGGCAGGATCCGGAAGCGCGTCGCGTACTGGCTGGACATCACTTCCGCCACGCGCGAGAAGTTCACCCGCAGCGGGTCCACGCGCACATAGGGAAGCCCGCAGCGGCCGGCGAACCACTCGGTGAGCGCCTCGATCTCCAGCAGATGGTGTGGCGGCTGCACCCGGCGCAGCTTCTGCTGCGCGACCAGCACCAGCGCATGCTGTTCGGCGCTGGACATCAGCGCGTTGGCCTTCGCGCGGCGTGCGTCCTCGGGGCTGACCAGACCATCGGCGCACAGAGCGTCGAGCACCTCGCCGACCTCGATCCGCTTGCCGGGGCGCCCGAAGTTCGGCGCTGCAGTGGCCGATGCATCGTTTCCGGGCGCCTGCGACGGCCGCGCGACAGGCTGCGCACCGGGCGTGCGCGCAGGGCCGTTTGGCGCCGGCTGGGTGTCGATTCCCGTGGGGCTAGTGGTCGCGTCTTCCGGGCTCAGGAGGATCGTCATTGCTGCGCGGCACCTGCCTTCGTGGCCGGCGCAGGGGCGGATGCCCCTCCAGAACCGGTGGGACGACCTTAGCAGCGACCCGCGGGCGCCGCCCGGCACGTCGGACGAACGGTCGCAGCTTCAGCCTCGGGCGGCGAGATCAACCTCGGACGACGGTCCGAGCCTGGGCGGTGATCCGGAGCCCGGGCTGGGGTCGTCTCAGCAATCGGAAAGGTCCTGCGCCGCACGGCATTGCCATTCTCGAAACCAGTTCTTGAAACTGAATTCTCGATTGCACACAATCTCAACGGGTTTCGATAAGAAAGGATGCCCATGCGCCCGTCCATTGTGCTCGAGATGAACCGAAGCGCAGTGCGTGAAGCGGTAAGCCGATTTCGAACCGCGAACCCGCGCGTCTTCGGTTCGGTGCTGCATGGCACCGACCGCGACGGCAGCGACATCGATCTGCTGGTCGATGCGCTTCCGGGCGCCACCTTGTTGGACTTGGGCGACTTGCAGGAAGAACTGGAGTCGCTGCTCGGCGTGGACGTTGATTTGCTGACGCCCGGCGACCTGTCGCCGAAATTCCGGGCCAAGGCGCTCGCGGAGGCGCAGCCTGTATGAGCGAGAAACACCGGCTGCCGGACTATCTCGATCACATCCAGCAGGCTGCTGCCGATGCCTGCAGTTTCGTGGAAGGGTTGGCCAAGGACGGATTCCTAGCGGACAAACCGTTGCGTCAGACTGGTTGGGCGCGAGACAAGCCATGTTGATCGGCTATGCGCGTGTCTCTGCGCAGGACCAGAACCTCGAGTTGCAGCGCGAAGCCTTGACCAGGGTGGGCTGCCAGAAAGTCTTTGAAGACAGGGTGAGCGGTACGCGGGCTGATCGGCCCGGTCTGACCAAGACGCTCGAAATGCTGCGCGAAGGCGACACTCTGGTCGTCTGGAAGCTCGACCGGCTGGGTCGGTCGGTCAGGCAACTGGTCGATCTGGTGGGCGATCTGCACGAGCAAGGCGTCCAGTTCAGGAGCCTCACCGACTCCATCGACACTGGCACGCCGTCAGGCCGGTTCTTCTTTCACGTCATGGCCAGCCTGGCGGAAATGGAGCGTGAGTTGACCGTCGAGCGCACCCGCGCCGGGCTGGAAGTCGCCCGGCAGCTCGGCCGCAAGGGTGGTCGCAAACCGAAGATGACCGACAGCAAGATCGAATCGGCCAAGAAGCTGCTGGCCAACGGCGTCCCGCCCAAGGACGTGGCCGAGAACCTCGGCGTGTCCGTTCCGACGCTGTACCGTTGGGCGCCAGCTTCAGCGAACGCTTAGCGTACGATTTTCCGTTTTCAGAGACCACCCCGGGCTGGCGATCCGGACCCCGGATGGCGGGGCCCGGGCCTCGGATGACGATCCAGGCCTCAGACGACAAGAGCCTCCGTGCCGGGGCGATCCGCGCGCAGGCCGGCCACCCAGGCGCGTGCCGGCAGCCGCAGCCTGCGCTCCAGATGCGCGGCGCGCGCTTCGAGCAGCGCCCAGCCCACCGCCAGCGGCGGGCCGCGGAAGCCCAGCACGACGAGATTGCCGGCTGCGGTCGCCGGCAGCAGCAGCACCCGGCCCTCGAACGCGCTGCGGATCCGGCGCAGGTTGCGTCGGGTGGACGCGTGCTCGCCGAACAGGTTGAAGCTGGCGACTCCTGGGCTGGCGAGCGCTGCGTGGCACAGCCGGTAGAAGGCGGCATCCTCGATCGTCGGGCCGCGCGCGTGCATGTCGTAGAGGTCGACCTGGACCACGCCGTAGCGCCCGCGCCGGACCGCAGCGTCGACGAAGTCCATCGCGTCGCGGCGCACCACCTTCAGCCGCGGATGCTCGCGCGGCAGCGCGAACCACTGGTGCGCGGTCTCGATCACCTCGGGACTGTGCTCGACCACGGTGAGCTCGGAGCCGGCGCAGTGGCGCAGGCCGAAGCGGGTGAGCGAGGCCGCACCCAGTCCGAGCTGCAGGATCCGCTGTGGCGGATCGAGGAACAGCAGCCAGGCCATCATCTGCTCGACGTAGGCGAGCAGCAGCCGGTGCGGCCGCCGCAGATCCATCGCGCCCTGCACCCACGGGGTGCCGAAGTGCAGGTAGCGCACCCCGTCCTCCTCGGACAGGGTGATCGGGACGTTCGCTGCAGTGCGGCCGCGGCTCATCGGAGCTCCTCGCTGGGCGCCGGCGCCTGCGCCGGCGGATCGCCGATCGTCGCACACAGGGCTGCGCGCCAGGCGTCGAGCTTCTGCGCGGCGCGCATTCCCGCGTGCGCAGGGCTGGTGGACGGGAGCACCGCGGTGCGGTAGCCGTGGGCGCGAAAGCGCGCTTCGAAGCGCCCGGCGGTGCGCCCGTTGAACAGCACGCTGCGCAGATGCGGCGCGAGTCTGCCCAGCCGCGTGAAGTCGTTGGCCGCGCCCGCACGGATGTCCGCGTCCAGGCTGCCGCGCCGCTCGCAGGCGCCCAGCACGTCCCAGATCCCGATCCGGTGTCGGAGAACGCGCCGGTAGCGCTCCTCGAAGGCGAGTTCGACCAGCGGTTCGTCGAGCAGCGCGCCGAGGATGGGCCAGAACTGGTTGCGCGGGTGCGCGTAGTAGTGGCCGGCTGCCAGCGAGGCCTCGCTCGGGAAGCTGCCGAGGATCAGCGTCTCGCAGCGCGCGTCGAGCACCGGGCCGAAGCCCGTGAGCTGCGGCGCGCCGCGAGCCGGGCTCACGCGGGCTGCGACAGTGCGAGCAGCATCGCGTTCATGCGCCGCACGAAGCCGGGTGCGTCCTCGAGCTGACCGCCTTCGGCGAGCAGGGCCTGATCGAAGAGCAGGCGCACCCAGTCGTCGAAGCGCGCGTCCTCGTCGCGCAGGCGCGCCACCAGCGGGTGCTTCGGGTTGATCTCGAGGATCGGCTGGCGCTCCGGCGCCTTCTGGCCGGCCTGGCGCAGCAGGCGCTCCAGGTGGCCACTGATCTCGCCTTCGTCCGACACCAGGCAGGCCGGGGAGTCGGTCAGCCGCGTGGTCACCCGTACCTCCTTGACCCGGTCGGCCAGCGAGGCCTTCACCCGCTCGACCAGCGGTTCGAGTTCGGCCGCCACCTTGGCCGCTTCCTCCTTCTCGGCCTCGTCCTCGAGCGCACCGAGGTCCAGTCCGCCGCGGGCCACCGAGACCAGCGGCTTGCCGTCGAATTCCTGCAGGAAGGACAGCATCCACTCGTCGACCCGGTCGGTGAGCAGCAGCACCTCGACCCCCTTCTTGCCGAACACTTCCAGGTGCGGGCTGTTGCGTGCGGCCGCAGCGGATTCCGCAGTCACGTAGTAGATCGCCGACTGGCCTTCCTTCATCCGCCCCACGTAGTCGGCCAGCGACACCGACTGCGCATCGTCCTGCGCCGCGGTGCTGGCAAAGCGGAGCAGCTTCGAGAGCCGTTCGAGGTTGCCGAAGTCCTCGCCGACGCCCTCCTTGAGCACCTGCCCGAAGGCGGCCCAGAAGCTCGCGTACTTCTCGGGCTGGTTGGCCGCGAGGTCTTCGAGCACGCCGAGCACCCGCCGGGTGCAGCCCTCGCGGATCGCCTTGACGTCGCGGCTCTCCTGCAGGATTTCGCGCGAGACGTTCAGCGGCAGGTCGGCGGAGTCGACCACGCCGCGCACGAAGCGCAGGTAGGCCGGCAGGAGCTGCTCGGCGTCGTCCATGATGAACACGCGCCGCACGTAGAGCTTCAGCCCGCGCCGGTGCTGGCGATCCCAGAGGTCGAAGGGCGCCTTCGACGGGATGTACAGCAGTTGCGTGTACTCGCTGCGGCCCTCGACGCGGTTGTGCGTCCAGGCCAGCGGCTCGCCGCCGTCGTGCGCGATGTGCTGGTAGAAGGCCGTGTACTGCTCGTCGGTGATCTCGGACTTCGGCCGTGCCCACAGTGCGCTGGCCTGGTTGACCGTCTCCCACTCGTCCTGGACGACCTGCTCGCTCTTGTCCGCGTCCCAGCTCTCCTTGCGCATCAGGATCGGCAGCGAGACGTGGTCGGAGTACTTGCGCACGATCGACTGCAGCCGCCAGGACGACAGGAGATCGTCCTGGTCGGCGCCCTCCTGGTCCTCGTCCGCCTTGCGCAGGTGCAGGATCACCTCGGTGCCGCGCTGGGTCCGTTCGATCGGCTCGACCGTGAACTCGCCGGTGCCGTCGGACTCCCAGCGCACCCCTTCGCTGGCCGCAAGGCCGGCACGCCGCGTCAGCACCGTGACGCGGTCGGCGACGATGAAGGACGAGTAGAAGCCGACCCCGAACTGACCGATGAGCTGCGCGTCGCGCGCCTGGTCGCCCGAGAGCCGCTCGAAGAACTCCCGCGTGCCCGAGCGTGCGATGGTCCCGAGGTTGGCGATCACCTCGTCACGCGACATCCCGATGCCGTTGTCGGAGATGGTGATCGTGCGCGCGTCCCGGTCGAAGCCGATGCGGATCGCCAGTTCGGAGTCGCCCTCGAAGAGCGCGGGCTGGTCGATCGCCTCGAAGCGCAGCTTGTCGCAGGCGTCCGAGGCGTTGGACACGAGTTCGCGCAGGAAGATCTCGCGGTTGCTGTAGAGCGAGTGGATCATCAGGTGGAGCAGCTGCTTCACCTCTGCCTGGAATCCCAGCGTTTCCTTCGTCGCGCCCATTGCTGTCGTCACTCCCGATCGGTTGTCCACGGTGCGGCGCGCCCGGCCGCAGCAAGGCCGCGGCGACGTCGCCGATCGCGCCCAGTTCTGGGCGAAGCCGTGGATTTCAAGTGTCCTGCCGGAAGTCGCAGGGGCGTCCGGCGGCGCCCCGGCCGGATCAGCCTTCCCAGCGGAAGTGCGCGGCGACCAGTTCGCGCGAGACCTCGTCGAAGCTGGCGGGCGACCACTTCGGCGCGCGGTCCTTGTCGATCAGCAGCGCGCGCACGCCCTCGGGGAAGTCCGGGTGGCGCTGGCACTGACGCGCCACCGTGAGGTCCATCGCGAGCACCTCGGCCAGCGACATCTGCCGCGCGCGCCGCAGGTACTCCCAGGTCACGTGCGCCGCGGTCGGCGAGCCCTTCGCGAGGTTCTGCGCAGGCAGTTCGAACCACTCGTCCTCCGCGGCTGCGGCCAGCAGCGCATCGCGTACCGCGACGACCGTCGGCTGCATCGCGATGTGGCGGATCGCGTCGAAGTACATCTGCAGCTTCGACACCGGCAGCCCGGCCCTGAAGCGACGGTGCTGCGCCAGCAGCAGGCCCGAGAGCGCTGCGCGGTCCGCGCGCGCGTCGCCGCTCCAGGCAAGCGCGAGCAGTTCGTCGTACAGCGCCGCCCGCGCCTCCATCGGAATGAAATGATCGGCCAGGCCTGCGAAGATCGCGTCGGCCTCGTTGATCGTCAGTCCGGTCAGTGCCATGACCGTCCCGGCGCCACCCGGAACCCGGTTGAGGAACCAGCCACCGCCGACGTCCGGGAACAGCCCGATGTGGATCTCGGGCATCGCGATGCGCGAGCCCTCGCTGACCACGCGGTGGCTGCCGCCGACGGTCAGCCCGACGCCGCCCCCCATGCACACGCCGTGCGACCAGGTCAGCAAGGGCTTCGGATAGGTGTGGATCAGCAGGTCGAGCTGGTACTCGACGTCGAAGAAGGAGTCGCCGTAGACGAAGCGCTGCGGGCCACCGGCGCGCACCTGGCGGATCACCTCGGCGACGTCGCCGCCCGCCGAGAAGCCCTTGTCGCCGGCGCCGTCGAGCACCACTGCGGCGATCGATTCGTCGGCGGCCCAGCGCCGCAAGCGCGCGAGCATCAGCTCGCACATCTCGAGGTTCAGCGCATTGAGCTGGCGCGGGCGCGAGAGGGTCGCGAAGCCGACGCGCCGGCCGCCGTCTGCGTCGCGCTCCTCGAACAGCATCGGTGAATCGGTCACGGAAAAGTCCTTGCTTCGATTGCAGGCCGGGGCCAGCGGTGCGCCAGCGCGCCGACCGGGCGCGGGCTCCTCAGCCGCGTGCCTGGGCGATGCGTCGCTCGACGTTCGCCTTGATGTTTGCCAGTGCAGTTGCCGCTTCCGCATCGATGCGGGCGAGCATCTCGGGGGTGACCGGCTTCGGGCGCGCCGGGTTGGTGACGGTCCGGGTGTAGCGGGTGGCGCCGCCCACCGGCACGCAGTCGTAGCGCACCAGGATCTCGCCGGTGAACGGCGTCTCGGTGCGGGCCAGCCACCGGTTCGGCCGGTCGCACTCGCGCACCACCCAGTCCAGCGTGACCAGCTCGCGCGTCATCCACTGCTCGCGGAAGGTTTCGCCCGCCACCAGCGGCCGGTCCGGGCACTCGATCTCGTGGGAGGCCGCGATCCACTCGGGCCAGGAGTGCGGGTTGGACACGTAGTCGAACACCGCCTCGGCGGGCGCGTCGATGACGATGTCGTGGCTGCGTTCGAAACGGGTCGAGCTCATCGTATTCCCCCTTGCCCTGGTCGCACGCCAGTATACCGATCGGATCGACCCGCACCGTCCGCCGGCGCGCTCAACGCGGCAGCGACAGCCGGGCCTCCCAGACGCGCGGCTCGATCAGCCGGCCCTTGCGTGCACGCGCTCCCGCGAAGCCTGCGAGCTCGCGCGCGGACATCTCGCGCCGCAGGGCCTTGCCGCCCCGGCCGACGCCCTCGATCACCGCGCCCGCCTCGCCGAACACGATCGCCTGGCGCAGGGCCTCCTTCGGTTCGAGCGCCATCAGCGCCACGCCGCGTCCGCCATTGCGCAGGGTCTTGACCTCCGCGACCGGGTAGACCAGTGCGCGGCCGTTCTCCGACACGCACAGCACCTGCCCGGTCTCGCCGGCGAAGAGCGCGGGCCGCAGCGGCGCATCGCCCTCCTCCAGCGCGAGGAAGCTCTTGCCCTGCCGGGTCCGGCCGACCAGGTCTGCGGCACGACAGACCAGGCCGTGGCCCTGTTGCGTCGAGAGCAGCACGCCGCAGTCGGCCGCCGCGGCGAACAGATGCTCGGCGCGGCTGCCCGCCTCGATCTCGACCAGCGCGGTGATCGGCGCGCCGTCGCCGCGCGCCGACGGCAGTTGCGCCACCGGCACCGAATGCACGCGCCCGTTGCTGGCCAGCGCGAAGAGCTGGTCGGTGGTCATCACCTCGAAGGCGCCGTAGAGCGCGTCGCCGGTCTTGAACGAGAACTGCGCCGGGTCGTGGCCGTGGCCCTGGCGCGCGCGCACCCAGCCGCGCTCGGAGACGATCACCGTGACCGGCTCCTCGGCCACGCGCAGCTCGGCCGCGGTGCGCTGCGCCTGTTCGATCAGCGTGCGCCGCTCGTCGCCGTACTGCTTCGCGTCGGCCTCGATCTCCCGGATCACCTGCCGGCGCATCGCCGCCGGGCTGGCGAGCAGCTTCTGCAGCGAATCGCGCTCGGACTGCAGCGTCGCGAGCTCCTGCTCGATGCGGATCGCCTCGAGCCGCGCGAGCTGGCGCAGCCGGATCTCGAGGATGTCCTCGGCCTGGCGGTCGGAGAGCTCGAAGCGGGCGATCAGCGCGGGCTTGGGCTCGTCTGCCTCGCGGATGATCCGGATCACCTCGTCGATGTTGAGCAGGACGATGCGCCGTCCCTCGAGGATGTGGATGCGCTCCTCGACGCGGCCGAGCCGGTGCTCGCTGCGCCGCGTGACCGTGGCGACACGAAAGGCTCCCCATTCGCGCAGGATGTCGGGCAGCGCCTTCTGGCAGGGCCGTCCGTCCTGCCCGACCATCACGAGGTTGACCGGGACGCTCGACTCGAGGCTCGTGTGCGCCAGCAGCACCCTGGCCAGCTCCTGGGAGGCGATCCGCGAGGACTTCGGCTCGAACACCAGCCGCACCGGTGCGTCCTTGCCGGACTCGTCGCGCACCGCGTCGAGCACGCCCAGCACCGTCTGGCGCAGCTGCAGCTGCTCGGGCGTGAGCGCCTTGCGGTTGGCCTTCACCTTCGGGTTGGTGAGCTCCTCGATCTCCTCGAGCACCTTCTGCGCGGACACGCCGTGCGGCAGCTCGCGCACCACCAGCTGCCACTGCCCGCGCGCCAGCTCCTCGACCGCGTAGCGCGCACGCACCTTCACCGAGCCGCGCCCGCCGGCGTAGATCTCGCGCAGCTCCGCGGGCGAGGAGATCACCTGCGCACCGCCCGGGAAGTCCGGCCCCGGCATCAGCTCGAGCAGCTGCTCGACCGTGGCCGCAGGCTCGCGGATCGCCAGGATCGCGGCGGCGGCCACTTCGCGCAGGTTGTGCGAGGGGATCTCGGTGGCCAGCCCCACCGCGATCCCTGAGGCGCCGTTGAGCAGCACCATCGGCAGGCGCGCCGGCAGCTGCCGCGGCTCGGTGGCCGACCCGTCGTAGTTGGCGACGAAGTCGACCGTGCCCTGGTCGATCTCCTCGAGCAGCAGCTGCGCGAATCGCGTGAGCCGCGCCTCGGTGTAGCGCATGGCCGCTGCGCCGTCGCCGTCGCGCGAGCCGAAGTTGCCCTGGCCGTCGATCAGCGGATAGCGCAGGCTGAAGTCCTGCGCCATGCGCACCAGCGCGTCGTAGGCCGCGGTGTCGCCGTGCGGGTGGTAGCGGCCGAGCACGTCGCCGACCACGCGGGCTGACTTCACCGGCTTGGCCGAGGGGCCCAGCCCCATCGCGTCCATCGCGTACAGGATCCTGCGCTGCACCGGCTTCTGGCCGTCGCACAGGTCGGGGAGCGCGCGGCCCTTGACGACCGAGACCGCGTAGTCGAGGTAGGCGCGCTCCGCGTAGTCGGCCAGCGTCAGGGCCTCGCCGTCGGGTTCGTCGCCCGGGGCCGCGCCGTCGGGCAGATCGGAGAAGAGATCGCGTTCGCTCATCAGATGTCCACTTCAGCCTCGTTGCCGCGGGCCTCGAGCCAGGCGCGGCGCGCCGCCGCCTCGCCCTTGCCCATCAGCATCGTGAACCGGCGCTCGGTGCCGGCACGGTCGACCCCACCCAGGCGCACCGGGAGCAGGCGCCGCGTGTCGGGGTTCATCGTCGTCTCCCACAGCTGCTCGGCGCTCATCTCGCCCAGGCCCTTGAAGCGGGAGATGCTCCAGGCGCCCTCGCGCACGCCGTCCTTGCGCAGCTTGTCCTCGACGTGGCGCAGCTCGCCCTCGTCCAGGCAGTAGATCTTGCGCAGCGGCCGCCTGCCCTGCGCCGGGACGTCGACGCGAAACAGCGGCGGGCGCGCAATGAACACGTGGCCGCGCTCGACCAGCTTCGGGAAGTGCCGGAAGAAGAGCGTCAGCAGCAGCACCTGGATGTGCGCGCCGTCGACGTCGGCGTCCGACAGGATGCAGATGCGGCCGTAGCGCAGGCCCGAGAGATCCGGCTCGTCGCCCGGCCCGTGCGGGTCCACGCCGATCGCCACCGCGATGTCGTGGATCTCGTTGTTCGCGAACAGGCGGTCGCGCTCGGTCTCCCAGGTGTTGAGCACCTTGCCGCGCAGGGGCAGGATCGCCTGGAACTCCTTGTCGCGTCCCATCTTGGCCGAGCCGCCGGCCGAGTCGCCCTCGACCAGGAAGACCTCGTTGCGCGCGACCTCGGTGGATTCGCAGTCGGTCAGCTTGCCGGGCAGCACCGCAACCCCCGAGCTCTTGCGCTTCTCGACCTTCTGCGCGGCCCGGCTGCGCGCCTGCGCCTGACGGATCACCAGCTCGGCCAGGCGCCTGCCGAGCTCGACGTGCTGGTTCAGCCAGAGCTCGAGCTGCGGGCGGATCAGCGTGGAGACGAGGCGCAGCGCGTCGCGCGAGTTCAGCCGCTCCTTGACCTGGCCCTGGAACTGCGGATCGAGCACCTTCGCCGAGAGCACGAAGCTCGCGCGCGCGAAGACGTCCTCGGGCAACAGCTTGATCCCCTTGGGCAGCAGACCGTGCAGCTCGACGAAGGCCTTGATCGCGTTGAACAGTCCTTCGCGCAGCCCCGACTCGTGCGTGCCGCCCGCAGTGGTCGGGATCAGGTTGACGTAGGACTCGCGCACCAGCGGACCCTCCTCGGTCCAGGCGACCACCCACTGGGCGCCCTCGCCTTCGGCGAAGGTGTCGTGTCCGCCGCCCACGGCCTGCTCGCCCTCGAACAGCGGGATCACCGGCTCGGCGCTGCCGCCCTCGGCCAGCGCTTCGACCAGGTAGCCGCGCAGGCCTTCGGCGTACTGCCACTGCTGGACGCGCCCGCTCCTCGCGTCGGTGAGCTGCACCCGCACGCCGGGCAGCAGCACCGCCTTCGAACGCAGCAGCCGCACCAGCTCCGCCTGTGGGATGGCCTGGCTGTCGAAGTACTTCGGGTCCGGCCAGCAGCGCACCCGGGTGCCGCTGCGCCGCTCGCCGCGGAGCGGCGCGCGCGCACTCAGCGGCGACACCAGTTCCCCGCCGGCGAAGGCGATCTCGTGCGCGGCGCCGTCGCGCCACACCGTGACCTCGAGCCGGGTGGAGAGCGCGTTCGTCACCGAGACCCCGACCCCGTGCAGCCCTCCGGAGAAGCTGTAGGCGCCGCCCGCCTGCTTGTCGAACTTGCCGCCGGCGTGCAGGCGCGTGAAGACGATCTCCACCACCGGCACGCCCTCCTCGGGGTGAGCCCCGACCGGGATGCCCCGCCCGTCGTCCTCGACCGTGACGCTGCCGTCGTCCTCGAGGGTCACCGCGATCTCGCGGCAGAAGCCTGCCAGGGCCTCGTCGGCGGCGTTGTCGATCGCCTCCTGCAGGATGTGCAGCGGGTTCTCGGTGCGGGAGTACATGCCGGGCCGCTGGCGCACGGGCTCGAGGCCCTTGAGCACGCGGATCGACGCTTCGCTGTAGTCGTTCTTTCTGGTTGCCATCGGAGCGGGAATCGGAGAGGCGCAGTGCGGCGGCGAGCCAGGCCCGAGCGGTCAAGGGCCGATCGGAACCCCGCACATCTGCAGGAAGGCGGCGAAATCGAGCACCCGGTCCGGGTGCCGGTAGGCGAGGAAGGCCCAGACGGTCAGCGCACCGAGCGCGCTGGCTGCGCAGGCGAGCGCGAGCAGGCGGCCGATCCGCGCCATCGGGTCAGAACCCCACCTGCGAGCCGAGTTCGATCACCCGGTTCGGCGGCAGGTTGAAGTAGTTGGCCACGCTGGTGCTGTTCTGCAGCATCCAGCCGAACAGCGAACGGCGCCAGCCGAACAGGCCGCGTCGGCTCACCGAGACCACGGTGGGCTTGCTGGTGAAGAAGGAGATCTCCTCGAGCTGCAACTGCACGCCCTTGCGCGCAGCCAGCCGCAGGATCAGGCGGATGTCCGGCCGCTCCCGATAGCCGAAGCGCGCGCCCAGCCGGACGATTCCGTTGGCGCCTCGCTGCACCCACACCCGCTCGTCGTCGGCCACGCGCGGCACCTCGTCGAACTCGACCGTCAGGAAGACCGTGGTCTGGTGGACGATCTTGTTGTGCGTCAGGTTGTGCAGGAAGGCGCCCGGACAGCCGCTGCCGGTCGAGCAGAAGAACACCGCGGTTCCGGGCACCCGGGGGATCGAGGAGAGATCCATCGCCAGTCCGTCCTCGATCCCGACGCTGGCCGCCTCCTTCTTGGCGCGCATGAACTCGGTGCCCCGGCGCCAGGTGGTCAGCACCGTGAACATCAGCAGCGCGAGCGTCACCGGGAACCAGCCGCCATCGACGAACTTGGTGCTGTTGGACACCAGGAAGAAACCCTCGACCACCGCCAGCAGCAGGAACAGCGGCCAGAGCAACCGCAGGCGGCGCATGCGCGCCAGCGGCAGCGCGATCAGCAGGATCACGCTGCTCAGCAGCAGGTCGCCGGCCACTGCGATCCCGTAGGCCGCCGCCAGTCGCTCCGAGCTGCGGAACATCAGCACCAGCGCCACGACCAGCACCAGCAGCAGCCAGTTCACCAGTGGGATGTAGATCTGCCCCAGCGCGGTCTCCGAGGTGTGCAGCACGCGCAGCCTGGGCAGGAAGTTCATCCGCGACGCCTGCTGGGTCGCGGAGAAGGCCCCCGAGATCGTCGCCTGCGAGGCGATCACGGTGGCCATGGTCGCAAGTCCGATCATCGGCAGCAGCAGCGCCGCAGGCGCGAGCAGGTAGAAGGGATTGTCCGCAGCGTCTGGGCGGGTGAGCAGCAGCGCACCCTGGCCGAAGTAGTTGAGCATCAGCGCGGGAAACACCAGCGCGAACCAGGCCAGGCGCACCGGCCTGGGTCCGAAGTGCCCCATGTCGGCGTACAGGGCCTCGGCGCCGGTCAGGCAAAGGAAGACTGCGCCGCTGGCCACGAAGGCCAGCCCTGGGTGCCCGAGGACGAAGCGGGCCGCGTGGCGCGGATCGGCGGCCATCAGCACCTCCGGCGCCCGCACGATGCTCATCGCCCCGAAGACCGCGAGCGTCACGAACCACAGCAGCATCACGGGTCCGAAGAGGGCGCCGACGGCGGCGGTGCCGCGCCGCTGCACCAGGAACAGCGCCACCAGGATCGTCAGCGCCAGCGGAGTGACGAAGTGCGAAAGCTCGGGGGCCGCCACCGAGATCCCCTCGACCGCGGAGAGCACCGAGATCGCCGGGGTGATCACCGCGTCTCCGTAGAACAGCGACACCGCGAACACTCCGAGCGCCGTCACCACCCAGCTCAGGCGCGGAAACCGGCGCACCCGGTGCTGTGCCCAGGACAGCAGCGCCAGCACCCCACCCTCGCCGCGGTTGTCGAAGCGCAGCATGATCACGACGTACTTCAGCGAGACGATGATGGTCACCGCCCAGAAGACCATCGAGAGCACGCCGAAGAGGTTCGCCTCGGTCAGGGGGATCGCGTTCCTGCCGCCGAACACCTCGCGCAGCGCGTACAGCGGGCTGGTGCCGATGTCGCCGAAGACGACGCCCAGCGCGGCGAGGCTGAGCCCTCGCGAGCCGGTCTTGGTGCTGGGTTCGGACATGGGCGGGAAGTTTACCTTGCGGCGCAGCAAGATTCCGCCATGCAGGGGGCGGCAGCCGGACGCCGGGCCTGGCCGGGCGCCCGGTGGCGCTGGATCAGCTCACTTCTTCAGCAGAGCGCACTCGGACTGATCCGGCGGACGGAAGGCGTTCTCGGCCTTGATCGGCTCCAGGAGCCGGAAGTAGTCCCAAAGTTTCGTCGACTCCTCGGGCTTCTTCACGCGCACCAGCCAGATGTCGCGCATCACCCTCCCGTCCTCGCGGACTCGCGCCTTGCCCTGGGTGACCGCATCCTCGACTGGCAGCGAACGCATCTTCGCGATCACTGCGGCGGAGTCCTCGGTGCCTGCCGCCTTCATCGCCTTCAGGTAGTGCAGCACCGCGCTGTAGGTCATCGCCTGTGCTTCGGTTGGCGGGCGCCCCCCCATCCTCGCGGAGAACTTGCGTGCGAACGCGCGACTGTTCTCGTCCGCGTCCCAGTAGAAGACAGAGCTGATCACCGCGCCCTGCATGGCCTTCAACCCCACTGCGTGCACGTCGACCAGCAGCAGCGGCATCGCAGCCATCCTGGTCCTGTCGTTGAAGGTCTTGAACTCCACGCCCTGCTTGATCACGTTCTGCAGATCGCCCACCGCAGTGGCAAGTCCGATCACCTTGGCCTTGGACGCCTGCGCCTGCAGCAGGTACGAGGAGAAGTCCATGTTGTTCGGCGGATGGCGGACCGAACCGAGCACCTTGCCGCCCGCGGCCTCGACCGCCTTGCGGGTGTCGTTCTCCAGGCCGTGCCCGTAGGCGTAGTCGGCGGTGATGAAGAACCAGCTGTCTCCACCCGATTTCACCAGTGGAACGGTTGCCGCCCACGCGGTCTGGTAGGTGTCGTAGCCCCAGTGGAAGCTGTTCGGGTTGCAGTACTTGTTGGTGAGCTCCGACGAGGCTGCGCCGGTTGCTATCGACACCCGGTTCTTGTCGCGCACGATGTTCTGCACCGCGATCGCCACGGCGGAGTTGCCGAGGTCCAGGATCGCCCCGACGCCCTCGGTGTCGATCCACTTGCGGGTGATGTTGGCGCCGATGTCGGCCTTGTTCTGGTGGTCCGCGTGCACCACCTCGATCTTCTTGCCGAGCACCACCCCGCCGAACTCCTCGACCGCGATGCGCGCGCCTTCCACCGAACCCATGCCAAGGGTGTCCGACAGGACCCCCGTCATGTCGGTGAGCACTCCGATGCGCACGACATCGGCAGCCGAGGCGGGTGCTGCAAGCGCCATCAGCGTCAGCGAAGCGAGCGCTGCGGCACTGAACGAAGCCATTCTCATCTGTCCTCTCCCCTGGTTTCCCTTGTTGTTGCTGCCCCGTGCGCTCCGCCCTTGTCGACACGCACGCACGGCCGCGTCCCCGAGTCTGGGGAGCGGGCGACGTGCGGTCAAATCCCGCCTTCCATTCGATGCGGACGGGCAAGGTCCTCGGCGCCATCAGGCCGGCAGATCGAGCACCTGGCGCGCGAGGATGTTGCGCTGGATCTCGCTGCTGCCGCCGTAGATCGTCATCACCCGTGCCTTGTAGTAGGGCGCGAGCGCGTGGATGGTCGTGCCGCCCACCGGGGCGTGCACGTTCATTCCGCCGAAGGGGCCGGCAGTCTCGACGATCAGGTCGGCGATCCGCTGGCCGGTCTCGGAGGCCCAGATCTTGAGCAGCGAGACGTCCGGGCCAAGCGGCTCGCCGCGCCCGACGATCGATGCGTAATGACCGTAGATGTCCCCGAGATGCGCGACGTCGAGCTGGAGCTGGACGAAGCGGTCCTGGAAGACCGGGTCGTCGAACACGCCGCGGGCCCGCGCGACCGTCTCGAGCATCTGCAGCCCGTACTCGGGCATCTTGGGGCTGCCCAGGAAGATCCGCTCGAAGCCGAGCAGCGACTTCGCGACCGTCCAGCCCTTGTTCAGCTCGCCGACGAGGTTGGAGCGATGGGTGCGCACGCCATCCAGGAAGACTTCGCAGAACTCCTCGTAGCCGCCGATGTCGCGGATCGGGCGCACGCGCACGCCGGGGTCGGTGAAGTCGAGCAGCAGGAAGCTGATGCCCTGCTGGGGCTTGGCGGCCGGATCGGTGCGCACCAGCGCGAACATGTGGGTGGCGTCGTGCGCGAGCGTGGTCCAGATCTTCTGGCCGTCGATCCTGAAATGGTCACCTTCGAGCACTGCGCGGGTGCGCAGACTGGCCAGGTCGGAGCCGGAGTCCGGCTCCGAGTAGCCCTGGCACCAGATGTTCTCGCACGACAGGATGCCGGGCAGGTAGCGGCGCTTCTGCTCCTCGGTGCCGTAGCGCATCAGCACCGGCCCCACCATCAGGATCCCGTGATCCTGGAAGCGGGCGATCCCGACGCGCTCCTGCTCCTCGAAGAAGATGAGCAGCTTCGACGGCGACAGGCCCATCCCGCCGTACTCGGCCGGCCAGGCCGGGGCGATCCAGCCCTTGGCCGCCATGCGCAGGTGCCAGTCACGGTTCTCGCTCCAGCGCAGGCGTCGCGGAGGGAAGCGCAGCTCCTGCGGGTAGTGGGTCTCGAAGTCCTCGCGCACGAAGGCGCGGAACTCCTCGTCGCTCATCGCGTTCCAGTCGCGCTCCTGCGGCACGCCGTAGCGGAAGGTGTCGGTGCTGCTCATGCTTCGCTCCTCGGGGCGGCGGCCTTCAACGCGCCGAAGCGGCGGCGGTGCTCGGCGGCATTACCCATCCAGGCCGAGAGCGTCAGTGCGCGGTTGACGCAGACGCCCAGGTCGTATTCGTCGGTGGTGCCGATCGCGCCGTGCAACTGGATCGACTGATTGGCGATCAGCAGCGCCGACTGCGCGGCGCGCGCCTTGGCGCTGCTGGCCGCGAGCGTGCGTGCTGCGGCGTCGGATTCCGGCGCATCGAAGCTGCGGATCGCTGCGTCGACCACCGCGCGGGCGACCTGCCGGTGGATCCAGAGATCGACCGCACGGTGCTGCAGCGCCTGGAAGCTGCCGATCGCCTTGCCGAACTGCTTGCGCGTGCGCAGGTACTCGAGGGTGAGCTCGAGCATGCGATCCATCAGGCCCACGAGTTCCGCGCTGGTGGCGATCGGGCCCAGGTCCACCGCCGTGCGCAGCACGGCAGCGCCGTGCGGAGCGTCGATCAGCCGGTGCTCGTCGTCGATCGCAACGCCCGCGAGCGTCAGCCAGCCGCTTGCCGAGCCATCGGCGCAAGGCTCGGCGCGAACGCTCACGCCCGGCCGGTCGCGCGCCACGCTGTACAGGCCGACCCCGTGCTCGCCGCGCGCGGCCACCAGGAACAGGTCGGCACTGGCGGGAACGACGAAGCGGCACTCGCCGTCCAGGCGCAGCACTGTGCCGTCCTGGCGCAGCGTCGCGCCGACGTGCTCAGTGTCCAGTGCGCCCTCGCGGTTCTGCCAGGCAAGCGTTGCCACGATCTCGCCCGCGCCCACCTTTGCGAGCAGGCCCTTCGCACGTGCGCCGGCCTGCGCCAGGCACCAGGGCGCGATCGCCCCGCTCGCCACGAAGGGCTCGGGGAAGACTGCGTGGCCGGTCCGCGTGGCGATGGTCGCCGCAGCGGCCAGGCCCAGCCCCAGGCCGCCCTGTGCTTCGGGAACCAGGATCGAGAACCAGCCGAAGTCGGCCATCTGTTGCCAGGTGGCGCGGTCGAAGCCGTCGGGGCTGCCACGCAGCGCGCGCACGCGCGCGGCGTCGGGCCTGGCGAACGCGGCGGCAGCGTCGGCCAGCATGGTCAGGATGTCATCGCTCATGGGTCTTGCTCGGATTTTGCGGGTGGCTTCCGCGGGAGGTCGCGAGGCGGCTGCTGCCTGCGCCAGGGCGTCGGGAAGTCTGCCACAAGGCAGGGTGTGCCCGCGAGCCCGGAACCGCGGGCACTCTGGCGGCAGGGCCGGCACACCCCACGCCCTGCCGGTGGCGGCATAATCCGCCGGAAAGCCCGGCCTCGCAGGCCGCTCCCTCACACAGCCTTGTCGAACGGACTCCCCATGCCTGGACTGCTTCCCAACGTCGATCCCGACGGTCTGCTCGAGTTCTCGGTCGTCTACACCGACCGCGCCCTCAACCACATGTCGCGCAGCTTCCAGTCGGTGATGCGGGAGATCTCCTCGATCCTGAAGGAGGTCTACCACGCGCACGCAGTGGCGCTGGTGCCCGGCAGCGGCACCTTCGGCATGGAGGCGGTGGCCCGACAGTTCGCCCAGGGGCGCGACGTGCTGGTGCTGCGCAATGGCTGGTTCAGCTACCGCTGGTCGCAGATCTTCGAGATGGGGAACATCCCCGCCTCGACCACGGTGCTCCAGGCGCGCCCGGCAGGTTCCGGCGCGCAGGCGCCCTGGGTTCCGGCACCGATCGACGAGGTGCGCGCCGCAATCCTCGAGAAGCGCCCGGCAGTGGTGTTCGCGCCGCACATCGAGACCGCCTCCGGGATGCTGCTGCCGGATGACTACCTGAGCGCGGTCGCGCAGGCCACCCACGAGGTAGGCGGGCTCTTCGTGCTCGACTGCATCGCCTCCGGCGCGATGTGGGTCGACATGCAGGCCGTCGGCGTCGACCTGCTGATCTCCGCGCCGCAGAAGGGCTGGAGCAGTTCGCCCTGCTGCGCGATGCTGATGTTCAGCGAGCGCGCCCGCGCCGCGATCGATGCCACCACCAGTTCGAGCTTCGCCTGCGACCTGAAGAAGTGGCTGCAGATCATGGAAGCCTACGAAGGCGGCGGCCACATGTACCACGCGACCATGCCCACCGATGCGCTGACCCGGCTGCGCGACGCGATGCGCGAGACGCGCGAGTGCGGCTTCGAGCGCCTGCGCAAGGCGCAGATCGAGCTCGGCAGCAAGGTGCGCGCGCTGCTCGAGGCCCGGGGCATCCGCAGCGTCGCGGCCGATGGCTACAAGGCGCCCTGCGTCGTGGTCAGCCACACCACCGATCCGGAACTGCAGTCCTCGCGCCGCTTCATCGCCGAGGGCCTGCAGACCGCGGCCGGCGTTCCGTTGCAGTGCGGCGAGGGGCCCGACTTCTCCACCTTCCGCATCGGCCTGTTCGGCCTCGAGAAGCTGAACAACGTCGACCGGACGGTGACCCACCTCGAGGCCGCGCTCGACCGCATCGGACTGAAGCCGGATCAGGCGGCGGCCTGATCCCTGCCCGGCTCGGCCAGCGTGAGCACCGGCGCAGACACGCGCACCACGTACACGCTGCAGGACGCCTCCTCGACCACCTCCGCAGTGGTCGAGCGCCCGATCATCCGCTCCGAGTAGTTCGCCGCGCCGATCACGATCAGCGACGCGTTGTTGGCGCGGGCGAAGCCGAGGATCACCTTCGCAGGGTCGGAGCCCTCGAGCACGTGTGCCGACAGGCGCTGCGGCGGCAGCCCCATCGGCGCCGCCCAGTGCCGCAGGCGCACCATGTGATCCAGGTGCATCCCGGAGCTGGTTTCACCGGACTTCGCATCGTCGATCAGCGGCGTGACGCGCAGCACGGTCAGGCAGACCAGGCGCGCCTGCGGCGAGTGCGCGAGCACGCGGCCCACCGCGGCCTGCAGCGCCCGCTGCAGCGGATCCTCCAGGTGCTCGGTGTCCACCGCGGCGACCACGATCGGCGCGCTGGCCATCTGCTCGCTGGGCGGGCGCACGATCTCCGCTTCGAGCCCCGCCGCGCGCAGCCAGCGGCGCAGGTGTGCGAAGACGCCGAGCCTGCGGGTGCGGTTGCCGCGCTCGGTGAGCGTGACCCGCTGCGGGTTGCGCAGGTCGAAGGCGAGCTGCGCCGCGCTCGGGTGACGCAGTTCCGGGCGCACCTCGATGCAGCGCAGGATGAGCTCCTGCAGCCACGGCGGCAGCTCCGGGACGATGGCCCGCGGCGGGCGCGGGTCGAGCCAGAGCCGGTCGCGCAGCCCCGACACCGTGCGTGGCGCGCCGAAGGGCAGCTCGCCGGTGGCCAGCTCGTACATCGTGACCCCGATCGCGAAGAGGTCGCTGCGCGGATCACCGCGCACGCCGAGCACCTGCTCGGGCGCGATGTACTCGGCAGTGCCCACGGCCTTGCGCATCTCCTGGGCCATCAGATCGGGCAGGCGTGCGTGGCAGGCCAGCCCGAAGTCGATCAGCGCCGCCCGCCCGTCCGGGCGCAGCAGCACGTTGCCGGGCTTGATGTCCATGTGGACCACGTCCTGGCGGTGCAGGCTCTCGGCGGCATCGGCGATCGCCGCGCCGATCCGCGCCACCTGCTCCGCAGGCAGCGGGGCAGCCTGGGCCAGCGACTCCAGGCTCTCGCCCTCGATCCACTCGCTGACCAGATAGGGGGTGCGGGCGAGGTCGCCGGCAGCGACGAAGCGCGGTACGTGCGGGCTGCGGATGGCGGCCAGCAGCATGGCTTCGGCCTCGAAGCCCACCAGCGCCTCCGGCGGCTGGCCGGCGCCGAAGCGGGGCAGCTTCATCATCAGCGGAAAGCTGGTGTCTGACCCGCTGACGCGCCAGATCACTCCCATGCCGCCGTCGTGCACGCAGGCTTCCAGCCGGAAGCCGTCGATCTCGGTACCGGGTTCCAGTCGCATCAGCCCTCCCCTGCGGGCCCGCGGCAGAGCCCAATGCATCGACACGCCGGGCACGGGCGCATGCCGCTCAGGCTCCGCGTTCCAGGCAGGCTGCCAGCGCCTCCGGCAGCCCGGCGGCGCGGATCTTCGCGGCAGCAGCGAAATGATCGTAGGGGACCCGATGGAACACCAGCCGTCCGCGTGCATGGTCGAACAGCGCGTAGGCTGCTGCGGTGTTGTGGTCGCGCGGCTGCCCTGCCGAGCCGACGATCGCCAGCCAGCGCCGGTGCGCGCCGACCGGCACCGCCGCCCCCGGCGTGGGCCGGAAGGCCATCAGGCGCCGGCCTGCCCCCTGGTAGTAGAGCACCTGGTCGTGCACGTGGCCGCAGAAGGTCCAGGTGCAGTCGACCGAGGCGAGCGAGCGCGAGGCTGCGATGTCGTCGGTGATGTAGGTCCAGCGCTGCGGTTCGCAGGCACTGGCGTGGACGTGGCAGATCGCCTCGTCGCGCACGAGCAGCGGCAGCCCGGAGATGAAGTCGGTGTGCGCGCGACCGAGCTGTCGTCGGGTCCAGTCCATCGCGCGCCGCGCGTCGTCGTTCATGCCATCGTCCGGGCCGGCGACCGCAGCGTCGTGATTGCCGCCCACCACCACCGCGCCCTGCTCCGCCTCGCGTGCGACCCGCTCGAGCACCGCGCACGGATCGGCCCCATACCCGACGAGATCGCCCAGGAAGGCGAAGCGGTCCACGCCCTGCGCGCGCGCGTGGCGCATGCAGGCGTCGAGAGCCTCGAGGTTGCCGTGGAGGTCGGCGAGCAGGGCGACGCGCATGATGGCAGCGACAGGGAGCACCCCGTCAGGCAAGCGGCCCTGGCGCCTCGCGAAAGGCGCCGGGGCCGGCCTCGGGTCATGCCCGGATCAGTCGTTCCGGTAGATGTCGACGTCCCTGGTGTCGCGCAGGAACACCATGCCCACCACGAAGGTCATCCCCGCGATGATGATCGGGTACCAGAGCCCGTGGTAGACGTTGCCGTTCTGCGCCACCATCGCGAAGGAGATCGTCGGCAGCAGGCCGCCGAACCAGCCGTTGCCGATGTGATACGGCAGCGACATCGACGTGTAGCGGATGCGCGTCGGGAAGAGCTCCACGAGCATCGCCGCGATCGGTCCGTAGACCATGGTCACGTAGATCACCAGCAGCACCAGGATCCCGATGATCAGCGGCTTGTTCATCTTCTCCGGGTCGGCCTTCGACGGATAGCCGTGCGCTTTCAGCTCGGCGAGCACCGCCTTCCTGAACTCCGCATCCTTCTGCTTCGCCTCCTCGGCCGGCAGCCCCTTCGAACTGTAGGACGCGATCTCGGTGTCGCCGATCTTCACCGTCGCCGTTCCCGATCCGGTGATGTTCTCGTAGTTCACCGAGTTCGCCGCGAGCACCTGCTTGGCGATGTCGCAGGAACTGGTGAACTTCGCCGTGCCGGTCGGGTTGAACTGGAACGAGCACTCCTTCGGATCGGCGGTGACCGACACCGGAGCGTTCGCCAGCGCATGCGCCAGGTCCGGGTTCGCGGCGCCGGTGAGCGCCTTGAACAGCGGGAAGTAGGTGACCATCGCCAGCAGGCAGCCGACCATGATGATCGGCTTGCGCCCGATCCTGTCGGACAGCGTGCCGAAGACCACGAAGAAGGGCGTGCCGATCAGCAGCGCGATCGCGATCATGATGTTCGCGGTCGCCATGTCCACCTTCAGCGTCTGCGTCAGGAAGAACAGCGCGTAGAACTGGCCCGTGTACCAGACCACTGCCTGCCCGGCGACCAGGCCGATCAGCGCAAGGATCACGATCTTCAGGTTCTTCCACTGCGCGAAGGACTCGGTCAGCGGGGCCTTCGAGGTCTTGCCCTCCGACTTCATCTTCTGGAAGGCGGGCGACTCGTTCATGCTCAGCCGGATCCACACCGAGATCGCCAGCAGCAGCACCGAGATCAGGAAGGGAATCCGCCAGCCCCAGTCGGCGAAGGCCGCTTCGCCCATCACCGTGCGCGTGCCCAGGATCACCAGCAGCGACAGGAAGAGCCCGAGCGTCGCGGTGGTCTGGATCCACGAGGTGTACGCGCCGCGCTTGCCCTGCGGCGCGTGCTCGGCCACGTAGGTGGCAGCCCCACCGTACTCGCCGCCCAGCGCCAGGCCCTGCAGCAGCCGCAGTGTGATCAGGATCACCGGCGCCGCCACGCCCAGGGTGGCGTAGCTGGGCAGCACGCCGACCAGGAAGGTCGAGGTGCCCATGATCAGGATCGTCACCAGGAAGGTGTACTTGCGCCCGATCATGTCGCCCAGCCGCCCGAACACCAGCGCCCCGAACGGACGCACGATGAAGCCGGCCGCGAAGGCGAGCAGCGCGAAGATGAAGGCCGAGGTGGGGTCGAGCCCCGAGAAGAACTGCTTGGCGATGATCGCCGCGAGCGAGCCGTACAGGTAGAAGTCGTACCACTCGAACACGGTGCCCAGCGAGGAGGCGAAGATGACCTTCTTCTCCTCCGTCGTCATCGCGGCGCCTGCCGCGCCTTCCATCACTGCTGCCATTGGTGTCTCCCCCAGACTCGTTGCGCGGCTCTTGTCCGCTGGGGGCGATGTTCCGCCGGCTTGCTGACTGGAATCTTACTGACGCGAAGCTTACGGCGAGGAGGTGCGGCAGCCGGTGCAAGGCACGATCAGAGCCGCGGAGCCTGCCCCTTGCCTTCACGAAGCTTGCGGGCTCGCGCCTCGAGTTGGTTCACCTCCCGGGTCGCAGCCTCGTTCGAGGCTGCATAGGCTGCCACGTCGATCATGAGCGCGTAATGGCGGCTGATCACGGTTCCGTTCGTGCTGCTGAGCACGTAGTGCAGTCGCGATGCGCAGGTGCTCGCATCAGCGGGCACCAGCTTGCGCTGCTGCCACGTGCCGAGCAGGAAACCGAGATCTTCCCGGCCCCCCGGTCGAAAGGCAGGAAAGCCCGGCCGATCGGGCGGGCGCAGGATGCAGTTCGGCCGCCCAGGAGGGAAGTCCCAGGCAAGGCTGGAGTTTCCGGGCGAGACCGCCGTCGGCTTGCCGTACTTCTGCGTGAGCGCGCCGACGAACTGCTCCGCGCTGGGCTGGTCTGCGTCGATGCCCTCCTCGCGCTCGATCGCCCAGACCCGCCCTGCGCTGGGTGGAGGCGTGAAGTGCACGACGAGATCGGGGCGCGTGGAACCCGGCTTCTGCTTCGCCGAGCGCCCCTCGATGCGCGACAGAAAGGGCTCGGTCTTCAACTGCTGCACGCCATCCGAGTAACCGAAGGCACTCTGGACCGACAGGATCCTGAGCGTGCCGTCGTAGGCACGGATCGCGTTGACCGCCTCGCTCTCGGTCATGCCGAGCCTGAGGCCGACGATGTCGAACGACGGTTGCTGGGCCCAGGCGGTCCCGAGGATCGCGATCGAGCCGACCGCGATGGAAACGATTGCTCTGCGGATCATCTGCTTGTTCTCCGTTGTTGGATCCGATGAAGGCGCATCGACCTGCCTCCCTGCCGATCACGCCGGCCTGAAATCTAGCAGGCGCCCGGATCCGCTGTCACCGGGAAGACGACGACCGCCGCAGCGCTCCGTCGGGCTCGCCTGATGCGCCCACCCATGGGCTATCCTCGGCCCTTGTCCTTCCAGCACCGGGAATGCCCCGGTGAGCCGACCCGCGCTCTGCGTCTTCATCGGGACCGCCGGCCACACCCGGCGCGGCGCCTCGACGGGGCCAGCCCTGGGCCGCCCCTCCCGCGTAGCTGGGCCTCCTGCCGTCGACCTCCGTAGCCGAACCCCGCGATGAACCAGGACCTCAAGAAAACCCTCTGGGCCACAGCCGACAAGCTGCGCTCCAGCATGGACGCCGCCGACTACAAGCACATCGTGCTCGGCCTGATCTTCCTGAAGTACATCTCCGACGCCTTCGACGAGCAACGCACGGCGCTGCAGCGCGACTTCGCCGACGAGGCCAGCGAGTTCCACCTGCCCGACGCCGCCGATCACGCCGAGGCACTGGAAGAGCGCGACTACTACACGATGGCCAACGTGTTCTGGGTGCCCGCCCCCGCACGCTGGGAGGCGCTGCGCGCCCAGGCCAAGCAGGCCGACATCGGCGTGCGCATCGACGCCGCGCTGGAAGCCATCGAGGCCGACAACCCGCGCCTGAAGGGCATCCTGGACAAGCGCTTCGGGCGCAGCCAGCTCGAGCCCGGCAAGCTCGGCGAGCTGGTGGACCTGGTCTCCACCATCGGCTTCGGCGAAGGCCACCGCGCCAAGGACCTGCTGGGCGAGGTCTACGAGTACTTCCTCGGCCAGTTCGCCAGCGCCGAGGGCAAGAAGGGCGGTCAGTTCTACACCCCCGCCTCCGTGGTGAAGGTGCTGGTGGAAGTGCTCGCCCCGCACCAGGGCCGCGTCTACGATCCCTGCTGCGGCTCGGGCGGAATGTTCGTGCAGAGCGAGAAGTTCATCGAGGCGCACGGCGGCAAGGCGGACGACATCAGCATCTACGGCCAGGAATCCAACCCCACCACCTGGCGGCTGGTGGCGATGAACCTGGCCATCCGCGGCTTCGCGGCAGACCTGGGCAAGGAGCCCGCCGACACCTTCCACCGCGACCAG
>CAUJHG010000032.1 GCA_963204785.1 Pseudomonadota bacterium | reverse complement strand
TGCCTCGCGGCACTCCAGCCCTCCCCGGCGGCGAATCGCTACGGCGCAACTTCATCGCATCGACTTTCGCATGGGCCAATTCGTGAATTGCATCTAACTTGTATTTCGCTGGTGCAGTCTAGCGGCTAACCGGAGGGCGCGGATCTAACCGCCGACGATCGGCGGTCAGAGTGCCGCGCCCGGCCCTGATCTCCCGCCCATGCTGCTGGCTAACGCCGCCGGTACCTGGCCACCCAACTCGGCCGGGCCCTAGGGCCGCAGCCCGCGCCTCCCGCTCCCTGCCCCTGATCCTTCGGCCTAGTCCAAGCACCCGACTTGCCGAGCACAGTCCAGATTCGGATACTGTGCTTATGTACAGTCTTCAAGAAGTCCCACCGCACAGCCATTCCGTCCCAGGCGCCCCGCGCCTGCTGGACAAGGTGCGCGAGCGCATCCGGTACCTGCACTACAGCCTGCGCACCGAGGAAGCCTACCTGCACTGGATCCGCGCGTACGTCCGCTTCCATGACCGGCGTCACCCGCGCACGCTCGGCGGCCCGGATGTCGAGCGCTTCCTGAATGCGCTCGTCAACGAGCGGAAGATTTCCGCATCCACCCACAAGCAGGCGCTGTGCGCCCTCCTCTTTCTCTACCGCGAGGTGCTCGGCGAAAACCTGCCCTGGATGACGCAGATCGAGCGCCCCACCGTACGCAAGCGCATCCCGTCGGTGCTGACGGCGGACGAAGTGCGGCGGGTGCTCGATCACATGCAGGGCGAGCCGGCCCTGATCTGCCGTCTGCTCTACGGCACCGGCATGCGGCTGATGGAAGCAATGCGCCTGCGCGTCAAGGACGTGGACTTCACCCGGCGGGTCATCGTGGTGCGCGACGGCAAAGGCGGCAAGGATCGGGTGACCATGCTCCCCCAGGCCCTGCTCGCGGAACTGCGGCAGCAGTGCGTACGTTCCCGCGCATTCTGGGAGCAGGACCGTGCACTCGACCGTCCCGGTGTCGAGATGCCCAATGCGCTCGCCCGGAAGTACCCGAACGGAGGCAGTTCCTGGGGCTGGCACTGGGTGTTCGCGGCCGATCACTGCTCGCGCGACCCCCGCAGCGGCATCACCCGGCGGCATCACATCCACGAGCAGTCCGTCCAGCGCCAGTTGAAGCGCGCCCTGCTGGCCGCTGGGATCGATCGCGCGGCTTCGGTGCACACGCTGCGCCACTCCTTCGCCACCCACCTGCTGCAAGGCGGAACCGACATCCGCACGGTGCAGGAGCTGCTCGGCCATGCCGACGTGAGCACCACGATGATCTACACCCACGTGCTGCGCATCGCCGCCGGCACGGTGGCGAGCCCCCTCGATCGTATGTCGGCCCTTGTCTGAGCCACCGGCATGCTCTCCCCCTACGCCGAGCTCCACTGCGTGAGCAACTTCAGCTTCCTGCGCGGCGCCTCGCATGCGGAGGAATTGACGGAACGCGCCAGGGCGCTCGGCTACGCGGCGCTGGCCATCACGGACGAGTGCTCGCTCGCGGGCATCGTGCGTGCCCACCTGGCCGCGCGCGATGCAGGCCTGCCGTTGATCGTGGGCTCGGAGTTCTCGCTGCACGAGGTGTTCCCGTCCATTGCGCCGATGGCGACGAACGAGAACCCCATGCCCGGGAAGGAAGGCCCGCGCACCCTGCTTGCGTCCGCCACCGATGCCGGCTGCGCTGCCTCGGCCCGTCTGGTGCTGCTGGCCCGCAACCGCAATGGCTATGGCAACCTCTCCGAGCTGATCACTGCCGCCCGCATGCGCGCGGACAAGGGCAGCTACCGGCTGCTGCGCGAAGACCTCGAACCCGGCATCGACGACTGCCTTGCCCTGCTGGTGCCCTCCCCCGCGGTGGCGCACGGGCACGGCGGCATGGCCGCGCGGGCAGCGCTGCTCGCGCAGGCGCGCTTCCTTCGCGAGCGCTTCGAGGGCCGCTGCTGGATCGCGGTGGAGTTGCTGGCCCGCGGGCACGACACCGCCCTCCTCGAACACCTGCGCGAGGTCTCGCGCGCCACTGGCCTGCCACTGGTGGCCGCCGGCGACGTGCACTTCCACGTGCGCTCGCGCAAGCGCCTGCAGGACATCCTCACCGCGATCCGGCTGCGCACGCCGGTGCGCGATCTCGGTCACGCGATGCAGCCCAATGCGGAGCAGCACCTGCGCAGCCGGCTGCGGCTGGGCCAGCTCTATCCGGCGGCACTGCTCGAGGAGTCGCTCGAGGTGGCCGCGCACTGCGGCTTCTCGCTGGACGAGCTGCGCTACGAGTACCCGGAGGAGATCGTTCCCGCGGGCGAGACGCCCGGCTCGTGGCTGCGCAAGCTCACCTGGGACGGAGCGGCGCTGCGCTATCCGGGCGGGCTTCCCGGCAAGGTCCGCGATCAGATCGAGCACGAGCTGGCGCTGATCGCCGAGCTTCGCTACGAGCCCTATTTCCTCACGGTGGCCGATCTGGTCGCCTTCGCACGCAGCGAGGGAATCCTGTGTCAGGGCCGGGGCTCGGCGGCCAACTCCGCGGTCTGCTACTGCCTGGGAATCACCGAGGTGGATCCCTCCCGGATGAGCGTGCTCTTCGAGCGCTTCATCAGTCGCGAGCGCAACGAGCCGCCGGACATCGACGTGGACTTCGAGCACCAGCGGCGCGAGGAGGTGATGCAGTACCTCTATCGCAAGTACGGCCGGCATCGCGCGGCGCTGACCGCCAGCGTGATCACCTACCGGCCCCGTTCGGCGCTTCGCGACGTGGGCCGCGCGCTGGGCATCGACACGCATCGGCTCGACCAGGTCGCCAGCGCCCAGCAGTGGTGGAACGGGCGGCAGGTGCTCGTCGAAGGGCTGACCGAGTCCGGTTTCGATCCGCACTCGCCGCTCGTGCGCCACTGGGTGGGCCTGGCCACCACGCTGATGCGCTTTCCGCGCCACCTGTCGCAGCACAGCGGGGGCTTCGTGATCGCGCGCGACAGGCTCACCCGGCTGGTGCCGGTGGAGAACGCGGCAATGGCCGGGCGCAGCGTGATCCAGTGGGACAAGGACGACCTGGACGCGCTGGGCCTGCTCAAGGTGGACGTCCTTGCGCTGGGCATGCTCAGCGCGATCCGTCGCGCGCTGGAGCTCGTCACCGAGCGGCGCACCGGCGCGCGCGACGGGGTCGGCGCCGACGGCGTGGCGCGGCCCTTCAGGATGCAGGACATCCCGGCCGAGGACCCTGCCACCTACGAGATGATCGGTCACGCCGACACCGTCGGGGTGTTCCAGGTGGAGTCGCGCGCGCAGATGAGCATGCTGCCGCGCCTGAAGCCCCGCACCTTCTACGACCTGGTGATCCAGGTGGCGATCGTGCGCCCCGGGCCCATCCAGGGCGGCATGGTCCACCCCTATCTGCGCCGCCGCCAGGGCCTGGAACCGGTGGTCTATCCGCGCGACGAGATCCGTCCGGCGCTCGAGCGCACGCTGGGGGTGCCGATCTTCCAGGAGCAGGTGATGCAGATCGCAATGCTGGCCGCCGGCTTCTCGGCCGGCGAGGCCGACGCCCTGCGCCGGGCGATGGCCGCCTGGCGGCGCAAGGGCGGGCTCGAGAAGTTCGAGCGCCGGCTGATCGACGGGATGCTGGGACGGGGCTACACACCGGAGTTCGCGCAGGCCATCTTCCGGCAGATCCAGGGCTTCGGCGAATACGGCTTCCCCGAGTCGCACGCGGCGAGCTTTGCGCTGCTGGTCTACGTGAGCAGCTGGCTCAAGCGGCACGAGCCGGCAGCCTTCCTGGCCGCGATGCTCAACAGCCAGCCGATGGGCTTCTACGCGCCCGCGCAGCTGGTGCGCGATGCGCGCGCCCACGGCGTGGAGGTGCGCGGCGTCGACGTGCTCGCAAGCGGAATCGAGTGCACGCTCGAGGAGACGGCCCCTGCGCTGCCGGCGAGCTCCGCAGGGTGCGCAGCCGGCCGCTTCCCCGGCGCCATCGATCCTCGTCCGCAGCCTGCGGTACGCCTGGGTCTGGCCATGGTGCGCGGGCTGGCGAGCGAGGCGGCGCAGCGCCTGGTGCAGGCGCGCGAAGCCCGGGAGGCGATGCTGCGCGCATCCGGCAACCCCGGCGCCGGGGCCGCGCCGCCCTTCGCCTTCGACAGCGTCGAGGATCTGGCCCGCGCGGCGCGGCTGGAGCGCCACCACCTGCGTGCGCTGGCGCAGGCGGGCGCGCTGGCGCCGCTGGCCGGGCACCGCGCCGCGGCGCACTGGGAGGCCGCGGCGATCGCCCCGATGCCCGCCCTGCTGCGCGAGGCCGGCTTCGACGAGGCGCCGGTGGTGCTTGCGCCACCCGCCGAGGGCGAGGAGATCGTCGCCGACTACGCAGCCGTCGGCCTGTCGATGGGGCGGCATCCGCTGGCGCTGCTGCGCCCGTGGCTGGGGCGCTTGCGCACGCAGCCGGCAGCGGTGCTGCGCGAGTACCCGCATGGCCGACTGGCAGGCGCCAGCGGACTGGTCACCCATCGGCAGCGGCCCGAGACCGCCAGGGGCACGCTGTTCGTGACGCTCGAGGACGAGACCGGCGCGCTCAACGTGATCGTCTGGCCGGATCTCTTCGAGCGCTTCCGTCGGGAAGTGCTCGCCGCGCGGCTGATGACCGTCTACGGGGTGTGGCAGCGCGACCAGGACACCGGCGGCGAGGTGATGCACCTGCTCGCCCGCCGGGTGGTCGACCACACCGCGCTGCTGGGGCGGCTTGCGCCGCGCAGCCGGGACTTCCGCTGAGGAGGCCCGGGTCGTGGACGCGTGCGCCCTGCCCCTCGCCCGCCTGCGCTGCCCGGACGGGCGCGCGGCCTGCGCCGGATCAGTACGACTTCGGCAGCCCCAGCACCTTCTCGGCCACGAAGCTGAGCACCAGTTCGCGGCTCACCGGCGCGATGCGCGGAATCAGGCTCTCGCGCAGGTAGCGCTCGACGTGGTACTCGCGGGCATAGCCCATTCCGCCGTGGGTCATCACTGCAGTCTCGCAGGCGCGAAAGCCCGCTTCGGCCGCGAGGTACTTCGCCGAGTTGGCCTCGGCGCCGCACTGTTCACCGCGGTCGTAGAGCCACGCCGCCCTGAGCACCATCAGCCAGGCCGCCTCCAGCTCCATCCAGCAGCGCGCGAGCGGGTGCTGGATCGCCTGGTTCTTGCCGATCGGCCGCTCGAAGACGATGCGCTCGTTCGCGTACGCAGCGGCGCGCCGAAGCGCCGCGCGGCCCAGGCCCACCGCCTCGGCGGCGATCAGGATCCGCTCCGGATTCATCCCGTGCAGGATGTACTCGAAGCCCTTGCCTTCCTCGCCGATGCGATCGGCCGCCGGCACCACCAGGTTGTCGATGAACACCTGGTTGGAGTCCACCGCCTTGCGCCCCATCTTGGGGATCTCGCGCACTTCGACGTGCCTTCGGTCCAGGTCCGTGTAGAAGAGGCTCAGGCCGTCGGTGGGCTTGCGCACCTCCTCCACCGGCGTGGTGCGCGCCAGCAGCAGCACCTTCTCGGCGACCTGCGCGGTGGAGATCCACACCTTCTGCCCGTTGACCACGTAGCCGTCACCCTTGCGGGCTGCAAAGGTCTTCAGCTTGAGGGTGTTCAGCCCGGTGTTGGGCTCGGTCACTGCGAAGCACGCGCGCTCGCGGCCCTGGATCAGCGGCGGCAGCCAGCGCTCGCGCTGCTCGTCGTTGCCGTGCACCACCACCGGGTGCAGCCCGAAGATGTTCATGTGCACCGCGGAAGCCCCCGACAGGCCCGCGCCGGAGGCCGACACCGTGTGCATCACCAGCGCCGCCTCGGTGATGCCCAGCCCCGAGCCGCCGAAGCGCTCGGGCATCGCAACCCCCAGCCAGCCGGCCTGCGCCATCGCGCTGTGGAAGTCGGCGGGGAAGCCGCCCTCGGTGTCCTTGCGAAGCCAGTAGTCGGCGTCGAAGGGCTTGCACAACTGCTCGACCGCCTCGACGATCGCCTGCTGGTCGGCGCTGAGCGCAAAATCCATCGCTGTCTCCTCCGTGTCGGTGATCCCCGGCGGAGCGCTCCCCGCCGGCTTCGGCTCCATTCTGACCGGTTGCGCGCACCGCGTGCGCCGGTTGCGCTGCGATCAGCAGGTCAGCCCGCGCGCGAGGTCCGCGCAGATGTCCTCCGGGCTCTCCAGCCCCACCGCCAGGCGCAGCAGCCCCTCGGTGACCCCGGCCGCGCGGCGCGCCTCGGGCCCGATGCGATGGTGCGTGGTGCTGGCGGGGTGCGTGATCGTCGTCTTCACGTCGCCCAGGTTGCCGGTGATCGAGAGCACGCGCGCCCTGTCGATCACGCGCCAGGCGGCCGCCCGGGCGCTCGCGTCGTCGTCGCCCTTGACCACGAAGGCGATGATCGCGCCGCCTGCGCTCTGCTGGCGCCTTGCCAGCGCGTGCTGCGGGTGCGACTCCAGCCCTGGGTAGAACACCCGCTCCACGCCCGGCTGGGCCTCGAGCCAGCGCGCCACCGCAAGGGCATTGGCGCACTGCTTCTCCATGCGCACCGGAAGTGTCTCGAGCCCCTTGAGCAGCACCCAGGCGTTGAACGGCGAGAGCGCCGGTCCGGCAGTGCGCAGCACCGGCAGCACCGCCCCGTCGATGAAGGCCGCGCTGCCCAGTACGGCGCCGCCCAGCACGCGGCCCTGGCCGTCGATGTACTTGGTGGCCGAGTGCACCACCACGTCGGCGCCTTGCGCGAGCGGTCGCTGCAGCACCGGCGTGGAGAAGCAGTTGTCCACCACCAGCCGCACGCCGTGGCGCCTGGCCACCGCGGAGATCGCCTCCAGGTCCGCGATCTCGGTCAGCGGATTGGACGGGGTCTCGAGGTAGAACAGCCTGGTCACGCCGGGGCGCACCGCGGCCTCCCACGCACCGACATCGCCCAGCGGCACGTAGGTGGTCTGCACGCCGTAGCGCCCGAACATGTTCAGCAGTTGCGCAGTGGCGCCGAACACGCTGGCCGAGCAGACCACGTGGTCGCCGCCCTCGAGCAGCGCCATCACCACTGCGAGGATCGCCGACATCCCCGACGCAGTCGCCAGACAGGCTTCGGCCCCCTCGAGCGAGGCGAGCCGGTCCTGGAAGGTGCGCACCGTCGGGTTGGAGAAGCGCGAGTAGATGAACCCCTCCTCCTCGCCGCTGAAGCGCGCGGCAGCCTGGGCCGCGCTCTCGAAGACGAAGCTCGAGGTGAGGAAGACGGGCTCGGCGTGCTCGCCGAACTGGGTGCGCTCGATCCCTGCGCGCACCGCGCGCGTCTCCAGGGCAAGTGCGGCGAGAGGGTCCTGCTTGGCTGGGTGGTCGTTCATGCTGTCTCGGGGTTGCAGGGTCTCGTCGCAGCCGAGTCCGAGGCGGGCTCGCCGGGAGCCTGCGGCGCAGGGTCGGGCGGCGGGTCAGTCGGTCGCCACCGAGAACTGCAGGTTCATCTGGTTGCGCGCCGGCTCGTCCTCGAGGGTCGCAGGCCGCTCGCTTCGGGCACGCTCGATCCGCTCGAGGTACTCGGGCGTCACGTCGCCGGTCAGGTACACGCCGTCGAAGCAGGAGGCCTCGAAGCTCGTGAGCGCAGGATTCACGTCGGTGACCGAACGCAGCATCGCGTCGATGTCCTGGTAGACCAGTGCGTCGGCGCCGATCGCGCGCCGGATCTCCTCGTCGCTGCGCCCGCTGGCGATCAGCTCGCGGCGCGAGGGCATGTCGATGCCATAGACGTTCGGAAAGCGCACCGGCGGCGAGGCCGAGGCGAAGTACACCTTGTTCGCGCCGGAGTCGCGTGCCATCTGGACGATCTCCTGCGAGGTGGTGCCGCGCACGATCGAGTCGTCCACCAGCAGGACGTTCTTGCCCCTGAACTCCACGCTCATCGCGTTGAGCTTCTGGCGCACCGACTTCTTGCGCACCGACTGCCCGGGCATGATGAAGGTGCGCCCGACATAGCGGTTCTTCAGGAAGCCCTCGCGATAGCCGATCCCCAGCTTCATCGCCAGTTGCATCGCCGATGGGCGCGAGGTGTCCGGGATCGGCATCACCACGTCGATGTCGCCCAGCGGCAGTTCGCGGGCGATCTTCTCGGCCAGGTACTCGCCCATGCGCAGGCGCGCGTCGTAGACCGAGGCGCCGTCGATCAGCGCGTCGGGCCGGGCGAAGTAGACGTACTCGAAGATGCAGGGGTTCAGCGACGGGTTCTGCGCGCACTGTCGCGCATGAAAGCCGCCGTGCAGGTCGATGAAGATCGCCTCGCCGGGGGCGACGTCGCGCACCAGCCGAAAGCCCAGGCCTTCGAGCGCGACCGACTCCGAGGACACCAGGTATTCCACGCCCTGGTCGGTCTCGGCCACTCCGTAGCACAGCGGCCTGATCCCGTGCGGATCGCGAAACGCGAGCACCCCGTAGCCGGAGATCTCCGCGACGCACGCGTAGGCGCCGCGCACCCGCCGGTGCAGCCCGGCCACTGCACGGAAGATCGCGTCCGGGTCCAGCGTGACGCCCACTGCCGCCTCCTGGAGCTCGTGCGCGAGCACGTTGAGCAGCACCTCGGAGTCGGAGTTGGTGTTGATGTGGCGCAGGTCGCGCGTGAACAGCTCCTCGCGAAGCTCGCGCGCGTTGGTGAGGTTGCCGTTGTGCGCGAACATGATCCCGAAGGGCGCGTTCACGTAGAAGGGCTGCGCCTGCTCGGAATCGGAGGCCGAGCCCGCAGTGGGGTAGCGCACGTGGCCGATGCCGCTTGCGCCCGGCAGCGAGCGCATGTTCCGGGTACGGAAGACGTCGCGCACCATGCCGTTGGCCTTGTGCATGTTGAAGGACTTCGCCATCGCGGTGGCGATCCCCGCTGCATCCTGGCCCCGGTGCTGCAGCAGCAGCAGGCCGTCATAGAGCAACTGGTTGACCGGACTGTGGGAAACGACACCCAGGATCCCGCACATCGGAGCCCTCGCTTTCAGGTTTGCCGGACGTTGATTTGCCGCTGCGGCAGGTGCGGCTCGACCCACTGCACCAGAGCTTCCAGCAGCGGACGCGAAAGCGCATTTCGCCAGGCGGAATTTTGGTCCATTTCAAGCATGCGCGCAGCAACCACTGCCAGCAGGATCAGCAGGAGCGCGCGCGCTGCGCCCAGCGCCCCGCCGAGTCCGCGGTCCGCGCCGCCCAGCCCGACCTTGCCCAGCAGGCGGGCCAGTGCGCTGCCCAGCAGTCGCACCGCGACCAGAATCGCCACGAAGAGCAGCACGATCACCACCCACGGGTACGCCTGCATGCCCACCGCATCCACCACCGCGGGCGCGAGCAGGGGTGCCCCGATCAGCGCCGTCACCCAGGCCGCCAGTCCGAACACGGTGCGCACCAACCCTCGCCAGACGCCCAGCGAGATCGACAACAGGAACACGAGCAGCACGAACCAGTCCCAGCCGGTGAGGACGTCGAGCGAAAGGCTGCCCATCGGATCTCAGGGCGCGATCACGGCGGCTTCGACCCCTGCGCCGGCGAGCGCCGCGCGCGCCTTCTCGGCAGCATCGCGACTCGCGAAGGGGCCGATGCGCACGCGGATGCGTTCGCCCTGGCTGGTCTTCACCTTTTCCGTGTACGCCTTCTGGCCGGCCTTGCGCAGGCGCGCCACCTGGTCGAGCGCGGCCTTCTCGGTGGCGAAGGCGCCGGCCTGCAGCAGGAAGGCGCCATGCGTCTCGGGCGCTTTCGGCTCGGGGCGCAGTTCGTGCTTCACCTCGTTCTTCGCCTCGACCTTGGCGTCGGGCTTCGGGGCTGCCTTCGGCTCGGCCCTGGCGTCCGGTTTCGAGCCGGCCTTCGGCTCGGTCTTTGTCTCGGCTCTGGGCTCGGCCTTCGACTTCGCTGGCGCGGAGGCCTGCCCGGCACCCGCGCCGGCAATGGGCACCGAGAGCGAGGGCGGCGCGCCGCCGGCCGCTCTTGCCGAACCGGAGGCTCCGGCAGGAGTTGTCTTCGAGGATGCTGCGCCAGCGTGCTCGCGGGATTCGCGTCCGTCGGACGGAAGATCGCCCGGCGCGTCTGTCAGCAGTTCGGCAGGGCCGTCGGCCTCGGGTGCACGTGCATCGCCGGCATCCGGTGCCGGACCGGGCGCGCGCGTCGCGCTGCCGATCACGCCCTGCACCGCACCGTCGTCGGCGTCGCGCTGCGGCGTCTCGCGCGAGGGGATGCGCACCTGCACGTCCTCGCGGGAGTGGCGCGGCTCGGAGTCGAGGATGGCCGGGAGGATGATCGCGGCAGCCAGGCACACAGCCGCTGCGCCGACGAGGCGGCGACGGGCTCGCTTCTTCTGTGGCAGCGCGGGGTCGAGGGCGCCGTTCTTCCCGGCGGACGAGTTGCGCGTGGCCATAGGAAAGCGGGGAACGAGCCTGTTGGGATCAGCCGTGGCGCTGACGCGCGCGGAGCACGTCGGCCACGGTCAGGAAGGAACCGAAGACGACGATTCTATCATCCTGCCCTGCCCTGGCCTCGGCGCTGTCGAGCGCCTCGCGCGCGCTGGGGTGCGCCTCGACGATGCGTTCCTCGCCCGCTTCGACTCCGGCGGCGGCAAGCCGCGCCAGCAGCGCCTGTGCGCTTGCCGCGCGAGCCCCCGGAAGGTCGACCGGCAGCCAGTGATCGATGCGCGTCTTCAGGTGCTCGACCATCGATTCGATGTCCTTGTCGGCCATCGCGCCGAACACACCCCAGGTCTTGCGGAACCTGCCCATCGCGTCGAGGTTGCTCGCCAGGTGCGCAGCCGCATGCGGGTTGTGCGCGACATCCAGCACCACCACCGGGCGGCCCGGGAGCACCTGGAAACGCCCGGGCAGCTCCACGGTCGCAAGGCCCTCGCGCACCGCCTGCTGGCTCACCGGCAGCCGGGTGCGCAGGGCTTCGAGCGCCGCGAGCACGCCTGCGGCGTTCAGCAACTGGTTGGCGCCGCGCAGCGAAGGGTAGGCGAAGGCGCTGCGCCGCTGCGTGCGCCCGCCGTAGGACCACTGCTGGCGGTCACCGGCGTAGTTGAAGTCGCGCCCGAACAGCCAGAGGTCCGCGCCGATCTCCTGCGCGTACTCCACCAGCGATGCAGGCGGGACCGGGTCGCTGCAGATCGCCGGGCGTCCGCTGCGGAACACGTGCGCCTTCTCGCGGCCGATCGTCTCGCGGGAATCGCCGAGGAACTCGACGTGGTCGATGTCGATGCAGGTGACGATCGCACAGTCGGCGTCGATCAGGTTCACCGCGTCCAGCCGCCCGCCGAGCCCGACCTCCAGGATCGCGACATCAGGGGCGAACTGCGCGAACAGCCGCAGGATTGCGAGCGTGGTGAACTCGAAGTAGGTGAGCTGCGTGTCGCCGCGTGCGCGCTCCACCGCCTCGAAGTGCGGCAGCAGCAGTTCGTCGCTGGCCGGCTCTCCGGAGAGCCGGGCGCGCTCGTTGAAGTGCACCAGGTGCGGCGAGGTGTACAGCGCGACGCGATAGCCGGCCTGCAGGAGGATCGACTCGAGCATCGCGCAGGTCGAGCCCTTGCCGTTGGTCCCGCCCACCGTGATCACGGTGCAGTCCAGGCGCAGATCGAGCCGTTGGGCGACGGCGCGCAGCCGATCCAGGCCGAGCGCGACGCTGCTCGGGTGCAGTTGCTCGATCCACTCGAGCCAGCCGGCCAGCGTTGCCGGCAGAGCCTGGGCGCTCACGCGACCGCGTCGCTGGGCTGGCGCAGCAGCAGCGCGAGCAGGCGCGCGATCTCCTCGCGCATCTGGCGGCGGTCGACGATCATGTCGATCGCGCCCTTCTCGAGCAGGAACTCGGCCCGCTGGAAGCCCTCGGGGAGTTTCTCGCGCACCGTCTGCTCGATCACGCGCGGCCCGGCAAAGCCGATCAGCGCCCGGGGTTCGGCGATCACCACGTCGCCCAGGAAGCAGAAGCTCGCCGACACGCCGCCCATCGTCGGGTCGGTGAGCACCGACACGTACGGCAGCTTCTTCTCGGACAGATGGGTGAGCATCGCGGTGGTCTTGGCCATCTGCATCAGCGAGAGCACGCCTTCCTGCATCCGGGCGCCGCCCGATGCGGCGATCGAGACGAAGGGCACCTTCTGGTCGACGGCAGCCTGCACGCCGCGGGCGAAGCGCTCGCCGACCACCGAACCCATCGAGCCGCCCATGAACTCGAACTCGAAGGCCGCCGCCACCACCGGAATGGTGTGGATCGCGCCGCCCATCACCACCAGCGCGTCCGTTTCCTCGGTGTCCTCGAGCGCTTCCTGCAGGCGTTCGGTGTACTTGCGACTGTCCTTGAACTTCAGTGCGTCGACCGGCAGCACCTCCTGGCCGATCTCGTAGCGGCCCTCGGCGTCGAGCAGCGTGTCCAGGCGCTTGCGCGCGCGCAGCCGCATGTGGTGGCCGCACTTCGGGCACACGTGCACGTTGCTCTCCAGGTCGGCCCCGTAGAGCACCTCGTCGCAGGAGGGGCACTTGACCCACAGCCCTTCGGGCACCTTCTTGGCGCTCCCGTGCGAGCGCTTGATCCGCGGCGGCAGCAGTTTGTCGAGCCAGGTCATCGGAGCTCCCAGTTCAGGCGGACGCAGGCTTGGCTGCGGTCGATTCGAGTTCGTCGAGCGCGGCGCGCACTTCGGCGATGAAGGCAGCGGCGCGCGCCGGCGCGCCGTCGGGCTCGCCGTCCTCGAGGATCTGGATCATCCGGGTGCCGATGATCACTGCGTCCGCGTTGGCGGCGATCGCCTTCGCGGTGGCCGCGTCGCGGATGCCGAAGCCCACGCCCACCGGCAGAGGCGTTCGCGCCTTGATGTGCGCGACGCGCTGCGCGACCTCGGCGGTGTCGAGATGGCCGGCGCCGGTGATGCCCTTGAGCGAGACGTAGTAGACGTAGCCGGAGGCCAGCCGCGCAACCTGCTCGATGCGCGCGTCGGTGGAAGTGGGCGCCAGCAGGAACACGAGGTCGATTCCGCGCGCGCGCGCAGTGGCGGCGAACTCCTCGCACTCCTCCGGCGGGTAGTCGACCACGATCAGCCCGTCGACACCGGCCGCCAGGGCCTCGTCCAGGAAGAGCTCGACCCCCATGCGCTCGATCGGGTTGGCATACCCCATCAGCACCACCGGGGTGAGGTCGTCGCGATGGCGGAACTCACGCACCATCGCGAGCACGTCGCGCAGGGCGATGCCACGGGCGAGCGCGGCCTCGTTGGCGCGCTGGATCACCGGGCCGTCGGCCATCGGATCGGAAAAGGGCACGCCCAGTTCGATCACGTCGACGCCGGCGGCGACCATCGCGTGCATCAGCGGCACAGTGATCTCGCGACCCGGGTGGCCGGCAGTGACGTAGGGAACGAGCGCCTTGCGGCCAGCAGCGGCGAGCCGCGCGAAGGAAGCGGGCAGACGCGACATCAGAACTCCAGTCCGCTGCGCTGCGCGACGGTGTGCATGTCCTTGTCGCCGCGGCCGGACAGGTTGACCAGGATGATCCGGTCGCTGGGAAGGCTGGGGGCGAGCCTGGCCGCGTAGGCCAGTGCGTGGCTCGACTCGAGCGCCGGGATGATGCCCTCGATGCGGCAGCAGTCGTGGAAGGCCTTCAGGGCTGCCTCGTCGTCGATCGCAACGTATTGCGCGCGACCGACGTCCTTGAGCCAGGCGTGTTCCGGACCGACGCCGGGGTAGTCCAGCCCGGCAGACACCGAGTGCGTGTCGATCACCTGCCCGTTCTCGTCCTGCAGCAGGTAGGTGCGGTTGCCGTGCAAGACTCCCGGCACGCCGCGCAGCAGCGAGGCCGAGTGCCGGCCGGTGTCCAGGCCGTCGCCGCCGGCCTCGACCCCCACCAGGGCCACGGAGCTGTCGTCGACGTAGGGGTGGAAGATGCCGATCGCGTTGGAGCCACCGCCCACGCAGGCGACGATGAAGTCGGGCTGGCGACCGGTCATCTCGGGCATCTGCCGCAGGCACTCGCGCCCGATCACCGACTGGAAGTCGCGCACCATCATCGGATAGGGATGCGGGCCGGCGACCGTGCCGATGATGTAGAAGGTGTCCTCGACGTTGGTCACCCAGTCGCGCATCGCTTCGTTCAGCGCGTCCTTCAGGGTCCTGGAACCCGACTCCACCGGCACCACCTCGGCGCCGAGCAGTCGCATCCGGTAGACGTTCTGCGCCTGGCGCGCGACGTCCTCGGAGCCCATGTACACGACGCACTTCATGCCGTAGCGCGCTGCGACGGTGGCCGTGGCCACGCCGTGCTGCCCTGCGCCGGTCTCGGCGATCACGCGCGGCTTGCCCATGCGGCGCGCGAGCAGCGCCTGGCCGATGGTGTTGTTGACCTTGTGCGCGCCGGTGTGGTTGAGGTCTTCGCGCTTGAAGTAGATCTGCGCGCCGCCCAGCAGCTGCGACCAGCGTCGGGCATGGTAGACAGGGCTGGGCCTGCCGACGAAGTGTGCGAGTTCGTCCTCGAACTCGGCGATGAATTCAGGGTCCTTGCTGTAGCGCTCGTAGGTCTGGCGCAGTTCCTCGAGCGCATGCACCAGCGTCTCGGAGACGAAGATGCCGCCGTAGGGACCGAAGTGGCCACGGGCATCCGGGAGATCGTAGGGCTTCATGGGGGGCTGGGGTTCCTCGCACTGAGCAGATCGGCGTCGGCGGCGATCACCGCCGCAACGAAGCGTTCCATCGACGCCTTGTCCTTGGTTCTGGGGTCCGCCCCCTGGATCCCGCTGGAGACGTCGACGCCGACCGGACGCACCCGGTCAATGGCTTCGGCCACTGAATCGGGCCCCAGGCCGCCCGAGAGGATCAGCGGGCGGTGAAAGCGGCGCGGAATCCAGGACCAGTCAAAGCGCGTTCCGGTGCCGCCGTAAGCATCGCTGAAGGCGTCGAGCAGCAAGGCTTCGGCCGCCTCGAAACGGCCAGCGGATTCTAGCAAATCACCCGGCCCCTGCATGCGCACCGCGCGCCAGTAGGGAAGCCTGCCGGCGCAGGCTGCATCGCAATCCGCGGGGCTCTCGTCGCCGTGGAACTGGATCACGTCCAGCCCGACCTCGGCGGCCACTTCGGCAACCCGCTGCGGCGCCTCGTTCACGAAGAGCCCCACTGCGCTGACCCAGGAAGGCAGGCGGCGGCGCAAGGTGCGCGCCGCAGCCGCATCGACGCAGCGCGGACTGCGCGCGTAGAAGACGAAGCCGAGCGCGTCCACGCCCAGCGCGACCGCCGCATCGACGTCCTCGGGCCTGACCAGGCCGCAGAACTTGATCCGGGTTCTCATCGTTCAGGAAGCGGCCAGGGGCTGATCTGCCGTCGGCCAGGAACCGACATCGTAGGGCGGAGGATACTCGACGCCTGTCAGGTAGAGGCCATCAGGGGCAAAGGTCGGCGCCGCCAGACGGCGATCGCGAGCGGCCAGCAGCTCGGCAGTCCAGCCCGCCGGCCGGCGACCGATGCCGATCCACACGAGCGCGCCGACCAGGTTGCGCACCATGTGATGCAGGAAGGCGTTGGCCTCGAGTTCGAAGATCACCAGCGGGCCGCGCTCGCGGATCTCGAGCCGGTCCAGGCGACGCACCGGTGACTTTGCCTGACACTGCGAGGAGCGGAAGGCGGAGAAGTCGTGCTCGCCGAGCAGCGCTGCCGCTGCCTCGTGCATCCGGTCCAGGTCGAGCGGCTGGAAGACCCAGCCGGCGCGCCCCGCATACAGCGGGTGGCGCTGCGCGCTGCGGTACAGCAGGTAGCGGTAGGCCCGGCGGGTCGCGCCGTAGCGCGCGTGAAAGGCCTCATCGACCTCGCTGACCCGCTGCACCGCGATCTGCCGGGGCAACAATGCGTTGACTCCGCGCACCCAGGCCGACTTCGGCCGCTGCGCGCAGGTCTCGAAGTGCACCACCTGCGCGAGCGCGTGCACGCCCGCGTCGGTGCGCCCGGCGCAGACGGTGGCCACCGGCTCGGCGGCAATCGAGGACAGGGCCTGTTCGAGGCGATCCTGCAGCGCATCCCCGGAGGGCTGCGTCTGCCAGCCGGGGAAGCCTGCGCCGTCGTAGGCGAGCAGCAGCGCGAACCGGCGCGGACCGGGGCTCATCGCCCGCACAAAGACGAAGCGGGGAAGCAGTGCTTCCCCGCGAGGCCCGAACGCAGCGCAGCGCTCAGACGATCCTGGCGAGCATCGCGCGCGCCTTCTTCTGCTGATCGGCGTCGCCGCCCCTGGTCACTTCGTCGAGGAGTTCGCGCGCACCTTCCTTGTCGCCGATCTCCTCGTACGCCGAGGCGAGGTCGAGCTTGGTGGCCATCTCCTGCCAGCGCTCGCCCTCCTCGCCGCTCATCGCCGGTGCGGGCTCGAGATCCAGGCCGATCGCGGACAGGTCGATCTCGGGAACCTCCCCTCCCGCCGGCGCCGGGGCCGGCACGATGGTGCGGGTCAGACTCTCGAGCGCGGGAAGATCGATGTCGAGGTCATCGAGGGCAAGTTCACCATCGGCGCGGGCTTCGGCCGGTTGCGCAGCAGGCCTGGGCTCGTCGTCGCCGAGGTCGAGATCGAGCGAAGGCAGTTCGAAGCGCCCGCCGACGGCCCTTTCGAGTTCGCTGCCCGTTCCCGCTTGCGCACCTGGCTGCGCCGCCCCGGCCTGTGCCCCGATGCTGCCGATCGCAGTGTCGAGATCGAGGTCGAAGTCCAGCGCAGGCACTTCGGCTTCGGCCTCGGCCTCGGGCCGCAGCGAATCGTCCGCCAGCGGCTGGGTCTCGACGAAGCCCCTCGGGCTGTCCTCGAGCACGCTGAAGTCGACTGCATTCGAATCGGGTTCGTCGGGCTGCGCCGTCGATTCGGTCGCCTCCGACTCCGATCCGGAAACGATCGCCGCAGCGCCAAGGGCGGCAGCCGCAGCGGCGATCGTCCCGCCTGCGACTGCACCCTCGGGGCGCCCGCCGCCCGCCGGGGCCGGCGCATCGGTCGCCGGCAGCGGCGCCCCACCGGTGTAGAGGGGATTGTCCGGATCGAGCCCGAGACCCATCGTGACCACCTTCGGCCACTCCTCGTTCTGGCCGCCGGTCTGTCCGTACATCTCGGCAGCCAGTGCCGCGAAGCCCTGGGTGTCCCTGCGTCCCGCGAGGATCTCGAGGAGCTTGGCGCGAATCGCCTGGCGCTCGGGCTGCTTCTTCAGCGCCTCGCGCAGGATCTCCTCGGCCTGGGCCTCGCGCCCGTAGGCGATGTAGACCTCGGCTTCGGCGATCGGATCGACCTCGGTGGCGTGGACGTCGACGCCGCTGTCGCGGGTGCTAGCCGTGAAGACGCTGCTGCTGGCGGTGTCGACGCTCTGGCCGCCAGTGGAGCCGAACAGCGAGTTGGTGGCAAAGCCGTCGGCAGCGATCAGGCTGTCCTCGAACTTCTCCACCTTGCGGCGCCGGCGCATCGAATACCAGCCGTAGCCTGCGCCGAGCGCGAGGATGGCCGCCAGTCCGGGCAGGACCAGGGGGTTGGACATCACGTCGTCGACGAGGCTGGACGTGGGTGCGGGCGCTGGCGCAGCCGGCGCAGGCCTGGCGGCGGCGACCGGCGCTGCGGTCTCCTTAGCCTCGGTGTCCTGCGCAGGTTCGCGATCCGCAGCCGGAGCCGTGCCGGACGCCGATGCCTCCTGCGTTGGCGCCGAGGCAGCGCCGTCATCGGCCGCAGCCGCGGGTTTCCCGTCGGCGCCGGCCGATACCGCCGCCGCAGCGGCTGCCGCCGGCGCTGCCGCCTGCGGCGCGATGCTTCCCGCTGCCGACTGAACGACGTGTCCGGCTTCCTCGACCTGCTTCTGCAGTTCGGCGAGCTGACGGTTCTTCAGCTCGACGAGCCGTTGAAGGTCGGCGACGTTCTTCTCGAGCTCCGAGACACGCGACTGGGCCTCGCGCGCTGCCGCGTCGCGGGCGGCGCCCTGTTCGGCAGCGCGGGTGGCCGCGCTCCCGGCCGATCCTGCGCCGGCCGCCGCCTCGGGCGTGCCGCGCGAGAGCCTGAGCTGGTCGCCGGTGTCCGGCGTGCCACCGCGCTCCTCGACCCTGGCGCCGATGCGTCCCTCGGCGCTCTGGCCGGCCGCAGCGGCGGCCACCGTCGGCGCGCGCTCGGCGAGCCGCGCCCGATAGGCGTTGAAGTCGCGGGTGTGGGCACGAAGCTGCTCGCGGGCCTGCGAGGGGTCGACCGCCGCCATCGCCTGCTGGTCCGGGATCGAAAGCGTGGCCCCGGCCCGCAACTGGTGCACGCTGCCGAAGAAGGCGGCAGGGTTGGCCTGGTAGATCGCGATCAGCGCCTGGTCGAGCGAGACCTCGCTCGGCTTGATGCGCCCGGCGATCGAGGCAAGGGTGTCGCCGCCGCGCACTTCGACCGTTCCGGGCGCAGCCGCCGGGGCGGCTGCGGTGCGCGCCGCGGGCGCGCTCGCCGGCGCCGTCGGCACGCTCGTCGGTGTCGCGGGCGCAGGCGCCGCTGCCGCGGGTGCGCTCGGGGCCGGAGCCGGCGCCGCCGTGGGTGCCTGCGCACGCGCCGACGCGGCCACCGGCGCAACGACGGTGCTCTGCACCACGTTGCCGCCCTCGACCGTATCGCGCCCTGCGAGGCGCAGTTCCGGCGGGTCGAGCAGGAAGGTGTACTCGCGCACGAAGCGGCCGCTCGCCCAGTTCAGTTCGACAAGGAGATCGACGAAGGGCTCGTTGACCGCCTGGGGCGAGGTGATCCGCACGAAGGTGCGGCCGTCGGCACGGCGGTCGATCGCGAAGCGCAGGTTCGACAGTGCCGGGTTGAAGTCCAGCCCGGCCTGCCGGAACGCATCGGCCGAAGCCAGGCGGGCGTTGAGCGTTGCCGCCTCGGCGGCGCTCAGCGAGGTGACCTCGACCTCGGCACGCAGCGGCTGGCCCAGCGCAGATTGAACGGTAAGCCTGCCCAGTCCCGCGGCCCAAGTCGGTGCCGCGGCACCGGCCGCAAGGGCCAGGGCGACTGCGGCAGCGATGCGCTTGGGAGACGGTCCGGGCAGCATGGAAGAGTCGGTATTTTTTCCGGCTGCCACGCTTTTCCCCGAGATGCCTCTAGAGTGAATTGAGCCTAACATCAGCCACTTGACGGTGCAAGCTCACACGGTTCCGTAGCTTTACCGGGGCCGGGCGATTCGGCTCAAGCACAACGCGACGGGCGGCCAGCGACGACCGCCCGAAGGTTGCAGGCTCAGGAAAGGAGGATGCGCAGCATCCGCCGCAAGGGTTCGGCCGCACCCCACAGCAACTGGTCGCCAACCGTGAACGCGCTCAGGTACTGCGGCCCCATCGCGAGCTTGCGCAATCGGCCGATCGGCACGTGCAGCCGGCCGGTCACGGCGGTCGGCGTGAGGTCGCGGATGCTCGCCTCGCGGGTGTTCGGGATCAGCCGGACCCACTCGTTGGCGGTGCCGATGATCGCCTCGATCTCGGCCAGCGGCAGGTCCCGGGTCAGCTTGATCGTCAGGGCCTGGCTGTGGCAGCGCATCGCGCCCACGCGCACGCAGATGCTCTCGACCGGGATGTGGCCCTCACCGGAGGCCGGCAGGCCGAGGATCTTGTTGCACTCGGCATCGCCCTTCCACTCTTCGCGCGAACTGCCGTTGCCCAGGTCCTTGTCGATCCAGGGAATCAGGCTGCCCGCAAGCGGCACGCCGAAGTGCTCGACGGGAAAGGAACTGGCGCGCAGCGCGGCCGCGAGCCGACTGTCGATCTCCAGGATCGGCGAGGCCGGGTCGGCGAGCAGGTCGGCGACCGAGGCGTGCGCCGCCCCCATCTGCCCGACCAGTTCGCGCATGTTCTGTGCGCCGGCGCCCGAGGCGGCCTGGTAGGTCATCGCGCTGATCCACTCGATCAGGCCCTCGCGGAACAGACCGTTGAGCGCCAGCATCATCAGGCTCACGGTGCAGTTGCCGCCGATGAAGTCCCGGGTGCCGCCGGCAAGCGCGCGGTCGAGCACATGGCGGTTCAGGGGGTCGAGGATGATGACGGCGTCGTCGTTCATCCGCAGCGTGGAGGCTGCGTCGATCCAGTAGCCGGTCCAGCCCGCCGCACGCAGCTTCGGATGCATCTCGGTGGTGTAGTCACCACCCTGGCAGGTGATGATGGTGTCCATCTGCGCGAGCTGATCCACCGACTTCGCATCGAGCAGCCTGCCGCCGCCCAGCGGTGCTTCGCCGCCCAGGTTCGAGGTGGTGAAGAACACGGGCTCGATCAGCGCGAAGTCGTTCTCCTCGCGCATGCGCTGCATCAGCACGGAACCGACCATTCCGCGCCATCCGACCATTCCTACCTTCATCATGCGTCTCTCCTCAGAGCGCCGCGATCACGGCGTCGCCCATCTCGCGGGTGCCCACCGTGCGCTTGCCCGGCTCGGCGATGTCCGCCGTGCGCAGCCCCTGCGCGAGCACCTTGCGCACCGCCGCCTCGATCCGCTGCGCCGCCGCCTCCTGGTCCAGGGAGAAGCGCAGCAGCATCGCTGCCGAGAGGATCGTGGCCAGCGGGTTGGCGAGATCCTTGCCGGCGATGTCGGGCGCCGAGCCGTGGATCGGCTCGTAGAGCCCGAAGTTGCGCGCGTTCAGCGAAGCCGACGGCAGCATGCCGATCGATCCGGTGAGCATCGAGGCCTCGTCCGACAGGATGTCGCCGAACATGTTGCCGGTGACCATCACGTCGAACTGCCTGGGGTTGCGGATCAGCTGCATCGCGGCGTTGTCCACGTACATGTGCGACAGCTCGATCTCAGGGTACTCCTGGTGCACCTCGGTGACCACGTCGCGCCAGAACTGGGTGGTCTCGAGCACGTTGGCCTTGTCGACCGAGCACACCCGCTTCGAGCGCTTGCGCGCCGCCTGGAAGGCCGCGTGCGCGATCCTGCGGATCTCGCTCTCGGTGTAGCGCATCGTGTCGAAGCCCTCGCGCTCGCCGGCCTCGTTGGTGCGCACGCCGCGCGGCTGACCGAAGTAGATGTCGCTGGTGAGTTCGCGCAGGATCAGCAGGTCGAGCCCCGCGACCACCTCGGGCTTGAGCGTCGAGGCGTGCGCCAGCTCCGGATAGACCACTGCCGGGCGCAGGTTGGCGAAGAGGTCGAAGTGCTTGCGCAGGCGCAGCAGCCCCTGCTCCGGGCGCTGCGCCCGCGGCAGCGTGTCGTACTGCGGGCCGCCCACCGAGCCGAAGAGGATCGCGTCGGCCTGCTCGGCCAGCTTCAGCGTTGCCTCGGGCAGCGGATCGCCGGCGCTGTCGTAGCCGGCGCCCCCCACCGGAGCACGCTCCAACTCGATGCGCAGGCCATCGGAGGCCAGCGCCTCGAGCACGCGCACCGCCTGCCCGGTGATCTCCGGGCCGATCCCGTCGCCGGGAAGCACTGCAATCTTCATCTGGAATTCCTGACGGTGTTGGCTGCGGGGGTGGGCGCGGCGGGCGTCCTGTCCGGCCACCTCCCATTCGAGGGCTGGCACCCCGCGCGCGCGGGGTGCGCGAACTGCGCTAGACGGTCAGCACCCGGTCGAGCCAGGGCTGCTCGGCGAGCCTGCGCGCCTCGAAGGCACGGATCTTGTCCGCGTGACGAAGCGTGAGTCCGATCTCGTCGAGACCGTTGACCAGGCAGTATTTGCGAAAGGCATCGATCTCGAAGCCGAAGCTCGTCGCGCCGTCGACGGAGGCGACGGTCTGCGCGGGCAGGTCGACCACCAGTTCGAAGCCCGGGAAGGCCGCAACCTCGTGGAACAGCCGATCCACCTGGGATTCGCCCAGGACGATCGGCAGCAGCCCGATCTTGAAGCAGTTGTTGAAGAAGATGTCGGCGAACGAGGGCGCGATGATCGCGCGGAACCCGTAGTCCTGGAGCGCCCACGGAGCGTGCTCACGCGAGGAGCCGCAGCCGAAGTTCTTGCGCGTGACCAGGATGGATGCGCCCTTGTAGCGCGGCTGGTTCAGGACGAAGTCCGGAGCGAGCGGACGCTTCGAGTTGTCCATCCCGGGCTCGCCGTGATCGAGGTAGCGCCACTCGTCGAACAGGTTCGGCCCGAAGCCGGTGCGCTTGATCGACTTGAGGAACTGCTTCGGGATGATCGCGTCGGTGTCGACGTTTGCCCTGTCGAGCGGCGCGACCAGCCCGCGATGTACCGTCAGACTCTCCATCTTCGTTTCCGAGTGTCAGCTCTTGCCTGTCAGGGCCGCCCTGCCTACTTCCTGGCGGCACCCTGGATGGATTCACCCGCGCGCTCGATGTCCTTACCCGCGCCGGCGATGGTGTTGCACGCACTCAGCGAGACACCGACAAGGGTGGCCGCCAGGATCAGAACGATCTTCCTCATGTTGCCTTCTCCGTTCACTGCACTCGCCGCACGTCGACGAAATGACCTGCAATGGCCGCGGCGGCCGCCATCGCGGGACTGACCAGGTGGGTTCGCCCGCCGTTGCCCTGGCGACCCTCGAAATTCCGGTTGGACGTGGACGCGCAGCGCTCGCCGGGCTCGAGGCGGTCGGCGTTCATCGCCAGGCACATCGAGCAGCCGGGCTCGCGCCACTCGAAGCCCGCGTCGCGGAAGATGCGGTCCAGGCCCTCGGCCTCGGCCTGCGCCTTGACCTGCCCGGAGCCGGGCACCACGAGCACCTGCGTGACCGAGGCGGCCTTGTGCCGGCCGCGCGCGACCGCCGCAGCGGCGCGCAGGTCCTCGATGCGCGAGTTTGTGCACGAACCGATGAAGACCTTGTCGATCGCGATCTCCTGGATCGGGGTGTTGGGCTTCAGCCCCATGTACTGCAGCGCCCGCTCCATGCCCTCGCGGCGCACCGGATCCTTCTCCTTGTCCGGATCGGGAACGCGCTCGTCGATCGCGACCACCATCTCCGGCGAGGTGCCCCAGGTCACGTGCGGGCGGATCTGCGCTGCGTCGAGACGCACCACCGCGTCGTAGCTTGCGCCCGGGTCAGAGCGCAGCGTGCGCCAGTGGGCTACCCCCCGATCCCAGTCGGCGCCGCTGGGGGCCAGCGGCCGGCCCTTCAGGTAGGAGATCGTGGTTTCGTCGACCGCGACCATCCCGGCACGCGCACCGGCCTCGATCGCCATGTTGCAGATGGTCATCCGGCCTTCCATCGACAGCGCGCGGATCGCGGCGCCGCCGAACTCGATCGCGAAGCCGGTGCCGCCGGCGGTGCCGATGCGCCCTATGACCGCCAGCACGATGTCCTTGGCGGTGACGCCGCGCGGCAGGACACCCTCGACCTCGACCAGCATGTTCTTCATCTTGCGGGCCACCAGGCACTGGGTGGCGAGCACGTGCTCGACTTCCGAGGTGCCGATGCCGAAGGCCAGGCAGCCGAAGGCGCCGTGGGTGCTGGTGTGGGAGTCGCCGCAGACGACCGTCATTCCGGGCAGCGTCGCGCCTTGCTCCGGGCCGATCACGTGGACGATTCCCTGGCGACGGTCCCGGAAAGGGAAGTAGGTGGAGATGCCGAATTCGTGGATGTTGCGATCGAGCGTCACCACCTGCTCGCGGGAGGTCAGGTCCTCGATGCCCTCGATGCCCCGCTCCCAGCCGGTGGTGGGCGTGTTGTGGTCGGCAGTGGCGACCACCGAGCTCGCGCGCCACGGCTTGCGCCCGGCCATGCGCAGACCCTCGAAGGCCTGCGGGCTGGTCACCTCGTGCACCAGGTGGCGATCGATGTAGATCAGGCTGGTGCCGTCGTCCTCGCGATGGACGAGGTGGGCATCCCAGAGCTTGTCGTAGAGCGTGCGTGCAGCGAGCGGCATGGGGCTGGGACGCGGGCGCGAGCCCGCGTCGGGGACGATTTACCGGAGCACGCGATTATGACACGCGCGCCCAGGATCATCGGGCCGTTCCGTCCTTCCGAGTGGGGTCAGCGCCGGCCCCGGGTCTGCTGGTACAGGGGTGCGACGCGCGCCGCGTAGACCTCGAGGTCGCGGATGCGGGTGTCGGCCGAGGGGTGCGTGCTGAGCCACTCGGGGCCCTTGCCGCCGTCGGCGCGCGCCATCTTCTGCCACAGGGTGATCGCCGCCCGCGGATCGTAGCCGGCGCGCGCGGCGAGTTCCACGCCGATGCGATCGGCCTCGCTCTCGTGCAGGCGACTGTTGGGCAGCCCCAGGGTCACCTGGTAGGCGAGCTTGGCCATGTCGACCGAGCCTGCTCCGGCGCCCAGCACCACTGCGCCCCCCTGGATCAGCAGACCCGCAGTGAGCTGCTCGGAGGCGCGCTCGCGGGCGTGCTCGCGCAGCGCGTGCGCGATCTCGTGGCCCATCACCGCGGCGATCTCGTCGTCGGTCAGTCCGAGCTTGTCGATCAGCCCGGTGTACACGGCGATCTTGCCGCCGGGCATGCACCAGGCGTTGATCGAGTCCGAACGGATCACGTTCACCTCCCAGGCCCAGCCCGGGGCATCCGGACGAAAGGCGGAAGTGACCGGGATCAGGCGCGCGGCGATCCCCTTGACCCTTGCGGTCAGGCGCGGATCCGGGTTCAGGGTGCCCTTCTGACGCTCCTTGGAGATCTCCGCACGGTAGGCCTGCACCGCGCCCTCGCGAAGCTGCGCCTCGGACACCAGTGGCGACATCCGCTGCTGCCGGTCCACGCCGACCGTCCCCGCACTGGTGGTCTTCACCGACTGGCAGCCCGACAGTCCCGCTGCGAGCAGCGCTGCGGCCAGCAACGCGCCCAGTCGACCGAAGCGCCTCGAATTCGACATCTTCCTCTCCATCAGGTCCGGGAGCTGCGAGCGTAGTCGAAGCGCCGGCACAACGCCACCGCACCCCAGCCCAGCACCGCTGCGAGCGCCGCGCCCTGGAAGGCTGCGGCCGGGCCGACCTGCTGCCAGAGTCGGCTTGCGACCAGGCCACCGGCCGCCCCGCCCAATCCGTGGCCCAGGGTGATATACATCGCCTGCGCGCGCCCCTGCTCGGCCACCCCGAACCAGCGATGCAGCAGCGCCATCGCCGCGCTGTGGTGCACCCCGAAGCTGACCGCGTGCATCAGCTGCACCAGCACCACTGCCACGAGCGCCCCGCCGCCCCATCCGATCAGCGCAAAGCGCAGCGCCGCCACCGCGAAGCTCGCCGAGAGCAGCGGCAGCGCGCCGCAACGATCGAACAGCCGCTTCTGCACGCGGAAGACCACGATCTCGGCCAGCACTCCGATCGTCCAGGCCAGGCCGATCGCGGTCTTCGACCAGCCCAGACCGTTCAGGTACAGCGAATAGAAGCCGTAGAGCGCAGCGTGCGCGAACATCATCAGGAAGCAGGAGACGAAGAAGGCGGCGATCGCGGGTTCGCGCAGCCGCCCCCAGACGGGAACTCCCGCGACCGGCGGCGGCGCCGCGACCTCGGGCAGCCGCCAGGCCACCGCGAGCACCGTAGCGGCCATCCCTGCCATCAGCAGCGGCAGGCCGGACAGCCCGAGCCAGTCGAGCAGCGGGCCCATCAGCACCACCCCGCCGGTGAAGCCGATCGAGCCCCACAGCCGCATGCGTCCGTAGCGGCCGGCGTCACCGGCGGCCACCGAGACCGCCATCGATTCGCCCAGCGGCGACTGCGCGGAGGTGGCGAACTGCAGCAGCGCAACCAGCACCAGCAGGGCCGCGAACCAGCCCCCCACGAACCAGATCGCCAGCGCGATGGTCGCTGCCGCCGCCGAACTCGCGCGCAGCAGCGGACCGCGCCGGCCGCTGCGATCGGCCAGCGCGCCCCACAGCGGCGGCCCGACGATGCGCATCGCCGGAGGCAGCGCGACCAGCACGCCGATCTGCGCGATCGACAGCCCCACGGCGGCGAAGTACAGCGCGAGATAGGGTGAGATCGCGCCGATCATCGCGAAGTACGCGAAGAACAGCGCCTTGACGCCGGTTTCGGGCTCGAGGCGTCGCATGCGCTGCGCTGCGGCGGGCCTGGGCCTCGGCGGAAAACCCGGGCCGCGGGCGGTTCTAGGAGAAGCTGCCTGGAATCGCCGGCGTGGCGACGCGCACCCCGGCGTTCTGCGCCCGGTGGCGCAGCGCGTGGTCGATCAGCACCAGCGCGAGCATCGCCTCGACGATCGGCACCGCGCGGATTCCGACGCAGGGATCGTGCCGGCCGAAGGTCTCGACCACCGTGGGCGCGCCGTCCAGGTCGATCGAGCGGCGCGGGGTGCGGATGCTCGAGGTCGGCTTGATCGCCAGCGACACCGTGATCGGCTGTCCGGTGGAGATCCCGCCGAGCACGCCGCCGGAGTTGTTCGACGCGAAGCCCTGGAGCGTGAGTTCGTCGCCGTGCTCGCTGCCGCGCTGCGCGACGCTGGCGAAGCCCGCGCCGATCTCGACGCCCTTGACCGCGTTGATGCCCATCATCGCGTGTGCGATGTCGGCGTCGAGCCGATCGTACAGCGGCTCGCCCAGCCCCACCGGGACGTGCTCGGCAACCGCGTCGATGCGCGCCCCGCAGGAATCGCCCGCGCGGCGCAGGTCGTCCATGTAGGCCTCGAGCTTGGGCACCACACCGGAATCCGGTGCGAAGAAGGCGTTGCGGCCGACCTCGTCCCAGCTGGAAAAGGGAATCGGGATGCTGCCGATCTGGGACATCCGCGCACGGATCACGGTGCCGAACTCGGCCTGCAGCCACTTGCGGGCGATCGCGCCGGCGGCCACCACCGGTGCGGTCAGCCGGGCCGAGGAGCGGCCGCCACCGCGATGATCGCGGATCCCGTACTTGTGCCAGTAGCTGTAGTCGGCATGCCCCGGACGGAAGCTGCGCGCGATGTTGCCGTAGTCCTTGCTGCGCGCATCCTCGTTGCGGATCAGCAGCGCGATCGGCGTGCCGGTGGTGCGCCCCTCGAAGACGCCCGAGAGGATCTCGACGCGATCCGGCTCCTGGCGCTGCGTCACGTGGCGCGAGGTGCCCGGCCGGCGGCGATCCAGTTCCGGCTGGATGTCGTCGAGCGAGAGCTCCATTCCCGGCGGACAGCCGTCGACCACGCAGCCGATCGCCGGGCCGTGCGATTCGCCGAAGGTGGTCACCGCGAAAAGGAGACCCAGGGTGTTGCCTGACATGGGAGCGCTCAGCCTTGGTTTGGTGAGGCTGCCGCGCAGCGGGACGATGCCGCGCGACTGCGGGAGATGCTGCGAGCCTTCGATTCTAGCGATCCGCGCGGGCACGCAGCCAGCGCGTCGGGCGCGGTCAGAGTGCGTGTGCCAGGCCGCGCGCGAGCCGGTGCACCACCACCTCGCGCGGCATCAGTGCGAACACCGCCTCGAGCGCCGGAGTCTGCGTGCGACCGAACACCAGCAGCCGCGCCGGGATCCCGAACTGCGGCATCCTGACCCCGTGCTCCGTGACTGCGGCCTTGATCGCCGCGGCGATCGCCTCCCGTGTCCAGTCGATCGAGCCGCAGGCGTCGGCGAAGGCGCGCAGCGCCGGACGGGCCTGCGGCTTCAGGTGTTCGGCGAGCTGCCCGGGGTGCACCTGCGGCTCGACGTAGAACATGGTCGCGAGGTCGGCGATCTCCTCGAGGGTCGCGGCGCGATCCTTCAGCAGTCCGCAGACCGACGCGAGGTCCACCTCCCCGGTCGCAAGCGCTTGCGCGGACACGCCGCGCGCGCCCAGCCTCGGGGCGACCAGCGCGGCAAGCCGCGCATCGTCGGCCGCGCGGATGTAGTGGTTGTTCATCCACCTGAGCTTCTCGGCGTCGAACTGCGAGGGCGAGCGCGACAGGTGCGAGCCGTCGAACCACTGCACCAGCTGCTCGCGCGTGAAGATCTCGTCGTCACCGTGGCTCCACCCGAGCCGCGCGAGGTAGTTGACCACCGCCTCCGGAAGGAAGCCGTCCGCGTCGTACTGCATCACCGAGACCGCGCCGTGGCGCTTGGAGAGCTTCTCGCCGTCGGAGCCGTGGATCATCGGCACGTGGCCGTACAGCGGCACCTGCGCGCCCAGCGCGCGCAGGATGTTGATCTGCCGCGGCGTGTTGTTGACGTGGTCGTCGCCGCGGATCACGTGGGTGATGCGCATGTCCCAGTCGTCGACCACGACGCAGAAGTTGTAGGTGGGCGTGCCGTCGGAGCGCGCGATGATCAGGTCGTCGAGCTCCTGGTTGCCGATGCTGATCGGCCCCTTGACCAGGTCGTTCCAGAGCACCGCTCCCTCGTCGGGGTTGCGAAAGCGCACCACCGGGCGCACGCCTTCCGGAGGCTGGCGGCCGGCCGCGTTCTCGGGGCGCCAGCGCCCGTCGTAGCGCGGCTTGAGCCCGCGGGCGCGCTGCTCCTCGCGCATCGCCTCGAGCTCCGCGGGGGTGCAGTAGCAGTGGTAGGCGCTGCCCTCGGCCAGCATCCTGGCGATCACCTCGCGATAACGGTCCATCCGGCGCATCTGATAGAAAGGCCCCTCGTCGGGGTCCAGTTGCAGCCAGGCCATGCCGTCGAGGATCGCCTGCACCGCCTCGGGCGTGGAGCGCTCGACGTCGGTGTCCTCGATGCGAAGGATGAAGGTGCCGCCATGGTGGCGGGCAAAGGCCCAGGCGTAGAGCGCGGTGCGGGCGCCGCCGATGTGCAGGAAGCCGGTAGGGCTGGGGGCGAAGCGGGTGCGTACGCCTGATGCGGCGCCGGCACCGGGACTCGGGGAACGGGTCATCGCGGGCTCGCCGCGGGCGCGTTCGGCCGCCCGGGGCGTGACGTGTGGTAAACCTGCAATTCTAGCGGAGCCACCACCGATGAGCGCCCCCACCGCCGAGATCGCACGCGTCCACCTCGAATCCCGCATCCCGACTGCAACTGCCGACGAACCTGTGTCCGCGCTGATCGCGCGCCTCGCCGAGGAAGGATGCGCGATCTGCGATCCGGTCTACCTCGTCGATGGGGACGGAGCGCCGCGCGGCGTCGTCCCGCTATCGCAACTGCTGCGCGCGCCGGCGTCGGCGCGCGCGGGCGACTGCGCCCTGCCCTGCCCGCCCGCGGTCCGCGAGGGCACGGACCAGGAGGAGGTCGCCAGCCATGCGATCGCCAACGGCATCAGCGCGGTGCCGGTGGTCGATCGCGAGGGCCGCCTGCAGGGAGTGGTGCCGCCGCTGGCGCTGATCGAGGTGCTGCGCCAGGAGCACGTGGAGGACATGCACCGCTTCGCGGGGATCGCGCACGACGCCGAACTCGCCAGCCGCGCGATCGAGGAACCTGCGACGCGCCGCGCCCGCCACCGGCTGCCCTGGCTGCTCGCAGGGCTCGGCGGCAGCGTGATCTCCGCGCTGGTGATGCAGCGCTTCGAGTCGGCGCTCGAGGCCAACGTGGCGGTGGCCTTCTTCATTCCGGCGATCGTCTACCTCGCCGACGCGGTGGGCACGCAGAGCGAGTCGATCGCGGTGCGGGGCCTGTCGATGAGCCGCAAGCCGCTGCTGACGCTGCTGAGCAGCGAGTTGCGCACCGGCGCGTTGATCGGGCTGACGCTGTCGGTCCTCGCCCTGCTGCCGGTCTGGCTGGTGGTGGGCGACGCGCGGCTCGCCGCTGCAGTCTCGATCGCGCTGTTCGCCGCCAGCAGCATGGCCACGACGATCGGGTTCACCCTCCCCTGGCTGCTCGCGCACACAGGCGCCGACCCCGCCTTCGGCAGCGGCCCGCTGGCGACGATCCTGCAGGACGTGCTGAGTCTGCTCATCTACTTCGCCGTGGTGCTCGCGGTCCTATGACCGCCACTCCTTCGTTGCGCCCCGCGACTCGCGCCCGGCGCCCGCCCGTGCGGGCGCGCCGGCCGTGATCTCCTGGACGCTCGCCGCCGGCCTGGCGGGCGGCCTGGGCCTGTTCCTCCTCGGCATCTCGATGCTGACCGACGGGCTGCGAGTGGCCGCCGGGCCGGCGCTCGAGCGCATCCTGGCGGCGGCCACCCGCACCCGATGGCACGCGCTGGGCTCGGGGGTGCTGATGGCCGCGGTCGTGCAGTCGTCGACCGCGATCATCGTGGCCGCGATCGGTTTCATCAACGCCGGGCTGCTCGGCCTGGGGCCGGCGATCTGGGTGCTGTTCGGCTCGAGCCTGGGCAGCACGATGACCGCCTGGATGGTCGCGCTGGCGGGCCCCGCACTCGACGTCGAAGCGTTCGCGCTGCCGCTGATCGGCCTGGGAGTGGCGCTGCGCCTGGCCGGGCGCGACCCGCTGCGCCGGGAACTGGGCGGCGCGATCGTCGGCTTCGGCCTGCTGCTGCTGGGCATCGGAATGCTGCGCGAGGCCTTCGGCGACCTCGCCGCCCGGGTCAGCCTGCCGCAGGGCGAGGGGCCTGCCGCCGTCGCCGCCCAGGTCGCCGCAGGCGCGCTGATCACGATTCTCGTGCAGGCCTCGAGCGGCACCACCGCGATCGCGATCACCGCGGCGCAGGGCGGGCTGCTCACCGCGCAGAGCGCCGCCGCCGTGATGATCGGCGCCAGCCTCGGGACCACGCTGACGGCGGTGCTCGCGGCGATCGGCGCGACCCCCAACGCACAGCGCGCGGCGAGCGCGCACGTCGCCTTCAACCTGGCCGCGGCGAGCGTCGCGCTCGGGCTGCTGCCCTGGCTGCTGGATGCGATCGGACAGCTCCGCGGAACGCTCGGACTGGCCCCCGACGCAGCCCGCCAGCTCGCAGCCTTCCACACCAGCTTCAAGCTGCTCGGCGTGGCTCTGATGTGGCCGCTGTCGCGTCCGCTGACGCGCTGGCTGCGCCGTCGCTTCCGGGCGCGCGAGGAGGACGAGGCGCAGCCGCGCCACCTGGACGAAACCGTCCTCGCCGTGCCCTCGCTGGCGATCGATGCGTTCGCGCAGGAAGTCGTGCGCATCGGCCACGTCGCCAACCGGCTGGCGCGCGCCGCCGTCGCGGGCGCCGAGCCGCGTGCGCTGCAGCGCGACCAGGCGATCGCCGCCGCGCTGGTGAGCGCCGCCGAGACCTTCGTCGAACGCGTGAACCGCGGAGGGATGTCCGATCGCGACAGCGAGCGGCTCGCCGCGGTGCTGCGCATCCTGCGCTACTACGAGACGGTTCTCGAGCAGTCGCTGCTGATGTCGCCGCTGGCGCTGCCCTCGGTGCACGGGAAGCAGCTGGCCGAGATTCATGCCGCCCTGACGCGCGAGGCAGACCGGCTCCTCGCGCTGTGCGATCCGGCCGGCGCGCCCGCAGCCGCAGCCGCGGTCGATGACGCGCTCGGCGCCCTCGAGCGCGTCTACCAGGCGCTCAAGGCCGGGCTGCTCGACTCCGGCGCCACGGGCAGCGCAAGACTCACCGAGATGGACGACGCCCTGCGCCGCTACAGCGCGCTGCGTCGCGCCACCCAGCAGGCGGTCAAGGCCTGGCGGCGCCTGGTCAGCGTCCGGCCTTTGCCATCGCCCGCACCTTCTGGTGCGCGGGACGCTCCAGACAGCGCTTGAGCCAGTCGGCCAGGTGCGGATTGGCCTCCATCAGCTTGCGCGAGACCTGCGCCCAGGACAGCACCGAGGCGACGTTGACGTCGGCCACGGTGAAGCGCTCGCCGGCGATCCAGGGCCGCGTGGCCAGGTGCGCGTCCAGGACCGCGAACGGCTTGCCGAGGTTGCCCTCGGACTGATCGGCGAGCGCCGCATCGCGCTTGTCTGCCGGCATGACCACGCGGTGCATCAGCACGCACAGCGCATCCTTCTCGCACTCGGTGACCGCCCAGAAGGTCCAGCGCAGCGCCTCGGCCTCCTCCGCGAGGTTGGCCGGCGCCAGCGGGCCGCCGAACTTTCGCGCCAGGTACAGCGTGGTCGCCATCGACTCCCAGACCACGATGCCGTCGTCCTCGAGCACCGGGATGTGACCGTTGGGGTTCAGCGCGAGGAACTCCGGCGTGCGCGTCGCACCGCCCAGATAGGTCTGGGAGACGTGCTCGTAGGGCACGCCGAGCTCCTCGAGCAGCCAGAGGGGGCGCACCGCGCGCGAGGCGGCGATGCCGTGGATCTTCAGGGTCATTCGGAGTCTCCGTGAGCCGGCCGCGCCGGCGTCGAGGTGCGCGCCGCGGGCCGCCGCGCGATCACACGCGGATTCTGGCGCAGCCCGGCACACAGCGCGGCGTCCCGGCGTGGGGGCGCCGTTCCGGAAGCTGCGCTGCGCGACGCCGCGCAGCGCCGCAGCTCAGCCGCACTCCCCCTGATGGCCGCAGGCGGTGCAGAACATGCAGCCGTCCTTCTTGATGTAGGCGTGCGCGCCGCAGGACGGGCAGGCCATCCCGGCGATGATCGTCTGCTGCGGTTGGCCGGTGGGCGAAGCCTCCGGGATCGCCAGCGCGCCGGCGCCGCCGATCGCCCTGCCCTCGGAGTCGAGCAGGCCCAGCACCTTGTAGCGGTGCAGGATCAGCGCCGCCACGTAGGCCACCGTGCTCGGCCAGACCTGCTGGCGCTGCTCGCCCGGAACCTGCGCCCAGAAGGCGCCGTTGAGCTCGCCGAAGCTGAGCAGCTTGCGCAGCTTCAGTCCGATCCAGTTGACGTCGATCACGCGCATGTCCAGCGACAGCAGCTTGCACAGCCCGTCGAGCACCCGGGGATAGTCGCCGGCCAGCCAGATCGAGTAGGGACGCCGCGAGCCGTCGGGCAGCTGCAGCTCCTTGACGCCCAGCACGAAGTCGTCCTCGGTGGCGGCGTTGGCGATGTCCGCCGTCCACGAGAGCGTGCCGAGCGGACCGGACTTGGGCTCCGACCTGAACATCATCGCGTCGATCATCGGCGTGGGCTGCTCCTCGAGGGCGTCGAACAGGCCCAGCTCCTCGCAGCGGAAGCGCACGATCTCGGCGAAGGCGGCGACCACGCCCGGCTTGAAGGCCAGCTCGCCGCCCGGCGGCAGCACGAGCTGCAGCGGCTTCTCGTCGCGGGTGCGCGCGAGCACGTCGAGCTTGAGCTTGAGCCAGGCGCGGTCGTTGGAGCGCATGTCCATCGACAGCGCCTTGGCGATCGCGCCCAGGCCTCGCGGCTGTTCGTTGCCGTTGACCCAGGTCTCGAAGGCGACGCTGCGCGTGGCGATGCTGCCGTCGCGCCGCGTGATCGGCTCGTCGGTCTGGCCGATGAAGATGCAGAAGGACGCGCGCCCATCGGTGGATTCCACCATGTAGGACCAGGCCAGGTTGCCCGCCGGCAGCTTCGGGCGCCCCGGCCAGCGCAGCGAGGACAGCGCCGGCTGCGGCACCTTGTCCAGCGTCAGGCGGCGGTTGGCGTCCTCGGCGAACTCCTGCGGGATGTCCGGGGCCACGGTGCTGCCCACCGACAGCACCGAACCGATGACGGCGTTCGGGCGGTAGGTGGTGATGCCCTTGAGCCCGGCCTTCCAGGCCTCGAGGTAGAGCGCCTTGAACTCCTCGTAGGGATAGTCCTCGGCGACGTTGACCGTCTTGCTGATGGCCGAGTCGACGAAGGGCTGGACCGCCGCGCTCATGCGCATGTGGTCGAGCGCGCTGATCTGCATCGCCGAAGTGAAGTACTCGGGCAGCGCCGCGGGATTGCCGCCCATGTGGCGGTAGAGCCGGTAGGCGAAGTCCTCGACCTCGTACTCGCGCTTGCTGCCGTCGGGCATGCGCTTCTTGCGCGTGTAGCTCCAGGAGAAGGCCGGCTCGATCCCGCCCGAGGCGTTGCCCGCGAACGCGATCGAGATCGTGCCCGTGGGCGCGATCGACATCAGGTGCGAGTTGCGGATGCCGTGCTTGCGGATCTCGGCCTTGAGCCTGGCGGGCAGCCGCGACGCCGCGTGCGGCTCGGCCAGGTAGCCGTCGGCGTCGAACAGCGGGAAGGCGCCGCGCTCCCGGGCGAGCTCGACCGAGGTCTCGTAGGCGGCGTCGCGCATGGTCTCGGCAACCTTCGCGGCGAAGGCGCGCGCCTCGGGCGCGTCGTAGCGCAGCTCGAGCATGGTCAGCGCATTGCCCAGCCCGGTGAAGCCCAGCCCCACGCGGCGCTTCTGCTTGGCCTCGCGGTCCTGCTGGGGCAGCGGCCACAGCGTGAGGTCGAGCACGTTGTCCAGCGCGCGGATCGACACCGCGGTGACCTTGCGGAAGCGCTCGAAGTCGAAGGACGGGCGCTCGCCGAAGGGGTCCGCGATGAAGCGCGTGAGGTTCAGGCTGCCCAGGTCGCAGCAGCCGTAGGGCGGCAGGAACTGCTCGCCGCAGGGGTTGCTCGCGGCGATCGTCTCGATGTAGCCGAGGTTGTTGTCCGAATTGACCTTGTCGATGAAGATCACGCCCGGCTCGGCGTGGTTGTAGGTGGAGCGCATCACCTGGTCCCACAGCTCGCGTGCCCGGATGCTGCGGTAGACCCACCTGCCGTCGGCGCGCGGCACCGCCCCCGCGGCGGCCGCATCGAAGGGCTGCACCTCGTGGACCAGCTCGAACTCGGCGTCGGCCTCCACCGCGCGCATGAACTCGTCGGTGACCGCCACCGACATGTTGAAGTTGGACAGGGAGCCGTCGCGCTTGGCGTGCACGAACTCCTCGATGTCCGGGTGGTCCACGCGCAGCACCCCCATCTGCGCGCCACGACGCGAGCCCGCGGACTCGAGGGTCTCGCAGGACTTGTCGAACACCCGCATGTAGGACACCGGCCCCGAGGCCCGCGAGTGCGTGCCCTTGACCAGCGCCCCCCGCGGACGGATCGCGGAGAAGTCGTAGCCCACGCCGCCGCCGCGACGCATCGTCTCGGCGGCCTCCTGCAGCGCCGCGTAGATGCCCGGCGTGCCGTCGTCGGCATAGCCCCAGACCGCATCGCCGATGGGCTGGACGAAGCAGTTGATCAGCGTGGCCTTCAGCTCGGTGCCGGCGGCCGAGTTGATGCGCCCCGCAGGGATGAAGCCGTTCTCCATCGCCCAGAGGAACTCCCTGGCCCAGCGCTCCTGCTCCTCGACCTTCTCCACCGAGGCCAGCGCCCTGGCGACCCGCTCGCGGATCTCGTGGGGCGTGCGCTCGTCTCCCTTCGCGTACTTCTCGATCAGCACGTCGATGGTGACTTCCTGCTCGGGCAGGGCGGTGAGGATGTTCTCGATCTTCATGGGCGGCGGGGGTGTTCTCGGTGGATTGCGGGGGTGGCGGCGTTGCCGGAACTGCAGGCGATGCTCGGCGCGAACGCCGGACGCGGACACTAAGTATACGCGCCGCGGACGCCTTGAACACTACCGGTAGTGCCCACTTGACTCCGCACCCGACTTGGGGCTGAGCTTCCCGGGCGCCCTGCTGGCCTGCCGTCAGCCGTGGGCGGCGTCGGTGCGCAACGCGCCCCGGACAGTGACGACCCGGACCGCAGCCCCCGGTGCGAACAGACTACGCCCGCCGGGCTTGCATCGACAACCGGGCGCGCTGTGCTACACTCCTCGCTTCGCTTGCGGGGCGGCTAGCTCAGCGGTAGAGCACTGCCTTCACACGGCAGGGGTCGCAGGTTCGAACCCTGCGCCGCCCACCATCTGCACCAAGCGAAATCAACGAGATACGGCACCCCAGCGGTGCCTTTTTCGTTTTCGTGTGGCAAAAGTGTGGCAAACCGTCGGTGAGAGGCGCCTGCAGCCGCACTCGCTGTCGCACACTTCTTCATCGCGTTAAGGGCCAGTGTGCCCCGACGGCACCAAATCGTCCGCAGCGCTGATAGCGCGGAGCTTACCGCCCCGCGCGGCATGATCACCGGTCGCGTGCTGGCCGTGAGTCTCTCGAACTCGCGTCGGTGCGCGCAGTTCGAGTCATCGGTCCGAGCGATGCCTACACCACGTTCCGGTTGAGCACTGCGTCTCAGTTAAGCTCATCTGGTGAGCCCCGGACGGCTCATCCTCAAGCAGGATTGCATCTGCGACGACCTCTTGGTGAGTGCGTCCGTGTTGAGGGGGCATGCAATGAATCTCCGTTTCGTCCAGTACTGCATTGCACAACGGGTTTCCTTCAGCCGGGCCCCGGTGATCCTGTAGCGGCAGCCTGAATCCGCAGCGTGGCATCGATCAGTATCACGATGACTCCAGATCTGGAGTGCCTATGGGCAAAGAGTTCGTCCGCCGGCGGATTGCCGCTGATTCGGCATATGCTGGATGTGGCGTCCGTCGCGTGGGTCCTGATGGATGAATTGCCAGCGTCGGCGATCGCGCGCCGCGCTAGCCAGATTTCAATGGAGATTGCGGATGCGAGGGCTTGGTTCGCGGCTCTGATTGGCTGCCACGACCTCGGCAAGGCAACCCCTGGATTCCAAGTCAAGTGGCCAGAAGGTCGCGACCGGGTGGCCTTGGCCGGCTACGACTTCCCCATCGGCGCACCAGACCGCCACGATGCCGGCACGTCCTTCTTCCTGAGAAGGCTCCTTCAATCTCGCGATATTCCAAGGCCCGACGCTGCCCTGCTGGCCGACGCCGTGGCGGCTCACCACGGTTTCCCGATCCCGAGCACCGAGCACGCGGCACATGCTCGATTCCCGCTGGCGACCTCATGGGAGGCCTCGCATGCGGGACTGTTTGATGCGGTGGTAGGCGTCCTCGGGGCCAGCGGGGCGCCAGCCATCGACGCGAATGCCACCGTACGTGCGGATCTCTACCTGTGGCTGGCAGGGCTTTGCTCCGTAGCGGATTGGATCGGGTCGAGCGAACGATTCTTCCCGCACTCCCGTGCGCGCGTCGACCTGGCCGACTGGTTCGAGCAGAGCAAGACCGCGGCCCGCGCGGCCCTTCTGGAATGTGGCCTTGCATCCTCCGGTGGATCGAGAGTCCGATCCACCAGTGACGCCCTAGCCGCGGCCCTTCCAGTCGGTGCGACTCCGCGGGCCCTTCAGGAAGCCGTGATCACTCTACTGGAGGACCTTCCGAGCGGCCCAGTACTTGTCGTGATCGAGGCGCCGATGGGAGAGGGCAAGACCGAGGCAGCGTTCGCAGTAGATGCGTGGCTGAACACCCGGGGGAACAGCCGGGGCCTCTACCTGGCGATGCCCACGCAGGCGACCAGCAATGCGTTGTTCGGCAGGGTCGTCGGTTACCTAGACCGACTCGGCCTGCGCAACCGTGCCCAGATTCAACTCGCGCACGGCTCGGCGAGCATCGAGCAGACGGAACTCAGGCTGCGTGAGATTGGCTTCGGCGGCTCGGACGCGACAGTCGCTGCGAGCAGTTGGCTCGCGGGATCGAAGCGAACGATGCTGGCTGCGAATGCGGTCGGCACCGTGGACCAGGCGCTCGTGTCGGTCTTGAACGCCAAGCACCACTTCGTTCGTCACTTTGGGCTCGCGGATCGGAATGTGGTTTTCGACGAGGTGCATGCCTACGACACGTATACCGGCGGTCTGATTGAGCGGCTCGTGGTCTGGCTGATCGCGTCCGGCAGCAGCGTGGTCCTCATGAGCGCGACGCTCCCCAGCCGACGGCGTGAGGCGCTGCTCCGTCAGATAGCGGCAGTCCCGCTTGCCAGTCCCCCTCCGTACCCGCGCATCACTGTCGTTGCCGAGGGGGAGGAGCGAGCCGTGCACTTTGCGGCACGGCAGCGCGCCCGGGTGGCCATCAAGCCCTTCAGTTCAGAGATCGAGGCGATCACCGGAAGGTCGATCGACATGGCGAAGCATGGCGCCTGCGTGCTTGTCATCGTGAACAAGGTTGCACGAGCGCAGAGCCTATACGAGCGCATTGCCTTGGCCGGCGCCCACGTCATGCTGTTCCATGCGAGATTCCCGATGTCGGAGAGGTTGGACATCGAGAAGTCCGTCCTGGATCGGTTCGGTGTCGCAGGCTCAGGGCGCGCTGGGTGGATCCTCGTGGCGACGCAGGTTGCCGAGCAGTCGCTCGACGTCGACTTCGACGTCCTCATCAGCGACATCGCACCCGTCGATCTGATCCTGCAGCGCATCGGCCGAATCCATCGACACGCTCGCGTCCGTCCGTCCGGCTTCGAGACCCCCACCGCCTACATCAGCGGCCTCAACAGCCGACCGGAGGAGCTCCCTCCAGAGGCCATTACGAGGGGCATCTATGATCGGTTCCCCGTGCTGCGGACGGCATGGTGGCTAGCCTCAAGAGAGGCCCTCGACCTACCCGAGGACATCGATCGTGCCGTCCAGTGGGTGTACGGGGAGCAGCAGATCGCTCAGTGCGCTCCCGACGTTGCCGCTGCCCACGAGGAGGCTCGACGGGAGTCGGAGGCACAGGCAGCGTATCAGTCATCCCTCGCGGAGAAGGCTGCGCTCGCCGATCCTCACGAGTGGAGCGGCCCCTCGTCGACCGTTCCGATGGATGACGACGCGGCCGGTAACGGGATGGCGCGCTTCGGTACCCGGCTCGGCGATCGCTCCATGGCCTGCGTGCCGATATATCGGGTTGAGGGTGGCTACTCGGTACTTGGTGATGCGCCGGACTGGAGTGACGGTGAGGCTGTGCCCGCGGATGTGGCGCGCCGACTCGGCGCACGGTACTTGCGCGTCAGCCACCACCGACTGCTTCAACACCTCGACACGGTCGATGCGCCTGCCGGTTGGGACAAGCACAGCGCGCTCGCCGGTTTTCGAGCACTCATCCTCACCTCCGAAGGCCGACTGAGCATCCCCCCACTTTTCGTGCGACTGGACGCCGCCCTCGGTCTGGTCGTTCGCTACGAGTCGAAACGAGGAGAAGCCGATGACTGACCCGACAAGCCGACCGGGTTTCAATCTGGTCGAGTCCCCTTGGATACCGGTCGCTGAGGCCGGCGGTCCGGTCCGCCTGGCTTCGCTACGTGAACTCCTCGTGCATCCGTCGGCGTTCTCCGGATTGGCTACGACGGTGCCGACCGAGTTCTTTGCGTTGCATCGCCTGCTGCTTGCCGTCTGCCATCGAGCGATTGGAGCAGGGGCGCCTGCGCAGAGGGAGTCGCTGCTCGACAGGTGGCCGTCGGAAAAGATTCAGGAGTACCTGGAGCGTTGGGCGCATCGGTTCGAACTGTTCGATCAAGCGCATCCCTTCATGCAGGTGCCGGCCCTGACGACCGTAGGCACCCTCTCGGCAAAGCCCTGGACCCAACTGGCCCTGGACCGCTCCTCCGGCAACGCCAAGCTCCTGTTCGATCACTCTCTGGACGAGCACCCTGGCGTCGTCGACCCTGCGCAGGCGGCGCGACTTCTCGTGGCGCACCAGCAGTTCACACCAGGCGGCCTCGTCAAGGCGCTCCGCACATCTGGTACGCGCGGGCCAGCCTGCGCGATACAGGTGGTACTTCCGCTAGGTCGGAGCCTGCAGGAAACGCTCGCCCTGGGGCTCGTGCCCCAAGCCCAATCGGAGTATGGGAGCGACCTGCCAGCGTGGGAATCCGACCCACCCACGATCGAGACACTCAAGGCCCCCCCGGCACTCGTCGCGAAGGGACCTGCCCAGCGGTACTCGTGGCTAACGCGCGCGGTGCTGCTACAGCCCGACGCCAGGGGTCAGGTACCAGGAGCTCTGTATGCAGAGGGCCTGAATCTCTCAGAAGACCCGGTACCCGATCCGATGTCCACGATGGTGCCCGGAAAGGAATCTCCCCACCCGGTCTATCTCGATCCCGAGCGTGCGTTCTGGCGGGACCTGTCGGCGCTTGCAGGCGAAGGTGGCGGGTCGCCGCCCAGGGTGATCTCGCACGCGATCGAGATTCGTGCTGCACGGGACGACTACTCTCCGCTGGAACTCGCGGCCGGTGGCCTATTGCCAGACCAGGCCAAGATCGTTCTCTGGCGGCTCGAGGAGCGGCGTGTCTCGCCGTCGATCCTGCAGCCGGGCAGCGTCGTCGCAAGCCGGCTCGACGCCGCGATCAAGCGCGCGCAGGAGGTCAGCCAGACGCTCTACGGGGCGATGATGGATCTGTGCAGGGAGTGGATTTCCCTAGGCTCGGATCGAAAGCCCGCGGACGGGGATGTGAAGGCGCTCGTGCGCGAACTCAATGGCCTCGCCCGGTACTGGGCGGCGCTCGAAGTTCGCTTCTGGGCCTTTGCAGAGCGCCTCGGACGGGGTGACCCACCGGACGAATGTCTCTCTGCCTGGCATCAGGACGTCCGTGCGGCCACGTTGCAATGCTGGAATGTCGCCGCGGCGCTGCTCGGCGACGATGCACGGGCGCTTGCCGCGCAGGCGAAGGCGTCCGCCAGACTCCACGTCGCCGTTGCCAAGGCGTCTAAGACCTGAGGTGCTACATGAATACACACGCCTTCTTCGAGTACCTCGCCCGCCGCGCCGAGGCAGACACGGCGGTCGTCTCGACACTGCGTCGCAGTCTCAGTTTTGATCCCGGAATGTTTGCTGCCGCATTTCCGTTGGTCGAACCGTTCGCGCGAGGATTGTCCGAGCGGGATCGGCGCACCGTCTACCTCGCTGCGGGGCTCTGGGCGAGTGCGCAGCGGCACGAATCCGGGCCACCGATCGCCCTGGCAACGGCGATGGAGCGGGTCGCACGAGAGTCCGGCAGCAGCAGCGTGGAGTCACGATTCGTGGCGTTACTCGACGCCGACAGCGACGAGTTGGTATGGCGGCTACGGCATGCAGTTGCCTTGACCGCATCATCGAGCATCGCCATCGACTGGTCGGAGTTGCTGAACGACTTGCTCCATTGGGAGACCCCTGCGCGCCATGTCCAGCGAAGGTGGGCCCGCATGTACTGGCAGCACAGACCACCACGTGAGCCCGGCGAACCCACCGCCGTCAGCGCCTGATTCGAACAACACTTGATTGAGGAGAAATCCATCGTGTCCAGCATCGTCGAGATTCACGTGTTGCAGAACTTCGCCCCCAGCAACTTGAACCGGGATGACACCGGTGCGCCCAAGGATGCCGTGTTCGGCGGGGTCCGCCGGTCGCGTATCAGCAGCCAGTGCATGAAGCGCGCCTCGCGCCTGCATTTCTCCCGCGCCGAGCTTCTCGACCAGACCGAGGTTGCAACCCGAACGCGTAATGTCGCCGGACGGATCTCGGAGTTGCTCGTCGAGCGTGGCCGCGCAGACTACGAGAAGGCCATCGAGACGGCATTCGCCGAAGTCAGTCTGAAACTCAAGAAGAGGAAGCAGGACGGCCAACTGCAGAGCGAATACCTGCTGTTCCTTGGCAACCGTGAGATCGCGGCCCTCGCCGCAGCGATCGATGCCCACTACGACGAATTCGCCAAGGGAAAACCGGGCAGGGACGCAAAGGCGGCCCTCGAGGCCTGCATTGGTTCGCCGTCGATTGACGTGGCGCTCTTCGGTCGGATGCTCGCCGATCGCAAGGACTTCAACGTCGACGCTGCAGCCCAGGTGGCGCATGCGATCAGTACTCACCGGGTCGATCGGGACTTTGACTTCTTTACTGCGGTGGATGATTTCGTGCAGGCAGACGAGGCCGTCTCCGGGATGCTCGGAACGGTCGAGTTCAACTCCTCCTGCTATTACCGCTACGCGGTGGTCAATCTGGACCTGCTCGCCCGAAACCTGGGCGGCGACCGGGAGCTTGCAGCCAAGGGGGTCCGGGCCTTCGCCCAGTCCATGATCGAGGCGGTGCCCACGGGCAAACAGAACACGTTCGCAGCACACAACCCGCCTGCATTCGTGGCGGTCGGCGTCCGCACCGGGATGCCGATGAACCTGGCCAATGCGTTCGAGAAGCCAGTTCACCCTGGTGAGCATGAGGCCGGCATCACCGCCGCTTCGGTCTGCCGCCTGGAGCAGACCCTCGGCCGCTACGCGAGCGCCTATGGTGTGAGCGCCCACATGTCGGCGCTGGATCTGACTGATGCGTGGCAAGGAGAGCGCAAGGCATCGATGGCCGAGTTGCTCGACGGGCTGACGGCACAGGTCAAGTCGGTGTACGCCACATGATCAGCACGTTGCTGATCCCGTTGGTGGGACCACTGCAGTCCTGGAGCGTGGACGCCCGGTTCGGCGAGCGGCTGACCGCTCAGGAGCCCAGCAAGAGCGGTGTTCTCGGTCTGATCTGCGCCGCGCTGGGGCGCGACCGCACTGAGCCGATCGACGACCTGTCGGCGCTGAGGTTCGGAGTCCGGGTTGACCGGCCGGGCGTGCTGCTGCGGGACTACCACACGGCACTTGATGTGGCCTCAGCCGGAACCAAAGCCGTCGACACTGTGTTGAGCAACCGCTGGTATCTGGCGGACGCCGCATTCCTCGCGGGGCTCGAAGGAGACACCGCGCTACTCTCGACGATCCACAAAGCTCTTGCCGACCCTGTATGGCCTGTGTTCCTGGGAAGGAAGGCTTGCCTCCCTGGCATGCCGCTATCGATGCCGGGCGGGCTCGTCGATGCGCCTCTGGAGAGCGCCCTAGTGGCGGCAGAGCCACTTCCAGGCGCGGATGTGTCGACGCGCGTTCGGATGGTCATCGAGGACCCAGATGGGCCGCAATCCAGGCCGGATCAACCTGTTGGAAGTTTCGCGGACAGACGGTTCGCTTCGCGTCGCGTCCGCACCGAGGTCATCGAATGGAACTCGCACGCATCGTCTTGAACATCGGCAACGCCGGCGTCCGACGGGATATTGCCGACCCTTACCAGATGCATAGCACCTTGACACGTGCCTTTTGTGCCGACTCTCGCGCAACGCCGGAGAAGTTCCTGTGGCGGCTCGAACAGACCCGTGCAGATCAGCCCCCAGTTCTGTTGGTGCAGTCACCTAGTGGTGGCAGGTGGGGGGCGTTCGAGCGTGAGGTCCCAGCCTGGATCCTGCGAAAAGACACGCGAAATTGGAGCCCTGTCGAAGCCCTGAAACCAGACCGGCGCATTGCATTCCGGATTCGGTGCAATCCGACAGTCACCCGAGCGGGCAAACGCCTCGGTCTCTGGACCGAAGCGGAGCAGTTGGCGTGGTTCGACCGCCAGGCAGTCAAGAGCGGGCTTTCGGACGTCAAAGTGGAGGCGGTTTCGAGCAATCGTCTCGTGGGGAATCGGCGCAAGGGCGAGGGTGCTGCGGTGGTTGTCTGTGCCGCGCAGTTTGAGGGTCGGGCGCGTGTCGAGAACCCGGGCGCTTTGGTTGCCGCGCTGGCAAGCGGTATCGGTCACTCGAAGATGATGGGGCTGGGCCTGTTGTCGCTGGCCCCGATCGACTGATGGCAACTGCCAACCTCAGGACGCTGGCCCGATTTACGGACAGCCTGAGTTTCCTCTACCTCGAGCATGCTGTGATCGAGAAGGAGGACCAGTCGGTGGCGGCGTTTACTGCGGAAGGCCGCGTGTCACTTCCCGCTGCGAATCTCAGCACGCTGATGCTCGGCCCGGGCACACGTATCACGCACGCGGCGGTACAGGTTCTTTCCGGTGCCGGCTGCGTGGTCGTCTGGGTAGGCGAGGATGGGCTTCGACACTACGCAGCGGGACAGAACAAGACGCGTAGCAGCGCGGGGCTCGAGCGCCAATGTCTGGCTTGGGCAGAACCGGCAAGGCGCATGGCAACGGTCCGCCTGCTCTATGAAATGCGCTTCCAGGACCCATTGCCAGCGTCCATGACGCTGCAGCAGATACGTGGCCGCGAGGGGGCCCGGGTACGCGATGCCTACCGAGACCTGGCGCAGCAGCATGGGGTCGAGTGGACCGGTCGTGCGTACCGGTCGAACGACTGGTCATCTGCCGACCCTGTCAACCGGGCGGTCTCTGCATCGAACGCCGCCCTGTATGCTGTGACCTTGTCCGCCGTCCACGCGCTGGGATACAGCCCGGGACTCGGGTTTATTCACACGGGCAAGCAACTCTCTTTCATCTACGACCTCGCCGATGTCTACAAGATGACCACCAGCGTGCCGGCGGCCTTCGAGGCGGCGTCGTCGACGGTTCCGAAGGTGGAGAGTCGGGCGCGCGAGATCTTCCGGCGGCGTGCCATGGAAGCGCGCCTGCTCGACCAGTTGAGCCGGTCGCTGGTGCGACTCTTTGGCCCCCCGTCGCCCGGGAGCGAAGTGCAGGCTGCGCAGCAACTGCTCCAGGATCTCGATGGCGCAGTCCCAGGGGACCTCTGGGATCCGTCAGGCAACGTATCAGGTGGGGTACAGCATGCTGGTGATGGTTCTTGAGGCAGTTCCTGTTGGCCTTCGTGGAGAGCTCACCAGATGGCTCACACCGGTGACAAGCACTGTCTTCGTAGGGAGTGTGAGCGCCGAGGTCAGAGACGCGCTGTGGGCGCTTGCTCTTGTGCGTTGTGGGAGTGGGCAGGTGCTGCAGGTATGGTCAGCGCGCGGCGAACCTGGGTATGACCTGCGCTTACACAATGGCAAGAACACCATGGTCGTACAACTGGAGGGCGTGCCTGCCATTGCTGTGCAGGATGCCGCTTGGAGGGAGGCGGCCGCAAGGTTCGGGCTAGTGGCACCAGCTACTCCCTCCACGTAATCCCCGGGCTCGCTTCAGGTACTTCGGGCTCCGTTTTTCGCGTAAGTTGTTGTTTTTTCAAAGTGTGTT